>NZ_JSBN01000062.1 GCF_000797515.1 Sphingomonas sp. Ant H11
AAGGGCGCGCCGACCGCGGTCGACGCACCCTCACCCTTCCGGCCCTTCGGGCCTCCCTCCCTCTCCCAAAGGGAGAGGGAGAAATGACCTTACTTCTCTTCTTCGAACGTCACGGCGACGTCGGCGTTCGCGCTCAGGCGTACGACACCATTCTCGACATCGGCGACCAGGCCGAGCGAGATGAAGTGGTGGTGCCCTTCATGGGCGCTATGCCCTTCGTTGATCAGCGCGCCCGAATCCTTCTTGGTCAGCTTGATGCGGCCGCCCTGGACGTGGTCGACCGTGCCGACATGGACGCCGTCGGCGCCGATGACTTCGGCATGTTCCTTGATCTGCGATGCGTCGACCATTTGGGTAGCTCCTTCGTTACGGTTGCGTGTTCCAAACGCATGCCTAGCGCTTTGGATGCACGGAGGCTTGTATGATCCGATCATCACGCGCACGCACTTTTTCCATCCTCGCCGCCCCGCTGCTGCTCGCCGCCTGCGCGCATCAGGTGGCGAGTGCCGTGCAGCACACGCCCGATACGCCGGGCTTCCTGCTGGGCGTGTGGCATGGCTTCATCTTCCCGGTCGCCTGGGTGTTGTCGCTGTTTATGCCCGAGGTCGCGATCTACGCCGTGCCCAATCAGGGCGGCTGGTATGATTTCGGCTATTTCATCGGCGTGGTGTTCTTGGGCGTCGGCGCGAACCGCTCGCGCACCGTCTATATCGAGCGGCGGATCCGCCGGTGACCGCGTCGATCGCCATCATGTATGCCGTCTCGGCACTGTTCACTGCGATCGGCCTTGCGCTGCTGCTCGCGCTGCTGCGCCCGGCGAGCGAGAGCAAGGTCTATGCCTACCGCATGATCGGCACGATGGGCCTGGCGCTCGGTGCCGCGCTCGCCATGTCGGCGACCGCGATGTGGCGTTGGAGTCTGGCGGCGTGAACGCATTCCCTTTTCGAATTTCAAAGCTGTAACCCCTCAAAATCGAACGTACCGGAGTACCCCAATGTCCCTCACCGAAGCCCGCAAGCAATATAAGCCGTTCGAATACCCCTGGGCGTTCGATTTCTGGAAGCGCCAGCAGCAAATCCACTGGATGCCCGAGGAAGTGCCGTTGGGCGAGGATTGCCGCGACTGGGCGCAGAAGCTCAGCGACCATGAGCGCAACCTGCTGACGCAGATCTTCCGCTTCTTCACCCAGGCCGATGTCGAGGTGCAGGATTGCTATCACGAGAAATACGGCCGCATCTTCAAGCCGACCGAGATCAAGATGATGCTGGCGGCGTTCAGCAACATGGAGACGGTGCACATCGCCGCCTACAGCCATTTGCTCGACACGATCGGTATGCCCGAGAGCGAATATGGCGCCTTCCTCGAATATAGCGAGATGAAGGACAAGCATGATTACCTGCAGACCTTCGGCGTCGATTCGGACGAGGACATCGCCAAGACGCTCGCCATGTTCGGCGGCTTTACCGAGGGTCTACAGCTCTTCGCCAGCTTCGCCATGCTGATGAACTTCCCGCGCTTCAACAAGATGAAGGGTATGGGGCAAATCGTCACCTGGTCGATCCGCGACGAATCGCTGCATTGCGAGGGCATCATCAAGCTGTTCCACACCTTCACCAAGGAGCGCGACTGCCTGACCAAGTCGGTGCGCAGCGACATTATGGACATGTGCCAGCACACCGTGCGGCTGGAGGACAGCTTCATCGACCTCGCCTTCGAAATGGGCCCGGTCAACGGCATGACGCCCAAGGAAATCAAGAAGTACATCCGCTACATCGCCGATTGGCGGCTGGGGCAATTGGGCATGAAGCCGATCTACATGATCGACGAACACCCCCTCCCCTGGCTCGCGCCGATGCTCAACGGGGTGGAACACGCCAACTTTTTCGAACAGCGCGCCACCGAATATTCCAAGGCCGCGACGCGCGGCAATTGGAACGAAGTGTGGGACGGCTTCGACAAGCGCCAGAAGGCGAAGGTCGGGGTGGGTGCTGCCGTGGCGAATGAGGATGCGGGCGAGGGCGGGGATATGTTCTCGCGCGCTGGGGTTGCGGCGGAATAGTCTATGGCGGCGATCGAGTATGATCCGGTGAAAGACGATGAAAACCGGCGCAAACACGGTCTGCCGCTCGCCCTGGCCGAGCTCCTTTTCCACGGCCCGTTCGTCGAGGAGGTGGATGATCGCTACCCTTACGGTGAAACCCGTATCGTAGCGATCGGTCCGATCGCCGCTGCTGGCGATCGGATCTTCGTCGTAGTATATACGTGGCGTGACAACATCAGGCGGATCATCAACGTCAGGAAAGCCAATGACCGGGAAGTCCGAAAATACCGTTCGGGTATCGCATGAGGAAGCGCTCGCCGCTGCCAAAGCTTGGGCAACGCCGGAGAATTTGGCTCGGCTCGACTCGTTCACCGATTCAGACATCGCTGCTCAGATCTCGGCCAATCCCGACGCAGCCCCTGAACTAAGCGACGAATGGTTCGAGAACGCACGGCTGGTGATACCGCTTAAATCCCGCAAACACGCCGCGTAAGCGAGGAGATGCCGGGTGGCGGGTGATCGGTTCTGCAGGAGGTGCTGGCCCATCACCTGTCGATTATACACCTCTTGGCGAACACCTTCGCAGAAAGTGAGCCTCCGCGATGACGAATGAGATATCCAATGCAGATCGGGCAGCGTTTGCCTTGGCTGCCATAACCGATTTCATCGCCAAGACGGGTGTCGACACAGCGCGCGATGCCATATCAGACCTGATTGTGGACTTGCTGCACCTCGCGAGAGGAAGAGGATTAAACGCTCATACCAACCTGCATTGATCACGACCCACGCGCCCATTTGCGGCGTCCGATTGTCATGATGCGCCATGGCTGATCAACCAGCCTGTTCCAAGCCTCGCAGCAAAGGTCGATGATGTTGTCGTGGGATGTGAAGATGCGGTTGGATAGCCAGTTATCGCGCATGAACTGCCAGATATTTTCTACCGGGTTGAGTTCGGGGCATTTGGGCGGCAGCGGAACGATGCTGATATTATCAGGTACTTCCAGTTTCCCGGTCATGTGCCATCCGGCTTGATCCATCAGCAACACGCCATGGCGCCCGGCTCGATAGCAAGCGATATCTCCGCCAGATGCAGCGACATGGTCTGGGTATTGCAGAATGGGAGAACCAGGCCAGCGCCCTTGCCAAGTTCGGGGCAGATGGCACCGAAGATGTAGGCCGATTTCGTTCGTTGGTCCTTGGGTGCCGAGGGCCGCGTGCCGCGCCTGGCCCAGCGGCGGGTGATCTTGTTTTTCTGGCCGATCCGGGCTTCGTCCTGAAACCAGACCTCTATCGCCGTGCCGCGCGGAAGGGCGACCTTGATCTTTGCCAGCTCGGCTGCAAAGCCCCCTTTTTAAAGTCCTCCATCGCATATTCATTCTGCGCATGGTGACGCGGGCGCGCCGTCAGTTTGACATAGCCCAGCTTCTTCAACTCCCGTCCCACGGTCGTTTCCGTCAGGGACACCCCGAACTCATCATGGAGCCACCGCGTCAGGTCGATCAGTCTCCAACGCACAACTCCATGGATCGCCGGGATCGGACCGCTTTCAACGATCTCCGCAAGAGCCTGGCGCTGGGCATCGCTCAACAAAGGGGGCTTGCCCGGTGCCTTACCATTAAGGAGCCCGTCAGGACCTCTATCATTGAACCGCACGACCCAGTCCCGCACGATCTGCAACGTCACTCCGCCGATACGCGCCGCATCGCTGCGGCTCCCGCCATCATAAATTTCCGCCAAAGCCAGAAGCCGACGGCCCTGGTTCGCGCTCTTGGTCACGCGCGCCAGTCGCCTCAAGCTCGCGGCGTCAAAGTCGTTCCGCATTCCGATCGCTGCACCCATGGCCATGCCCTCCAATCGACAGCCATAGAGTCAGAGTTTCGCCGCTTTGGGAATCCCCCCCGTGAGTCAGTATCATCGGAGGTTGGTATTAGCCGGCCGAAGGGGTCGACGAAGGCTGTGCCATGCTGTGCATCTGCTTCATGCAATCAGCAGCGTCTGTGCTGCTCATCTTCATCATGTCGCAGTCGCAAGTCGCCACTTGCGTGGCATCAGGCACCCAGACGCGCCGCTGGGCCGGTCCCGTGGCACGCGGGCCATATTGCGGGACCGACTTCCACTCATAGTGGCCGGACTGTTGGCTGTGGTTGGGCTGGCCGGCGAATGCGGCGCCAGGTGCGGCAAGGGCTACGCCGAGCAGGGCATAGAAAACACGGTTTTTCATGACTGTAATCCTTTGGCAAAACATCGTGGTAGCCGCAGATCAGACGGGATGTTTGGGTGCGCAAAGGCGCAACGATCCTGTCAGCCTGACGGCCGGTTTCGATCAGCCAAGGAGAGTCGGTGGTTCCGGTTCGGGCGTAAGGTCACTGCCGCGTAGGACCGTGGTGGTCGGCCAGAAGGCCAAGATTGGATTCGCCTCGCGAGCCGCAAGCGCTGGCGAGTCATTGCGAACGGCCATGGGAACTACGCACCCCATCGCGGCTATGCAGGCAAGGGTCATGCCCTTGCAGGGCTTCTGCGCAGGCTGTTGTTGCTGCGCCATCATCTTCATGCAGTCCTCGGACATGCTTGAAGCGGCCATACTCGACATCGCCACCGGCGCGGACACTGCAGGCGGGCCGGACGCAAAGGCGGCTTCCTGGCCGAGCAGACCGATCAGGGCTCCAAGCAGGAGAAAGAGATGAAGCGCACATTTCACAGACGTAACCGGATACACCACTCATGATCCAGGGACAACGCGATACTCATCCGCCGTGGCGTGCAAAGATGGTTTCGCGTTCCGCGCCAAAGGCAATGACATTGAAGGGTTGGGCGGACTGTCCGGGAACTTCCATGCCGGGTGATCCGACAGGCATACCAATTACGGCGAGACCGCTCACACCACGCGGACGCAACGCAAGAACGCGCTTCATGTCCGCGATGGGGACGTGTCCCTCGAAAACCATGCCATCGACGATCGCTGTGTGACACGATGATAGCCGAGCCGGTACGCCGTGTACCCGCTGAAAGGCGGGTCGCCCCCGATCGTCGATCATGTTCACGCGTCGCCCGAATTGTTGACGGACCTGGGCCGCCCATTGCTCGCAGCAATCACAGCCGGGATCCCGGTGAACGACGATCGGCTCAGCAGCAATGCTGACGACGGAGAGTGACGCGCCGAGCGCAGCAAGTACGATTTTGAGTTTCATATCAACCTTCAATGGTTCCCGCGGGACGGGGAAAATCTCCTACTGCGCCCGCTTGCCGTGGGCTTTTAGCCAGCCCTCGAGTTCGCCGACCTCACGGGTCTGCTCGGCGACGGCTTTGTTGGCCATCATCCGAACCTTTGAATCTTTGGTCTCTCGCAAAACGATGCGCGACATCGCGATCGCGCCGCGATGATGCTCGACCATCTTGCGCACCCAGGTTTCGGTGGCATCCGCGCCCATCGCGGACGTCATCTTCTGGTGCATTTCCATCTCAGCCGACGGGTAGGGGTTAGCAGGGGTCGGCTTCATCATTTGACCCATGTCCATCTTGGAATGGTCCATGCCCTGCATTTGCGCGATACCGGGCGTGGCCAACAATCCGACGATCATGACGGCGATTATTTTCTTCATAATATTCTCCTCATCGTCCCCGCACTGTTAATACGCGCGAGCGTGCTTTTCCCCCCCGCGAAACGCAGACATTTCCAGGAATTAGGGATCAGGCTGCTATTTACGGGCCAAAATTGCCTTCATCTCGTCGATCTCGCGCCGTTGAGATACCTCGATGCCGCTGCAGAGACGAACGACTTCCGGATCTTTGAGAGATGCCTCACGACACATAAGGATCGCCCCCGAATGGTGGGGGATCATCGACCGCAAGAACGCGGTATCGCCGATCGTCGTTTGCGTCCGGATGAGCGCGAACGATCCAGCAAATATCGCGACAGAGCCGATCAAAAGGGCGGCGTTCGCGGTTTTCGATGGAAACATATGCCCCATTGCGAGGATCATCAACACCACCATGGGTGCGACCATCATCAGTGTCATGTAGACCATGTTGAGGTTATTGTAGAAGCTTCCCAGACTATCGATCATGACGAACATCACCAAATACATGATAATGCCGCCGACGAGGGTCTGCAGCGCGAGGCTGGTATAAGCGTTCTTCATCATCGGTCGTCTCCTTCGGCCCCCCGCCCAAGAATCCCCCCATGGTCGTTCAACTCTTGCGGCGCCGCTTTCGCGGCCAGCGGAAATACAAAAGAGCAGAACCCGCGATCGCGAGCGCAAGCCCCCCACCGGCAAATCCAATCAGCCAGGGCGTGTTGAAATCTTCGTGGTTCTTCCAATCCATGATGTGGAGGCCCCAGAAGAAGTCATAGAGACGCCAAGTGCCGTTCCTGACGGCAACGATCCGACCGCTATTTTGCGCAATATAGACGCGGGTCGAATCCTGATCTGGAAAGTCGATCCGCCATGCCGGAAGCACGCCCTTATATTCGGTGCTCGCGGACGTAACGGCACGGACGCTCGGCGACGCCGACTTCCCACGATATGCTCGCACCGCCACCGTGCGCGCCATGGCGGCGTTGACGGGCGGAATGGCCGACGCCGTTTCTGCGTCGTGTATCTGCACCGAGCCGTCAGCCATCTCTACCTCAGCGACCTCGCGCCCAGCGAGCATACGGTACCGCACCTCGCGGACAGGTGCGGCCACCTGGCGCAGAACGATATCGAGCGGCGCCCGGGCACGGCCCTGATCGAGCGTCGCCAGCGATGCGCGATCTACGATATGTTCACCGCGAACCCGATCGATGGGCAACACACTCATGATCAGGCCGCTCGCAAACCACAGCAATAACTGGACGCCGATGATCAGGGCCAGCCAGCGGTGCACCCGGCTAACCCCGACATGGAGGCGAAGCCGGTTGCTCCTCAGAACCAGGTCCGCACGCCAATGACAAAGCTTGTCGCCTTGACACCTTCGCCATCAGCTCGCGCATAATCCGCGGTCTTGCCCAGCTTGCGATCGTAGGAGACGCCAATATAGGGCGCAAATTCGCGTCTGACTTCGTAGCGCAGACGCAGCCCAAACTCGGCGTTCGATATACCCGCGCCGATGCGGGTTTCCGGGACGTCCTGGGCTGATAGATTCAATTCGACCCGGGGCTGAAGGATCAAACGTTGCGTAATGCGCTGATCGTAATAGCCCTCGATCCGCCCCAGGACCTCGCCCTTGTTCGACAGGAACAAGGCTGCCTCCGTTTCGAACCAGTAAGGCGCGACTCCTTCGATCCCGACTGTAGCGTAGGTGCGCGAGGGATTGGGTTTGAAATCATATCGGACACCAGCCTGCAGGTTCCAGTATGGATCGAGCGCGCGGCTGTAGAGCGCCTGAATCTCCGCAGTTTCCATAAAGGTGCCGTTACGACCGCCTAGGACGCCCTCGCCTTCTGACTTGATTGTCAACCGATCGAGATCCTTGCCGAACCACGCTTCGCCATCCCAGCGATAACCGTCCCGACCATTCCGGACCTGATATTCCGCCAGATTGAACAGGATCATCGAGGAGGTGCTGGCGCCATGCTCGTTGTGCAGCATGGACCGTGAATCGACCATCGCACCGTTCTGATAGATCCGATCGGCATAATGATCGCTTGGTGCTGCCGGTGCCGGTGCATTGCCCGGTGCAAGGCTCGTGCCCCCTGCCCCATGACCGGCCATCTGCCCGTCCATCGACATGCCGGGCATGGACGACATGTCATGCTCCATTGGCTGACCGCCTCCACCAGCAGGCATATTCATACCGGGCATATCGTGGTTCATGGCGCCACCCGCCGTGTCCGGCATTGTCATGCCAGGCATGCTCGACATGTCATGTCCTGCATGGGGATCGGGCTTCGGAGACGCCTTGCTTCCTACCGTTCCCGACATATCCATTCCGGGCATGGCGCCCATTCCCGACATGTCATGGGCGGCCGCTTTAAGTTTCGCGACGGGCGCCCCGCGCTTTGCTGAAGTTGGTTTAGCAGCCGGTTTGGCGGCCGTTTTGCGCTTAACGGGAGTCGCGGGTTTGGCTGCCGGCTTTTTCTTCGGAGGTGCTTTGGCCGCAGGCATGTTCATGCCCGGCATATTCTGCATCGATTGCGCGTTAGCCGGAGCCGCGAGGGCAAGCGGCGCTACGCTGATGAGGAGAAGCAATGCCTTCATGCTGCGTCTCCCCGAGGCCGGACAGAGACGACGCGCATCATCCCGGCATGCATGTGATAAAGCATATGGCAGTGGAAGGCCCAGTCGCCGATCGCGTTGGCGGTGACGTCAAAACTCACTTTGCCGCCCGGCGCGACGTTGACCGTATGCTTGCGCGGCGAATATTCGCCATGCCCGGTAACCAACTCGAAAAAAAATGTCCGTGAAGATGGATCGGATGCGACATCATCGTGTCGTTCACCAGCGTCACACGCACCCGTTCGTTTTCCAGGAATGGAATCGGCTCGCGCTTGTCGCTCATCTTCACGCCGTCGAACGACCACATATAGCGTTCCATATTGCCGGTCAGGTGGATTTCCATCGCCCGATCAGGCGCTCGCACGTCGGGGTTGCGATCCACCGCCATGAGGTCGCGATAGACCAGGACGCGGTGTCCGACATCTTCCAGGCCCTGCCCGGGCTCTCCGGTGCGATCCATCGGCATAGGTGAAATCGTCTGGACGCCAGGCCCCATCTTGACCTGCGGGGCTTTGCTGCCGTCGCGCATATTCATGCCGCCCATCCCGCCCATCGCCATGCCTGCCATAGCGTCGCCGGCCGGGGCGCCCATTCCAGGCATGCTCGCCATCGAGCCGCCGGGTGTCTTGTCCGTTGTCGGCATGGATGCGCCGGAGCCCATGTCCATGCCCGCCATGCCACCAGCAGCGGCGCCGCCTGTCGGCATGTCATGACCCATTGCTGCATGGTCCATGCCGGCCATCGTAGAACCGCCGGAAGCGTCCATGCCTTGCATGCCGCCCATGTCCATCTCGCCCATGCCCATATCCTTCATATCGGCAAGGGGACGTTTGCGAAGCGCGGGCACCTGGGCTGCCATGCCTTCGCGCGGGGCCAGAGTTGCGCGCGCCATGCCAGACCGATCAACAGATTCGCCGATCAGAGTGTAGGCACGGTCATCAGTCGGGGTGACGATGATGTCGTAGGTTTCCGCCACCGCAATTTGGAACTCGTCGACCTCCACCGGCCGCACGTCTAGACCATCGGCCTGAACGACCGTGAGCTTGAGTCCTGGAATCCGGACATTGAACGTCGTCATCGCCGAGGCGTTGACAAAACGTAGTCGAACTCGCTCGCCGGGCCGGAAAAGCGCTGTCCAATTGTCCTGGGGACCATGGCCGTTGACGAGATAGGTGTAGGTTGAACCTGTGACATCAGAGACGTCCGTGGGGTCCATCCGCATTTTGCCCCAGTCGAGACGATCCTTGAGCGGTTGATCTTCTTTTGCCATCAGGCCAGCCAGCGTCTGGCGCTGATAGTTGAAATAGCCCCCGCCCACCTGCTTGAGCTTTCTGAAAATCGCGTGCGGATGCATCTGGCTATGGTCGGACAGCACGATCACATGCTCGCGATCCGACTTGATCGGATCTTCGCCTGCCGGATCGATCACGATCGGCCCGTAATGGCCCATCTGCTCCTGCAAACCCGAATGGCTATGATACCAATAGGTGCCCGCCTGGACGATCGGAAACTCATAGACGAAGGTCGATTTTGGTTTGATGCCGGGGAAGCTGATTCCCGGTACGCCATCGAACTGGAACGGTACCAGTAACCCGTGCCAGTGGATCGAACTGTCTTCTTCAAGATCGTTGATCACCGACAGGCGCACCGTTTGCCCTTGGCGCAACCGGATCAAAGGCGCCGGCACGGTTCCGTTGATGCCGATCGCATGGCTTGCGCGACCATCGATCATCATCATTTGATGGGCGATCTTGAGGGAAATATCGTTGCCGGTAACGGTCGGGAGCGGCTTCACAATACCCGCCGAGACGGGTTGAGCCCATGCCGGCATCCAGGCCGACAATGCCAGGCCACCGCCGGTCAGCGCGGCACCGCGGAACAGATCGCGGCGGTTCAATACCGGGGGCATATAATCTCCTTGTTCATTGTTCAGCACCCTCTTGTCCACAGCGAGGCTCGAGCGCGGTATCTCTCTCATCCTTACGCACGAGCGCGGCGCACCCCTCAAATGTCGGCCAAGATTTCAGCAAGTCGGACGCGAGCGCGGTACAGCCGCGTCTCGACAGCCTTCCCGCTGATCGAAAGTGCCAACGCAGCTTCCGATTGGTTCAACCCTTCGACGGTGCGGAGCAGCAGAACCTCTCGCAACGAAGATGGCAAGGCAGCGATCGCAGTCGAGAGTTTTTCGAGTTCCATCTTCGAAGCTGCGCTGGCATGAGCCGAAGGTGCGTCGTCTGGGACCTGTTCAATTTCGTCGTCGGACGTGGCGGCACTGAAGATGAAGAGCTGACGCACTCTTTGGCGACGGCGCCAATCACGGCATTTGTTGATCGCGATCCGCGACAGCCAAGCGCGCAGCGGTCGGGCACCATCATATTTCCGCAAATGGCTGAACGCCGAAACGAAGCAATCCTGGGTAAGGTCAAGCGCCTCTTCCGCATTGCCTACGAGTCCGCGGACCAGCCGGAATATCGCGGATTGATGCCGGTGCATGATCTCTGCGAATGCCGCTTGCCGGCCACCGAGCGTCAGCGCGGCAAGTTCACCATCGGAGCACGACTGGAGCTCCAGACTCACCGCGCATCGTCGGTAAGCGCATGTACTACCGCCTGGTCGAAGGTCTTGGCCTGATCCGGACGTAAGATCTGGCGCATGGCGAAGATATGGCCGAGCGTCTCCTTTTGGAGCTGACCCATTGCCTGATGCGACTGATCGACGGCCGCAGCGACACCCGGACCGTTGCCATGTTCAGTTTCGATGGCATCGGCAAGCCGTGCATTGTCGGCTCTCAGTTCGAGTTCCAGCGCCCGTCGGCGCACGGCAAACCGCTGCTCAAGCAACTCGATCTGAGCCTTCTGACGATCGTCCAGGTCGAGCTTGCTGTGCAATACGTCATGCAGTTCGACGCCGCCAGCCACAGGATGTGGCAGGAAATGACGGCCCAGAAACACGCCCGCGACGGCTGCGACAAAGGCGACAATCGCGACCAGAACGAGCAGCCGCGGCTTCATCGCGGACCTGCGAGCAACGTGGAGGGAGCAAGCGGATTGGATGGCCCAAAAGGCGAGAGCGTAACGGAGGCCTCGACTGGCGTCGTAACCCCGTTGCTGGCAACACCCAGCAGCACTGCGCCAAAGGCGGCGACCGCGCCAAGCCTCAACTGGGAGCCCGCCGAAACCTGCGTCCTGGCGGCAATGCGCCTGAACACTGCCTCTTCAAGACCGGCCAGACCGGGATGCCCCGGTTCGTTGCGTAAGCGGCTCAAGAGCCCATCCAAGTCTACATTCATCTCAAATTCCTATTTCTTCAATCCATCCGACGCGCTGGCGCAAGACCCGTCTTTTCCACCTCCGCTATCAGCCCGTTCGTCAAAAGCGCCCCTCGGTTTTCGGGGGGCTGAACGACGACCTTCAAGGCACGGTGCCACATAGTTACGGCATCGTCTTTGTCATGCCAGGCATATCCTTCATCATCGCATCGTGATCTTCAGGCGCACTGGAAATCACCGCCTGATATTGCGCAGGACTCATCTTCGGCATCTGCCGCACGAAAGCCACCATGTCCCAGATCAGCTCGTCGCTATGGGTTTTGCCCCAGGCCGGCATCGCTGTGAGCTTGACCCCATGCTTGATGATCCAGAACTGCTCCTTTGCCGATCTCTGCGGCTCACGGAAAAGCTCGGGAGCCCTGGGATAGAGGCCCTGGCTGATCTCGGACTTCTCAAGGCCCGGCGCGAGATGGCAGCCGCTGCACATCTCGGTATAGAGCCCCGCTCCGCTCTGCAGACGTTTCACATCCATCAGGTTTGCCGGGACGCTGATGTCGCGAGACCTTACCGCGATCGAGCGATCACGGAATTGCTCCACGAGCCAATAGACTGGTTTGCTGTGGGGGGCATCAGCGCCAATATCGTAAGCGCCGACATACACGACGATGCCGGCGAGCGCGCCACCGGCCAGCGCCGCCGCCGCGACGAAGCCCACGCTCGGAAAATGTCTCCGGAGCCATGCTTTCCTTGAATCTTCCATCGCGTCCTCCCCAGCAGAAAGTCTTTGGACGATCGATGATTTCACACCCCATCCAATTGATCATACGCGCGGCGCGCCTTCACCCCTCAACCCTACGCCGATCCCGCGCGCCGGCCGGTTTCCATACAACCGCCGAAGAAATTTCGCGGGTTTGATGAGGGGTTGCACTCTGCGGTGCGTAAATCGCTGTGTCGGCAGTATCGCCGCCTATGGAGAAATCGATGTTTCGTAAAACAGCTTTTGCCGTCGCCATGGCGGCTTCTGTCTTTGCCGCTACCGCCGTCCAGGCTCACCCCAAACTGAGCAGTGCCACGCCAGCCGCCGACACCGTCGTCGTCGCCCCGACGAAGATCCAGCTCGTCTTTTCCGAAGCGCTTGTCGCGCAGTTCTCCGGAATCGACCTGACGATGACCGAAATGCCCGGCATGAAGATGGGGCCGATGAAAATGAACGGCGTCAAGGCAACGCTGGCTCCCGACGGCAAGACACTCGTTGCCACGCTCGCCAAGCCGCTGACAGCTGGAACGTACAAGCTCGATTATCATGTCGTCTCGACCGACACCCATCGCATCCAGGGCGGATACACGTTCAAGGTCAAGTAAGACCATGCCGGACATGGTGGCAATCGCCGTCAGGCTTGGACTCTATCTTGACCTGATGCTTCTTTTTGGGCTGCCGATGTTCGGGCTCTACACATTGCGCGGGACCGAACGGGAATCCGGCTCGGTCCTGCGCTTCCGCTCCGTACTCGCGTCCATCGCCTTGGCCGGCATAGGTCTGTCGATCCTCGGCATGATGGTTTTGGCGGCCTCGATGGGCGGCGTGTCGGTCGATCAGGTAGACCGCGCCACAATCAACATGGTGATCTCGGGCACCTCGATCGGAACGATATGGCAGGTACGAGTGGCCGCACTCTTGCTCGTCCTTTATTTTTCGATTGTCGGATGGCGTCGTCCCGCTTTTGCTCTCGGTTCACTTTCGTTCACGGCAGCGATCGCTCTTGCAACATTGGCCTGGACCGGTCACGGCGCTGCCGATGAAGGCTTGCTGGGATGGGTTCATCTTGGCGCCGATATCACCCATTTGTTGGCAGCAGGGATATGGGTCGGGGCGTTGGCTGCTCTATGCCTACTCATATTTCGCCCCGCCGACCGAATGGCTGTGGACCATATTCACCTTTCGCACCGAGCCTTGGACGGCTTCGCCAGGATCGGCTCAATCGTGGTCGGCCTCCTCATCCTCTCTGGTGTGGTCAACAGCTGGATACTGGTGGGGCCGTCCAGATTGGGATCGCTTTTCACAAGTCTCTATGGTGCGCTGCTGACAGCGAAATTGCTGCTGTTTGGCGCAATGCTCATCCTTGCAGCAGCCAATCGCTTCTTCCTCACGCCTGCGTTGGCGATGGCTGTCGAAAGCGGTGACGCACCAGCGCGATACGGTCGCTTCGCCGAAGTCTGATTGTCGAGAGCGGGTGTGCGCTTGCAATCCTTACGCTCGTTGCCTGGCTCGGACTATTGGCGCCTCCCGCCTCCGGCGTATAGACATTCGCCCATCACGGCAGCGCGCGCGATATGGCCTTGATCGCTTTCAGGCCCGAACCAAAACGGGAGATCGCTTCCTTGTGGCGTTCCAGCTCACCATAGGGAAGATAGGCGATCTCAAGATCTGCGATACGGCTGAAGGCGGGCCGTGCGAGTTGCGCCCGCACCTCGCTCTCGCGGGCATCGGGTGCGACAAGGAACAGCCCGGCGGTGGCGTGCAACTCGCTGCCGCTCAGGGCCAGGTCGAGCATCCGGACGATGCCCGAATAAATCGAAGTCGAATGCTCGACTTCGAAGGCCGCGGCGACACGATCGCTCGCCCGCTCCAGCCACAGTACATCAATAAGACGGATGGCATCGGCACCGGTCGAAGTGGAAATCGACTCCGGCAGGCACTCAAGGCATCCCTCACCAAGACGCACCCCATCATGGAGACGCCCGCGGTCGTTGGCTGCGATCCAGACATCATAGCCTAGCGCATGACCGATGTCGCGAAGCCAGGCCTGAATCTCCGAATGGGTCCGATCGCTTTCGCCCTGCTTCTGAAGGGCCTTGTTGAGACTTTGCGCCTCGGTCCTGGCCTGTTCGAGCCGCGCCGCCCAGGAACCGGCTGCCTGATCGCCCTCGTCGCGTGGTGGCGCAGGATAACGCCCCGAGCCGATATCAAACAACAGCCCCCCAATGGCGCCGAGATCGTTCGACAGCAAATCGCGGAACTGCTCGTTCAGATCAAGGACGCCCGAGCGCATCGCGAGAAAATGCTGCCAGCTGCCCAGCTTCACCTTCCCGCCCGTCAGCTTGTTATAGCCATTGACGATCGCCGTGTTGAACGGCGGGACCAGCGTGGGATGCAGGAAGTAGAGGAGATTGGCGACCGCTGGTCCCAGGCCTTTGATGTTCAGGCGATCAATGGTGTGGATTCCCGCGATAATCTCTTCAGCGGTATCACAGCACGCGCAATGATCCAGCAACCGGCCAAAAGCGCGCTGGTTCGCTGGGTTTTCATAGATGTCAGGGATGCGCAATTTTGGCTTCCAAAGAAACGCATGATCCGCACCTTTGAATATCTGCCGTTGCTCGGCGACCGAATGAACGACCGTTTCCAGCGAAGATCCGCGATAAGCGACGCCGAACCTCCCGGCTTCGATTTCAGCGACCACCTGGGCGAGGCCCCGTCGGATCGAGCGGAAATTCTTGATGCGCTCGTCCCAAAGAAACCAGCTCTGATAGGTCGCGTTCGGGTCTTCCTTCCATCGCTGGATCAGTTGCCGCGCCAGCAATTCAAAGTCTGCCAAACCCTGCTCCCCCCTTCGCCCCAATCTCCTCGGACGCTAGCACTCCATTTCGCGGACCACCAGATTTTGCGGGAGCTGCCCCGGCCTAATAAAAAGGCCTGCGATCATCGTATGTCGTCCGGAATATGCATGAACAGGTCGCGGGTATAGTCGATCAGGAGATCGCCGACGGTCGCCCCGTAGATTGCAAGAAACAGGATGAACGCCAGAAGCTTCGGGACAAAGCTTACCGTCTGTTCGTTGATCGATGTCGCGGCCTGGACCATGGAAATAACCAGCCCGACGACCAGCATCAAAATGAGCGGAGGCCCGGCGATGATCATGATGACCCAGAGTGCCTGGCCCATCGAAACCGAAAAAGGACTGTAGGTCTCCAATTCGCCTCCCGCGGTGACGGGGTCGCGGCGCCAGGACGTGCGCCTAGCGATCCTTGCGGGGCGAGGGGCGTGGAGCGCGATCATTGCTTCCGATCCGTCTTCCCCACGTCCACTTGCCCCCGCGCCACGCTGCGACCCGTGGGCACCTCATTTGTCCATCCTGTCGGTTGATGGGCTACATCTGACTTACGCATCGACGGCTCGTACCCCTCGCGCCCATCTGCATTTTCTCCAGAGAAGCGCCTGCTTTCGAGGGCACATGCCCCGTGCCGCGTAATAGCAATGTCGATCAACGTCAGCGAAAGGCATGCATGTACGACTGCATTATCATTGGCGGAGGCCCCGCAGGCCTAACGGCTGCCACCTATCTGGGCCGGTTTCTGCGAGCCACGCTGGTCGTCGATGCGGGGCCGGGCCGGGCAGCCCGCATCCCAACGACCCATAACCTCCTTGGATTTCCAGACGGAATATCTGGCGCGGATTTGCTTTTGCGTATGCGTCAACATGCAGCTCGCTACGGTGCCGAATTGGCCAACGGAGTCGTCGAGCGCGTCGAGCGCGCCGATACTGGCTTTATCGCCTATACGGGTTCCCAGGCCATTGAGGCACGAACCATATTGCTCGCCCAAGGCGTGACAAATCATCGACCGAGAATAGAGCAGGAAGCGCACGATCGAGGCGTTGCGCAAGGGTTGATACGCTATTGTCCGATCTGCGATGCCTACGAGATCCGCGGCAGGAGAGTCGCCGTGCTGGGCTGTTCCGACCACGGCGCGGCCGAAGCGATTTTCGTTCGCCACTACAGCGATACCGTCACCCTGCTCACTCAGGATGCTTCGGAACTCTCGCACGCTGACGAGGCAAATCTGGTTCGATACGCTATTAGGGTGGAGCGAGCGCCTGTCAGCGATTTGTCGGTCAACGAGAAAGACCTTCTCGCCCATTTAGCCGATGGCCGATCGCTCCAATTCGACACCCTATATGTTGCTCTTGGGACCTCCGCTCACTCGGAACTGGCGCGGATGGCTGGTGCCGAATTGGCCCCGTCAGGGTGCATCGTCGTCGATGAGCATCAGCAAACGACGATCAGCGGTATGTTCGCCGCCGGCGACATGGTCGAAGGGCTGGATCAAATCGCAGTAGCGGCGGGCCAGGCGGCCAGGGCAGCGACCTCCATTCACAATCGATTGTCTGGCTGATCCGGGGAAACGAGGGTCGCCCACGCAAAAATATATGAGAGCCGGGGTTGACCCTGACATGATGTCAGACCCCAGATTGCATTCGTCGATAAGGAGACGAGCCGTGACTGATCCGATTCCTGAGAGCAAATCTGATGCGCATAGCTGCTGCGCGGGCAAGCACGATGCCACCACGGGCTCGAAGATGGCCAAGGATCCAGTGTGCGGCATGATGGTCGATCCGGCTGTCGCCTCTCATCATGTCTCGCATGGGGGAAAGGAATATTATTTCTGTAGTGCGGGGTGCCGCGCCAAGTTCGCCTCCGACCCCGAGCGCTATTTGTCTGAGGGTAGTAACAGGCCGGCGGCGCCCCAGCCCGGCGCCATCTGGACCTGCCCCATGCACCCGCGGATCCGTCAGGATCATCCCGGGCCATGCCCGATATGTGGTATGGCCCTCGAACCGGAGGTTGTAACTGCAGACTCGGGGCCAAGCGCTGAACTGCTCGATATGTCTCGCAGGTTTTGGATCGCTTTGGCGCTTACGGTGCCCATCTTCGTGCTGGAAATGGGCGGACACCTGTTCCCAGCGCTGCACAGCCTCATTTCCGAGCGCATATCGGGCTGGCTCCAGTTCGCTTTGGCAACCCCGGTCGTGATCTGGGCGGGCTGGCCATTTTTCGAGCGCGGTTGGGCCTCTGTCCGGACCCGCAACCTCAACATGTTTACCTTGATCGCGATGGGGACGGGCGTGGCCTGGGCTTATAGTGTGGTGGCCACTGCAGCGCCGGGCATATTCCCTGCAGCTTTTCGTATGATGGACGGCACGGTCGCGATCTATTTCGAGGCGGCTGCCGTGATCACCGTCCTTGTCCTCCTGGGCCAGGTTCTTGAGTTGCGCGCTCGCGAGCGCACCTCGGGCGCGATCAAGGCTCTTCTCAATCTCGCTCCCAAGACCGCGCGCAGGATTATGGCGGACGGGAATGACGAAGAAGTCGCGATCGACCTGATCGCTGTCGGCGACCGACTGCGGGTCCGCCCCGGCGAAAAAGTACCCGTAGATGCCATCGTCGAGGAGGGCCGCTCCTCCATCGATGAATCGATGGTAACCGGCGAATCGATGCCGGTGACGAAAACGGTCGCGGCCCTTGCGTCGCAGGAACCGTGAACCAGACGGGATCGCTCATCGTGCGCGCCGACAAGATCGGCCGCGATACAATGCTGGCGCGGATCGTTCAAATGGTCGCCGATGCGCAGCGATCGCGCGCTCCGATCCAGCGCATGGCTGACAAGGTCGCTGGCTGGTTCGTACCCGCCGTGCTCGGCATCGCGCTGCTCTCCTTCGCGATTTGGGCGATCTGGGGTCCAGAGCCGCGATTGGCACACGGCCTCGTTGCGGCCGTTGCGGTATTGATTATTGCTTGCCCCTGCGCGTTGGGGCTTGCGACTCCGATGTCGATCATGGTCGGTATCGGGCGCGGCGCTGGGCTTGGTGTCCTGATCAAGAATGCCGAGGCGCTCGAGCGAATGGAGAAGGTCGATACGATCGTCGTCGACAAGACCGGCACCCTGACCGAGGGACGCCCTTCCCTGACCGCCATCGTGGCGATGGACGGCTTTTCGGAGGATGATATTCTTCGGTTGGCCGCTGGCGTCGAACGGGCATCCGAACATCCCTTGGCGCTTGCGATCGTCGCTGCGGCCAAGCTCCGCCAGCTCGACATTCCTGAAGTTTCGGATTTCGACTCGCCCACGGGCAAAGGCGCTGTCGGCACCGTCGGTGGCAAGCGCATATTCCTGGGTGCTGGAGCTTATCTAAACGAGAATGGCATCGATGTATCGACAGCAGCCACGCAGGCAGATGACATGCGGGCGGACGGCGCCACTGCGATCTTCGCGGCGGTCGATGGCCGCGTCGCAGGAATTCTGGCAATTGCAGATCCTATCAAGGCAACAACCGCTGAAGCGCTGGCGGCGCTGCGAAAGGAAGGCATCAGCGTCGTCATGCTGACCGGCGACAATCGAACGACAGCCCAGGCCGTGGCTCGTAAACTTGGTATCGACGCGGTTGAAGCGGAAGTCCTGCCCGATCAGAAAAGCGCAGTCGTGCTGCGCCTGCAACGCGAAGGCCGTGTGGTTGCAATGGCGGGCGATGGAGTGAACGATGCGCCAGCGCTGGCGGCGGCCGACGTCGGCATCGCCATGGGTTCGGGGACGGACGTCGCCATCGAGAGCGCAGGCGTGACGCTGCTCAAAGGCGATCTCAATGGGATCTTGCGCGCGCGACGGCTGAGCGAGGCGACGATGGCCAATATCCGCCAGAATCTTTTCTTTGCCTTCATCTACAATGCCGCAGGCGTCCCCATCGCTGCAGGTTTGCTCTACCCGGTGTTCGGCATTCTTCTGTCGCCCATTATCGCTGCAGCAGCGATGGCCCTCTCGTCCGTCAGCGTCGTCACCAATGCGCTGCGTCTCAACCGGGTGGCACTGTGAACATCGGCGGCGCATCAGCGGGGAGCAGCGTCTCGCAGCGGATGATCCGCCACTACGAGAAGATCGGTCTCATTCCGCCGCCGCCGCGGCGTGACGGTGGCTATCGAGACTATTCTGACGCTGACGTACATCGGCTGCGTTTCATCGCCAATGCCCGCGATCTCGGTTTTCCGATCGAAGAAATCCGAAAGCTGCTTGGTCTCTGGTCTGATCGCGATCGCGCGAGCGCGGAAGTCAAGGCGCTGGCGGAATCGCGCGCCGCGGACCTCGGCCGGAAGGCGGACGCGCTCAATGCGATGCGCGAAGCATTGCTCGACCTGGCGAAGGGCTGCCACGGCAACGAGCGGCCCGAATGTCCGATAATCACGCGCCTGGCCTCCTGAGCCTATCTGGCGGGGTCGGAAGATCGCCAGCAGGGCACGCTAGCCGCAAGGCTAGCCGATTCACTTGTGCAGGCCGCGTCCTGCCAGCTTCGCGAGCCGGCGCGGTAGGTCGGCAGCGATTTTGCGTTGCTATTGCGGCTGCGCCTTCTTCCATGTCCTGCATTCGGGTTTGGACCTGCCGCACCCTCGGCACCAGCCGGTCGAACCGTTGAACGCGCACAAGTCTATGCACGGGGACTTCACGCGTGCGCTTTCAATGGCATTCGATTGTCAGATGCTTCAACTCGTGGACGGGGACGAGCCGGTTACGGATAACACCCGCATCGATGCCCACGCCACCAACAACACCGACGATCGCGGCATGGGCGTCAGGGCCGACGCGCCAGACATGGAGATCGGAAATGCGCGCATCTCCTGGTCCTTCGACAAGATCCTGTATTTCCTCGGCAACGTGATTGTCTGTCGTATCGAGAAGGACTGCGGCGGTATCGCGCATCAAGCTCCAGGACCAGCGAGCGATCACCACTGCCCCGACGATTCCCATGACAGGGTCCATCCAGACCCAGCCCAGATAGCGGCCTGCCAGAAGAGCCGTGATCGCCAACACAGAGGTGAGAGCGTCGGCGAGGACGTGCACATAGGCTGAGCGGAGGTTATTGTCGCCGCCATGGGCATCATGGTCATGGGCGTGATCGTCATGACCGTGATGATGGTGGCTACCCGAGAGCAGGAATGCACTGACGATGTTCACGCCGAGCCCAATGACCGCAATCACCGTTGCTTCGCCAAACGCGACCTTGATGGGTTCGAACAGCCGCAGGATCGATTCGACCCCGATCCCCAAGGCGATAAGGCCTAGCACGAGCGCCGAAGCGAAGCCTGCCAAGTCGCCGACCTTCCCGGTTCCGAAGCTGAACCGTCCACTGGATGCATGCCGCTTGGCATAGGCATAGGCAATCGCTGCGACACTCAGCGCCCCGGCATGGGTCGCCATATGAAAACCGTCGGCAAGGAGCGCCATCGAGCCGGTAACATAGCCGGCGAAGATTTCGCCGATCATCATCACAGCCGTCAGCACCACAACCCACAAGGTCCTGCGGGCGTTCTCGTCGTGAGAGGCCCCAAGATACACATGGTCGTGTGTAAAGGCTTCAATGTCGCGGGACGTGGTCAATATCTCAGCCTCATTTTGCGTAGCGGCGTATGACCGCGATCAGTTCTTCCGCCCCTGCGGCGCGCTCCTCGGCCGGAAGATCGGGATGCGCCACATGGGCGCGGACATGCTCTTCGATAATCTCGTCCATGAGGCCGTTGATGGCACCGCGTGTCGCTGCAACCAGGTGCAGCGTCGTCGTGCAGTCCGTCCCTGCCGCCAGCGCTTTTTCAATCGCCGTGACCTGACCGGCGATGCGGCGCACCCGCTTCAGGAGTTCATCATTGCCTTCGGTCAAATGTCCCATAGCATACCCCCCTATCCTATAGACAGGCGCGCCGCCATAGCGATCAACTGGAAAACGGATTCACTGAATGGGGCTGGCGTCCGCACCATATATCTATAATAGCGGATATATGGAATCGGTATCTGCTATCTCGGCGCTAGGAGCGCTTGCGCAAACAACGAGGCTCGATGCCTTTCGTCTTCTGGTTCGGCACGAACCCGATGGACTCGCCGCGGGCGAGGTCGCGCGGGCGCTCGACGTGCCGCAGAACACCATGTCAGTGCATCTGGCGACCCTCGCGCGCGCTGGGCTCATTCGTTCCGAGCGACGCAGCCGGATCATCAACTACCGTGCCGACCTCGACCAGTTGAAGGCGCTCACGCTGTTCCTCGTCAAGGATTGCTGCGGCGGCAAGGCGGAGCTGTGCGAGCCGCTGATCGCCGAACTTTTCCCCTGCTGCTGATGGAGCCCATCATGTCCGATCGCGTCTTCAACATCCTCTTCCTGTGTACAGGTAACTCGGCACGCTCGATTCTCGCGGAGAGTGCGCTCACCAAGCTGGGCAACGGACGCTTCCGTGCCTTCTCCGCTGGGAGCTATCCCAAGGGTGCGGTCAATCCCGACGCCATCGCCTTGCTCGAACGGACCGAATATCCGACCGATGGCCTGCGATCGAAGAGCTGGGACGAGTTCTCCGGACCTGACGCGCCGGTGATGGATTTCGTGTTCACCGTCTGCGACGACGCGGCCGGCGAGACCTGCCCGATCTGGCCCGGCCATCCCGTCACCGCCCATTGGGGGATCGAAGATCCGAGCCACGTTCTGGGCACCCCTGTCGAACGTGAGCGCGCCTTCGGCACGGCGCTCCGCTACCTCGAGAACCGCATCAAGCTCTTCATCGCGCTCCCGTTCGAGAAACTCGAGGCTCGTGCGCTGCAAGCCCAGGTTCGCGAGATCGGCCATGGCGAAGGTGCGAGCAGCCGTCGCGGGGATGCGGCCTGATGCCAATCGACATGATCATCTACCACAACCCTGAGTGCGGCACCTCGCGTAACACGCTGGCGATGATCCGTAATGCCGGGATCGAGCCGCATGTCGTGGAGTATCTGAAGACCCCGCCGTCGCGGCCTATGCTGGTGTCGCTGATCGAACGTATGGGGATCGCACCCCGCGCTCTCCTGCGCGAGAAGGGCACGCCGTTTGCGGAACTGGGGCTTGGTGATGTGTCGCTCGGCGATGACCAATTGATCGATGCGATGATGGCGCATCCGATCCTCATCAACCGCCCGATCGTCGTATCGCCGCTCGGCGTGAAACTCTGTCGCCCTTCCGAACAGGTGCTCGACCTGCTGCCGAACGCGCAGCTTGGCGCCTTCGCCAAGGAGGACGGCGAACAGGTCATCAACGCAGCCGGCAACAGGGTCGGCGCATGACGGCCCCGATCGCGGCGCCGGCCAAGCCGGCGATCAGCACGTTCGAGCGCTATCTCAGTGCCTGGGTTGCGCTCTGCATCGTCGTCGGCATTGCCCTTGGCTACGCATTGCCAGGCTTGTTCAGGGCGATCGCATCGGCCGAAGTCGCGCGGGTCAACCTCGTGGTCGCCGTGCTGATCTGGTTGATGATCATCCCCATGCTGCTCAAGATCGATCTCGGCGCGCTGGGGTCGGTCAGGCGGCACTGGAAGGGCGTCGGCGTGACGCTCTTCATCAACTGGGCGGTGAAGCCGTTCTCCATGGCGCTGCTTGGCACGGTCTTCCTTGGCTGGCTGTTTCGGCCGCTCCTGCCGGCCGCCGACATCAGTTCCTATATCGCCGGCCTGATCCTGCTGGCGGCCGCACCCTGCACCGCGATGGTGTTCGTCTGGTCGAACCTTTGCGACGGCGACCCGACCTATACGCTGAGCCAGGTCGCGCTGAACGACGTCATCATGGTGTTTGCCTTTGCACCGCTGGTCGCCCTGCTGCTCGGCGTCGCATCGATCACGGTCCCGTGGGACACGCTGCTGATCTCGGTGGCGCTCTACATCGTGGTGCCGGTGATCGTTGCACAACTTGTCCGTCGCGCCCTGCTGTCGGCGGGCGGTCAGCCGACACTGGATCGGATGTTGGCCCGGCTGGGTCCGGTGTCACTCATGGCGCTCCTGACGACACTCGTCCTACTGTTCGGCTTTCAGGGTGAGGCAATCATCGCCCATCCATTGGTGATCGCCCTGATCGCGGTGCCGATCCTGATCCAGGTCTATTTCAACGCTGGCCTCGCCTACTGGCTCAGCCACCGGTTCGGTGTCGCCTGGTGCGTGGCCGCGCCCGCCGCGCTGATCGGCGCATCCAACTTCTTCGAGTTGGCGGTCGCCGCTGCGATAAGCCTGTTCGGGCTCAATTCGGGCGCGGCGCTTGCGACCGTGGTCGGCGTGCTGGTCGAGGTTCCGGTCATGCTGTCGGTGGTGAAGATCGTGAAGGCGACCCGGCCCTGGTATGAGGAGCGGGTGCCGGCATGATCGCGACAGCGCTCGACACCACCGTGCTATCCGATCTGGCGGCCGATCTTGCTGAAGCCGGCCTGCCGACCAGTGACCTTGCCGAACCGGGACGTCGCTTCTTCCGGTTCGAGGATGCTGCCGGTATCGTCGGATATGCTGGCATGGAGGGCGACGGGCCTGATCGGCTGCTGCGATCGCTGATCGTGAAGCCTAATCGGCGCAGCGGCAGCATGGGCACTGCCATTCTCGGCGCGATCGAGCAGGCGGCGACCGAGGAAGGCGTTGCTTCCCTCTATCTGCTGACCACCACGCCGAACCGTTCTTCCGGCGGCATGGCTATGTCATGGCCAACCCTGCCGATGCGCCCGACGCCATAACCGGATCGGCCGAGTTTCGGTCGCTGTGCCCGGCGAGCGCCGCCTTCCTCTCCAAGCGGATTGCCTGATGTCACGTCTTCGTATCCTTGCCGACCCCGATTTCACGCCGGCGCTCGATCGCGACGTGATTCGCCCTGATTTCGCGACGGGGCTCGGTTCGCTCGATCATCCGCCGCGCATCCTGCTGCTCTACGGTTCGCTCCGCGAGCGGTCGTTCAGCCGGCTTGCTGTCGAGGAAGCGGCACGGTTGTTGATCCTGTTCGGCGCCGAGGTGCGAATATTCGACCCAAGCGATTTGCCATTGCCCGATCAGGTGAAGGCCGATGACCACCCCGCCGTCCACGAATTGCGCGAGCATTCCTTGTGGTCGGAAGGTCAGGTGTGGTGCAGCCCGGAGCGGCACGGCCAGATCACCGGCATCATGAAGGCCCAGATCGACCATCTTCCACTGGAGTTCGGCGGCATGCGGCCGACACAGGGCCGAACGCTCGCTGTCATGCAGGTGTCAGGCGGATCGCAGTCGTTCAATGCCGTCAACACGCTTCGGCTGCTTGGTCGCTGGATGCGGATGTTCACGATCCCCAACCAGTCGAGCGTCGCGATGGCGTTCAAGGAGTTTGACGAAGCGGGGCGAATGAAGCCGTCCAGCTATTATGATCGCATCGTCGATGTGATGGAGGAACTGGTTCGGTTCACTGTTCTTACCCGGGGTCATGCGGATCAACTCGTCGATCGATATTCCGAGCGCAAGACGGCGGCCGCCAAGCGCGACGCCGTGAAGGACCTTGCGTCGCAGTCGGTCGGCTGACCTGATCCGGACAGCCTCCGGGTCTACCGCGCTTCTGCAGTGCAAAGCGTTTCTAGCAAGGGACAGCCCAAGGTGTCGCCGGCTTCGCAGGCGGCGACGGTGTCGCCGAGCACTTGTTCCATACGGCGAAGGTCGGCGATTTTCAGGCGGATATCCCGCAGATGCTTGCTCGCCAGATCGCGCGCCTGCGCGCACGAGGCAACGCCCCCGTCGGCAAGTGCCAACAGCGCTCGCACCGCGTCGATCGGGAAGCCCAGTTCGCGCGCACGTCGCACGAACGACAGTCGCCGAACATCCGACGGGCAATAGGCGCGGTATCGCCCGCGGCGCAGCGGTACCGGGAGGACACCGATGCGTTCATAATAGCGGATCGTCTCGATGTTGCAGCCCGTGCGCTGCGAGAGTTCGCCGATCGGGATCGTGGTACCGGACGTCGCCATCATCAAATTTCCCTTGAGTCTGTAGTAGCTACAGACACTAGGCTAGGATCGCACCGGTCTCAAGGAGTCGCCATGTCTGAACCTTCTTCCAATCCACATTCGCCGAAGGGATTGGGAACCGCGTCTCTCACTCTCGGAGGAATCGCGGCAGGTTTCGGCGTTGCAGCTTGCTGTGCCCTGCCGATGCTGCTGGCTTCAGTCGGTATCGGATCGGCATGGCTGGCCGGAATCGCCATGGCCGCGCTCCCCTATCGCGTGGCGCTCCTTGCGATCGGCGCACTATGCCTCCTTGCAGGCGCCGCACTTCTCGTTCGTCAGCAAGCGGCGGCAGCGCGCTGCGCATCGGACGCCGCATGCACCTCTCGCGTCACGCGGCTCATCACTCTTGCCGGCCTGCTGATCGGTGCCATCCTGCTCTGGCTGGGCTATGTCTATGTCTGACATCAGCCCGGAGCTAATACCAACCTGCATTGATCACGACCCACGCGCCCATTTGCGGCGTCCGATTGTCATGATGCGCCATGGCTGATCAACCAGCCTGTTCCAAGCCTCGCAGCAAAGGTCGATGATGTTGTCGTGGGATGTGAAGATGCGGTTGGATAGCCAGTTATCGCGCATGAACTGCCAGATATTTTCTACCGGGTTGAGTTCGGGGCATTTGGGCGGCAGCGGAACGATGCTGATATTATCAGGTACTTCCAGTTTCCCGGTCATGTGCCATCCGGCTTGATCCATCAGCAACACGCCATGGGCGCCCGGCTCGATAGCAAGCGATATCTCCGCCAGATGCAGCGACATGGTCTGGGTATTGCAGAATGGGAGAACCAGGCCAGCGCCCTTGCCAAGTTCGGGGCAGATGGCACCGAAGATGTAGGCCGATTTCGTTCGTTGGTCCTTGGGTGCCGAGGGCCGCGTGCCGCGCCTGGCCCAGCGGCGGGTGATCTTGTTTTTCTGGCCGATCCGGGCTTCGTCCTGAAACCAGACCTCTATCGCCGTGCCGCGCGGAAGGGCGACCTTGATCTTTGCCAGCTCGGCTGCAAAGCCCCTTTTTAAAGTCCTCCATCGCATATTCATTCTGCGCATGGTGACGCGGGCGCGCCGTCAGTTTGACATAGCCCAGCTTCTTCAACTCCCGTCCCACGGTCGTTTCCGTCAGGGACACCCCGAACTCATCATGGAGCCACCGCGTCAGGTCGATCAGTCTCCAACGCACAACTCCATGGATCGCCGGGATCGGACCGCTTTCAACGATCTCCGCAAGAGCCTGGCGCTGGGCATCGCTCAACAAAGGGGGCTTGCCCGGTGCCTTACCATTAAGGAGCCCGTCAGGACCTCTATCATTGAACCGCACGACCCAGTCCCGCACGATCTGCAACGTCACTCCGCCGATACGCGCCGCATCGCTGCGGCTCCCGCCATCATAAATTTCCGCCAAAGCCAGAAGCCGACGGCCCTGGTTCGCGCTCTTGGTCACGCGCGCCAGTCGCCTCAAGCTCGCGGCGTCAAAGTCGTTCCGCATTCCGATCGCTGCACCCATGGCCATGCCCTCCAATCGACAGCCATAGAGTCAGAGTTTCGCCGCTTTGGGAATCCCCCCGTGAGTCAGTATCATCGGAGGTTGGTATAAGTTCGACGATCACCTGTCCCGAGTGCGGCACGATGACGACCGAGCAGATGCCAACGAACGCCTGCCAGTTTTTCTACGACTGTACTGGCTGCAACGCTATGCTTCGGCCCAAGCCCGGCGATTGCTGTGTGTTCTGTTCGTATGGAACTGTTCCCTGTCCGCCGATTCAGATCGATGGCAAGGGCGCGCACTGTTGCAGCTAGTTTCCGGTGTTGTCGTGGACGAAGTATAATAGAACGAAGGATCGAAGCGAAACGGCCTGCAACAATCTGTGTCGAGGTCGCGGTCAGGTGTCCGCAACGTAAAGCGAAACTTCTCCTTCCTGTCCCAAGGTCGCGGCTAATTCGCTGGGCGATAGAAGGCGCCGAGTCGATTTCATGGGTAGGCGGTACCCCACGGTCTTGACCAGACGGGGAGCAACCTGGTCATCCCAGCTTGACCATCAGCCTTCCGGCTGCCCCCTGCTCCGCAGCCAGGTTGCGGTTGTAGGCAAGCGGCATGCGTGGAGATTTCCACCGCAGCGCGTCCATGATGCCGGCCAGATCCTCGCCGCTGGTAAACAGGTCCTGGTTGAGCCCCACGCGCGTCGAATGCGCGCTGATCCCCTTGAGCAGCCGGACCAGGTCGTCGGCGGTGAGATCGGCCAGAGCTCCACAGTCGAACGCGCGCTGGATCATCGACCGATAGATCGGGCCAACCGATGCGGGATGCAGCGCGCCCTCCCCCACATCATACTCGACCCGCGCAGGCACCGCAGATTTTGACAGTGTCTTGCGCAGATCCCAGCTTTCTCGCCCCGAGATGCTATCGATGGATCGCCCGCGCACCGCCGCCTTCGCCTTGTATCGCCGCACATTAACGCGGCGAAACACCGCCCCTTCCCCTATGCCGGCCGCCTCCAACCAAGCCGCAATCGCACGCACCGTACGCGGGCTCAGATAGGCGGTCGCCCCCTCCCCCTCCTGATCACCCTTGCTGCGCGGGATGCTGAGCAGCCGCGCGTCGGGATCGATCGCCTCGATGATGTGCTCGACCTCGATCGCGACCAGCTCCGAGGCCCGCAGGCCGGTATCGTAACCGGCCGAGAGCAGTGCGCGATCGCGCAGGCCCGGCAGATCCTCCGCGCAGCACTCAAGCAGCGCCCGCACATTCAGCCCGCGGGGTTCGTCACGTTCGACATTGCGTACCGGTCCCTTGAAGCGCAGCGGCCGCGCTTGCTTCTGCGCGGTGCCGAGACGACGACGGATCGCCTGCAACCGGAGTTTCACCAGCGACGCCGGCGTTGGATCCTTGAGATCGAGCAGCATGTGGATTTTGGCGATCGACGCTTTGTAGCGGCCGAGCGAAGCCGGCTTGCTCCCCTTCTCGGCGCGAGCGTCGAGATAGTCCGCCACGGTTTCAGGGCTCGCTGGCAACGCGACCCGGTTGTGGCGCCGGCACCAGAGATCGAATGCTTCGAGGTCGGACTTGAGGGCGCGGATGCTGTGGGGCGACGACGCGGCCTGATAGGCGGCAATCAGCGCCTCGTTGACGACGACGCGTTCTCCCGCGTGCATCTGCACGACCGCCCACGACAGATCGTCGGCCGACGCAGCTGGCGCGGGCGCTCCGCTTTCCCCCCGTCACCAGGGCGGTTTCATCGATCGGCGCAGCGCGTTCCATCGGCGCCGAGCATACGCCACCTTATAAAGAGAGGCAAATACGGACATGTGATAACTGTATTATCAGCATGTGCATATCCGATGAAGCTCATGCATAATCAACTTAACATACCTATTATTATCAAACCGCAATCGCCGCGCTAGATGGAGATGTCATCCCCGCCGTTGATGGCGCGTGACTTGGATAATTTTGAGCTCATCGGTAACTAATATCGCTCGAACGCGAGAAAGTGGTGCCGCGTTTGACAATCCTTGGATCAACCTCCACATTGAAACGATGAGCACCGTCAATCTTTTGCAGCGTGTCCGCACGCACGCGGGTCAACTCCTGACCGGCAAATAGCCCCGGACTCCCTTGCGGCTTCCCGCTCGAGTTCGGGGTCGCTACCTTTCACACACATACATACGAGTGCGGCGCAAGCATTTGCGCGCCCGTCACATGAAAGTATCATATCATGACCCGCCCCGCGGCGCGCCCCCCAATACATCTTTTGGACAGCGAAGCTGACCGCCTCTCCGACCTGGCTATGAGCATTGAAGACCGCCAGCCGGAGGTCAGTGCTTTGCTCCTGTCCGAGATTGAACGCGCCAAAATTCATCGTCCAGGAAAGCTGCCAGCCGGGATTGTGACGATGCTTTCGACGGTCGAATTCGTCGATGAAGGGAGCGACACGCGCCGAACCCTCAAGCTGGTATTTCCGCCTGACGCAGACATCGAAGCCGGACGAATATCGATACTGACGCTCGTGGGTGCAGGCCTGATCGGATTGGCAGAAGGTCAATCGATTCTCTGGCCGGATCGCGAACATCACGAGCGACGGCTTCGGATCGTCAGGGTGACCCGGGACGGCGAACTGCCGTGACGGCCGATCGCGAATATCGAGCAGCCTGATAGTGCTAAAACTCAGTGATGCGCGATCGAGCCCTGCCCGACTTCAGACCATCATAGCGCCAAGACCCTTCGCGACGCAGCGAAGGGGTTCGTCGGCGACGTGCGTTCGCAGGCCTGTCGCCTGCGTTATAGCATGCTGAAGAATCTTCACTGAGGCACTGCCACCGCTGAGGTAGATCCCGCGATCATGAATATCGCGGGATAGCTCTGGCGGTGTCTCGTTCAAAGCGTCTCGAACAACGTCTACGATAAGAGCCGCATGGCGGTCGATAACGCCGATTAATTCTTGCGCGCTGACACAAAAAGTAGCGGGGCCTCCCGACAAAAACGTTATGGCCTTTCAATTCCAGATCCGACGTATTGGATTGATCGTCAAAGAGTCGCTCAGAGATCTCCAGCTTTACGCGTTCGGCTGTTTCTTGCCCGATCAGAAACTTATGCCTGGAATGAAGATGATTGATGATAGCCTGGTTTAGGGCATGCCCGCCGATACGCACCGACCGTTGAACGCAAAGTGCACCAAGTGAGAGCACGCCGACTTCCGTCGTCCCGGCGCCACATTCTATGAGCATCGAACCTTCCGGCTCTTCCACGGGTAGTCCCGCCCCGAACGCTGCTGCGAGCGGCTCGGGCACCAGTTCAACAACGCGGACACCGGCATCGTTGGCGGTTGTTACCAAGGCGGTTCTCTCGGCATGTGTCGCATCGGCGGGCACTCCGATGATCGCGCGCGGTGATCGGAGTCGACGGCGACCGATGCTTGCATGGATCGCATGGCGCAACATTTCGCGGCCAGCTTCGATGTCGTTCAACACCCCACGGGCCAAGGGACGCGCTATGCGAAGCGGCCCCGACGTTCGACCGACGATGCGAGTGACGGCTTCACCAACAGCGAGCAACTTCGGTTCCCAGGTCTCATCGCTGAAACAGCAAAGCGAGGGTTCTTCGAACACGATTCCAGAACCGCGCACATAGATCCGCGTGTTCGCTGTTCCAAAATCGATCGCAAGGTCGGCAGCACCTCTTTTGAGGGCTGCATGCTGTGTCGTTGTCATAAGGACGCGCTAGCAGAATCTAGCTGGTTTGTATTCCTCGTGGGCATCGCGTGCGTTAACACCACGGTAGCCCGACATGCTGCCAGCGTTCAGGTCGGTTCGCTCAGCTTGTTGTGGTGCCGCCTTTCCTTAACGATAGAAACTTCACCCTCTCAGTCTTGCTATTTATATCGTAACGCGATATATAATGAGAAGCAGAAATGGAGGGGATTGCGGTCGAGCGAGTCACCGGAATCGGTGGCGAACTGACCCGTCCACATTCGATGAACATGCTTGATATCGCTTTTGAAGCAATCACGGCAGTCTTGGGCGGTCTAGCAGCCGCACTGGTGCTTACATGGCTGGGCTGGACTGCCTTCAAGGTCGTCCGCCATCCCGAATGGGGGCCGCCAGCCATGCTGGTTTTGCTCGTGGCAGTTTCTGGTGGTGCCCTCAGATCGAGCGACTTCCTGCGCATGGTGGTTCTGTTTAGCGCAATCGCGGGCATGCTCGTTTGGGCCGAAGGCGGCGACTGGCGCGAACGCCACAAATCAAAAGGACGAAACGCGAGTCCCGATGCACACCCTTCGTCTGAGAGTGGCGCATTACCATCCACGCGGGGAGCCAAATTCCTGGATCGAAATCACCTGAAAGGATGACGTAATGCCACGTACCTTGGCCATCTATCCTGCGATCGTGGCATGCATCAACGAAACGCGCTTGCCGGAGCGACAGGAGATCGAACTGGTTGCCGCTCGCGTGTGGAATGAGACCCGGGACGCAAAGACACGGCGGTCGTCGATGCTTGTCCCCGGATCAGCGGAGCACAGGAAAGTCCTTCGAGTTGCCGTAGTAGCGCTCGGTGTCAGAGGCGAAACTGCCATCACGAAAATGCTCGAACGACTGAACGACAGGCACACAAAGCTTTAGGGAACCGAATTCGCGGGGGAGCTTAAAACAAAGGACCGATATTGTGACAACCACCGGCCTAATCGTTGCGGCGGTAGCTGCTCTCGTCGTGCTCGGGTACATTGGTTGGATAACGCGACGCGCGAAGACAGGATCAGGCGCTGCTGCACCCCGTCAAAGACAGGCTGATGCATTTTGTCGATCTCATGGCCGCGAACAACCGACGTGTGCAGTTTTCTCATTGCTTTGACGGTGTTGACCATCCTCCCCCGAGGGCCAAAAAAAAGCGCAATCTGATCGCGATTGATATCGGTCTGCGCGGCTGTAACGGCTTGCTCGGCAATGATCCGACTGCGCTGGGCATCCAGCGCAACCAGACCTCCCAGCTTGCCACCCCGCCGCAAAGCGGCCGTTCGCTCGGAAACCTGTACCGCGCCACCGCGTGCCGCTTTCAAATCTTCCAGTCGCACAAGATCGGCCGCATAGTTGTTCAGTGCGCTTTCCACCTCCCGCAAGGCGCTCAGCACCGTGCCGTCAAAGGCCGCGAGATTAGCGCGTGTCTGCGCCTCGCTCTGCGAAATTCGCGCCCGAATTGCGCTTCGGTGGATGTTCCAGCTGATCAATGGGCCAATGCCAAACCGATTGGTCAACGACGATAGCAGGTCTGTCGCAGCGCCGGTGGAGCCAAGCGAAGCCCCGAGTTTGATGTCGGGATAGAGCGCGGCCGTTGCTATACCGATCCGTGCCGTCGCCGCAGCCAATCGGCGTTCGGCCGCGCGAACATCGGGTCGTCGCTTGAGCAGCCCCTGTCCGTCCCCAACCGGCATCAGCGAGCGCAGCACCAACGGCGCGTGACATCCTAGCAGGCCGTGATCGAATTCTGCAGGCACCCGTCCCATCAACGTCGCAATGCGGAATACAGCGTTCCGCTGGCCTGCTTCCATGCGGGGCAAGCGCGCCCTGGTGTTTGCCAGCAGGCTTAGCTGGCGATCCTGCTCGAACTTCGGCGCACGGCCATGCGCAATCATAAGGCGGGTGAGGCGCAGGTCTTCGTCCAGTACAGCAATTAGCTGGCGAAGGTCCGCGATCTCGTGCCCGGCGTTGCAGACATCGGCATAGGCCTGCGCTGTCTGGGCCGCGACGTTGATCCGGACCAGATCGCGGGCGGCAACCGCGGCTTCGTCCTCGGCGGTGGCTGCCTCGACACCGCGCCGGATCCCGCCAAACAGGTCAAGGTCGTAACTGATCGAAAGCCCGCCATTGTAGATCTGATGTTCCGGCGGTTGGACATGTTGCATGACCGCTTCTGCTGAAGGCTGCGCCCAGCTCGTCTCCAGATTTGCGGTGCCTCCGACCTCTCGACCGGTTCGTGCCTCGGCGAGCAGCGCGTCACTGCGCTGAAGATTGGCTTCGGCAACCCGCAGATCGGTGTTGGCGATGAGCGCTTGTTCGATCAAACGGTTCAAAACCTGGTCGTCGAATAGCTTCCACCATTGATCGGGTAGCGGATCGTTAGTGGTCCCCTGCCCGCCGGATATAAACGCGCCCTGCCCTTTTGGCGCGTTGACGAGGGCCTCGTCCGGCATCCGATAATTCGGGCCAACGGTTGCGCAGGCGGACAGGCAGAAGAGCGCGAGCGGCGCCAGCAGCCGGCGAAGGTTCACCATGGCAGGCTCCGGCGACCGGGCACATCGACAGCGCGGGCATGAACGATCACGGTCGCCGTTTGGCCCGGGATCAGCCGGACATTACTGGGCACTTTGTCGATTTTGATTCGCACAGGAATGCGCTGCGCCAATCTGACCCAGGTGAAGGACGGGTTGACGTTGGCAAGTTGTGCTTCCCCCCCGGCGCGTTCGCGATCTTCGACCCCGGCGGCGATGCTTTCGACATGACCGGTGATTTCGTCGGCGACGCCCATCAGGTAAACGCTCGCGGGATCGCCGAGATGGATAGCGGGCAATTTCGTTTCCTCGAAATACCCCTCCACCCGCAGCGACTGGCCATAGACAAGCGCGACCGCTGGCTTTCCGGCGTTCAGGTAGACGCCAGGCTGTAGCGTCATGTTCGACACCGTCCCGTCGACGGGCGCACGTACATAGGTACGATCCAGATTGAGCCGCGCCAGATTGCGCGCGGCAATGGCCTGATCCAGTCCAGTCCTAAGGGCATCGACCCGCGCCCGCCCCTGCTCGATCACCTCGGCCGCCAGCAACTCGGTCATCGAACGATTGCGACGATCCTCCCGCGCGGCCTGCGCCAGGCTCACCCGCTGGGTCGCCAGGTTCGCGTCAGCCTGATCGAGTGCCAGCTGATAGCGTGGGCGGTCGATGACCAGCAGAATCTGGCCCTTGCGCACGAATTCATCGTCACGGATGCGCACTTCGGTGACAAGCCCACTGACATCAGCGGCGACCGGCACGAGATCGGCCCGAACCTTGCCGTCACGCGTCAGCGGTTCAACCTGGTAGCGCATCCACAAGGCGTAGATTGCCGCGAGCACGATGCAGATCACCAGCGCGGTGACCGCTGTGCGCAGAAGGGAACGACGATGGATCATATCAGGATACCAGAGCACGGGAGAGGAAGTTGTCGGCAAGGAAGGTCAGAGCCCACCAAAGCGTCGCGAACAGCGCCAGCTCGAGAACGCCCGGGTGCCAAAGCAATTGGGAGAAAGGGAGGCGCTGCAGCAGATTGCGAAGACAATAAGCGAGGATTCCCGCTACAACCGCCCAGACGAGCGCGGCTGGCATATAGATGCCAAAGAGATGCAGTTCCTCGATCATCGCGCGCGCGCACTCTCGAAAGGCAGCGCTGCCGGGAACAGGTTGCACCGCATGCCGACGAGCGCCAGCAGCGCTTGATGGCGTGGCGCAAGCTGCGCGCTCGCAAGCATATCGTCGATTGCTGCATCGATCGCTTCAAGCAAAGACACCGGGGGTGACACGGCTTCACCGGCTTGTCGGCGCGCGCGAAATAAGGAGGATGTCTCAGACAGCACCATGCCGAGGGCGTGACGGACGTCATGGGGCACGGCGACCAGCGCGCGCCGGATCGGGATGATGTTCCGGCCGATACGCAGGTCGGCAAGACCATCGGTCTCGTGTAGCGCATCGCCGGCGGGCGCAACCGCCATGCGCGCCGCGATCTGTCCCAGCCGATCGACTGCCAGGCCCGTCCAGCGTTCGGCTTCGAACGGTCTGCGAATGTTAGCGAGTTGCTCGAGATCAGCCCAATTTCCCCGTACGATCCGGCGCGCCGTCCACAGCACATTGGTCGAACGAAACAACTTGGTCACGGCGAGCGTGGTCACGACACCCCCCACCTGGGCAAGCCCGGTGTTGATGAACACGGCAAAGTCCGCCTGAAAGCGCGCCAGAAAACCAAGGCCGACGATGAAACAGGAAAACATCGGTAAAGCCCGTACGGACCGCGGCGGGTCGGCTTGGATATACCCCATCCAGAGCAGCGCTGGCGCAAGAGTGACGATCAGCATTCCGTAGCCATCGACACGCGGCAAGATCGCAAACAGGTAGAGCGCCGCCAGAGGGAATGTCATCAGCGTCGCGCCAAGGTAACGGCCAATCACGGGCGCCGGGTCGTCCTGCACCGCGAACGAGCAGGTGATTAACGCGGCAAAGGCAGCCGTGGCCGATCCATTGGGCCAGGCCAGAAGAATCCACACTGCGCAATAGAGCGCGATCGCCGTGGCTGTTGCGAGCCCAGCAAGCGCCGCGACGCTATGGTCCCGCGCAAGCGGGTAGCTTTCGCTAACCGTTTCCGGCGTGACAGGCTGTGGCCCTTCGGGCGCACCCCCAATTTGCTGGACGAGCCGGCGGCTGTCATCCAGCGCTTCCAGAAACTCAGCCACGCGCTCGCAGACGCTGACGACCAAAAGCCCCTCCCAGTCGGCTGTTTGTTCATGAAGAGCTGCCAGGGATCGACACCGATCAACAAGCGCACGCTCAACAGCGCCAGGCGTGTCGATCACGCCCCCAAGCCAGAGGATGACGTCGTCAATCAGCGCCTCAAGCGGGGCGTCGAGCGGCGAAAGCTCCCGCAGAAGGTCGAGCCGGTTTGCTGCAGCCGATGCCAGTGGCAGCACCGTTGCCAGACGTTCTTGCAGGCTCAGAACCAACCGTCGCGTTGCTGGCGCCGCGCGTTGATCAAACGGAAGGTGGATGGCGATCATGCCAAGTTCGGTCACGTCGGCGGCAAGGGTCCGACGATGCTCATATTCCAGCGCCGTATGGCGGCTTCCAAGCGCCTCGGCGGTCCAGCGGGACGCATGCGCGAGAAACGCTTCCGCCTTGCTGCGGATGACCGGGGTGGCGCTCCATGGCTGGAGCAGGGCGTGCGCGATCGAAACGCAGACGATGGCCACCGTCATTTCCTCGACCCGGGATATGGTTGTGGTGAAGATATTACCCGGGTCGTCGAGATAAGGGAAACTGATCACGGCTGAGCTGAACGCTGCCATCTGGAACAGGAAGGCACGCGGCGTACGGTCGAGAACGGCAAGATAGATGCAAAAGCCTGTCCAGGCCGCCAGGCATAATATCAGAAGCTCGGGCGAATTCTGCAGGTTCGGAACCAGCGCGACCGTAACCACAGCACCCGTCACTATACCGCCGAGACGATAGAAGATCTTGGGCCTGAAGGCCCCTGCCATAGGTTGCGCGGTGACGTAGACGGTGAGAAGTGCCCACCATGGGCGCGGCAAGCTTGCGGAAAAGGCGATCGCAAGCGTAGCCGCTGCAGCAATATAACTGCTGAAGGAAAAGAGAAACTTCTGAGAGTCGATCGCGAAGAAGGGCTGCGCTGCGCCCGCGCTAGTCTGTACTGGCATGAAGATGGCTATCGCGTCGCTGTACAGACCGACGGCAAAAGCGACGGTCATTGTGAGAACATCGTCCGAAGACGAGCGCCTATTGCCTCACGGAAGCCGGTCTCCGAAGTTCAAAATATTTATGGCATAGCGCAAATATATTGCGGTACGTCTCCACGCGCATTTGGGGTGAACATCACCAGCGACCTCAGCGGAGGTGGGAAAGCGTGAACAGGAGGGTTATCGCGACACCAAAAGCAAGGATCATCACTCCAGAAATGCGCATTGCATAGCGGGCGGGATCCTCGTCGGTCAGCGGTTGCAAGCGAGCCGGCGCATGGCATTCATGGCGCAGCACTGACCACCATCGGCGCACCAGATTCTGGCGGAACGCCAGATGGAATCCCAGAACGATCAGAATTAGCCCCAGTAGATCGATGAGTATGACAGCTGTGGGCATGGCTCGCCTCCTTTCGCCTAGTGGTCGAATTCGGCGGTGAGTCGTCGCTTCAACATGCGGACAACCCAAGATCGAGCCCTGCGATCAAATCCCTTTCATCTTCCAGGCCAACCGACAGACGCAGCAGGCCATCGCTGATGCCAGCGATGCGGCGGGCCTCATCACCCATATCTGCATGGGTCATCGTCGCAGGGTGTGCGACGAGGCTTTCGACGCCTCCGAGCGATTCCGCCAGCGTGAACATACGAACATGCGATATAAAGCGACGGACCGCCTCGACACCACCGACAAGCTCGAAGCTGAGCATCGCGCCATAGCCTCTTTGCTGACGGCGGGCGATCGTGTGGCCTGGATGGGATTTGAGACCCGGGTAATGCACCCGCGCCACTGCAGCATGATGCTCGAGATGATTGGCGATCACGGTTGCGGTCAGTTGCTGCCGTTCGATGCGAGGAAACAGCGTACGCAAGCCGCGTAAGGTGAGCCAGGCGTCAAAGGGCGCGCCGATGGAGCCGACGACATTCGCCCATTTACGCAGCACCTCGACCTGTGCGGGATCAGCCGCGATGATCGCGCCACCGATAACGTCGGAGTGGCCATTCAGATATTTGGTCGTGGAATGAATGACGTAATCGGCGCCGAGCGTCAGCGGTCGCTGCAGCGCGGGCGAAAGGAAGGTGTTGTCGACAGCAACCGCGGCACCGGCACTTTTGGCCTTGGCGGCGATCGCCGCTATATCGACGATCCGCATGAGGGGGTTGCTCGGGGTTTCGATCAGAACGAGGGCCGGCACGTCCTCAAGCGCGGCATCGAGTGCCCTGTCATTCGACTGATCGACGAAGACGACCTGAAACTGGCGGCGTTCGGCGCGCGCATTCAACAGGCGATAGGTGCCGCCGTAGCAATCGTGAGGCGCGAGGACGAGATCATCGGGGCCAAATTGACCAAGAAGGAGATCGATCGCGGCCATGCCGCTCGAGGTAATGACGGCCCCCGCGCCACCCTCAAGCTTTGCAAGTGCGTCGGCGAGCAGATCGCGGCTAGGATTGCCGGATCGGCCATAATCATGAGCACGCGGTTGGTCATAGCCTTCGAACGTATAGGTGCTGGACATGTAGAGCGGCGGCGTTACCGCGCCGAAGGCCGTATCGCTCGCGACTCCATGCGAGGCAGCGATTGTTTCCAGAGCAGGGCGCCCCGGGGAAAGATTCTCAGTCATTGCGCTGGCGCCCTTCGCTCACTTCGCGGCGGGACACTCCCGAGCGAGACACCTTTGTCCCAGGATCTGGATGTGCCCTGGAGAGTCGGTTTTCGTCATTATCTGCACAACCTCAACATTGTGGCCCCCGCGCGCTCCGGTCTGCCAAAGCAGAATCCTCTCCGGGCGCGTTTATTGGGGGGCAATTCGTATGCGAACAGGTTGACGGTAACATGAGCATAAGACAAACGAGTATTATTGCCGGTTAATAGCAATATTTTGTGGATTTACCTGCGTGGAGCCACCCTAACCGAATTTGGCCAATAGATCCGCAAGGAGAGGTTTCAGCCGACGGATCTCCTCGCAATGGGTCGCAGATAAAGCAGCGAGCATCGTTTCCGCCTTAGGTGTGAGCCGAAGCATTGCCCGACGGCGGTCGACGCTTGCCTCGTGCCGGGTAACCAGCTCAAGCGCCTCCAGTCGATCAACCAGTCCGGTTGCGCTATGCGGCTTGAGGATAAGCCGCTCGGCGATAATGCCGACGGTCACCTCGGCCGGAGACGCCGCGCGGATTGCCAATAAGGCCTGATGCTGTTGGGGCGTGAGACCAACATTCGTCGCATTCGCCTCGCTGAATGCCTGGAAACGACGCAACGCATGGCGAAAGTCGGCCAGCGCAATGTAATCCTCATCCGTCAACGCAACGCTATTTGTCATGCAACCCCATCTCACCCATTATATCGCACTGCGATATAACGGATCGCCCACCCCGTATCAAAGGCGATTCATGACGTCCGCAGCAAAAGCCATATCAGAAACACATCGTCTGGCCGACCATAGCGCGAATTGGCGCATGCTCATGCTCGCCGCCATGGCGCTCGTCGTCGGCACGGGCGGCGCGCTCGGCGCCTGGATCCTGATCCGCCTGATCGCGATCGCTACCAACCTGTTCTGGTTTGGGCGGCTTTCGGCGCAATCGGTATCTATAACCGATACCACCGTCGGATTGTGGATCATCGCCATTCCGATCATCGGGAGCCTGATCGTCGGGCTGATGGCCCGCTATGGCTCCGATAAAATTCGTGGGCATGGTATCCCCGAGGCGATCGAGACGATCTTGTATGGCGAGAGCCGGTTGTCGCTCAAGGTCGCGATCCTGAAGCCGCTTTCGTCTGCGGTATCGATCGGCAGCGGCGGCCCCTTCGGCGCGGAAGGACCGATCATCATGACCGGCGGCGCGATCGGATCGCTGTTCGCGCAATGCTTTCATCTGAGCGCGGCCGAGCGCAAGACATTGCTCGTGGCCGGCGCCGCAGCCGGGATGACGGCGATCTTTGGTACGCCGCTCGCCGCGATTCTGCTGGCGATCGAGGTGCTGCTCTTCGAATGGAAACCCCGCAGCTTCGTGCCGGTCGTGGTCGGTGTTATAGTTGCGTTTGCATGGCGCCCCTGGCTGATTGGCAGCGGCGCCATGTTTCCGTTTGTCGCGCTCACCCCGACGGGCCTTTGGCCAATCGCGGCGGCGGCGGGCGTTGGTATTGTCGTGGGACTCGAGGCGGCCCTGCTCTCGACATCCCTCTACCGCGTCGAGGATCTGTTTCACCGACTGCCAGTTCACTGGATGTGGTGGCCGGCAATCGGCGCCATCGTGGTTGGTTTCGGCGGCCTGATCGATGCCCATGTGCTGGGCGCAGGTTATCAGAGCATCCAGGCCTTGCTGGACGGGTCGCTGACAACGCGGGTCGTCGTTGCGCTGCTCGTCGTCAAGGCGGTCGTCTGGCTCGTAGCGCTGGGTTCGGGGACATCGGGCGGTGTGCTGGCGCCGTTGCTGATTTTGGGCGGCGCGGCCGGGTGTCTGCTCGGACATCTCCTGCCAGGTGGCCCCGGCTTCTGGGCCATGATCGGCATGGCAGGCATCATGAGTGGTGCCATGCGGGCGCCCATTACCGGCGCCCTTTTTGCCGCTGAACTCACGGGCCATTTCGACGCTCTGCCGCTTACCGTCACGGCGGCAGCCTGCGCATATGCCGTCAGCGTCCTGTTGATGCGTCGATCGATCCTGACCGAAAAAAATTGCGCGGCGGGGTCGCCACATTCTCCAGGAATACAGCGTTGATCCACTGGACCTCGTGCAAGCCGCTCAATTGATGACACGCGATCCCGCCACGCTTCCGGGTACAATGACGATCGCTACGGCCGCAACCTTCTTTGCCGATGGTGCGGATCATCGTAGCTATCCCGTTGTCGATGACGATAATGCGCTGCTTGGCCTCGTCTCCCGAACGGATGCCTTGCGGTGGCAGGTTGGCGAGCATCCCGCCGATACCAGCCTTGCCGAAACGCTCTCCGACGCATCGCTTCTTGTCGCCTACCCCGCGACGCCGATCGGCGTGGTGGCCGACCTCATGGTCGATTCCGGGGTCGGCCGGATACCGATCGTCGAACCGGGCAGCCGCCGCGTCGTCGGCATTCTTTCCCGCCAGGATCTGTTGAAGGCACGCAGCGCGCATCGCCAATCGGAAACCGGTCGTGCCCGTTTTGTCAGTCCGTCGAGCAAAGCGCCAGAAACTGCACTGTAGAACGGCATAGAAGCCTCTCGGGAATCAGTGCTTATCAAGTTCGCGACGGATCGAGATTTGTGCGACCCGCGCGCCTTCGCCGTGCAGCGCCGTCGTCCAGACGATGTCCGCAGCGTAATAATCATCGGTGCCGAGCTGATCCTCGCGACGACCGAACACAAGGCACAGGGCCGGGGCACCCTCTCCGGCGTTCCGACTCTGGCCAAGACCTGGGTGCTGCCGCCTACGCTGACGCTGCAATATCACTTCCTGCCCGATGCCAAAATCCGGCCCTATGTCGGCGCGGGCATCAACTACACGATCTATTATTCGACCAAGGCCAGCGACGAACTGGTCAAGGCGATCGGGCCGACCAGCGTCCATATGAATGACAGCGTGGGCTATGCGCTGCAGGCCGGCACCGATATCGACATCACCAAAAAAGTGTTCTTGAACCTCGACGTCAAATATATCGGGATGAAGACCACTGCGCGGCTCAACACTGGCGGCGCGATCAACACCGCGCGGATCGATATCGATCCGTTGGTGTTCGGCGTGGGCTTGGGCTTCCGCCTCTAAATCTAAATCCCCCGCCTCCAATCCCCCCGGCCGCCAGTGCGACCCGGGGTTTTTGTTGGTCAATGCGCGAGCAGCGTCGGCACCGGGCATTCTGCCAGCATCCGCCGCGTAACCCCGCCGAACAAGGCCTCGGTCAGGCGCGCATGGCCGAACCCGCCCATCACCAGATAGTCCGCCGCTTGATTGCCGATTTCGTTCAGGATCACCGTGCTCGCGCTATTGCCGCCCGCGGCCAGCGTGCTGACCACTGGTTTGACGCCATGCCGCGACAGGTAAGTAGCGGCGTCGCCTGCGGGCAGCGCAACCGAGCCGTCGTCAATCTCGAGCAACGTTACCGATTTGGCGAGCTGCAACAGCGGGACGGCGGCGCGGAGCGCGGCTTCCGCTTCCGGAGAACCATCCCATGCGACCACCGCAGTGCCGGTGAGATCAAGGCCGGTGGCGTCTTCGGGCACCGCCAGGATTGGCCGATTGGTGCGGATCAGCAGTTCGCCCGGCAAGTTCGCCATGTCGTGCGTCGCGAAATTGGGGAGTTTTTCGCTGACTACGATGATGTCGCTGAGCCGCGCCGCCCGCACCACCTGATCACCGAGGTTGCCGGCGACGTCGATCCAGTCCCATGGCACGTCCTCATGCGCCAGGCGGGGTTCGATCCGTTTGCGGTTGCGGGCTTCGGCCGCGCGCTCGTCTTCCATCAACAGCGCAGCGCCTCCCAGCGATACGTAATCGTCCATCACCTCCGGGGCGATCGATACGTCGAGACAGGTGAGATGGCCCCGCAGGCCGCGAGTCAGGTCCAGCGCCACTTGCAGGCGCCCTTCCTGTCCCGAATCATCGTGTACCAGCAGCAGGATGCTTTTCATCGGTCGGCTCCTCGCATTGAGAGCAGGCAGGATTGGGCGATCCCGATCTTCGAACAATGCGTAGCTTTACGGACCGCTCACACCGCAGTGCTGAAACGCGCTTCACGCGCCTGCAGCGCGGTGTCGAACGCCGAAGCGACGAGACGCGCATAGGGCCGACCCACCGGGCTGATCGTTACGGTCGTGCCCCGCGTCAGGACGAGGCCGCGTTCGGCGAACTCTGCCAGCCGGTCCATGTCCCCAATTACGGCGCGACTGCTTTGGCCGTGTTCGGCGGCGACCTCCGCAACATCGACGCGACCGGTGCAGAGCAGCCGCTCAATCAACGCCCCGCGCATGCGGTCCTCGGGCGTGCGCAGCAAGCCGCGCGATCCCATCAGCAACCCGTTGGCGGCTCCCACCCGATAGCTGCCGACATGCTTCTCATTTTGCAGGAACAGCCCGTCAAACTGGCTGATCGCGGAGGCTCCAAGGCCGATCAACGTGGTTGCGCGATCGTCGGTGAAACCCTGAAAATTGCGGCGCAGCGTGCCGTCGCGCGCGGCGCGGGCGAGCGAATCTTCGGCGCGCGCGAAGTGATCGAAGCCGATCGCCTCGAACCCTGCTCCGATCAGCAAGTCATGCGCCAGTGCGCTTTGCCAGAAGCGCGCTTCGGCATCAGGAAGGAGTGTATCATCGATCCGGCGCTGTCGCGGCAGGAGCTGCGGCATATGCGCGTAACCGAACATCGCCACCCGATCGGGCGCGAGCAGAAAGGCAGCAGAGAGCGTTGCCGCGATATCGTCGAGCGTCTGGCCGGGCAGGCCGTACATCAGATCGAGGTTGAACCGGGCGATCCCTGCACGGCGCGCGTCGGCCATTGTCTGGGCAATCTGACGCCATGGCTGCAGCCGCCCGATCCTGGCCTGGACCTGGGGCGAAAAGGTCTGCGCGCCGATGCTGAGGCGCGACACCCCCGCCGCTGCATAGCTCTGCGCCGTTTCTTGTGTGAAGTGCCGGGGGTCGATCTCGACCGCCCATTCGGCATCGGCGGCGATCGCGAAATGCCGCCGCAAGGTCGCGCTGAGCGCGAGAAAGGCGGTTGGCGACATGGCATTGGGGCTGCCGCCGCCGAAATGCACAGATCCGACCGGCGCGCGGAGCATACTGCCAACGCGCGCGATCTCTCCCTCAAGCGCGGCGAGATAGCTGTCCATTCGTGCCGGGCGGCCAAGCGCACCGGTGTTGCACCCGCAATACCAGCAGATTTCATGGCAATAGGGGATGTGCAGGTAAAGCGAGACCGGTGTGTCGTCGGCGACACTGGCAAGGGCGGCAGCGTGCGCATCGGGCAGCGGCTTGAACGCCGCTGCGTCGGGTAGCTGGTATAGCGTGGGACGGTGCGTCCGGCCAGATCGGGATAATAGCGGTGCATGATGGCGGCAGCGTGCATCGGCAATGCCCTTCGGGATTTGACGGCAATCAAGGAAAGCGCCGCTTCAGCGCCGTAGATCGCGTGCTGGATCATTAAAAACGGGAGAGCGCGATGCTGTCGGACACTTGGTTTCTGGGCCTCGTGGTTGGGGCAACGGCCTGCTTCATGGCGGTGATGCTGTTCGCTTCGGTCAGCGATCGCGATCCGAACCCGCCCCCCGGCACCGAATAGTCATTCGACCCTCCCTCCTGGCCGCTGCGGTACCCCTGCCGCAGCGGCCTTTTTGGTCAGGCGTCGCCATCGTCGGGCAAGTGGAATTCATGCCACAAGCCATTGAGGATGCCGAAGCCGACAGCGAGGCCGAGGCCGAGAACCCAAGTGAAATACCACATCGATCGCGGTCCTTTTCTTAGTAGAAGTCATGGCTGGCGGCGATCGCGCGCTCGCTCACCCGGCCGAACATCACGCGGTACGCCCACGCGGTGTAGGCGAGCACGATCGGCAGGAAGACGACCGTCACGATCACCATCAGGAACAGCGTCGATTCGCTCGATGAGGCGTTCCACACCGTCAGGCTCGAATGCGCGTCGATGCTCGATGGCAGGATGAAGGGAAACATCGACAATCCGACCGTCGCGATGATACCTGCGGCCGACAGTGTGGATCCGGCAAAGGCCGCAGGCTCGCTCTTGGCGCGAATGCCGACCAGCGCCAGCGCCGCGCCGACAAAGCCCAGCACAGGTGCCACCAGCATCCACGGATGCGCCGCATAATTGTTAAGCCACGCGCCGCCGGACGCGACCGAGGTTGAGCGCAGCGGGTTGGAAGGGCCGCTCGGATCGACTGCGGAGGTCAGCTCGAAACCCATGCCGCCGCGCGCGACGAACAGTCCGCCAAGCGCGAACAGCACGATCGAGGCGATAGCGGCACCCGTGCCATACAGGCGAGCCCGGTCTTGCACGGCACCGCGCTCGACCTTCATCGCCAGCCATGCGCTGCCATGCAGCACCAGCATTGCCACCGACAACAACCCGCAAAGAAGCGTGAACGGCGTGAACAGGCCGAGCAAACCGCCTTCATAGCTGGCGCGCATGTCGCTATCGATGCGGAACGGCGCGCCTTGCAGGACATTGCCGACCGCGACGCCGAACACCAGAGCAGGAACGAAGCCGCCAACGAACAACGCCCAGTCCCAGCCGCTGCGCCAGGCGCGCCCTGGCCGTTTCGACCGATATTTGAACCCCACCGGGCGCAGGATCAGCGCGGCCAGCACCAGAAACATCGCAAGGTAAAAGCCCGAGAAGCTGATCGCATAGACATACGGCCAGGCGGCGAAGATCGCCCCGCCGCCGAGGATGAACCACACTTGGTTGCCTTCCCAGGTCGGCGCGACGGTGTTGATCGTCAGGCGACGTTCGCCATCGGTTCGCGCGACGAAGGGCAGCAATGCGGCAACGCCAAGGTCGAACCCGTCGGTCAGCGCAAAGCCGATTAGCAACACCCCTAGCAGCGCCCACCAGATCAGGCGCAAGGTTTCATAGTCGAACAATAGATGCATCATCATGCTCCTCAGGCAGCGGGGGCCAGGGCGGGCGCGTCGGTGGGGTGCGGCGCGGCTTCGAGCGGATCTTCGACCGGCCCGTGCGCGATGGTCGCCAGGATCAGGCGTACCTCGATCACCGCCAGCGTTCCGTACAGCGCGGTGAAACCGATGATCGTCGTCCACAGCATCGCCGGGGTCAGCGTGGAATTGGCGAGGAAGGTCGGCAGGACACCGTCAATCGCCCAGGGCTGACGGCCGAGCTCGGCGGTCACCCAGCCCAGTTCGATCGCAATCCAGGGCAGCGGGATCGCCCAGAGCGCGATGCGCTGGAACCAGCGCGCCTTCATGTGCAGGCGCAGGCTCGCGAGGAGGAAGGCGGTGGCGAACAGCGCGATCATCAGGAAGCCGATTCCGGCCATGATACGGAACGTCCAGAACATCACCGGCACGCTTGGCACGACGTCCCACGCGGTCGATGCGATCAGCGCGGGGCTGGCTTTGCCGGGATCCGCGATATGCGCCTTCAACAACAAGGCGTAGCCAAGGTTGTTGCGGTGTGCCTCGAACACGGTGCGCGCCGCGCGATCGGTCGGGTTGCGCTTCAGCACGTCGAGCGCGCGATAGGCGATCACCCCCGATTCGATCCGCTCCTGCGCCTTCAGCACCAGCTCGGACATGCCGGTGACTTCCTTGTCGACGCTGCGGGTCGCGATCAGACCGAGCACCCACGGGACCTTGACGGCATAGCGCGTGGTGCGGGTGGCGATGTCGGGCAAGCCGAACAGTGTGATCCCTGCCGGTGCCGGCTCGGTGTGCCATTCCGCCTCGATCGCGGCGAGCTTCATCTTCTGGTTGTCGGTGAGCGTGTAGCCGCTCTCGTCGCCAAGCACGACCACCGACAGCGACGACGCCAGTCCGAACGCCGCCGCGACGACGAAGGAGCGCCGCGCGACGGCGGTCCACTTCCCGCGCAGAAGATAAAAAGACGATACGCCCAGCACGACGAGCGAGGCGGCGACATAGCCGGCGCTCACGGTGTGGACGAACTTTGCCTGGGCTACGGGGTTGAACAGCACTGCGCCAAAGTCGGTCACTTCCATCCGCATCGTATCGGGGTTGAAGGCCGAGCCCACCGGATTTTGCATCCAGCCATTGGCGACGAGAATCCACAGCGCGGAGAGATTGGTCCCAACCGCGACCATGAAGGTCACCGCCAGATGCCCCAGTTTCGACAAACGATCCCAGCCAAAGAACATCAATCCGACGAAGGTTGCTTCAAGGAAGAAGGCCATCAGTCCTTCGATCGCGAGCGGCGCGCCGAAAAATGTCGCCGACATAATGCGAGAAATACGACCAGTTAGTGCCGAATTCGAACTCCATGGTCAGTCCGGTAGCGACGCCGAGAACGAAGTTGATCCCGAAGATCTTTCCCCAGAACCGCGTGATTTCGCGCCAGATCGCGCGGCCCGTCATCACATAGATCGCTTCCATGATGACGAGCATGAAGCTCATGCCGAGCGTCAGCGGCACGAACAGAAAATGATACAGGGCGGTTAGCGCGAATTGCAGCCGCGACAGATCGACGACACCAATATCCATGCGTGTAACTCCATCATCGCCGGTCGACGGCGCAGCCTCCCGGCACCGACGCCGGGCCTTCAACCGGAATGATGTTTAGCAGAGTATTGGGATTAGTACGTATTCGAGACGCTACTGCCGGGCGTATAGGCGGCGTTATGGCCGCACCTATCGTACAAGCCCGCGCTGGAGCGCGACGCGTATTGCCGGGCCCCGCTTTGGCCGCTGCGGCAGGCAACCGTGCCCGCGGATCGAGCGTGTGTCTGCTGGGGGACGCCGTTGCGGCGATTTTGTTTGCCGCCGGAGTCGCAGGGGGTGTCGCCGCAGTTGCGCGCGGTCTGCCGGCATGGCCCTGGGCGCTGCTGATGGGGCTGGCAGGTTTCGCCCGCGCGGCGTGTCTGTGGGGATCGCTTAGGCTGGGGAGCGGCGCGGCGGCGATTGCCAAATCCACGCTGCGGCGGACCGCTGCGCGGGCGGCGCTGCGTCGACCGGCTGGAAGTGGGTCGGTAGGCGCGCTGCTCGGTGCGGTGGTCGATGAGGTCGAGGCGATTGACGGCTACATCGCCCGTTTCCTGCCTGCGCGGCGCGCGGCGGCGATCGCACCGATGATCGTGCTGGGGGCAATCGCGTTCGCCAGTCCGGTAGCGGCACTGATCCTGCTTGGCACGCTGATACCTTTCATCGGGGCGATGATCCTTGCAGGCGGGGCGGCAGCGGACCAGTCGCGGCGACAATTCGATGCGCTGTCGCGCCTGTCTGGCCTGTTCGCCGATCGAGTCCGCGGCTTGCCGGTGATTCTCGCCTTTCACGGCGAATCCCGCGAGGCCGAGCGCCTCGGATATGTCGCACGGGAGGTTGCGGCGCGGACGATGCGGGTGCTTCGCGTCGCCTTCCTGTCCTCGGCGTCGCTGGAATTTTCGCCGCGCTGTCGGTGGCGTTGGTCGCGGTCTATGCCGGGTTTGCTTTGCTTGGGCAGTTGCCCTTTCATGCTCCCGAACGGCTCGATTTGGTGCGCGCATTCTTCGTGCTGGCGCTGGCCCCGGAATTTTACGCGCCGATGCGCCGCCTCGCTGCTGCCTATCACGACCGACAGGCGGCCGAGACCGCCAGTGCACGGCTGGCCGCGCTCGATGCGGCGGCCATGCCGCCTGTAAGGGAAGGTCTTGCGGTGGTGGCGGCCCCGGCGATCGCGTTCGACCACATCACCATCCGTTACCCGGGGGAGGAACGCGATGCGGTCGGCGACTTGTCGATCGATATTCGGCCGGGCGAGATCGTCGCGCTGGTCGGGCCCTCGGGAAGCGGCAAAAGCAGTTTGCTGCACCTGTTGCTTGGGCTGGTTCCGGCGCAGGAGGGTCAGGTTACCATCGATGGCAAGCCGCTTCTGGAGATCGGCAGCGTCGCCCCTTTCGCGGCCTGGGCGGGGCAGGCTCCGCTCATGCTCGCGGGGTCGATTGCCGACAATATCCGGCTGGGACGCGCGGATGCGGCACCCGCCGAGGTCG
>NZ_JSBN01000063.1 GCF_000797515.1 Sphingomonas sp. Ant H11
ACCCCTACCCGCCCCTCCCTTACAGGAGGGGAGGAAGCAAGATGACCCAACCGCCCCGTTTCGCCTTCACCATCCACGCCACCGACGGCAAAGCCCGCACCGGCGAAATCGCGATGCGCCGGGGCACGATCCGCACGCCCGCCTTCATGCCGGTCGCACAGCTGCCACCGTCAAGGGCGTGAAACCAGCCGACGTCCGCGCCGCCGGTGCCGATATCATCCTTGGCAATACCTATCATCTGATGCTCCGCCCCGGGGCCGAGCGCGTGGCGCGCTTGGGCGGGCTGCACGGCTTCATGGGCTGGGATCGCCCGATCCTGACCGATAGCGGCGGCTATCAGGTGATGAGCCTCAGCGACCTGACCAAGCGCGACGAGAATGGCGTGACCTTCAAGTCGCATCTCGACGGCACCCGCCACACGCTCAGCCCCGAACGCTCGATCGAAATCCAGCGGCTGCTCGGATCGGACATCGTGATGGCGTTTGACGAACTGGTGCCGACCACGTCGCCCCCCGAAGTGCAATCCGCCGCAATGGCGCGCTCGATGCGCTGGGCCAAGCGCAGCCGCGATGCCTTCGACAGCGGCGGTGCCCATGCCGAAAATGCGGCGATCTTCGGCATCCAGCAAGGCGCGCTAGACCAGACACTGCGCGGCGACAGTGCGGCGGCGCTGATCGACATCGGCTTCGACGGATACGCCGTCGGTGGCCTCGCGGTTGGCGAGGGACAGGAGGCGATGTTCGGCTGCCTTGATTTCGCGCCCGGCCAATTGCCCGCCGACAAGCCGCGCTATCTGATGGGCGTGGGCAAGCCGACCGATATCGTCGGCGCGGTCGAACGTGGCATCGACATGTTCGATTGCGTGCTGCCGACGCGCTCCGGCCGCACCGGCCAGGCATTCACCCGCAACGGGCCGATCAACATCCGCAACGCGAAGTTCGCCGAGGACACCGGCCCACTCGATCCGACCTGCGCCTGCCCGGTCTGTGCGACCTGGAGCCGTGCGTATCTGCATCATCTGGTCCGGTCGGGGGGAAATGCTCGGCGCGATGTTGATGACAGAGCACAATCTTTGGTTCTATCAGTCGCTGATGGCCGATCTGCGCCGCGCGATCGCCGAAGGACGGCTCAAATCCTTCGCCGATACGTTCCGGCAGGAGTATCGAAGCCAGAGCGAGAGGGACCAATGAGCGAAATCAACGAAATCGAAGCTGCCGCCCGCGACCATAAGCGCGTGCGTGATGCGGCCGAAGCCAAATCTGAAAAAGGCGGCAATTGGCCGGTCACCCCGATTGCGATCGGCGTTGGTGTCGGGTCCGCAGCTTTGGCGGCGGTGTTGCTCTACGTAAATCGGGATCGCAAGAAGTAGCGGGGCGGTTTCGCGCCCGCGCCGAGAGCGCGGGAATACCAGCAAAGTGTGCCATCCGATTGACACAGCGCCGGGTCGCGCGACACAGTGGCGGCACCCGGCATCCTCTTGTCTCTCGGAGTTTCCCAAATGCGCTTGTTCCGTGCCACCCTCTTAGTGGGTGCCGCCCTGCTGCCGCTGACATCCGTCGCCGCCAAGCCTACGCCCCCCGCATCCGCCCCCGCGATCAAGCCGATTGGCTTCACCGAACGCACGCTCGCCAACGGCCTTCGCGTCTATGCCATCCGCGACACGTCGACGCCCAACGTCTCGGTGCAAGTGTGGTACGATGTCGGCTCAAAGGATGACCCGGCCGGTCGCTCGGGCTTTGCGCACATGTTCGAACATCTCATGTTCAAGGCGACGCGGAATCTGGTCTCGGAGCAGATGGACCGGCTGACCGAGGATGTCGGCGGTAACAACAACGCCTCAACCAATGACGACTATACCGAATATCACGAGACGATCCCGGCCAACCACTTGCAGCGCCTGCTGTTCGCAGAGGCCGACCGGATGGCCGCGCTCGTCGTCGAGCCGAAGAGCTTCGCCTCCGAACGCGACGTGGTGAAGGAGGAACTGCGCCAAAACACCAATGCGCGGCCTTACGGCAAGCTGTTCTCACTCTATTTCCCGGCGATTTCTTACACCCGCCATCCTTATGCACGCGGCACGATCGGCAGCCTCGACAACCTGCAAAGTGCGCAAATCGATGACGTGCGCGCGTTCCACGCGACCTATTACCGGCCCGACAATGCCGTGCTGGTGGTCTCCGGCAATTTCGATCCCAAGCAGCTCGACGCCTGGGTCGACCAGTATTTCGCCGGGATCAAGCGCCCCACCCACCCCGATCCCGCGCGTGACGGTGACCGAGCCCGAGCGCACCTCGGCCACGCACTATGTCGTGCGTGAGGCCAATACGCCGCTGCCTGCGGTGATGATCAGCTACCCGATCCCCGCCGACAGCGACCCCGACAATGCCGCGCTGACGGTGCTCAACGCGGTCCTGTCGCAGGGTGAAAGCTCGCGGCTGTATGAGACGCTGGTCTATCGCGACCAGCTCGCGCAGAGCGCCGAAAGCGTGCTCGATTCCAAACAGGGGCCGGGCAATCTCGCGGTGTTCGCGATCCTGGCCGGAGGCAAGAAGGCCGCAGACGGCGAAACCGCGTTGCGCCGCGAAGTCGCCCGTTTGCGCAACACGCCCGTCAGCGCTGCCGAACTGGCCGAGGCCAAGAACGAAATCCTGACCGCTGCGCTTGAATCGCGCGAAACCGCCGAGGGCAAGGGGCGCACGATTGCCTCCTCGGTGATCATCGATCGCGACCCGCGCGCCGCCGACCGGCAACTCGCCGCGATCGGTCAGGTCACCGCCGCCGATATCCAGCGCGTTGCGGCCAAATATCTGCGCGACGAACGCTCGGCGACGATCCAGTATCTGCCCGAGGACAAGACCATCGCTGCGCCACAGAACGACCGGATCGAAGTCGCCGATACCGTCGTGGTCAAGCCGCTGGTTGTGCCGGGCACGGTTGAGGTGGTGACGCCAGCGAGCGCGGCCGAGCGGATCGCCCCGCCACCGGCTGGCCCCGCCATCGCGGCGAGCGCGCTGCCCCGCAGGAATTCAAGCTCGCCAACGGGCTGCGCGTGGTGGTGGTCGAAAAGCATGATCTCCCCCTGCTGAGCGCCTTGCTGATCGCGCAGGGCGGCGGCGCGGCGGATCCGGCCGATCGCGCCGGATTGGGCAGCCTCACCGCCGACTTGATGACCAAGGGCACCAAGACGCGCTCGGCCACCGAAATCGCGCGGCAAATCGAATCGCTCGGCGGGTCGATTTCGAGCGATGCGAGCTTCGACGGATCGAGCGTGACCGTAACCGTGAAATCCGACCAGGCCGCGCCTGCGCTCGCCATCCTGGCCGATGTGGCGCGCAATCCGGTGTTCGCATCCGAGGAAATCGAACGGGCACGGGCGCAGGCGATCGACGGTGTGCAGGTCGCGATCAAGAATCCGAGCCAGCTTGCCGGGCTCGTCGCCGCGCGGGCCGCGCTTGGCGATACCGAATATGGCCATCCGCTGTCGGGCACGCCGAACTCGCTCAAGGCGATTACCCAGGCCGACATCCGCCGCGCCTATGCCGAGGCCTGGCACCCGGACGCAGCACGCTGGTGCTGGTCGGTGACGTGACCCCGGCGCAAGCGAAGACCTTGGCGGAGAGCAATTTCGCCAATTGGACCGCACCCGCCGCGCCACCGGAAGCGGTCACGCCGGTCGCCGCCTATCCCAAACCACGCGTGATCGTCGTCGATATGCCCGGCTCGGGCCAGGCGGGCGTGGTCGTCGCACGCCCGGGCCTCGCGCGCACAGACGCAGCCTATTATCCGGCGGCGGTCGCCAATACCGTGCTGGGCGGCGGCTTCTCTTCGCGGCTCAATCAGGAAATCCGCATCAAGCGCGGGCTGGCCTATGGCGCGGGCAGCAGCCTGCAAGCCGGACGCGATCCCGGTGCCATCGCCGCGCGCACTTCGACCAAGAACCCCAGCGCACCGGAGACGGTGTCGATCATCCTCGCCGAAATGAAGCGGCTGGGCGCGGAACCCGTCACCGCTGCCGAACTCGAAACCCGCAAGGCGGTGCTCGTCGGCAATTTCGGGCGCGCGACCGAGACCACTGGCGGGATTGCAGGGACGATCGGCAGCTATACCGTGCAGGGCGTGCCCCTGAGCGAGCTGGGGCGCTATACCCAGCGCGTCGCGGCGGTCGATCCGGCAGCGGTGCAGGCAGCGGCGGCAAAGCTGCTCGACCCAAGCGTGGCGAGCATCGTCGTGGTCGGCGACGCCAAGCTGTTCCTGCCCGAACTGCGCAAGACCTATCCCGACGCGGAAGTGATCGCGGCGGATGCGCTGAAGCTCGACAGCGCTTCGCTCAAATAGGGTCCGCGCGGCGAAACCCTTGCATTAACCAACAAGTGTTTCGCCGCGGGACGCCGCAAAATCGGTGGCATCGCGGGGCTCCGAGATCGGGTATGGGCGACGCGTGCGCGTGTGGACGATCCTCGGTTGGTTACAGACTCGGCGGCTGAGCAAGCTCGGCCTCGTCGGCCTGTGCGCGCTGATGCTGGCAGGCGTGTCGGCACACGCCGCCTTGCGCGCGATCGTCGATCAGCAGGCCAAGGCGTCCCGCAACGCCGCGCCGCCGACCGGGTATGAAGCCGAGGATCATTTCCCCGGTTCTGCCTATTTCTACACGGCCGATGAGGCACCCGTCCCGGCGCGCGGTGCGACCGGCACGATCGCGCTGCCAGACCTGCCCTTGCCCCCCCGGCGCAGCGACGCTGGCCCCCGACGGGTCAATCCATCCCGCAGCCCCCTTCTCGCTCGCTTATGCCAGCGCGACCGATCGCGGGCGGGCGCTACAATGCCTGACCACCGCCATTTACTATGAAGCCGCGACCGAGCCCGATGCCGGGCAGCGGGCAGTCGCGCAGGTCATCCTCAACCGCGTGCGCCATCCCGCCTTTCCGGCGACAGTGTGCGGGGTGGTGTTTCAGGGGTCCGATCATGCCGGATGCCAGTTCAGCTTCGCCTGTGACGGGTCGCTGCAACGCGGGACACCTGGCAAGGCGGCGTGGCTGCGCGCGCTGAACGTCGCCGCCGCTGCGCTGGGGGGCCATGTCATGGCGCAGGTCGGGATGGCGACGCACTACCATACCTATGCCGTCACGCCGGCGTGGAACCGCAGCCTGGTGATGACGGCGGCGATCGGCGCACATTTCTTTCACCGCTGGCAAGGCTGGTGGGGCACGCCTGCCGCGTTCCGCCAGAGCTACGTCGGGGGTGAGCCGGTGCCGGGACCGCTGGCGCGGATCACCCCGACGCCCGTCATCGCCGCTGCGCCTCCTCCCCCAGCCGCCCCGAAGACGGCGAGCGCCGCGATCCAGCCCGCCTATGCGCAAGCGAGCCTGCCAGTCGCACCTCGCCCTGCCGCCGATACGCTGCCAGGCGACTCGCAAATCCTCGACCGCTGGAAGGATTCGGGCAAGCCGCTGCGCTAGCTCCGCGTCACCCCGGCCTTGTGCCGGGGTCTACCATGGTCTTCCTCCAACACCTGCAGGATTTGCCGCCCGGTGGCCCCCGGGACGAGCCCGGGGTGACGAAATTGGCGCGGTCCTTTCGCCTTACTTCCCTGCCCCCAGATATTTGTCGAACCACGCCAGCGTGCGCCGCCGCACATCGGCGGCGTTGACCGGATTGCGGATGCCGTGGCCCTCTTCGGGGTAGATCACCAGGCTGGTCGGCACGCCCATATCGTGCAGCCCGTGCCAATATTCGATCGACTGCGTCGGCGGCACCTCAATGTCGCGTTCGCCGACATAGATGAAGGTCGGGGTGTGCGCCTGCTTGATGAAATTGACCGCCGAGACATCCTCATACGCCTTGCGGTCGTCGTACATCGTCTTGCCGAAGAACGGCAGCATCCACTGATCGATGCCGTTGGTGCCATAATAGCTCACCCAATTGCTGAGACCCGCGCCCGCGACGATCGCCTTGAAGCGATTGGTCTGGGTGTTGGCCCACATCGACATGAAGCCGCCATAGCTGCCGCCCGTCAGGCCCAGACGGGCATCATCGACCGGCGCGACCTTCTCGACCGCGTCGATCCCGGTCAGGATATCGCGCAAGTCGCCCCCACCGAAATCCCGCTTGTTGGCGGCGGTGAACGCCTCGCCCTGGCCATAGCTGCCGCGCGGATTGGGCAGGAAGATGTAATAGCCCGCCGCCAGCAGATCGCCAAAGCCCCCGCCAAAATAGGGAACGTTCGCGGAGGATGGCCCGCCATGCACGATCGTGACCATCGGGGCTTTCTTGACCGGGTCGGCCCCAAGTGGCGCGAGCAGCCAGCCCTGGACGGTGAAACCGTCATTTTTCCACGTAATGCTGCGCGCGGTCATCGCCGCGGGGACAGCATCATTGTCATGGGTGATCTGGACCGGTGCTGTGACCGGCCCGGCAAAGATCGCCGGGGCATGCGTGAAGTCCTGCGCGACGGTGGCGACGGTCAGCCCATCCGCACTGAACGCGGCCTTGGCATCGCCCGCGGCGAGACTGGCGGGGCGGCTCCAGCCGAGACCGTCGGCGCGTTCCCCGGCAAAGGTGAACAGACCCATCCGGTCGCCGCTGAGCGCGGTGCCGCGGATAAACCGATCCTTCCACACCAGCGACGTAACCGTCAGCGTGCTGTGCGGCATAAGATTTTGCGGCTCGCCACCGGCGAAGGGCACGGTCCACACATCGCCGCCGACCGCGCCGAAATCGCTCATCAGCCCGCCAATATAGGCGACTGTCTTGCCATCGGGGGAAACGCGCGGGAAGTTGAGCTGCGTCGTCGGCTTGGCGATCGTGCGGACCGCGCCCGTTTTCGCGTCCACCGCATCGAGCGTCGCCACCCACCAATTGTTATCGCCATTGCCCAGCGCCGAGGTGACCACGAACCCCTTGCTGTCGGGCGTCCAGTCATATTCATAGATATAGCGATCGGCCGGCGACACCGGCTTCACCGCCTCCGCCGAGACCGGCGCGCCCGACACGTCGAACACCGCGATCCGCTGCTCGTCGCTCTTTTCGCCAATTTCGCCGATCTGGCGCACCCCGGCTTGCGCCGCGCCCGCTTCCTTGGCCGCACCGATTGTCACCAGCACCGCCAGCCGCGTCCCGTCGGGCGAGAAGCGCGGGGTTTGCGCGATGCCGCTGATCGTTGCCACGGTGCGCGCCTTGCCGTCGTGATCGAGCGCAAGCGTGACCGTGCCCGCCTTGCGATCGCGCGCGAGCCAGGCGAGGCTGCCATCGGGCGCGAAGGTCAAGCCAGACAGGCCGCAGGCACTGGCGCACGGATCGAAGCTGCGCTGGACCTTGCCGGTCTTGGCGCTGCGCAGCGTGATCGTGCTTTTACCCGTCGCATCGCTTTCGACCGTCGCAATCGTGTCGCCCTTTGCCGACAGCGCGAGGCTGCCATAGCCGTGGACCGGTGCCGCGAGCGCGGGCGTGGCGACAGCGGAAAGCAGAAGGGCGAACACAGTGAGGCGCATGAAAGGAAAGCTCCGTCGAGGTGATGGAGCGGTGTAGCACGGTGCTGCGGCGGGGCAACTGCTCGCGCTTCTTCTTCCGCACCATCCAAGCGCACCCGATACTCAAACCCCTCCCCTCCCTGACAGGGAGCGGAGGGGAAGGGAAAAACAAGCGCCCACTATTTCTCCAGCCCCTTGGCCTTCCCCCACGACCGCGCCGCCGTGTACCCAAGATAGCCCGTGCCGAAGAGCGCATAAAGCGGCTCCGGGATACCATTCAGATACGCATTCATCCCCGCCGCGATGTCCCTGGCCATTTGCGGTTGCGCAGCCGCGATCAGGCCCATCGGGATCGCCCACAGCAAGAGCGTATACATAACGTAGAGAAAGCTCGGCCGTGCGCGACTGGTCCAGGGATCGGCGCTTTGCGCTTCGGCCAGGATCGCCGAGATCTGCGTTTTGACCTGCTCCATCTCTTGCGTGCCCTGCAGCGTGAGCAATTTGAGCTTGGCCTCGTCGCGCGCCTTGGGGTCGGGGATGATCTTGTCGATGATGCTGGTGATGGGGCCGATCAGGCCGTCGAGAAGTCCCATGATCTCACTCCTGTTGAAGGTCGGAAGTCCACAAAGTCCACGCTACGTCCCCCCAGTTTCGGGGTTCACGCGGGTTAACCAATGCGGTTGGCGAGCCACCCGTAGAGAAAGGCTTCATTGGCCAGGCGGCGCTCGGCAAGCGCGACATAGCGTTCGCCTTGCAACGCCTCGATTGCCTTGAGCAGCACCGCCTCGCCGCCTGCCCCGCGCCGCTTGAGAAAGGCCGCAAGCGCAGCGAGCGTCACCGCGCCGATACGCCCGTCGACGGGCATGTCAGGGTAATCGGTGGCCCCGCGATTGAGCGCGTTGAGGGCGCGTTGCAGGAAGGCGGCTGCGACCGCCGGCCCCATATTGACGCCGCTGTCGAACAGTTCAGCGGCCAGACGCGGCGCTCCCTCGGCGACGGCGTCGAAGCGCGGTGCCTCCCAATAGAGCCGCCGATACAGCGCCCGCGCCCGTTCGAGCGGAAAGCTGCGCATCGGCCCGTCATAGCCGTTCGCGCGCGCCACGGCGGCGGTAATCCCAAACCGTGTCTCACCGCCGCGATCAGCGGGATGGTTGACGTATCCCCCTTCGCGATCCAGCACGGCGTCGATCAAGCTGTCTATGGTCATGGCCACCTCCTGGCATAAGGAGGTAACCTATTTGGTTTTTGTAGGACAGCCACTGCTCCTCCCCTCCCTTCCAGGGAGGGGAGAAGATGACGCCTCGCTTAAGGCTTCCCCGCGCCCACTTGCGCCAGCAACACATCCACCGCTGCGCGCAACTGCGCATCCTCGCCCGTGGCGGTCTCGCCCAAAGGCCGTTCCACCGCCAGGTCAACCGGGCGCGGGTGCATTTCCATGTCCTGCCCGCGCCCATCCTGAATCCGCGTGCTGGGGGTGCGCACCGAAGATCCATCGATCAGCGGCTCAGCCCCGGTAAAGATGATCCAGCCCGCCGTCGGTTGCCCAACGACCTTGCCCAGCCCGAGCGAGCGATAGCCCTCGGTAAAATCCTCCGCATCGGACAGCGAGGATTCATTGGTGACGAGCACGGTCGGTTTGCCGAGCGCACGCTGCCCCAGCGCCTGGCGCCCCGGCAACGAAAACAGGTCGCGCGGCGTCATCGTCAGATAGTTGCGCCGTGCGAACACGTCGATCGCATAGCCGTTGATGAAGCCGCCATTGTTGTTGCGGATATCGACCACCACGCCCTGCTTGCCCTGATTTTCGGCATCGAGATCAAGATAGAGCTGGTCGAGCGATTCAGACGACATATCGGCAATGTGGACATAGCCGAGCTTGCCACCCGACAATCGCTCGACCAGCGCGCGGCGATCATCGACCCATTGGCGGTAGGCGAGCCCAGCGGCGCTCCCCGCCGATACCGGGCGCACCACCACCTCGCGACGACCATTCGCGCCCTCGACACCCAGCCGCACGCGGCGGCCGACGGTGTTTTCCAGCAGCGCATCGAGATTGTCGTGCGCGCCGACCGCGACACCGCCGACGCTGACGATGCGCTCGCCCGGCACGATCTTCTCGGTCGCGGCGGGGCTGAGCGTCACCACTTCGCGCACGACGAGCCCGCGCCCGGCCTCGTAGGCGGAACGATCGAACCGCAAGCCGAGATCGCCGACGCGGCCCGATGGCAGCGTCCCCGGCCCCATGAAGGGCCGGTTGATGCCGGTGTGCGAGGCGTTGAGTTCGCCGATCATCAGGCCGATGATCCGGCGCAGTTCGTCGGGCGTGCGCGCGCCTGCGACATAAGGCTGGAAGCGCGCGCGCAGCGCCGTCCAATCATGACCATTAAACCCAGCATCGAAGAATTTGCGGTTGAGGATGCTCCACGCCTCATCAAACACGACTTGCTTTTCGCTTGCGAAGTCGATGTCCATATCGGCGGCGATGTTGATCGGCTTGGGCTTGGGGGAATCGATCGGCGTCGAGATCACGCGCCCACCGTCCAGGTAGAACAGCGTCTTGCCGTCCCCCGACAGCGCGAAATCGCCCTTGGGACGATCGCTCTGCGTCAGTTGCTGTGCGACCGGGGGCTCGTCGGCGAGTTCGTCGAGAGTGTAGCTGTAGAGATTGGCTCGGCCCTTTTCGGATGCGCGAAACACCAGTGTCTTGCCATCGGTGCTGATCACAGGTGTGTCCGCGCTGAGCCCCAGCGGCAGGATCGTCGCGCGCCCGCGCAGGCCCTGCCACACGATGGCGACGGGTGGGGCCTTGGGCGCGAGCGGCAGCGCGGCACCTTTCTTGGCCGCGACCGGGAGCGGCTTTGGCCTGGCGGGCGCGGGGCTATCGGCCGGAGCGTCGGGCGTACCGGGCTGTTTGCCCGGCTTGAACAGGTCGCTGAACTTGTCCTCGCGGAACTTGGGCACGTGCGGCAGCAGATCGACGCGGACGATGCGCGAGTCTTCGCTGCGCTGTGCGGTGTCGAACAGGATGTACTTGCCGTCGGGCGACCAGGCGATGCCGCCCATTTCGCCATTGCCGAGGAAGCTCACCGGGCGCGCCGCACCGCCCGCAGCCGGAACTACATGCACGTTCACGAAGGACCGCGCATCGCGCAACGGGAAGGCGACATATTGCCCATCGGGCGACCAGGTCGGGCGCGGCCCCTCGCGCCCGTCGGTGGCGATTGCACCGGTGAATAGCGTGCGATCGGTGCCACCTGTGCCCAGCGTGACCAGGTGCAGCTCACGGTCGTTGAGCACATAGGCCACCGACTTGCCGTCCGGGGCGTAGCTCGGCACCGAAGCAATGCCGCGCGTGGTCAGCATCGTCTCGCGACCGCTGGCGACATCATATTCGACCAAGGCATGGTCGAGCCCGCGCTCGGAAATGACCAAGGCGCGGCGGCTGTCGGGCGACCACACCACTTCCCGCTCGGCCCCCGGCGTATTGGTGATGCGCTGCGCCGGGCCGCCATCCTTGGCCGGGGCGGCGAAGACTTCGCCGTGTCCGATCACCGCAACCTTCTGCCCGTCGCCCGATACGGCCAAGCGGCTGAAGCTCTGCAATTGTTCATGGCGGCGCGGTGTCGCGCTGGCCGCCCCGCGCAGCGTGATCGGCACTGCGCTCGTCTGGCTGGTCGCGGGATCATAGCGCCACACGCCGAAATCGCGCTCGAACACGATCGCCGATCCATTCGCCGCCATCGACGGGTAGAGTAGCCGACCATCGGCGAAGTGCGTCAGTTGTTCGGGGGCAGCCCCCTCGCCCAGCCCGACGCGCCACAGATTTTCGGTGCCGCCGCGCGCGCTCATATAGACGATGCTCTGGCCATCACGGCTCCACATCGGCCAGGCGTGCTTCTCCCCGCCGGGCAACAGACGGCGATACGCGCCACCCTCGGCCACGGGCTTCAACCACAGCTCGGTCTCATCGATATGCGAGGTGCCATTGCGCCACCATTGGCTGCCGCTCAGTCCCCGCGCGTTGATCGCCAGCGTGGTGCCGTCGGGCGAGGGTGCGGCCTGGAACTCGGCGAGATATTTCTCGCGGCTGACCTGCATCGGCGTGCCGCCCGAGGCTGGCACCCGGTAGATATCCGCTTGTCGCCCGACATCGGCAACGCCAGAGGCGAAATAGAGATACTTTCCATCGGGCGACCAGGCATCGAGTTCTTCAGCCGATTCCGCATAGGTCAACCGCGTCACCGCGCCGCTGGCGAGATCGAGCACGTACAGATTCTGGCTGCCGCCACGGGTCGAGGTGAAGGCGAGCCGGGTGCCATCCGGCGAATAAAGCGGGCGTCCCTCGGTCGCGGCATCGGTCACAAGCGGACGCGCGGTGCCGCCGGTCGCCGCCACTTCCCAGATGTCGCCGCCCGAGGCGAAGGCGATCAGGCTACCATCGGGCGACAGGCTCGGTTCGGCAAAGGCCGCTTTGGCCGCAACCGCTTGCGCCGTCGCAGGCAGCGACGCGAGTGTGGTCGACGCGAGCAACGTCGCCGTGGCGAGTGCAAGGCCCCGGAAGATCATAGAAGCACGCCTCAAAATTATAGGAATTTGCTTGTCGCTATTTGCCAGCAACAAAGCGTAAAACAGTGTTCATCACAAGCGCCGTCTGGCATGTTAGTCTCGGCTTAACCGAAGAGGTTCAACAGGGCCGCAATGGACCCTATCACTCTCCCGGCATATTCTCCCGTGGTGCCCGTCCGCCGACCCCATAATGCTGCGCTGGCGCTGTTTGCTGGGCTCATCCTATTATTGGCATGGGGGTGGCGTCGCGATATCGCGCGGTAACGGTTATGTCGCGCCCTTGTGGTTGGCCAACGCCGTCCTTGCCGCGACCATCCTGCGGTCAGGCTGGCGCAACGCCTGGTATTGGGTCGCCACAGCCTTCGCGGCCTTGTGCCTTGCCGCCATCTTGAACGGGGATCCGCCGTTATTTTCGCCCGTGCTCGCCGCAATCAATTGTGCCGAAGCGATGGGCGGAAGTTGGCTGCTGATGCGGTGGCAGAAGCACGCACCCGATATGGCCGACTTCCGCGACCTGCTGCGCTTCGCGCTCTGGTGCTGCTGCATCGCACCGGCCTTGTCGGGGGTGGTGGCAACGTTCTGGCTGCATCCGCACGACCTTTTGCTTGGCTTGTCGATTTGGCGATATTGGTTTTTCGCCGATAGCCTGGGCATGTTGATCGGTGGACCGATCGCGTTGATCGCGATCGACACATGGAGCCAGCGCCGCGCCATTACCCGAGAGCGCACATTGGAGATCGCGGCGATCTTGGCAGCCAATGCCGTGGTGGCCGCGATCGTCTTTCTGCAACCCGCCTATCCGATGTTCTTCGTTTCCCTGCCGTTGATCATTCTGGCCTCGTTCCGGCTGGGCGTTCCCGGGGCTGCGGCCGCGATCACGGTGGTCGGGATCATCGGGACGGTGGGAACGCTGTCGGGCCTCGGCCCGGCGTATATGATCGGCGGAACGCTGGCGACGCGCGTCCATCTGCTGCAACTGTTCCTGGCCGCGTGTTTCGCGATCAGCCTGCCTTTCGCAGCCGCGATCGCGGGACGCGAGCGCATTCGCCTGGAGTTGAAGCGCAGCCGTGACTTTTCGGAAACCCTCGTTTCCTCAATGCAGGAAATCGTGTTTCGAACCGATGCCGAGCGGCGCTGGATCTTTCTCAACCCCGCCTGGGAAACGATCACCGGCTACAGTGTCGCGGAAAGTCTAGGGCGATCGACAACCGAATATCTGTTGCCCGAAGACCGCGCCCAAGGCGACATACGCTTCAGAAAGATCATCAGCGGCGAGGTGACCGAGGCAACCCTGCGGCAACGCTTCTTCAATGCCGCTGGCGAATGCCGCCATATCGAGACCATGCTGCGCCGCCTCGCCGAGCCGGACGGCAGTTTCGCCGGGACGATCGGTACCATTCGCGATATTACAGAGACGGTTGCGACACAGCACGCCCTGACCGAGAGCGAAGCGCGCTTCCGGCGCCTGGCAGAAACCGCTCCCGTCGGAATTTTCCGCGCAGGTGCCACGGGCGGGCTGACCTATGTCAACCGCGCTTGGGCCGACAAGGTCGGGCTAAGCATGGAGGATGCGCTGGGCAACGGCTGGATGCGCGCTCTGGTCGACCCAACACCCTTTCTGGAACAGCCCGCCTGGGAAGACTTCAAACCGGGCGACGTGCGGGTCCGCGACAACGCCTTTCGGGGTTCGGATGGACGGGAATTGTGGTTCCAGACCGTCAACAGCCCTGAATTTGACGAAAATGGCGTGCTGACCGGCTTTATCGGCGCGATCATCGACATCACCGAGCAACGGCAATCACGGATTGCGCTCGCCGAGAGCAAGCGCTTGTTCGAAACGCTCGCCGACCTTTCGCCCGCTGGTATTTTCCGCACCGATACCGAGGGGCGTGTCACCTATGTCAATCGCGCCTGGATGGAATTTGCCGGGCTGAGCTACGAACAATCGATGGGTTATGGCTGGAGCAAGGCGATCCATCCCGACGACCTGGCACGCGTTTCCAAGACCTGGAACGAAGCGGTGGGCGGTGCCCAAAAAGTCCGCATGGATTTTCGTTTCCTGCGCGACGGAGTCGAGCGCTGGGTCGAGGTGCTCGCCGTCAATGAATATGACTCCGAAGGCAAGCGGATCGGCTTCCTCGGCGTCGACATCGATATCACCGAACGAAAGGCCGCAGAAGCAGCCCTCGCCGCGAGCGAGGAACAGTTGCGCCTGCTCGCCGAAAACGCGACCGACGCTGTGTTCCGCCTGTCGTTGGACGGGGTGTGCCTCTATGCGTCGCCATCGTTCCAGCACATGCTCGGAATCGATCCACAAAGACTGATCGGCCAAAATATCCTCGTCCGTTTTCATGCCGAGGATTCGGATGCCGTCATGGCGACACACCGGGCCCTGGCGGCAGGAGAAATGGAGCGATCGGTTACGACCTTTCGGTGGGAATCGATCGAGCACAAAGGAAAATGGTTCTGGCTGGAGGCCAATAGTGGGTTGGTGCGCGACCCCGAGACGCACCAGCCACTCGAAATCATCAGCTCGATCCGCGACATCACCGTGCGCAAACAGCTCGAATTCGACCTCGATTCGGCACGGCGCCATGCCGAGGTCGCCGCCCAGGCGAAATCGAGCTTCCTGGCCAATATGAGCCACGAAATCCGTACGCCAATGAACGGTGTGCTTGGCTTTACGGATTTGCTGCTCGCGGAAGACCCGCGCCCCGACCAGCAACAAAAGCTGCAGATGATCGCCGAATCGGGGACCGCGATGATGCGGTTGCTCAACGACATTCTCGATTTGTCGAAGATCGAGGCCGGGCATGTCACGCTGGCGCACGATCGGGTCGACCTGCGCCATCTCGCCCGAAGTTGCGCCAAACTGATCCTGCCGATCGCCATGCGCAGCGGGCTGGAATTGCAGACGGAAATCGCCGACGATGTTCCCAATATGGTGATCGGCGATGGGCTGCGGCTGCGCCAGATTATCCTGAACTTGCTCGGTAATGCCGCAAAATTCACCGAACACGGCGCAATCACGCTCAGCGTCGCGATGGTAGATGGCGATGTCGCCATTTCGGTCGGTGACACGGGCATCGGCATCGCGCCGGACCGCCAGGCCGCGATTTTCGGAGAGTTCGTCCAGGAAGACAGCTCGACCGAGCGCCGATATGGCGGCACTGGGCTCGGCCTCTCGATCTCGTCGAAATTGGCCAAATTGATGCAGGGGTCGCTGTCATTGTTCAGCGCGGTGGGGATCGGAACGACGATCACCTTGCGTGTTCCCCTGCCGGTGGCCCCCCCTAATGCGCCGGCGATCAAGCCCACCCCCGGCCGCGACCTTGCCGCCCGTGCCCGGCGCACGCGTGCTGGTGGCGGAAGATCACGAGGTCAACCAGCTTCTCATAAAGGCAATGTTGACACGACTCGGTTATGATCCGGTCATTGCGCGCGGCGGTATCGAGGCCATTGCGATGGTGCAGGATGCCGCGACACACGGGAATCCGTTTGGATTGGTACTGATGGACATGCAAATGCCGGACATTGACGGACTGGTCGCGACGCAACGCATCCGTCAAGGCGGCATAGCGCCCACCACCTTGCCGATCATCGCACTGACCGCAAATGCCTATGCCAGCGACATCGAGGCCTGCCGCGCGGCCGGCATGCAAGACCATCTGGCCAAGCCCGTCCGCCTCAGCGCGCTTGACCATGCCGTGCGGCGCTGGGCGATACCGCCAACGGGTGTGCCAACCGAAGCACCGCTTCCCGCAAGCGCGGATCCCGAACTGATTGCGCAGTTCGAAGCGCGTGTGCAGCGAACCTTCACCGCGCTCGACATTGCGTTGGGGGAAAACGGAGGGCCTACTACCGACCCGAAACGGGCGATCGATGACGTGCAGGAGGCTTTACACCTGCTGGCGGGCACGGCGGCTTTCTTCGGTAAAGCAGACCTGGGCACCATCGCAGCCGATCTCGACGAGCAGCTCGGTGCCGGGCATCATATCGGCACCGCGGCGTTTCTGCAGGCTGCACGAGCGCAATTGCGGGCTGCTGCTGCCGAGAGCGTGTAAGATGGCGACGATTGTCATGGTCGACGATGACGAGCTGCTATGCGCCATCGTTGCCCGTACGCTGGCACCGCTCGGCCACACGGTGGTCGCAGTCCGCGACGGGGATGATGCGGTGGACGTGTTGTGGGAATGCGGCCCCGATCTGGCGATTCTGGATTGCGCTTTGCCAGGCAAGACCGGCCTCGCCATTCTCCGCGAAATCCGCCAGTCCGCGATGTTCCAGACGTTGCCGGTGTTGATCCTGACGGCGCGGCGCAGCGAATGGCATGCGAAGCTCGCCATGGAGGCGGGTGCCAATGACTATGTCCGCAAACCCTTCAATCCGGGCGCGTTGATCGACAAGATCGAACAGTTGCTGGCGACCCCACCGCCGCCCACCGATGGCGCATCGCTGATCGACATGGCGCGCCTGGCGGATTTGCGCGCTGCCGTCGGCTATGCCCAGGCCGACACGCTCCTCGCGATGATGGCGACCGACATTGTCGAGCGCGCCAACCGGATCGCCACACTGCTAGCCGAAGAGGACTTTCGGCGCGCGGTCACCCAGGCCCATGCGCTCCGCGGCGCGGCAGACGGGATTGGCGCGCTCGATCTCGCCCAGCAGTGCCGCGCGATCGAGCAGGAGACCGAACGCAGCGGAGGCCCGATTGTCGCGTGCGCGACTGCGACCGTCGCCGCAATCGACCAGGCGCGCCGTCACGCAGCGACGTCTAGCGCCTGAAGCGCCAAGATCGCCTGCGTCCTGTTGGTGACGCGCAGTTTCTTGAAAATCTGCGCGAAATGCGTCTTCACGGTGGTTTCGGCGATGCCCAGCTCATACGCGATTTGCTTGTTCTGGCTGCCATCGGCGGCGGCGCGCAGCACGCGGAATTGCGCCGGCGACAATTCTCCAATCAACGACGGCGTCTCGACCGGATCGCTACCTTCCAGCATTTCCGGGGGAAACGAGGTTTCGCCCGACAGCAATGCCGCGATCGCCTTTACCATCGCGGACATCGGCTCGCTTTTGGGAATAAAGCCACTGGCCCCTTCCTGCGCCGCGCGCCGCATCAAGGCGGGCTGATCGCTGCTGGTGACGATTGCGATTCTCGCGTGCGGCTGCAAGCGCCGCAACATCAGCAAACCGGCCAAACCCTGTACATCCGGCAAACCAAGATCGAGGAGGATCAGGTCGAATTTGCGCTCCTGCGCCAAAGCAGTTGCGTCGGAAATCGTCCCGACCTGGTCGATAGCGATTTCGGGCTCGACTTGCTGGGCGGCCATTCCCAAGGCGGTGGCACACATCGGATGATCATCCGCGATCAAGATCGTTCGAGCCAAGCTCTGTCTCCCCCTGCTTCATCGCCTTTCGCGGCGGCCGCTAACCCGCACCGCACCGGCAGACGACCTCTGCCGTCGAAAAATACTACGGAACTTCAAGACATTCAAACGATGTTAGCGTAATTTTTAATAGTACGTCAGTCCGCATATTACGGATTGACGACGGATGAAATTTATTTGCTGCTATGGTAGCCGTTGCCAGTGAGCGGCCTTTCAACACGATGGCGTACCCGCGACCAGCGGTCGATCGCCCTGGCGTTTACGGTCGTCTTGCTCGTCGCCGTAGCGCACGGCCTGCTCTTCTGGCCGGGGATCCTCACCTGGGACGCAATTCGGCAATACGGTCAGGCCCTTAGCGGTCGATATGACGATTGGCATCCGCCCGCCATGAGCTGGCTGTGGCGGCAATTTCGGGTGTTCGGCTCCGGCCCGGCACCGATGCTCGTGCTCCAGCTTGCCCTGTATTGGAGCGGAACCGCATTGTGGCTGCGTGCAACACGGCGCGATCACCGCCGTGCTGCGCTGGTTATCGCCGTGCTGGCCTTGTCACCCGTAATGTTGGTGCTGATCGGCACGGTATTGAAAGACAGCCTGTTCGCCGGTGCGCTGCTGCTGGCAAGCGGCCTGATTGCGGCCGCACGACCGGGCGAGCGCTGGGGCAGGAGCATCGCCGCGATCGTGCTGGTGGCAGCGGCGACGCTGCGCTTCAACGCCGTGCCTGCATGCCTGCCGCTGCTCGTGCTGACGGCCCCAGCGACCTGGCGACGGTCGCTGCCGCGCCTGGCCATGACCAGCGTGCTCGCCGCAATCCCGCTGGCCCTGGCACTGCCGCTCGCCAATGCCGCGCTCCACGCCGAGCGCAGCGGGGTCGAGCTGTCGCTGGTTATTTACGATCTCGGCGGGATCGGGCGCTTCAGCGGTGCCGCCATGTTTCCAGCGGTCGAGGTCGACGACCCGGTTGCGGTCAATGCCCAATGCTACACACCGGTATCGTGGGATCGCTATGCCTGGTGGGGAGCCGATCCGTGCGCGATCGGCTTCACCACGCTGCGCACCCCGCTCAGGGCCGGGCACGGCCCTTATGCCTGGTGGGCGAAGGCCGTGCTGGCACATCCGCTGGCTTATGCCGAGCATCGCCTCGCGCATTTCAACAGCAATTCGCGGTTCCTCGTTCACGATGCCGATTTGCCGGGGTTGTCGCTTGCGTCGGATCCCAATCCGTGGGGCTTCACGCTCGCCCCCAATGCCGCGCGCGATGCGGTGGCGACGGCGGCGCAGGCGTTGCTGCGAACGCCGTTCGGCTGGCCGATCTGCTGGCTCGCGCTCGGGGTCGGCCTGCTGGTGCTACGGCCAGCGGTGCGGACACTCGACCCAGCGGCGGCGATGGCCTGGTCGGCGGTGCTGTACGGCTTCAACTATCTGCCGCTGAGCGTGGCGTCCGAAGTGCGCTACCATCTATGGACAATCGCCGCCATCGGCATCGCCGCCGCGCTGACGCTCCCCCGCGCCGACGTACGCGCGCTACCGCGCTGGCGGTGGGTGCTGGCGGGCGTGCCGTTGGTGGTGGTGGTGCTGGGCGGGGTGGTGGCGCGGCTCTAACGAGCACTGGGCAACCGCTTTGCAAGGGAGGAATCTCTGGTCGGGGCGACAGGATTCGAACCTGCGACCCCCACACCCCCAGTGTGATGCGCTACCAGGCTGCGCTACGCCCCGACCGAGGGAGGCGCGTCTAGGCTGGCGCGCGCCGCGATGCAAGCCACTTCCGCGTGAACACCCGTTATTGCTTGATCTGGCCGAGCGGCAGCAGGCGTTTGGCCAGCGCCTGGATCAATTTGGCGTCCCCGCCCTGCACCACCACCGCCAGTTGCACGGCGTGGCGCTGCAGGATTCGGTCCAGCGGAGTCGGCGTGCTGCCCTTCGCGGCGCGCGCGAGCAAAGCGGCGGCCCCGGCATCGGTGCCGTCGATGGCGAGTCGCAGCAGCCCTTCCAGCGCGGGGAACAGCGCGCGGTCGCCGCCAAGCGCGATCGCGCGGTCGAGCGACTCAAGGCCGTCGGCCTTGCGCGCGCCCAGCGCACCGCGCGCCATCAGCGTGCCGAGCGACACGACGGCATTGAGGTGCCACGCGCCACATGCCGCCTGCGCCTCGGCATCGCGCGGGTTGCGGCGGACGATCGCCTCGAACTGATCGCGCGCGGACAGCGCGTCGGCGCGGTTGCGGGTGAGCTTGGCGCGATAGCTCGTCGCCATTGCCAGCGTCATCAGCGCCTCGGCATCGGTCGGCGCACGCGCCAGCGTCACCCGCGCCGCCGCTTCGACGCTGGCGATCTGCGCCAGCGCCACCGCCTTGTCCCGCGCGAAAAACGCCATCTGAGTCAGCGCCTCGCGCCCGTTGGGCGCTTGCGCGAAGGCCGGTGTTGCGAACGGTGTCGATACCAGAACGGTAGCAGCCAGGAACAGTCTCATGGCAATCCTCCCTCGCGCGGCGGGGCGCGCTATTCTCCGCGCAGCGTCCTCCAGAACGTGCCGTCCCATGCCTTCACGCTGAAATCAACGATTCCGAAATCACCGAGCGCGCGACCGAAGGCCGTCTGGTGCGGTGCCTCGCCATGCGCGCCCAGCGCCTCGACCGAGGCCCAGCGTTCGGAAATATGCAACAGGTCTGGATCGGCGACATCGACGGCGAAGGCGTAGAGTTCACAGCCCTCTTCTGCGCGGACCTTTTCGACATGTGCCGCGAGCAACTCGGTCATCTTTGCCAGATCGCCCGGTACGGTCTTGATATGGCCCATTACGATGATCGTCATATGTCTGTCTCCAACCCGCATGTTGCGTGAACGCACACTAGATGATAGCGCCCGCCGCTTGTAACGAGGTCGCAAGATCTCGCCATCCCCGCATGCCAAGATGCGCAGGCGGGTCCAGCTTTACCAAGGTAGCCCATGTTCGCCACCCCCGCCTTCGCCCAGACCGCCGGTGCCGCTGCGCAGCCCGATGGCTTTCTCCCGATGATCGTCAGCTTCGCGCCGTTGCTGCTCGTGTTCGTCGTGTTCTACTTCCTCATCCTGCGCCCGCAGCAAGCCCGCGCCAAGGCGCAGGCCGCCGCGATCAACGCGGTCAAGAAGGGCGATTCGGTCATCACCGCGGGCGGCGTGCTCGGCAAGGTGACCAAGGTCGAGGACAAGGTGGTCGAGGTCGAGATCGCGCCGACGCTGAAGATCAAGGTCGTCAAGGCGACGCTGGCCGAGGTGACCCCGCTCGGCACCGCCAAGCCCGCGAACGACTGATCCGATGCTGGATTTCCCGCGCTGGAAGGTCGCTTCGATCCTGGGCCTGCTCGCTTGCCTGATGGCGTTGGCGATCCCCAGTTTCCTGCCCGACTCGGTGACCAATAGCTGGGGGCGCTTCCCCCACCCGAAGGTCAACCTCGGTCTCGATCTGGCGGGCGGCAGCTATTTGCTGCTTGAGGCCGACACCAAGGAACTGGTCAAGAACCGGCTCGAGGCGAAGCGCGAGGAAATCCTCAACGACATGAACAGCGCGACGCCGCCGATCCAGATCGGCGACATCGCGACCGACGGCGGCAAGCTGAGCTTCCTGCTGCGCGACGTCCGCCAGCTCGATGCCGCGCGCGAATTGCTGAACAAGCATATCGGCGGCGCGGGGATGACCGGGCAGCGCGACTGGGATCTGAGCGTCATCGACGGACAGCGCATCGTGATGACGCCGACCCAGGCCGGCATCACACAGGCCGTCAACGATGCGATGGCAACCGCCACCGATGTGGTGCGCACGCGTATCGACAAGCTCGGCACCAAGGAGCCGACCATCGTCCGCCAGGGCACCGACCGCATCGTGGTGCAGGTGCCGGGGTTGAAGGACCCCAAGGCGCTGAAGGATTTGCTCGGCAAGACCGCCAAGCTCGAATTCAAGATGGTCGACGACACGCCCTATGTGCCGGGCGGGATCGTCCCCGCAGGCAGCCAGGTACTGCCGTATCCCGAAGGCGGACCGCAGGCAAAGATCCTGGTCAAGCGCAAGGCGATCCTGACCGGCGACCAGTTGCTGAGCGCAAGCCAGGGCTTCAAGCAGGATTCGACCGAGCCGATCGTCAATTTCGGTTTCAATTCGGATGGCGGTCGCATCTTCGCACGGATCACGCAGGACAATACGGGCAAGGCCTTCGCCGTGATCGTCGATGGCCAGGTGATTTCCGCGCCGCGCATCAACACGCCAATTCTGGGTGGCTCGGGCTATATCGAAGGCCGCTTCACCGTCGAATCCGCCAACAACCTGGCGATCGCGCTCAGCTCGGGCAAATTGCCGATCACGCTGAAGGTGATCGAGGAGCATAGCGTCGGTTCGGATCTCGGCACCGACTCGATCCACGCCGGCATCCTGGCGTCGAGCATCGCTGTCGCGCTGGTCGTGGTGTTCATGATCGTCACTTACGGTCGCTTCGGTTTCTATGCCGACTACGCCGTGGTCATCAACGTGATGGTCATCATGGGCGTGCTGGCGTTGCTCAACGGCACGCTGACGCTGCCGGGCATTGCCGGCTTCGTGCTGACGATCGGCACCGCAGTCGACGCGAACGTGCTGATCAACGAGCGCATCCGCGAGGAACGCCGCCGCGGCCGCAGCGTGATCCAGTCGGTCGAACTGGGATACAAGGAAGCGAGCCGCACGATCTTCGAGGCGAACGCAACCCATGCGATTTCGGGCCTGATCATGCTGTTGCTCGGCTCGGGCCCGGTCAAGGGGTTCGCGGTCGTGCTGCTGATCGGCATCGTCACGTCGGTGTTCACCGCCGTCACCTTCACGCGGATGCTGGTCGTGTTGTGGATTCGCAAGAATCGCCCGACCGAAATCAATATTTGATCGGCCAGACATATGCGCCTGCTGAAACTCGTTCCCGATAACACCAACCTCCCGTTCGTCTCGCTGCGCAAATGGGCGTTCGGGCTGACGCTATTGTTGTCGATCGCCGCCGTTGGTCTGGTCGTCGCGCGCGGCCTCAATCTCGGCGTCGATTTCGTCGGCGGTCTGATGATCGAGGAAAAGTTCGATACACCGCCCTCGCTCGACACGCTCCGCACCACGGTCGACCGGCTGAACCTGGGCGAAGTCCGCCTGCAAAGCGTCGGCACCGACGGCAAGACCATCTCGATCAAGCTGCCCCCCCCGCACAGCACCGACGAGGGTGCCGCGAACCGCATCGTGGCCCAGGTCCAGGCGGCGGTGACCAAGCAATTTCCCGACGCGAAATTTTCCAAGCAGGACGTCGTCGGTGGCAAGGTATCGGGCGAGCTGATCGGCAAGGGCATCCTCGCGGTCGTGCTCGCGGTGATCGGCATCGGCCTGTTCGCGATCCTGCGTTTCGAATGGCAGTTCGGCGTATCGACCGTCGTCGCCATCGTCCACGACGTGCTGATGACACTTGGCTTCTTCGCGCTGACCTGGTTTGAGTTCGACCTCAATATCGTCGCCGCCGTGCTGACGATCATCGGCTATTCGATCAACGACAAGATCGTGATCGACGACCGTATCCGCGAAAACATGCGCCGCTATCGCAAGATGGACATGTCGGCGATCGTCGATCTGTCGGTCAACGAAACGCTGCCACGCACCGTTATGACCTCGGTCACCATCCTTCTCGCGCTCTTTGCCCTGCTCATCTTCGGTGGCCATGTGCTGCGCGGCTTCACCTCGGCGATGATCCTCGGCATTTTCGTCGGCACCTATTCGTCGATCTACGTGTCATCGTCACTGCTCATCTCGCTCGGCCTGCGCCCCGATCCCAAGCTGGACGATGCCCCGGTCGGCGGAACGCCCAAGGCGCGCTGATGCGGATCGAACGCGAGCGAGGAGTCGGCCCGATCATCACCGGCTTCTCGCAAGGCGGGTTCAAGGTCGAGGCCGACGCGTTTCGCGGTGTCTATCGCGCGCTGCTGATCTGGCCCGACGGGTCGGACGAATGGGCCCCGCCCGCGCTTGAGGCGCTGACCGCAGAGGCGGTCTCGCCGTTGCTGGCGATCGATCCGCGGCCGGAATTTCTGCTGCTCGGGACCGGAGCCACCATGCAGCGTCCGTCGCCCGCCTTCGTCCGCGCGCTGGAGGCGCAAGGGGTCGGGGTCGAGGCGATGGACAGTCGCGCCGCCGCGCGGGCGTGGGCCGTGCTGCGCGGCGAGGGCCGTCAGGTCGCAGGCGCGCTCTATCCGCTTTGACGCGCGCGCAGGCGGCGTTATCCTCTTCGGAAAACGCTTGGGGAGAGTCGCGTTATGACGATGAGAGTATATCTGGCCGCCGCCGCTCTGGCCGCCACCACCCCCGTTTTTGCCAGCGCGCAAACCGCCGACACACCGCCCGCACCCGCTGCCGCCCCCGATTACGGCAAACCCGAAAGCTGGCTGTGCCGACCCGGCAAGGTCGATCCGTGCGACGCCAATCAGGACGCCACGGTCATCAAGGCCGATGGATCGCGCAGCACCGAGAAGTTTTCCGCGACCAGCGACCCGAAATTCGACTGCTTCTACGTCTACCCAACGGTCTCCAACGATCCGACGCCCAATAGCGACATGGTGGCAGGACCCGAGGAGGATTCGGTCGCCGCTTTCCAGGCCGGGCGCTTCGCCAAATATTGCCGCGTGTTCGCGCCGCTCTATCGCCAGGTCACGATCGCGGCGCTCCGCGCGAAGCTGATCGGCAAGCCCGACACGTCGGACCGGGCGATGGCCTATCACGACGTCAAGGAGCGTGGAGGAGTATCTCGCCTACGACAATCACGGGCGCGGCGTCGTGCTGATTGGCCATAGCCAGGGCGCGGGGATCCTGAAGAGCCTGGTCGCCAAGGCGATCGAGGGCACACCGGTGCAGCAGCAGATCATCTCGGTGCTGATTCCGGGCACCACGGTCGCGGTGCCGGAGGGCAAGGACGTCGGCGGCGATCTGCAATCGACCCCGCTCTGCCACACCGCCAAGGATGTCGGCTGCGTTGTCAGCTACGTCACCTTCCGCGCCGATGCGCCGCCGCCCGCCAACAGCCATTTCGGCATCGTCAGCGAGCCCGGCATGGTCGCGGCCTGCGTCGATCCGGCGGCGCTCACCGGCGGTGCCACCACCGACGCCTATCTCGGCGCAAAGGGCGCTGGCATGAGCAGCTTGCCGATGGGGCCGTGGACGACCGATGGCGCGCCCGTCACCACGCCGTTCGTCAAGGTGCCGGGCCTGCTCAGCACCGCCTGCGCCAGCTCGGGCAAGGCCCATTATCTGGCGCTGACGATCCACGCCCAGCCGACCGACAAACGCACCGGCACGATCGTCGGCGACATCGTTTATGGCGGGATGACGCTCCGCGACTGGGGCCTGCACTTGATCGACATGCCGGTGGTGATGGGCAATCTGGTCGAGCTGAGCAACCTGCAGGCCAAGGCGTGGCTGGCCAAGCAACCGCCGTCACCGGCGGGCTGAAACCAGCCCGGCCAGATGATCGTAGAGCGCGGCAGTATTGGCCGCCCAGGTGAAACGCTCCGCGCCTCGGCGGACATCCTGCGCGCTCGGCGGATTGGCGAGCACATCGCCGATCGCTTCTGCAAAAGCGGACGCGCTGCGTTCGGTGATGCGCCCGAAGGCGCGCTCGGTCACCACCTCCGCCGCCCCGCCCGCGCCGGTAATCACAATCGGCGTACCGCAGGCCAGTGCCTCGACCCAGGCATTGGCGAGCCCCTCCGATGCCGATGCCAGCGCCATCACGTCGGCTGCGCCGAGCAAGGCGGGAAGGTCGTCGTGCCGGACACTACCCAATAGCCGCACGCGATCCGTCAGGCCAAGCGTCGCAATCTGCGCGGTGAGCGCGGCGCGTGCGGGGCCCTCGCCCGCGATCAACAGCGTCGCGGCTGGCAGCGACGCCATTGCCGACACGACGATGTCATGCCCTTTGCGCGGGATGAGCGCGCCGAGCGAGACGACCAGCGGCCCGGCGACGCCGTAAGCCGCCTTGGCCGCAGCGCGGTCGCGGGCCCCGAAACGATCGAGATCGACGCCGGTATGGTGCACCCGAATCCCCGCTTCAGGCAGGCCGAGCACGGCCATGTCGTGGCGCATTGCCTGCGACACGGCGAGCAGCCCGTCGGCCGCCTGCCCCGCCGCGATCACCTGCGCGGCGGTCGCGGGCGCGCGCCCCCAATGATGGATGTCCGCCCCGCGCGCTTGATCGACACCGGCACGCCGAAATGCCGCCCCAGCGCGACCGCAGCCGGACCATCGGGGAAAAAGAACTCCGCATCGATCACGTCGAACGCGAAATCGCGGCGGAGCGCGGTGAGCAGGGGGACCAGCCGTCGCACCAGTGAACCCGCATGAAACCGCCCGCCGGTGCCGGGCAGCGCGAGAAAGCGCGGGCGGCGGATGTCGAGGCCCTTCCACGTCTCGCGCTCGGGCAAGGCCGCGAGCGGGGCATAATGCCCGTGCCGCGCAAGCGGCCAAGGCGGTATCCCCAGCGGTGCCACCACGCGCAGATCGACCCCTGGATGCGCCGCCAGCCCAAGCGTCTGCCGTTCGACAAACACGCCGAAATTGGGCCGCGACGCATCGGGAAACAGCGTCGAAAGGGTCAGTACGCGCAGCATCGGTGCGATGTAGCGCGAAACACTTACCGTTTCCCTCCCCGGCTTTCAGGGAGGGGCCGGTTTAAATGCGTTTGTCGCCGGGATACGCCAGCAGCAAGTCGCTTCCGACCTCCGCCGCAATTTCACAGCGACCGGACAGCGTCAGACACTCGCCCGCTTGCCACGCAACGCCATCGACGACACCGGCACCGGCGACCGGCACCAGCCACGCCGTCACGCCCTCGGGCAAATCGATTACGCGGTGACCGGCCGCAAAGCGCTCGACCACGAATTTCGGCCCTTCGGCCAGCACCTGATGGTCGCGGCCGTCCGGTGCAGGGGTCGGCAGCGGCACGAACGGCACGGGGTTGGATACCGCCACGCCCGCATCCAGATGCAGTTCGCGGTCGCTGCCATAATCGTACAGGCGATACGTCAGATCGACATTCTGCTGCACCTCGATCACAGTGATGCCAGCACCGATCGCGTGGATCGTCCCCGCTTCCGAATAATAGAATTCGCCCGCCTTTACCGGTTTCCAGTCGAGCAGATGCTCGATCGAACCGTCAAGTGACGCCGCGCGCAACGCCTCGTGCGTCATCGGTTCCAGCGTGCCGAGCGCGATCGTCGAATCGGGTTCGGCTGCCAGGATCAGCCACGCCTCGTCCTTGCCGCGCGGATAGCCCGCCGCCTGCGCTGCCGCATCGTCGGGGTGAACCTGCACCGACAGTTTTTCGCTGGTGAAGAGATATTTGATCAGCAGCTCGGGCTCGCCTGCATGCGGCGTCTGAAACCACACCTCACCGATCTTCTCGCCGCCAGGTGCCGGATTGGCGAAGCCGGGCCACAGTTGCGTGCGACCCCAGGGTTTCTCGACGCGTTTGGTGGCAAGCAGGGTGGCGGTCACAGGGGGTACTCCAATCGAATCCGAAAATGGCAACGCTCCGATAGCGCGAAGCGATCCGTATTGAAAACGCGCCGTCGCAAGCATGCCGTCGAAAAGGATTGTTCGCGCATCCGGGGTTAGGCTAAGGCTTACGCCGATGCGTACCCCCCTTACCCGCTCGCCCCTTTTCCGCAGCCTCGCGGTCGGCCTGATCGCCGCGACCGTGCTCACCTCCACGGGGTGCGCGCGCAACCGGACCAAGGGCGACATACCCTATGTCGCGCGCGACGTCGGCACGCTGTACACAGCAGCGAAGCAGCGGCTCGATAATAAGGAATATAAGCTGGCAGCGGCGCTGTTTGACGAGGTCGAGCGGCAGCACCCCTATTCGGTATGGGCGCGTCGTGCACAGTTGATGAGCGCGTTCAGCTATTATCTCGCGCATGATTACACCGCTTCGATCCAATCCGCACAGCGTTTCATATCGGTCCACCCCGGCAACCGCGACGCGGCTTATGCCTATTATCTCGTCGCGCTCGGCTATTATGAGCAAATCAGCGACGTCACGCGCGACCAGAAGATCACGCAGCAGGCGCTCGATGCGCTTGGCGAATTGACGCGCCGCTACCCCAACACGCGCTATGCCGCCGATGCACGACTCAAGATCGATCTCGTGCGCGACCATTTGGCCGGCAAGGAAATGGAGATCGGTCGCTTCTACGAAACGCGCGGCCAATGGCTCGCCGCGACGATGCGCTTCCGCAAGGTGGTCGACGATTATCAGACGACCACGCACGCACCCGAGGCGCTGATGCGGCTGACCGAAACCTATCTCGCGCTCGGCGTGCCCGATGAGGCTCGCAAGGCGGCGGCCGTGCTGGGGGCCAATTATCCCGGCACGCAATGGTATAGCCGCGCCTACAAATTGTCGGAGGAACACCCGCCCGTCGCGGTCGCGGCGATCGCGCCGGGCCAGTTGATCGTGCCGCTGCCCGACAAATCGCTTCCCGACAAGCCGCTCAAAACCCACGAGCCGAAGCGCGACGCGCGCGCTTTGCCGACCTCGGGCGGTTCGTCGACCAACCCAGGCAATCCGAACCCGGGTAGCTGACCGCGCGCGGCGAAAAAGAACGATACCGGAACATCGATTGTTCGGGTAAAGCGGGCGGCAGACCCATGCTGATCTCTCTCGCCATCCGTGACGTCGTGCTGATCGAGGCGCTGGACCTGCACTTCGGGCAGGGCCTGGGCGTGCTGACCGGTGAGACCGGTGCGGGCAAATCGATCCTGCTCGATGCGCTGGGCCTGGCGCTCGGCGCGCGCGGCGAGGCCGGGCTGGTGCGGCAGGGTGCCGCGCAAGCCGTGGTCACCGCCACCTTCGATACGCCCCACACCACCGGGCCGATCGCCGCGCTGCTGGGCGAGAACGGCTTCGACGTCGATCCCGGCGAGCCGCTGATGATCCGCCGCATCGTCAAGGCCGATGGCGGCAGCCGCGCCTTCGTCAACGATCAGCCTGCGTCGGCGGGCCTGTTGCGCGAGCTCGCAACCTATCTCGTCGAAATCCACGGCCAGCACGATGATCGTGGGCTGCTCAACGCGCGCGGGCACCGTGCCTTGCTCGATGCGTTCGGACGGATCGACGCGGGCGCTACGGCGACCGCCTATAAAGCATGGCGCGATGCCGAAGCTGCGCTGGCGACGGCGCGCGCGACGATCGACACTGCCGCACGCGACCGTGAGTGGCTGGAACACGCCGTCGCCGAACTGCGCGCGCTCGCCCCCGAACCGGGGGAGGAAGAAGCCCTCGCCGAACGCCGCCGAACGATGCAGCGTTCGGAAAAGATCGCCGCCGATCTCGCCGCGATCGAAAGCTGGCTGGAGGGATCGGACGGTGGCCTTGCGCAACTCCGCCAGGCGGCGCGCGTGCTCGAACGAATCGCTGAGGATCATGAGGCACTGGCCGAGGCTTTGGCAGCGGTCGATCGCGCGGTGATCGAGGGCGCGGTCGCCGAGGAGAAACTGCGCGAGGCCAAGGCCGATCTGTGGTTCGATCCCGCCGCGCTGGAGGAGGATGAGGCGCGGCTGTTCGAACTGCGCGGCATGGCGCGCAAACATCGCGTCCAACCCGATGCACTGGCCGAGTTGGCTGACGACCTGACCGCCAAGCTGGAGGCGCTCGATGCCGGGGAAGAAGGCATCGCCGCGCTCGAAGCGAAGCTCGCCGCTGCGCGCGCGACTTATGACAGGGCCGCCGCCGCGTTGAGCGAGGCGCGCACCGCCGCCGCAGTGCGGCTCGACGCTGCGGTCAAGGGGGAGTTGATCCCGCTGAAACTCGATGCCGCCCGCTTCCGCACCGTCGTCGCGCCAGCGCCCGGCGAACAATGGTCGGCGGCGGGCAAGGACCGCGTCGAATTCGAGATTTCGACCAACCCCGGCGCGCCCTTCGCGCCATTGGTCAAGATCGCCTCGGGTGGCGAATTGTCGCGCTTCATCCTCGCGCTGAAGGTTGCGCTGGCCGATCAAGGCGGGGCCGCGACGATGATCTTCGACGAAATCGATCGTGGCGTCGGCGGTGCCGTGGCGAGTGCCATCGGGGAACGTCTGGCGCGGCTGGCGCAAGCGACGCAATTGCTGGTGGTCACGCATAGCCCGCAAGTCGCGGCGCGAGGGCAGCACCACCTGCTGATCGCCAAGAGCCATGACGGGACCGTCACCCGTACCGGCGTGACGACGCTCGACGACACGGCCCGCCGCGAGGAAATCGCACGGATGCTGTCGGGCGCGACGATCACGCCCGAGGCGCGCGCGCAAGCCGATAGGTTGTTGGAGACGGCGTAAAGCCATCCGTATCGGCAACCCGCAAACCCAGCACCGAATCCGTCACCCCGAGTTCATCCCGGGGTGACGGAACGACGGCGGATCGGCTGTTAAAACGGCATCGTCACGGTAAACATGATGCCCTTGTCATTGGTCCGCCCCTGCCCCGCATATAGATTGCCTCGCACCCCCTTGCCGAGATCGATGCCGATCCCCGGCCCGCCCACTTCCGCATATTTTTCCGGCAGCGGACGCGCGCGGAATTTCTCGGCTACGTCTTGCCTGCCGCATACAACGATGTCGCTGCCGGACTCTGCGGTGGGACAAGAGGCCGGGTGCCAGGCGGCGGGCAAATCGACACTCGCGCGATGTGACCGCTCGTCCTCTGGAGGTGCAGACTGTGCCAGGGCCAACATCATCAGGATCATGGTCGGCCCCTCTGCCGGGATGTTCGGGAAAGGCTAACGGCCATCTGCCACCGACACAATCCGCCGCCGCGCAATCTCCACGACATTCCTCGCACAACCTGCTACAGCCGTCCTATCGCGCGAGTCCGCTCTCAAGCATCGCGCGGCTGAGAGACGTCCCGCGCTCCCGCTTGCCTGGCATCGGATGCGCACTCTTGGCTCTCCTTTCCCGCTTTCTTGCACAGCCTGTCCGCTGCGGATCTTCCGCGCACGGCTGATGCGTCGCGATCGGATGCGTCGGCCGGGGCCGGACGTCGCATCCGTCTTCGATCTCGGCCCCATCCGGTACCGACGCTGCGGCGCGGCACCGGCACGTAAGGAATTAGGTATGGCTATCGGCACCGTTAAGTTCTTCAACGCCGACAAGGGTTATGGTTTCATCGCGCCTGAGGGCGGCGGTGGCGATGCCTTCGTCCACATCAGCGCGGTGGAAGCCGCCGGCATGGCCACGCTCGACCGCGACCAGCGCGTTTCCTACGAGCTGGAAGAAGACCGTCGCGGCAAGGTTTCGGCCGTGCGGCTGGCGCAAGCCTGAGCCAATACGGGGTGCCGCCAACAGGGGGCACCCCGCTTTCTCGTTTCCATTCCTATTTGCGGAGATATCCCACGAACACCACCGCCCTGTTCTATCGCGACCGCGCCCGTCAGGCCGAGTCCGACGCGGCTACGGCCACCCTCGACAATGTCCGCGGCCGCTGGCTGCGCGCCGCCAAAGCCTGGGACGAAATGGCCAGCCGCGCGGAAAAGACCGCCGAGCGCCGTTCGACCAACGAAGAGGCCAAGCATCTCGCCGAGATGGACGCCAGCGAAGACGATTAGCGGATTGAAACCGCTACCCGTCCTCCGCTAGCGAAGGGGGATGGCCCCTGCCCTCCCCACGACCGATGATACCGCCGCAACCGAGCTGGCCCGGCTGGCGGAGCTGATCGCGCACCACAACCGCCTGTATCACACCGACGACGCGCCCGAGATTTCCGACGCGGACTATGATGCGCTGGTGCGCCGCAATGCTGCGATCGAGGCGGCCTTCCCGCATCTCGTTCGCAGCGATTCGCCGAGCGTTCAGGTCGGGGCCGCCCCCGCCGCCCACCTCGCCAAGGTCGCGCATGCGCGGCCGATGACCAGCCTCGACAATGCCTTTACCGACGAGGATGTCGCCGATTTCGTCGGCCGCGTGCGCCGCTTCCTCGCGTTGCCCGAGGACGCGCCGGTGGAACTCACCGCCGAGCCTAAGATCGACGGCCTGTCCTGTTCGCTGCGCTACGAAAACGGCGTCCTGGTCCAGGCGCTCACCCGCGGCGACGGCCAGGTGGGCGAGGATGTCACCGCCAATGTCCGCCACATCGCCGACATTCCGCAAAGCCTCCCGGCCGACGCGCCGGCGATCTTCGAGGTGCGCGGCGAAGTGTATATGGCCAAGGCCGATTTCGCGGGCCTCAACGCGCGCCTGCTCGCCGAGGCCGAGGGGACCGGCAAGGACGCGCGCCAGTTCGCCAACCCGCGCAACGCCGCCGCCGGATCGCTGCGCCAGAAGGACGCCGCCGTCACCGCGACGCGGCCCTTGCGCTTCTTCGCCTGGGGCTGGGGCGAGGCGAGCGCGGTGCCCGGCGAAACGCAAAGCGCGGTGATCGCCGCGATCAAGGCCTGGGGCTTCCCAGTGGCGGAAGGCTTCGCTCCTGCCGCGACCGCTGCGGATGCGCTCGCCGTCTATCGCGGCATCGAACATCTGCGCGCCGACTTGCCCTTCGATATTGACGGTGTGGTCTACAAGCTCGACCGGCTCGACTGGCAAGCGCGGCTCGGCACCGTCGGCCGCACCCCGCGCTGGGCGATCGCGCACAAATTCCCCGCCGAACGCGCCGAGACGACCTTGCTCGCGATCGATATCCAGGTCGGCCGCACCGGCGCGCTCACGCCCGTAGCGCGGCTGGAACCCGTCACCGTCGGCGGCGTCGTCGTCGCCAACGCCACGCTCCACAATGCCGACGAGATCGAGCGGCTTGGCGCGCGCGTCGGCGACCGCGTCGTGTTGCAGCGCGCGGGCGACGTCATCCCGCAAATCGTCGAAGTGCTGACCCGCGCCGAGGAGCGCCCGGCCTTCGTCTTTCCGACCATCTGCCCCGAATGCGGCTCGCTCGCCGAGCGTGGCGAGGGCGAGGTTGTCGTGCGCTGCACCGGCGGGCTGATCTGCCCGGCGCAGCGCGTCGAGCGGTTGATTCATTTTGTCTCGCGCCACGCCTTCGACATTAGCGGCCTCGGGCTGGTGCGCATTGAGGAGTTCTTCCGCGACGGCCTGATCGCCTCCCCCGCCGACATCTTCCGCCTGCACGAACATCGCGAGGCGCTGATCACGCGCGAGCGCATGTCGGAGCTGGTCGTCGACAAATTGCTCGCCGCGATCGACCTGCGCCGCAAGATCGGGCTCGACCGCTTCCTGTTCGCGCTCGGCATCCGCCATGTCGGGGAGATTACCGCGCGTGACCTGGCGCGACGCTATGTCAGCATGGCCGCCTTTTCCGACATGATCGAGCGCGTGCTGGCGGTCCGCACCGAGCTTGTCCCCGCATTGGGCGAGACCGACCTGAAATTCGTCGTGCGCCGTGGCAAGGCGCTCGCCGCCGCGATCGAAACGGCGGGCATCGGCCCCGAAGTCGCCGATGCCTTGATCGAATTCTTTGCAGAACCACACAATCGGGACGTAATTGCCGCCTTGCTGCGCGAGGTCGAGCCGCTCGATATCGTCCACGAAACCCGCGAATCCCCCGTTAGCGGCAAGACGGTCGTGTTCACCGGCAGCCTGGAGACGATGAGTCGCGACGAAGCCAAGGCCCAAGCGGAAGCACTCGGCGCGCGCGTGTCGGGCTCGGTGTCCGCCAAGACCGATCTGGTCGTGGCCGGGCCGGGTGCGGGCTCGAAGCTGAAAAAGGCCGCAGAATTAGGCATTTCCGTCATCGACGAAGCGGGTTGGGCGGAGATTGTTGCGGCTGCGGGGTAAAGGGGATCGCCACGCCGAAGTCCGCCAGTGATGCCATTTTGCAACGCATCATTACTGAATGCTTCATGTACCTTGCGGAATCGTGATTGTCATCTAACCGAAATATTTAAGTCGCATGGGGGCGCCAGGCGACGAGACAGTCGCGTTTTCCGCGATCAGGAACACAGGGGCAATATCATGCGACATAATCTTCTTCTTGGCGTGGCCGTGGCCGCGCTTATGATTCCGGCTGCGGCAAGCGCCCAGGAAACGACAGCGATTATCCGCGGCTCGGTCACCGCCAACGGCGCTCCGGTTAACAATGCAACGATTACGGTCACGGACACCTCGTCGGGCACCGTTTCACGCGCATCTACGGACTCGTCTGGCAGCTTTTCGGCATCCGGCCTGCGCGCTGGCGGTCCCTATACGATCGACGTGACAAGCGCCGCCGGCAACACTCAGATCACCGGAATCTTCACGGTTGTTGGTGCTCCTTACGATCTTCCGATCGAGGTCGGCGCAAAATCTGACAGCGGCGCTGACATCGTCGTGACCGCCAAATCAATCAAACGAGCCGGCATTACGTCGGATGGTCCGCAGACCGTCCTCAACCAACGCGACGTCAGCAAAGTCGCCTCGGTCAATCGAGACATTCGCGACATCGAACGTCGCAGCCCCTTCGCGACGTTCGACCGCAGCAGCGGCGGCGGCAGCGCCGTATCCTTCGCTGGCGTAAATCCCCGCTTCAACCGCTTCACCATCAACGGCGCGCAGGTTGGCGACAACTTCGGCCTTAACCCTGATGCCAGCCCCACCAAGCGAGGCCCGGTTCCGTTTGACGCGATCGGTCAGGTGTCGGTTTCGATCGCACCGTATGATATCCGCCAGAGCAATTTCCAGGGCGGCGTCATCGACACGACCCTGCTGTCGGGCACAAATTCCTACCACCTGAACGGTTTCTATTCGCAGAGCACCGACGGTCTGCAGGGAAATCAAATCGGCGCGCTGCCCGTCGCTTTGCCAAAATATAAGAGTGAGACCTACGGCGTTACGGCCTCGGGTCCGATCATCAAGGACAAGCTGTTCGTGATGGTTTCGTATGAAAAGAACACTGACCCCCGCCCACTCAGCCCCGGAGCGGTAAACCAGGTCCCCAATCTGACCGACGCGCAGGTAGCCTCGGTCCAGTCGATCGCAAAAAGTGTTTATAACTACGACGCCGGCGGGGTTCTTGCGATTACGAACAACCTCGACGAGAAAATCGTCGGTAAAATTGACTGGAACGTCACTGAAGGCCAGCGCCTATCGCTTACTTACATCAACGCATACGATGCGCAGGACAACCTTCAAAACAGCAGCGGATCGACGACGTCGCCTGCTCTTGGTCTCGCCTCGAACGGTTACAAGCTGACCGAACTGCTGCGTACCGGTATTGCCCAGTTGAACTCGGATTGGAGTGACCGGGTCTCGACCGAAACGCGTTTCGTTTACAAGGCCTATACGCGTGGCCAGAATCCTGAATTGGGCCGCGGCTTTGCGCAGTTCCGCGTCTGCACCGCCCCGACCAGCGTCCTTACGCCGGTTGCTGGTAACGGCGACAATGCGACCTCCTGCGGCAGCGGCAACCCGGTTGTCGCGCTTGGCCCGGACATCAGCCGTCAGACCAACGCTCTGTTCACGGACACTTATGACGGCTCCTTCCTGCTGCGCTTCAAGGCTGGGCAGCACGATTTCAAGGGCCTGTTTGAATACGCCGAGAACCGCACGACCAACGCCTTCCTGCAATATAGCGCTGGCTCCTATTACTTTGACTCGATCGCCGATTTCCAGAATCGCAACGCGAGCTCTTTCGACTATCAGAACGCACTGACGCTGAACCCGAACGACACGACGTCCAATTTCAAATATGGCGTCTACACCTTCGGCCTTCAGGACGATTGGTCCGTCACACCCGAACTGCGGCTTACCTATGGCGTCCGGTACGATCTCTATGGATCGCGCAGCCAGGTTATTAACAATCCGAATTTCTACAATCGCTATGGCTTTTCGAACACCAACAATTTTGACGGTCTGGGCGCGTTCCAGCCGCGCGTAAGCTTTAGCTACAAGCCGCTTCCGTCGCTTAGCCTGCGTGGTGGCATCGGCATTTTTAGCGGCGGTACGCCCGACATCTATTTCTCGAACTCGTACGGCAACAGCGGTTTCATCCAGAACCGTATCTCGACTGTAAACCGTGCAACGGTTGCGGCGGGGAGCACGGCGACCGCAACGTGCGCGGCTCCCTATAATACCGGTGCGAATGCTGCACTCTGCGCGATTGCTCTCAACGGTGTTACGGGGTCGTCGATCCCGGGCGCAGTCAATACATTCCTCGCCTCCAATACGGCGTCGCTTCTGACGGCACCCACGGCATCGGTAGCACCGGACTTCCGCTTGCCTTCGCAGACCCGCGCAACGCTCTCGGCCGATTACCGCCTGTTCGGGGTTGATCTGGGCGCGGACTATGTATTCTCGAAGGTCAATCAGGCCGTTACCTTCACCGATCTGCGCTCGCAGATTGTCGGCACCCTGCCGGACGGCCGCCCACGCTACACTTTCCTGCCGACGCCGGGCGCTGGCATCCAAACCGCCGATACCAACACGGACATCCAGATCGGCAACACGTCGCGTGGTCGCAGCCACATTTTCACGCTGCGCGCTAACAAAGACTTTGCATGGGGCCTGTCGGTGGGTGGCAGCTACACCTGGCAGGACGTGAAGGACGTCAGCAACGCGACGTCTTCGGTGGCAAGCTCGCTTTATGCCGCCCAAGCCTCGATTGATCCGAACAACGCCAGCTACGGCATCAGCAGCAACGAAACAAAGTGGCAGTTCAAGTATAGCGTCGGCTTCGATCACGCCTTCTTCGGCGACTATCGCACCGTCGTGCAACTGTTCGGTGAAACGCGCGCCGGACAGCATTACAGCTTCTCGATGCAGGACACTTCGACGGGTCGCTCGTCGGTATTCGGCACCACCGGGAACAATGATCGTTACCTGCTCTACGTGCCGACCGGCCTCAACGATCCGTTGGTCACCTATGCCGCGAATGATACGACAACTGCGACCGCGCTCGACAACCTCATCAACAATACGCAGTTGAAGAATTTCCGCGGAAAGATTGCTCCTAAGAACATCGCCCGGGCACGCGCTAATACCCGTATCGACCTCCATCTTGAGCAGGAACTTCCGGCCTACGTCTTCCATTCGCGGATTTCGTTGTTTGCCGACATTGAGAATCTGCCCAACCTGTTGAACAAGAACTGGGGCGGTCAATATTATACCGGCTTCCCGTACACTTCGGCGGTGGTGCAGGTAACCTGCCTCAACGCGGCGGGAGCTGCACTCACGGGTGTGGTCGGGTCGCGACCAATCCAGCCGGGGCTTGCGCCAAGTATCAATACAGCAGCTTCAAGTCGCCGAACGAAACGGTGAACACTGCTCAGTCGCTGTACCTCATCCGCGTCGGCGCACGCTTTAAGTTCTAACGCGCTCTTACCCTAAGAAAGTTGGCCGCCGTCCCCTGGGACGGCGGCCTTTTTTTTTTTAACTCTGCGGCCCGCCCGGCGTGAACGTCAGCTCGCCCCTGCTTCCGCCACCTTCGCATAGATGGAGGTGATCGGCCGCGCGAACACCCGGCCCACCATCGGCTCGAAAAAGGATAGCGGCGCGCTGTCGTAATTCGGGTCGAAGGCAGCCTGATCGTATTTCTCGCAAAACTCTGCGCACGCCTCGAAATGCGGATGGCTGCGGTACGATTCGCGCATGTCGCGGTCGCCGCCGATGTAATGGAAGAAATAATAGCCCTGGAACACGCCGTGCGTGTTGGCGATCCAGTGCAGTTGGTCCGACACGAACGGACGCAACATCGCCGCGCCGATCTCGGGATGATTGAAGGTCCCCAGCGTGTCGCCAATGTCGTGCAACAGCGCCATCACCACATAGGCTTCATCGCGGCCATCGCGGTACGCGCGCGTCGCGGTTTGCAGTGAATGTTCGAGCCGATCGACCGGGAAGCCGCCATAATCGCCGTCCAGCAACTGCAAATGCGTCAGCACCCGCGCAGGCAAGCCCTTGGCGAAATCGGCGAAATGGCCGGAGATGATCTTCCAGTCGGCCTGGGTGCCATGCTCCATCGCGCTGAAGCGCGCGCGGTCGGGCTGATGGTTCATGCGGCTCTCTCTCCTCTCGTCTTCCTCCGCTTGTTATGCAGCGCGAGGGCCCGCCTTATCGCGGTGGCGCGGACGATAGCGTACTTTGCGCATCGCTCCCAGCCGGGCTAAGACTGCCCCATGTCGCTTCCCCCCCAACCCGCGATCCTTTCGCGGCCCTTCTTCGAGGACAAGAACCGCGCCTTCTGGACGCTGCAGGCGGCGGGGTGGACTGGCTATCTGATCCTGCGCAGCGTTTCGAGCATTTCGAACGCCAGCGACATGACCAGCATGGTGCCGGTCGTGATCGAATCGATCGTGGGATACAGCATCACCTTGCTGCTCTCGACGCTGTATCATTATTACCGTCGCCAGCCGCGCTTTGCGATGGCAATCCTGACGGTGCTGACACTCGCCGCTGCGACTCTGGTCTATGCGGTGCTCGACGCCTTTTCGTTTTCCTTCATCAACGCGCGCAACCCCGGGCTTAACCTCGGGCTGGTATTGGGCACGATCTTCCTCAACTTCACCGTGCTCGCCGGGTGGACCGCGTTGTATTTCGGGATCAATTTCTATCTGATCGTCGAGGATCAGATCGACCAGCTCGCCGCGCTCGAGAACACCGCTTCCTCGGCGCAGCTGGCGATGCTGCGCTATCAGCTCAACCCGCATTTCCTGTTCAACACGCTCAACTCCATTTCCACGCTGGTGCTGCTGAAAGAGACCGAGCGCGCCAACGCCATGCTCGGGCGACTATCCTCGTTCCTGCGCTATACGTTGGCCAACGAACCGACCGCCAATGTGACGGTGGTGCAAGAGTTCGAAACGCTGAAGCTCTATCTCGAAATCGAGAAGATGCGCTTCGAGGATCGGTTGCGGCCGACCTTCGAGCTCGATCCGCGGGTCGCCAAGGCGCGGCTACCGTCGTTGCTGCTGCAGCCACTGGTCGAGAATGCGATCAAATATGCGGTGACGCCGCAGGAAGACGGTGCCGAAATCGCGGTAACGGCGCGGCTCGCCGGGGATAGGGTGCAGATCGTCGTATCCGACACCGGCCCCGGCTTGAACGAAAGCAGGGGACGGCCGAGCGTTTCTGCGAGCCAGACCCTTTCAACCGGGGTCGGGCTTGCCAATATCAGGGAAAGACTGGCCCAGGCTTATGGGCCGGACCATAGATTCGAGACGCGATCGATCCCGGGGGGCGGTTTCGGGGTCGAGATCGAAATCCCGTTCCAGCTCGAGGAACCGAAGAAAGAGGCCGCATGACGATCCGCACCATCCTCGTCGACGACGAAAAACTGGCAACCCAGGGCCTCGCCCTGCGGCTGGCCGCCCATGAAGATGTGGAGATCATCGATACCTGCCAGAATGGCCGCGAGGCCATCCGCTCGATCAAGACCAACAAACCCGACCTCGTTTTTCTCGACATTCAAATGCCCGGCTTTGACGGCTTTTCGGTCGTCCAGGGGCTGATGGAGGTAGAACCACCGTTATTCGTGTTCGTGACCGCTTATTCCGACCATGCGCTAAAGGCGTTCGAGACCGACGCGGTCGATTATCTGATGAAACCGGTCGAAGAGAGTCGCCTCGCCGACACGCTCGACCGTGTGCGCCAGCGCCTGACCGAAAAGCGCGGAATCGAGGAGGTCGACCGGCTGAAGGAAGTGATCGCCGAGATCGCGCCGGACTCGGTCGAGACGCTCACCGATGGCGGGGAACAGGTTTCATCCAACCGCTTCGAAAAGCTCATCAACATCAAGGATCGCGGGCAGATCTTCCGCGTCGACGTCGACACGATCGAACTGATCGAGGCCGCCGGTGACTATATGGTCATCAAGACCGGCGACAATTCGCTGGTGCTGCGCGAGACGATGAAGGATCTCGAACGCCGCCTCGACCCGCGCCGCTTCCAGCGCGTCCACCGCTCGACCATCGTCAACCTCGATTTGGTCAAAGAGGTAAAGCCGCACACCAATGGCGAATGCTTCCTGGTGCTGCAGTCGAACGCGCAGGTGAAGGTGTCGCGCAGCTATCGCGACGTGGTGGCGCGCTTCGTCCACTGAACCCAATCTCCGTCACCCCGGGCTTGTCCCGGGGTCCACCCCTGCCAATGACACGCGCGCGCAGGACACGCGGCACGGTGGATGCCGGGACAAGCCCGGCATGACGGTTATTTTGCGTTAAGCGTCGGTCTCGGCACCCTCGGCCGGCCGCTCGAACCAGGCCTCGACCTCACCCGACAGCTTCAGCGTCAGCGGCTGTCCATGGCGATCGACCTTCTTGCCCAGGGCAACGCGAATCCAGCCTTCGGAGCGGCTATATTCCTCCACGTCATGGCGCTGTGCGCCTTTGAAGCGAATGCCGATGCCGCGCGACAGCGCCGCTTCGTCATAATGCGGGCTGCGCGGGTTGGAAGACAGGCGGTCGGGGGGGAGATCGGTCTCGGTCATGATTGCGGCTCATGGCGCAAAATGGGCGCGTACGCCAGATACGAAAACGGCGCGGAGCCGAAGCCCCGCGCCGTGTTGCCGATCGCTCCGCGATCAATCGCAGACGCGGACGCGGACCCAATCGTCATAATAGCGATCGTAGCGCCGCTCGATCCAGCAGCGGTCATAGCCCGCACGCGCGCGATAGGCGTAATAGCCGTCATTGGGGTAGTAACCGTGGCTGCGGTAATACCGGTCGTCATAATAACGATCGTAGCCGCGCTCGCGGTAATAGTCGTCGCGGTAGCGATCATTGCGGTTCGACGCGAGCGCGGCACCCACTGCAAGCCCAGCGATACCCGCGACGATGGCGGTGCCGGTGCCGTCATTATGGCCATAATAGCGATGGCCCCATCCGCCACCCCAGCGCTGCGCCTCCGCCGGAGCCGCCGCCGTCAGAGCCGTCGCGCCGAGCGCCGCTGCCAGACCGATCTTCTTCAACAGGCTGTTCATCTCGAATCTCCTCACTCCAGCAGCCCTGCATGCATCTCCCTATAACGCATTGGCGGACTAGCTTGTTGCAACCAATATGCGAGTCGCCCTGAATGCGGGCGGAATGGTGTGTTTAACCGGTGTTCAGCGAAGGAAAGTCGCGATGGCCTATTGGCTGCTCAAATCCGAACCCGACAGCTACAGTTGGGATGATCTGCTGGCCGAGGGCAGCACCGAATGGACCGGCGTGCGCAACGCCGCCGCCGCCTTGCATCTGAAGGCGATGCAGGTCGGCGACCGGGCCTTTTTTCTACCATAGCGGCGGTCCCAAGGAGATTGTCGGAACGGTCGAGATCGCGCGCACCGCCCGGCCCGATGGCGACGATCCGCGCTGGGTGTCCGTCGCGGTCAAACCGCTCGCCGCTTTGCCACGGCCCGTCCCGCTGGCGACGATCAAGGCAACGCCGGGGCTTGCCGATCTGGCGATGCTGCGCCAGTCGCGGCTTTCGGTATCGCCCGTGCGCGACGCCGAATGGACGACATTGCTGGCGCTGGGTGAAGGGTAAGGGTTTGATGCGGGTTCGCGCGTTGCTGTTGATCGGGGCGCTCGCGCTCGTCACCGCTGCCAAGGCACCCCCTGCCCCCGCCCCCTTCCCGCGAACCCGCAATCGTGCGCGTGCGGCTGGTGACAGGCGCGGGGCCGATCGTGATCGCGCTCGATGCGCGCCATGCCCCGGCGACGGTCGCCAATTTCCTCGCCTATGTCGACGATGGCCGGTTCGAAGGCACCAGCTTCTACCGCGCGACACGCCGCAAGACCGCGCCCAAAACGGGTTTCGTGCAAGGCGGCATCGGCACCGATGCGCACCGCATGCTCGGTCTGGTGCCGCTCGAGCCGACCAGCCAGACCGGGATCAAGCATCTCGACGGCGTGCTGTCGATGGCGCGCTATGACCGCACCGATTCGGCGACGGGGAACTTCTCGATCATGGTCGGCCCCAACCCCTCGCTCGACGCGCGACCGGGCTTTGTCGGCTATGCCGCCTTCGGGCGCGTGGTTGCAGGCATGGACGTGGTCAAGCGGATGCTCGCCGAGCCGACCTCTCCGGGCGGCGAGGGAGCGTTCAAGGGCCAGTTGATGGTCAAGCCGATCCCGATCCTGCGCGCCGAACGGCTCGACGGCGTGGCGAAACCGACCGGTGCGCCCAAGGTGTGGCAAATGCTCAAAGGCGTGAAGCGCTAGAGTCTAATTTTGAGGGAGAATCCACCTCCGTTCGCCTTGAGCCTGTCGAAGGGCCCTCTCCGCAAGAGAAGGGCTCGCATAGGGCCGGGGGCGGGGCTTCGACAGGCTCAGCCCGAACGGAATTGGGATGGTCCTCTTTAAGAGGAAGCGCCCCTAGCGCCCCCGCACGCAAAAAGGGCGGGGAATGTCGCCATCCCCCGCCCCTTCCGACACGCTAAGCCGTAAGGCTTAGAAGTGCGTGATCAGGCCCATCATCGGGCGGAAGCTGTGGAAATCACCATAAGTGTTCACTTCGGCACGGATGCGGACGCCGGCATTGCCGGTGATGCCCTTCAGGCCGATGTCCTTCGGGCCGAACTCGGTGCCGATCCCGTAGGTGATGTCGCCATACTGCTTCTTGCTGGTATTGCCGGTCGAGTAGGTCGAATAATGATCGAACTCGACCCACTGATAGCCGACCTTGCCGTAGAACATGCCGCTGTCACCGGCGCGCACGCCGAAACGACCGGCTGCGCCATATTCCCAGTTGATGTTGCCAGAGACGCCTTTGGCAAGATTGCCTTCCGCACCGACGAACACCGGCCCCAGCGGCACGTTGATGCCGGCCACGCCCTGTACCAACGCGCCTGCGAGACGGTAGTTGTTGCGCAGCGAGCCATCGGCGTTCAGCGCCTGCGGGATACCGTGGTTGCGCTCGTTATCGAACTGTTCCCAGCCGCCCATCACGCCGATGTAAGGCTCGATGCCAAACGCGCGCGAGCCGTCGGGTGCGGTCGGCGTGGTGTCTGCCGGTGCGGCCGGTGCGGCGTCCTGCGCGAAAGCCGGGACGCTGGCGAAAGCCGCCAAGGCGACGGCGGCGAGTTTGAAAGTACGCATAATAATGACCTTTGTTCGACTGTTAGGGGTGCCGACGATCGCGTCGGTGTCCCGCAGCCGACCCAACAAGGGTCATCACGCTAAGTTGCACTGCAGCAAGGATAAAGTCCTGACGGCCCGTTTCGTCACATATCTGCAACAGTTTCTTGCTGCAGGATGAACGAAACGGGGGGGTCTGGCAGCCGTGCCGCACTCGCTGCGTTCAGGCCTTGTGCGCGTAAAGCGAGCACCAGCCCGATGGCGCGATATCGCCCGCAACCAGCTTGCACGCCTTGGGGGCTTGCCACTGGAGGCAGGTGTCGCACCGCGCCTTCCCCTTGGGTTGGGGCTGATAATGGACAGCCGTTTGCGGCAGCTTGGTCGCGGCGGCAGCAGGTGCGGCGGCGACAGCGCCCACCAGCAACGCACCGCCCCCGGCCGCCGCAAGCGACAAGAGCCGACGACGCGACAAATCGGTGGATTTCGGATCGGTGGACATAGGTGCTCCTGTGGTGTTCGTGCGCTGGCAACGGGAACCGTCGCCATCGCGAGTGCAGCGCGACGGCGACGCGCCCCCGCGCGCGCTATGCGCCCTGCGGCGGAGCAAGCGAAAGCTGCGGAAGTTACTTATTGGGTGCCGCGTGGGCACCGATTAGGGCATCGCCCCATCGCCGCTCCGTCGCCGGCGATTTCTTCCACTGAGCGCCAAAAGCAGCGCAGCGCGTCAGCCCTGTCCCGCCATACCCCCAAACAAAAAAGGCCGGACGCTGTCGCGCCCGGCCCCGGTGTTACCACGCTCTCGCGTCGCTTACGACTGCTTCGCCCGCGCCGCGCGCTTGCGCTCGTTCGGGTCGAGGTAGCGCTTGCGCAGGCGGATCGACTTGGGCGTCACTTCAACCATTTCGTCATCGTCGATGTACGCAATCGCCTGTTCCAGCGTCATCTTCTTCGGCGGAGTGAGGCGGATCGCATCGTCCTTGCCGCCCGAAGCGCGGAAGTTGGTCAGCGCCTTGGTCTTCATCGGGTTGACTTCGAGATCGTCCGGCTTGGCGTTCTCGCCGACGATCATGCCCTCGTACAGCGCCTCGCCGTGCCCGACGAACAGGATGCCGCGCTCTTCGAGCGGCCCTAGCGCATAGCTATTCGCTTCGCCCGCCCCGTTCGAGATCAGCACGCCGTTCTTGCGGCCTTCGATATTGCCCTTGTGCGGGCCGTAACGCTCGAACAGGCGGTTCATGATGCCGGTGCCGCGCGTGTCCGACAGGAACTCGCCGTGATAGCCGATCATCCCGCGCGACGGCGCGGAGAAGGTGATGCGCGTCTTGCCGCCGGTTGACGGACGCATGTCGGTCAGCTCGGCTTTGCGCAGGTTCATCTTCTCGACGACGGTGCCCGAATATTCCTCGTCCACATCGATGATGACCGTTTCATATGGCTCGGTCTTCTTGCCGTCCTCATCTTCCTGGAACAGCACGCGCGGACGCGAAATGCCCAGTTCGAAACCCTCGCGGCGCATCGTCTCGATCAGCACGCCAAGCTGAAGCTCGCCGCGACCGGCGACTTCGAAGCTGTCCTTGTCGGCGGCTTCCACCACCTTCACGGCAACGTTCGATTCGGCTTCGCGGAACAAACGGTCGCGGATCATGCGGCTGGTCACCTTGGTGCCCTCACGCCCCGCCATCGGCGAATCGTTGACGGCAAAGCGCATCGACAGCGTGGGCGGATCGATCGGCTGTGCGTGCAGCGGCTCGGTCACGGTGATGTCGGCGATGGTGTTGGCGACGGTCGCGACGGTCAGACCGGCGAGGCTGATGATGTCGCCTGCCTTGGCTTCGTCGACCGGCACGCGGTCGAGCCCGCGGAACGACATGATCTTGGAGGCGCGACCGGTCTCGATGATCTTGCCATCATTGTCGAGCGCGTGGATCGGCTGGTTGACCTTGACCGTGCCCGAATTGACGCGGCCGGTCAGGATACGGCCGAGGAATGGATCGCGGTCGAGCAGCGTGACGAGGAAGGTGAACGGCACGCCTGCCACTTCCACGGCGGGTGGCGGAACGTGGCTGATGATCGTCTCGAACATCGGGATCAGCGTGCCTTCGCGCGCGTCCATGTCGGTCGAGGCATAGCCGTTGCGGCCCGAGGCGTAGAGCACGGGGAAATCGAGCTGCTCGTCATTCGCGTCCAACGACACGAACAGGTCGAACACTTCGTCCAGCACTTCCTGGATGCGCGCGTCGTTGCGATCGACCTTGTTGACCACGACGATCGGCTTCAGGCCCAGCGCCAGCGCCTTGCCGGTGACGAACTTGGTCTGCGGCATCGCGCCTTCCGACGAATCGACCAGCAGGACGACACCGTCGACCATCGACAGGATGCGCTCCACTTCGCCGCCGAAATCGGCGTGGCCGGGGGTATCGACGATGTTGATGCGCACGCTCTCGGTTTCGCCCGGCGGAGTCCAGTCGACCGAAGTCGGCTTGGCGAGAATGGTGATGCCGCGCTCTTTTTCGAGGTCGTTCGAATCCATCGCGCGCTCTTCGATGCGCTGGTTGTCGCGGAAGGTGCCGGACTGGCGGAAGAGCTGATCGACCAGAGTTGTCTTACCATGATCGACGTGTGCGATGATGGCCACGTTGCGGAGGCTCATGTCTGTCTCGTTACAAAATCGGGAAAAGGATCGCGTGCCCCTAGCCGAAACGGTGCGGTGCAACAAGGCCGGGCAACACACTGTGCTGCCCGGCCCGTTTCGATCAAGCTGAACGAAGTGCGGCGATCAGAACTTGCCGCTGACTTCGACGCCGTAAACGCGCGGTTCGCCACGGATATAGGTCGGAATACCGAAACCGCCACCGGTGTTGCCCGCGTCGATCAGATATTTACGGTCGAGCGCATTGCGGGCGAAACCGCCGATTTGATAACGCCCGCCCGCCAGCTCGACGCCCGCCCGGACGTTGACCAGTGCATAGCCGCCCTGGCTGATCGCCTCAGAATTGGGCAGCTCGAAATATTCCTTGCTCTGATAGGTGGCCGAGGGCGTGGCGTAGAAGGTCATGCTTCCGGCCGGAACGCGCAAGGTCGCGCCGCCCGAAGCGCTATATTTCGGCTGCAGGCGGAACTGCGCACCCGAATAGACGCCATAGGCCGGGTTATTGGCGATCTTGCCATCGACATAGGCAAAGTTGCCGAACAGCTGCAGCAGCGAATTGACCCGCCAATTGCCCTCCAGCTCGACGCCGGGGTTGCGCGCCTTGCCCGCGCTTTGCGTGGTGGTCTTGCCCGCGCCGTCGGTAACGGTCACCTGGAAGCCGTTATAATCCTGGTAGAAGACGCCGAGCGATCCGCTGAACGCGCCGATCTTGGCCTTGATACCGGCTTCGTAATTCCACACGACTTCGTCGGGCACCACTTGCAGGCTCGGCACCGCCACGCCACCCGAAGTCGCCGCGGACAATTGCACCACCGGCGAGCGGCGGCCTTTGCTGATCGTGGCATAAAGGTTGATGCCATCGGTCAAACGATACAGCGCGTTGAAGCGCGGCAGGATCGCCGAGAAACTGCGCTGCGCAGTGAACTTGACGCCGCCCGTGCTGACCGTGGGCAACAACGGCACGCCGGCAAGCACCGAATTGGGCTGCACCGAGCTGTAGCCCGACTTGCGCTTCTCGATCAGGATGCGCGCACCGGCGGTGAGTTCGAGCCGCGGGGTCGGCAGCCAGGTGCCGTCGGCGAAGACCGAATAGGTGTCGTTGGTGCCGTAGTTGGTGAAGACCGAGGAATACGGAATTGCGGTCGCCGAGCCGCGCGTCAACAGCGCGGTCGCCCCCGCCGCGGCAACGGTGCCATTCGGCAGGACGCAACCCGGGCCGCTCGGGATGCCAGCCGCGAGCAAGGCGGCGCGCGTCCCGGCGGGCAAGGCACCGGCGCAGGTCAGATAGGTGCCCTCTTCGGTCGAGAAGGGCACGCGCTGCAGATTGTTTTCGAAGAACGCGTTCCAGCCGAACGACGCGCGGTAGGTGTCGCCGGTGAAGTTGAAGCGGCCTTCATGGCTATATTGGTCGCCGCGCGCATCCTCGGCAAACTCCAGATACCAGGCCGGGCCGCCATCGGCGTCGAACACTTCGTTGCTGTTGAACTTGCGATAGCCGTTGACGGTGGTGAAGCTGACACCTGGGGCCAGTTCCGCCGTCAGCGTGAAGTTGGCGTCATAGACGTCACGCTTCAGGCCGAGCTTGGCGCCCCCCAGCACTTGCGCACTATAAGGCGAACCCGACAGTTCGGCGTAGCTATAGTCGCCGCCATTGCCGCCGGTCGGCGCTTGCGCGCGCGAACGGAACGCCGTGCCGGGGTTGCGCTGGCCGTCATAGGTCAGCACCAAAGTGGCGGTAAGCGCATCGGTCGGTGCCCAGCGCACCGAACCGCGAATGCCGCGCTGATCCTGACCATTGAGATCGTCTTGCTTGGTCTTGCCCTGATTCTGGTTGGGCACATTGGGGTCACCGGCGATGTTGCGGACAAAGCCGTCATGATATTTGTAGGCGAAGGCGAGACGCGCCGCGAGCGTGTCATTGCCGACATTGACGAAGCCCGAGACCTGGCCGCGATTGTAATTGCCGTAGGACGCAATGATCCCGGCCGAGGTTCCAGCCCTTGGCCGGGCCGAGATGATGTTCACCGCGCCAACTGCCGAGGCGGTGCCGAACAGCGTTGCCTGCGGCCCCTTCACGACTTCGATCCGCTCCAGATCGAACAGATCCTGATACGCGCCACGCGTGCGCGAAATATCGACGCCATTGTAATAAAGCGAAACGCGCGCGCCCTGCTGCGCCGAGCCGCTGTCCGAGGTGATGCCGCGGATCACGAAGCCGGGGTTATTGTCGCTCTGCTCCTGGATACGCAGGCCCGGGATATACATCGCGACTTCGGCGAGCGAATTGACACCAAGCTCCTGCATCTTGGCACCGGTCACTGCCGTCACCGTAATCGGCACGTCCTGGAGCTTCTGCTCGCGCTTCTGCGCGGTGACGATGATGTCACCGCCTTGCGCATCGGGCGTCTCCGCAGCGGTAGCCGACTGGGCGAGCGCCGCCGTTGACGAACAACCGAGGAGAACGCCCGCAAACGCGAGCGAGAAGGAACGACGCATCGATAACCCCTTTTGTTTTACACACTTTGTTGCGGTGCGGTATCGGCACCTCGCGTCGGATTCGGGTCTTTATCGTGACGATTGCGTGACAATTGGTGTATTATAAAAACGATACACTTGAACCCCGCAGCATTCCGCTTCATTTAGGGGCATCCCCGGCTGGAGTGACGACATGGCGACCGCTGCCGATAGCGAAACGACCCCCCTGGTGCTGACCCCACCTGACCCGGTGCCCGCGCTCGCGCCCGAAAAGGCGGTGGGTCTCGTCCCGGTCGAAGAGGCGTGCGCACCAAGCTGCAAGCCAAGGTCGCCGATTTCGTCGACGATCTCGTCGCGCAGGATGTGAACTCTCCCGAATTCGGCAAGCGCGTCGATGCCATCTCGGCGATGGGCCAGAAGGAAATCCGCGCCGCCGCCGATCAGTCGAACCGCTTTCTTGATCGCCCGGTCAAGGCGATGGACGGCGAGACCGGGATCGGTGCCGACCTTACCGAACTGCGCCGTACGATCGAAAAGCTCGATCCGTCGGTCAACGGCAAGCTCATTTCGGGCCGCGGCCTGCTGAGCAAGGTCTTTGGCGGCGGTATCAACACCTATTTCGACAAATATCGTTCCTCGCAATCGCACATTTCGGCGATCCTCAAGACGCTCGCGCGCGGCAAGGACGAGCTGTTGATGGACAATGCCGCGATCGACACCGAGCGCGCCAATCTGTGGACTGCAATGGGGCGGCTCGAACAGATGATCGTGCTGTCCAAGGAAATGGATGCGCGGCTGGAAGAGAAAGCCAACGATCTCGACCATAGCGACCCGGCCAAGGCCAAGGCGATCCGCGAAAGCGCGCTCTTCTATGTCCGCCAGCGCACGCAGGACCTGCTGACGCAAATGGCGGTGACGGTGCAGGGCTATCTTGCGCTCGATCTGGTCAAGAAGAACAATGTCGAGCTGGTGAAGGGGGTCGATCGCGCCTCCACCACCACCGTTTCCGCCTTGCGCACCGCGGTTACGGTGGCGCAGGCGCTGGCCAACCAGAAACTGGTGCTCGATCAGATCACCGCGCTCAACACGACCACCGCGAACATCATTGATGCGACGGGCAAGCTGCTGAAGTCGCAGACCGCGACCATCCACGAACAGGCCGCCGCCTCGACCATCCCGGTCGAAACGCTGCAGCGCGCCTTCCAGAACATCTATGACACGATGGACGCGATCGACAGCTTCAAGCTGAAAGCGCTCGATTCGATGAAGGCGACGGTCGGCACGCTGTCCAACGAAGTCGAAAAGTCGAAGGGCTATATCGCCCGCGCCGAGGGTGCCGCGCAGAACCGCCTGTCCGGCCCCGACGCCAGCTTCAAGCTGGAAGCGGAGTAGCGCGCGGTGACCGATGTCGATCGCCAGATCGCACGCGCCGGCGAATTGCTCGAGCGCACCCGCGCCGGTCGCGAGGCGCTGGTCAAGCGGCGGCGGCAAGGCACCGCCATCGCCCGACGCCTCACGCTGGCGGCAAGCGCCGACCTCGCGATCGTCGTCGCGGCGATCGCGATCGGCTGGTTCGTGCCGCTCGGCATGGGTGGCGCGCTGCTGGTCGGCGCGTTGCTGGTGGCGGTGACGCTGTTCCTGTTGTTCGCAACGCTGACCCCTGCGGTGCGCGCCGAGCAACTGACGCAAGTCCCGCTGAAAGCGCTGCCGCTGATGACCGAGCAATGGCTCGATACCCAGCGCAAGCTGCTGCCCGCGCCGGCGCAGACATTGGTCGACGGCATCGGCGTGAAGCTGGAAACGCTGTCGCCGCAACTCGCCACGCTCGACGAACGCGAACCCGTCGCCGCCGAAGTGCGCAAGCTGATCGGCGAGCAATTGCCCGAACTGCTCAAAGGCTATGCCAAGGTCCCCCCGCCCCTGCGCGGCGTCGCGCGGAACGGCAAGAGCCCCGATGCGCAACTGGCGGACGCGCTGAAGCTCATCGACGACGAGATCGGCGATATGTCGGCCCAGATCGCGCAGGGGGACCTCGACTCGCTCGAAACGCGTGGCCGGTTTCTGGAGATCAAGTATCGGGATGAGGTTTAGCGCACAACGGCCCTTGGTCGGATCGTCTCCCCATCCGTTCGTTTCGAGCGGGTTAAGACAAGGTCATCCTGCTTTAGCCCGGGAAGGCGTGGATTGCTGAAGGACGACCCCGCGCGGTCGGACAAACGCCGTCTTTGCTATGGTTGCCCCTTCTTGCCTGCTCAGACCGATAGCGTCCGCGCGCGTTCGCTCAGGCGTTCGACCGCCGCCGCATGGATGCCGGGCGCGGTCGCCAGCACGCCGAACGCTTGCGCGCGCGGCGTGTTGAAGGCAAGCGGCGCGCCAAAGGCATCGGTAACCGTTGCCCCCGCTTCCGCCGCGATCAGCGCGGCGGCGGCGACGTCCCATTCATAGCCCCAGCGCAGTGTCGCCACGAGATCGGCCTCATCCGCTGCCACCATCGCGATGCGCAACGCGATCGAATTGGGCTTCGCCACCGCGACCAGATCGCGGTCGGCCTTGGGCAGGCCATCGCTTGGCACGCGCGATCCGCTGAACACGCGCCGGTCGCCGACATGGATCGCAGCGCCATTGCGCGTCGCCCCGTGCCCCAAGACCGCCTGCCACACGTCATTGCGGGCAGGCGCATCCAAAATGCCGATCGTCACCCGGCCGTGCTCGACCAGCGCCACCGACACCGCCCAGCCGTCCCGCCCACGAATAAAGTCCCGAGTGCCATCGATCGGATCGACCACCCACACCCGCCCGCAGGCGAGACGGTCGGCATTGTCGGCGGTTTCCTCGGACAGCCATCCGGCGTCGGGCAACAACGCGGACAACCGCGCGTGGAGCAATGCGTTGACGTCGAGATCGACCTGGCTGACCGGGTCGTTCGGCCCCTTCTCCCAGCGGTGAAAATCGGTGCGCCAATGCCGCAGCGCCAGCGCCCCCGCCTCCTCGGCGATCGCTGCCACTGCGTCGGCCAGGCCCGCATCAGCCACTCGCCACCGTCATCCCCTCGATCCTGAGCGTCGGCACATTGGTACCATAGCGGAATTCCAGGTCGTTCGCGGGCGCAGGTTAAGGAACATATCCTTCAAATTGCCGGCAATGGTGAACTCGGCAACCGGCCCGGTAATCTCCCCCCGCTCGATCCGGAATCCCGCTGCCCCTCGGCTGTAATCACCGGTAACGCCGTTAACGCCCATGCCGATCAGCTCGGTGACGAACACGCCGTCGGTGATGTCGGCGATCAAGGTTTCCGGCGGGACATGTCCCGCCGCCATATGCAAATTGCTGGTCGAAACCCCGGGCGCGCCGCTCACGCCGCGCGCGGCATGGCCGGTCGGCTCGAGCCCCAATTGCCGCGCAGATGCGCTGTCGAGCAGCCAGCGTTCAAGCATCCCCGCCTCAATGATCGCGGTCGGCGACACCGGCAGCCCCTCGCCATCGAACGGGCGCGAGCGCAGGCCATGCGGGCGGTGCGGATCGTCGAGCACGGTCACGCCGCTCGCAAACACCTGCGTGCCGAGCGCCTCCAGCAGGAAGCTGGTCTTGCGCGTAATCGCCTGCCCCGAAATCGCCCCGGTCAGATGCCCGAGCAGGCTGGAGCCCACACGCGGATCGAACACCACCGTCATCGGCCCGCTGGCAAGCCGTCCGGGATTGACGCGGGCGACCGCGCGCTCGCCCGCGCGCGTGCCGATCACCTCGGGCGCTTCCAGCGCGCGCAAGTGGCGCGCCGAGCTATAGGCATAGTCGCGCACCATCGCCCCGCCCTCGCCCGCCAGTACGCTGGCCGACAGGCCATAACCGGTCGCGGCATAAGCGGCGGCAAAGCCGTGGCTGGTGGCGAGCGCCCAGATCGAGCGCGAGGCGCTGGCAGAGCCGCCCTCGCTATTGGTGACGCCCGCCACTGCCCGCGCGGCATCTTCTGCGGCCAGCGCCGCATCGCGCAGCCCCTCGGGGCTGGGCTCGCTGCCACCCTGCGCCAAATCGTCGATATCGAGCAACGGGGGGGGTGCCGTGCATCAGCCGCTCGGCCGGGGCGAGACCGGCCCAGGCATCCTCGGGTGCCTCGCGCGCCATCGCGATCGCGCGGTCGACCAAAGCGGCAAGGGCACCGTCCGACAGATCGGAGGTGGACACGCTCGCCGAACGCTTGCCGACGAACACGCGCAGGCCAAGCTCGGCGCTTTCCGAACGGCCGACATCCTCCAGCGCGCCCAGCCGCACCGAAATGTCGAGCGCGGTGTCGGCGGCATACACCGCATCGGCGGCATCGGCCCCGGCAGCGCGCGCGCGGGAGACGATAGCGGCGGCGCGATCGCGCCCTTGGTCTGGTGTCAACATGCCTTTGGACTTAGGAGCGGCAACACGCCCGCGCAACCACGCGCGACCTCGATCAATAGGGCCAGGGCGTGCCCACCACCACACAGGCGAGAAACATCAGCAACCCGGCAAAGCGGTTGGAGCGGAAGCGGTGCAGCGCCCCCGCACCATCATCCGGCGACAGGGTCGCGACTTGCCAGGCGAAATGCCCCGCCACCGGCAGCAATGCGACCAGCGCCAGCCAATCGGGCCGCAACACCCAGATCGCCCCCGCCCACAGCACCAGCGCCGCCAGATAGAACAGGCCGACGCCCAACCGCACCCGCGCGCCCATCCGCAGCGCCGAGGAGCGCACCCCGATCAGCGCATCATCCTCACGGTCCTGCAGCGCGTAGATCGTGTCATAGCCGACCACCCAGCAAATCGACCCGGCATAGAGCAGCAGGCCGGGCGCGGTGAGCGCGCCCATGATGTCGCTCCACCCGACCAATGCCGCCCAGGAAAAGACGAGGCCCAACCACACTTGCGGCCACCAGGTAATGCGCTTCATGAAGGGATAGGCAGCGACCGGGGCAAGGCTCAGCAGCGCGACCACGCCCGCATACAGGGTGAGTTGCAGCAGCACGAGCAACCCGAGCAGGCACAGCACCGCCAGCCACACCCATGCCGCCTTCAACGAGACCGCCCCGCTCGCCAAAGGTCGTGCGGCAGTGCGCGCCACTTGCCGGTCGAGATCGCGGTCGACAATGTCGTTATACACGCAGCCCGCGCCGCGCATGGCGATGCTGCCGAGCAGCAGCCACAGGATCAAATCCCAGCGCGACACCGCCCCGCCTGCCAGCGCGACGCCCCACGCCCCCCGGCCAGAACAATAGCCACCACCCGATCGTCGATCGAATCGCGCCAGCAGCGCAAACGGGCGCACCGCAGCGGGCAACAGGCCGACAAGGCCGCGATGTTCGGTATCGGGGGTAAGATCGGCAGCAGTCATGCGCGCTCCATGCACCAGCCAGCGGCCGCGCAACAGCCCCGGCGCGCATAGCCTCGACTTCGCCACGCTCCGCGCCGATAGCGGTGCCAAGACCCGAATAAGGGCGCAGTTTTCCCAAAGGCGGGCAGCGTGATCCATCTCTCCGTCGCGATCGGGCGGTTCTTCGAGGCGTTGCTGTGGGCGGTGGCGCGCGGCGTCGGCGTAATGGCGGGATGGGCGCTGCTGGGGGTGGTCGGACTTGCCCTGTTCGCCGTGGCGCTGCGGGCGCTGTGGCAGGGACGCAAGTGAACGCCGCCGATTTGCCAGGCCCCACGCCCCTGCTCTAAGGCGCAGCGATGCCCGCCACCCCCGCCTGGCCCCCGCAATCGACCCCGCGGCTGTTCGTCGAGACACCGCTCGGCCTCGGCCCGCTACGCGTCGATGGCCCGCAAGCACACTATCTGGTCAGCGTGATGCGGATGAAAGCGGGCGATCCGGTCAAGCTGTTCGACGGCACATCGGGCGAATGGCTGGGCGTCGCCGCCAGTGTCGGCAAGCGCGACCTCATGCTCGACGTCACCCAAAAGCTGCGCGAGGCCGAGACGGTGCCCGACCTGTGGCTGTGCGCCGCCCCGATCAAGAAAGGTCGGATCGACTGGGTCGCCGAGAAAGCGTGCGAGCTTGGCGTCGCGCGCCTCGTGCCGGTGCTGACCCGCCGCACGATCGTCGACCGATTGAATGGCGAGCGGCTGCGCGCGCATATGATCGAGGCGGCCGAACAATGCGGTCGCACGGCGGTGCCCGAACTGACCGAGCCAGTGAAGCTGTCCGCCCTGCTGCGCGACTGGCCCGCAGACCGCGCGCTGTTCTTCGCCGACGAAACTGGCGGTGCGCCCGCTTTGGCAGCAATGCGCGCGGCAAGTGGTGCGGCAGCGATCCTGATCGGTCCTGAAGGCGGCTTCGACGATGACGAACGCGCCGCGATCCGAGCCGTGCCAAGTGCTGTCGCCATCGGCCTGGGCCCGCGCATTCTGCGCGCGGACACGGCAGCGGCGGCGGCGGTCGCGCTGTGGATGGCCGCGCGCGGCGATTGGTGAGGCGCATCGGTAGCTAAACGAAACGCGCTGGCGGGCGGCCTCAGGCGGCGCTAAGGCGCGATCATGACCACGCGCCCCGAAACCAAAAAGAGCTCTCCCGTGATCGAATCGCGCGACCAGCTCGTCGCCAGCTTCGCGCGGGGCGAGAAGGCTCCCGATCGCTGGCGGATTGGCACCGAGCATGAGAAGTTCGTCTATGCCGATAGCGATCATCACGCGCCGAGCTACACCGAAAAGGGCGGCATTCGGGATTTGCTGGACGCGTTGACCGCATTCGGTTGGGAACCCGTGCTGGAAGGCGGCAACGTCATCGCGCTGAACGGCACCGACGGATCGATCAGCCTCGAACCGGCCGGCCAGTTCGAACTGTCGGGTGCCCCGCTCGAAAATCTGCACCAGACCTGCGCCGAGACCGGGCGGCATCTGCAGCAGATCAAGACGATCGGCGACAAATTCGGCATCGGTTTCCTCGGCCTCGGCATGTGGCCCGACAAGACCCGCGCCGAGCTGCCGATCATGCCCAAGGGCCGCTATGCGATCATGCTGCGCCACATGCCGCGCGTCGGCAGCATGGGCCTCGACATGATGCTGCGCACCTGCACGATCCAGGTGAACCTCGATTACAGTTCCGAAGCCGACATGGTGCAGAAGTTCCGCGTCGGGTTGGCGCTGCAACCGCTCGCCACCGCCTTGTTCGCCAATTCGCCCTTCACCGAGGGCAAACCCAACGGGATGCTGTCGTACCGCAGCCACATCTGGTCCGACACCGATCCCGCGCGCACCGGCATGTTGCCGTTCGTGTTCGAGGACGGTTTTGGATATGATCGCTACACCGAATACGCGCTCGATGTGCCGATGTACTTCGTCTATCGCGACGGTCGCTATCTCGATGCTGCGGGCCTGTCCTTCCGCGATTTCCTGAAGGGCGAATTGTCGGTCCTGCCCGGCGAGAAGCCGACGCTCGACGACTGGAATGACCACCTCTCCACCGCCTTCCCCGAAGTGCGGCTGAAGACCTTTCTCGAAATGCGCGGGGCCGATGGCGGCCCGTGGGGGCGGATTTGCGCACTGCCTGCTCTGTGGGTCGGCCTGCTCTACGATCAGGGTGCGCTCGATGCGGCGTGGGATGTGGTCAAGCACTGGACGATCGAGGAACGCCAGGCGCTGCGCGATGCAGTGCCCAAGCTCGGGCTCGACGCACCGATCGCAGGCGGGCGCACCTTGCGCGCGATCGCGGGTGAAGTGATCGACATCGCCAGCGCCGGCCTCACCGCGCGGGGCCGCATCGATTCGAGCGGCAGCAACGAAACCGGGTTCCTCGATCCGCTGCGCGAGATCGTGCGCAGCGGCAAGGTGCCCGCCGAATTGCTGCTGGAGAAATATCACGGCGTGTGGAACGGCGACGTGTCGAAAGTGTATGACGAGCTGCGGTTCTAGCCGCGCTCTGCTTCGCTTCCTGCCTGCGCGGCGTGGGCAAGCGACTCCACGAACTTCGCATTCAAGCGGCCAAGGTCGGCCAAATCATCCTCACTCCAGGCGGCGAGCGCGCGCGCCAGCAAGCGCTGCCGCGCCGCCGCAACCGAGCGCGCCAGCGCCTCGCCCGCGGGAGCGAGCGTGACCATCCGGATTCGCCGGTCCGTTTCGCCGGGATCTTGCGATAAGGCCCAATTGTTCGAGCTTCGCAATCTGGCGGCTAACCGTCGTCGAGTCCCGCCCCACCTGATCGGCCAGCGCCGCCACGCTCAGCGTGCCCCGCGTGGCGATCCCCACCAACAGCGGCACCAGCGCGCGGTCGAGCACCACACCCGCCTCTTTCAGCAACAGGTCCACGCGCTGCGGGCTGCTGAAAAACCCCAGCAGATCAACGAGCGCGCGAGCGACGGTATCGATACTAGCTGTATTATACACTCTTTACCTCAAGCCTCCAAAGTGGCATAAAGGCTGCATGATACACGCATCCCCCACGCTCGTCATCGCCGGCAGTGTAAGACCCCGCCGGATCTCCCCGCAGATTGCGCAATGGATCGCCACGCTGGGCCGGTCGCAAAAACGACGACACCTTCGAAGTCGTCGATTTGCGCGATTGGCCGTTGCCGATGGATGATGAGGCGGAAATGCCGCAGCGCGCCAGCTACGCCTCGGCATTGACCCTCGAATGGAGCCGGAAGATCGCCAGCGCGGCTGCGTTTATCTTCGTCACACCGCAATATAATTGGGGTTATCCGGCAGCTCTAAAAAAAACGCGATCGACCACCTCTACCGCGAATGGGCCGACAAGCCGGTCATGATCGTATCTTATGGCGGGCATGGCGGGGGCAAGGCTGCGGCGCAGTTGCAGGAGGTGTGCGAAGGGATCGGGATGCGGCCGATCGCTGCGCGGCCCGCGCTGCGCCTGTCACGGACGCAGATCGAGGCCAATTCGGGCGAGATCGACCCTGCGGAGGCGTTCGCCGGACATATTGAGGACGTGCGCGCGGCACTGGCCGAACTGTCCCGCGCGCGCACTGCGAACACCCAGTAGACGACCGCATAAAGAGGAACGACCGGCGTTAGTCACCGTGATGGAATAGCCTCACGCAACGATGATTATTTCTGTCAAAATGTCACATCAACGCGGTATGATCGTCCTTGGTGTTACACCTTGGGGGAACGAACATGGTCGATCATCCGGAACGGATTACCGAGCACTTTGAAGCGGCCTGGAACGCGCATGACATGGTCGCGTTTGGCGCGCTCTTCCATGCGGATGCCACCTTCGTGAACCGCTATGCGATGTATTGGCGCGGGATCGACCAAATCGTCGCCGGACACCGCTTCATCCATGAGACGATTTACAGCGACTCGGTATTACGGGTTGATCCGGCGGATGTGGATTGGGTCGGGGAGGACGCGGCCATCCTGCATTTCTGGACTCGGCTCACCGCTGGGGCCGCGCATCCTGCTGGCCCCCATGTCGCCGACACGCTGATCCTCGCGATCGCCACGCGCCGCGATGGCGACTGGCGCATCCAGGCAGCCGAAAATGTCACCCTCGCCGATCCGACGACCGGCAAGGAGACTTTGCGCGCGGACTGACTTTCCGAGGCGTATTGTGCTTTTTGAATGGTTTAGCCCGGCTTTCCGGCGGGAAAAGCCGGGCCTTTTTCTCATCCAAAAATACCACTTCACAAAAGTGCCTCATAAGTGTCATCATTCTGTAACCGAATGACTCGGTGAGAGGATGAATCCCATGACCAAAATGATCGCTTTGAGCTTGCTTGTCCTGGCGCCGCTGTCGGCACCGGCAGTGGCGAACCCCACGGCAGCGACACCGTCAACGCAGACTGCTGCCCAAAATGCAGATGCCATCTCGGCGCTGGAGACACGGGTTCGGCTCAACCCGGATGATGGCGGACGCCATATCGAACTGGCCGCCGCGTATTTGCGCAGTGGACGCACGGCTGAAGCACTGGTCGCCTTCCGTCGCGCCCGCGCGCTTGACAATGAAATGCTGGAAACGCCGACGGGCGACGCGATCTGGTCGCATCAGATTGCCGACAGCGTGCTTGCCCGCGCGGCCGCGCGCCCGGTGCAGCTCTCTTCCCGCTGATAGCCTGAACACTGCGGACCCTCGGGGCATCCTCGGATGCCCCGAAACCGCGCGGCGCTAGACCCGGACGGTGCGCTTGCCGCCAACCCAGGCGAAGAAACGCGGCACCAGCCCGTTGCGCTCGATCCATTCCGAATAATCGCGATACGTCGGGTCCATCCCGAGATGCCGCTCCTCGGTCTTGGCACGCCAATAATAGACTCCGCTGACCACCCCCATCAGGATCGTCGCCCGCACCGCGTCGAGCCAGGAGCCCGTCGTCAGCACGGGCACGGTCGAAATCCACCAGAACAAATTCTTCGACAGATAGGCCGGGTGGCGCGAAAACGCATAAGGCCCGTGCGTCAAAATGCCGCGATGCGTCAGGTTGGAAAAGCGAAAACCAAACGCGACCGTCGCCCAGGCATAGATTGCCGTCAAACCGACCAGCACCGTACCGATCGCGACCAGCACCACCGGATGTCCGGCGAACCAGACCGACCAGCCATCGGAGCCATAGGTGCCGGGATGATAATCGAGCGGCCCGTTTTCGGCCATCAGCGTGAAGGGAGGGTAACAAATCAGCGCCGCCATCCACGCCGCCGCAAACGGGTTTGCACTGCGAATGTGCGAATCGAGTGGACGGAAGGTGAGGATATAGCCGGCCGTCGCGAACGCGCAGTCGATCACGAACATGAAGCCGATCAACCAATTGGCCAGCGCCACCGGATTGTGCAGCACCTCCGCGACATTCCCGTGGATGAACCCGGCGAACCCCGGCGGCACCACCGCCAGCATGAACGCCAGAAAAAAGGCCTTCACGCCCCAACTGCGCAAATGGTTATACAGCGCCTCACGGTCGATCGGCTCGTCGAGCCCCATCAGCCACGCGCCGAGCGCCCAAGCGCCATCCTTGGGCGCGACCAGGCGACGATCGATCCACAGCACATAGGGGATCGAACCGACCAGCAGCAGCGGTGCGGCGACGCCGAAACACGCCATCGCAAAGGGAAAGCCGCCCCATTGGTTGCTCCAGTAAAAGCGCCCGGTGCCATAGATCAGCGCGATGCCCGCCCAGGTCGCCCACAACCCCGCGAGCTTGGTCAGCGACACATCGAGCGTTTCACGCCACGGCTTCGGGGTGCTCCAGTCAATGCCGGTCGAGGCGCGACGGTGGACCTTGTCGACCAATACCGCCCACAGCACCATCGGCAGCGCGCAGGCCGCGATATTGACGAGCGCCGCATAGGGCCCGTCCATGCCATAATAACGCGCGATCGCGACCCACAGGAACAGGCCGCCGAGACCCGCCAACCCGCAGCCAGTGCTGACCGCCGAGACCGGGCGGGGATCGGCCGCCTTGGCGGCCCGCGCGAGGGCAGTGTCATGAAACATCGCAGGCGGCGTAGCGCAGGAAGGGTTAGCGATGCGTAAAGGACAATCCCGGCGACTGGCGGCAGTCCGCTATCGCCCCACCCCGGCACGGCATTGCATCAACGGTTGAATGCGCGTGCCAAATGCCTCCACGCCTTCGACGAAGTCGTCGAAGGTCAGCAGCACACCGCCGGTATTGGGCACCGCTGCCATTTCGTCGAGCATCCGCGCGACATTGGCATAGGAGCCGACCAGCGTGCCCATATTGATGTTGACCGCCCCTTCCGGTGCCGCAAGCTGGCGGACGTTGGTGTCCTTATTGTGGGTGTCCTTCGCGCCCTGGTCGGCCAGCCAGGCGATCGCCTCGAGATCGGCACCGTCATTATAGGACTGCCACTTCGCCATCGCCGCTTCATCGGTTTCGGCGGCAATGATCATGACAAGCACGAAGATCGACACGTCGCGCCCAGTCTTTGCGGTGGCCGCCGCCAGCCGCGCATTGTTCGACGCGAACGCCGTCGGCGTGTTCACCCCCTTGCCCAGGCAGAAGGCATAATCCGCCCATTTCGCCGAGAAAGCGAGCCCGTCATCGGAGGAGCCCGCGCAGATGATCTTCATGTCGCCGCTCGGCACCGGGCGGACGCGACAATCGTCCATTTGATAATAATCGCCCTTGAAGTCGCTCTCGCCGGTTTCCCACAATTCGCGCAGGATATGGGCATATTCATCGAGCATCGTGTAGCGATTGCGGAAATGCTCGTCGCCGGGCCACAGCCCCATCTGGGTATATTCGGGCGGCTGCCAGCCGGTGATGAGGTTGAGCCCGAACCGCCCATGACTGATCGAATCGATCGTGTTGCACATCCGCGCGGCGAAGGCGGGCGGGATGATGAGCGTCGGGCAGGTCGCGAAGATCTTGATCTTCTCCGTCACCGCCGCCAGCCCCGCCATCAGCGTGAAGCTTTCCAGGCCATATTCCCAGAATTCGGTCTTGCCCCCGAAACCGCGCAGCTTGATCATCGACAGCAGGAAGTCGAGCCCGTGTTTTTCCGCCGATTGCGCGATCGTCTTGTTGAGATCGAACGACGGCAGGTATTGCGGAGCGTTTTCGGAAATCAACCAGCCATTGTTGTTGATGGGGACGAAGACGCCGACTTGCATGGTGTTACCCTTCCGCGATTTCGCCCGCCAGCCAGGCGAGCACGAAGCTGTTGAACGCATCCGGATCGACCACGTTGACGGCATGGCCGCCATGTTCCGCCCGGCAGAAACCCGCGATCGGCAAACCGTTGGCAAGCGCGACCCCGGCATTGGACGGCACCAGCATGTCGTCATCCGAACACACGACCAACACTGGCCGGTGGATCTCACGCAGGCGATCGGCGATGTCGAAGGTGGCCAGCGCGGCGATGCGTTTTTCCATCGTGGCGACGCCCGGAAACTGCGCCAGTTGCGCGGGCAGTTCCGCCTCCAGCGCCGCGTGATGCGCCGAAATCCAGTTGGCCGGATACAGGAAGATCGGCTGCGCCCGCAGATACGCCTCCACACCGCTATCGCGCAGCAATGCAAGCCGCGCGTCGAAACAGCGCAGGAAATGCGGATCGGGGGACGCCCAGCCATTGACCACGACGAACTTGTCGATCCGCTCCGGTGCCAACAGCGCCAGCGCCAGCGCCGCCACACCGCCCGCGGCATGGCCGACGATCGTCGCGCGCGCCACGCCGAGCGTGTCGAGCAGCGTCAGCATGTCCGCGGCAAAGTCCTCGACCGACACCGTTTCGGGCAAAGCGCGATCGCTGCGGCCAGTCCCGCGATGGTCATAGGCGATGACGTGATAGCGCTCGGCAAGCGCCGCGATATTGGGTGCCCAATAGCTCGCCGAGCCGCCAAGGCCCGACGACAGGAGGAGCGGCGGCGCAGCGGCGCTGCCGTGGGTCTCGTAATACAGGCCTGCGGCGTGCGGCATGATTCAGCCTTGCATCGACAGCGATGGCGTGCCGAGCATCTCAACCAAGATGCGCGACCGAGGCGATTTCCACCAGGCAATCCGGCTTCACCAGATCGGCGCGGATGCAGTAGCGCGCAGGCTTTGCGCCCGGAAAATATTCGGCATACACGCCATTGAAGGCCGCATAATCGGCCAGGTCTTTCAGGAAGATGTGGTTCATCGCGACATCTTCCAGCGTCGCGCCCGCCGCTTCCAGCGTCACCTTGATAACGTCCAGCACATGCCGCGTCTGTGCGGCGGCATCGCCGACATGCAGCACCGCCCCGCCCTCGCCAAGCGCCAGCACGCCCGAGACATAGACGGTATTCCCCGCCTTGGCCCCAGCCGAATACGGCGCGATCGGGGTCGGGAATTGCGGGGGATTGATCGCTTCGAAGGGCATGAACCTACTCCTTGGGCGACTGGCCGAACGACCCGCAGAAATCTGCGGCCGTACTGATCCAGCCGAAGAATTTCTCGACATTGTAGACGCTGGCCGCCTGCATTTCGGGCGGGCCGAGATGATGCGTGGCATCCTCCAGCATCACTCCGAAATATTCGAGATGGAAGCCATCGCGCAACGTGCTCTCGACGCAGACGTTGCTGGCAATCCCGACGAACACGATGTTGCGAATGCCGCGCGAGCGCAGCGTCGAATCCAGCTGCGAATTGAAGAACGCCGAATAGCGCGTCTTATGGACGCGAAGGTCGCCCGGTTGCGGGGTCAGCGCATCGACGATCTCATAATCCCACCCACCGCGCGCCAGCAAGTGCCCGCCAGTTCGGGGCGCTGGCGCATCGTCTTCAGCGCGTTCGATTTGTGCCAGTTGGGCGAGCCCGGCCCGCCCGCCTCGCGATACTCGGGGTCCCAGCCATTTTGCAGGAACACCACCTGCACGCCCGCAGCCCGCGCCGTATCGAGCACCGTCGCGATCTTGCCGATCGTCCCCGCCGCGCCCGAAATGTCGAAACCCGCCAAATCGACATAGCCGCCCTTGCTAGCATAGGCGTTCTGCATGTCGATCACCACGACGGCGGTATGCTCGGGCGCGAGCCGCAACGCCTCGGGCCGGGCCGGGAGCGTCACCGCCGTGTCGCCATCCCCGCCGGGGCAGATCACGGTCTGATCGTCGGCCACGCAACACTCCCTCGCGAAAGCGTCCGATCCTGTCGTGGATGTCGCACAAGTGCAAGGGCCGCATCTTGCGCACCGGCTTTACCCACGCTAACCGGGGCAGATCGCCGCAGCAGCGCGCGCAGCCGGCGAGCGGGTATAGTACAATGGTAGTACAGCAGCCTTCCAAGTTTTAGCAGACGCCACAAATCAACGACTTAGCTTGCATTTAAATTCCGACTTATGCGGATATTGCCGTTTCGGTCGGAATGGATTGGCCCCCTAAAAAATCCCCAGGAACCGCGCACGCGGCTTTGCTTTTGCCAGCGCCGCCGTCCACTCGGCATCGCAGCTACTGCCCAGCTTCACGGCGGTGCGCTTGTCGATATTGGCTTTCACGAGCTGGCCCGTTTGCGCGACATCGTGCGCGCCCAGACCACCGGCAGAGCCATCAATCAGGGTGAGCGGTGCCCCCGGCGTTGGATCCAGCAGGCCCGACGCCATCAGGATCTTCATGCACGGGCTGGCAGCCTGGGTCAGCACGGTAGAGGTCGTCATACAGGCAGAGATTGCGGCGCAGAGCATCAGCGACGCCATGCACCGCCACGCCTGCATCGGGCGCTTGTCGAACATCGATCTGTCCTTTCTGGACCTGTACGTCCACCTCGACCTTTTGCCGGGTGGCATCGTTGATTTGTGGGATCGCGGCGGTGGCGATGTCGCCGGTGGCCTGTCCCAGCGAGGCGTCGACCTTGGCCTGACCAACCTTCGCCGCCATTTGGCCCGGGCGGATCGCGACCCACCAGAACGCCGCGCCGATCGCCCCGGCGACAGCCAGGGCGAATATTACGCGGAAAACCCAGTTGGCGGCGCGCACCTGCGGCAAGGCGTCCTCGGCCAGTTGCTCGGCCTCGCTCAGCATATTCATGCGCCGGCGACTCCCGCCAGGCAGTCACGCCGTTCCTTCTCGCGCCGGTTCACCAGGCCGGGCGCGGCGCAATAGACGACCCCTTTGGTCGACCGCTTGCAGGCATATCGCTTCGGCACCGCACCGCGTGGACGGAACAGCACGATATACCCCCCGGAACGCCTCGCACGCCGCGCGCCAGCGATGCGCCGCCGCCTCGCGCGCCATCGGCGAACCGCGCCAGTGACCAGCGCCGCCGTTGAGGATGAAGTCACCGGCTTGCCCGCGCAGCGACACCGGGCCGGAAAGCAGTTCTGGCGTGATCGCCACCGCCTCGCTGGTCGCTTCGGTAAGATCGGCCTTCAGCCAAGCGTCGCATTGCGCCTTGGTTGCCGTCATGCCCGGACGGACGCCTCTGGTATGGCCGCTGCAGATCGTCCAGACCGAGCCGCTATCCTGATAGGCGTGATAGACGGTGCCCTCGGCAGCGCGGGTGCCGGGAAGCGCCAGTGTGACGGCTGCGGCGATCAGCGCACCGATTCCAGCGCCGACACCGACCTTGCTGGCCGGGGTCAGCTTGCGCGGTTCACTGGCCATCGGTCGGCACCTTGCGGGTGATGCGCGCGACGGCGATCGCGACCAGCAGCAGGATCGGGAACGATCCGGTCAGCCACGACGGGAGCAGCGCGCGCAGATCCTGCGGCATCGCATTCCAGACTTCCGACGCAGTGCCGGGAAAGGCCTGCACGAACGTCTCGATCAGCGCGCCGATCGCGGCGAGCCGGATCGAGGAGAAGGTATAGGCGCGGTGCCAGTCATCGATGAGACGCGCGCACAACCAGGCGCGCCACTTTGCGAGCAGCGTCATCGGATTTCCTTTCGGGTACGGGATAGTGTGTGGGGTAAGTCCCGGCAGGCATCGCCTTCGGAGGCTTGGTCGTACGTCGCCGCAGTGGCGCGGATGCCACGCGAAAGGGCGTCCTGTTCCAGCGCTGCCTCGGCGCGTGAGACGAGATCGTCGAACGCTGGCGTCGGCGGATGGAGCGGGAACGCCCCGCGCAACGTGTCCTCGAATGCCCCGACCTGGGCATAGCGGCGCTGCGCGATCGCCCGTTCGACCGGGTTTGCCAGCGCCAGCAAGAAACCAACGAGGCAGAGGATGACGCCGCCCTCGATCATGGCATTGGTCCGGATTTTGGCGGCGCGATCATTTCGAGTTTGGCCTCGATTCTGGCCGTTCGCTCGTTGATCATGTTGAGCTGTTTATTGCTCTCTTCGAGGGCCGTGATCCGGCGCTCGTGCTGTTGGAGCTCGTTGAGGTAGCCGCCGCCTGTCATCGTCGCGCCGATCAGCGTGATCACGATCGCTGCGGGTGCCCACCAGTCTTTCCATGTCGGAGCACGCGGCACTTGTGCGCTCACGCGGGCACTATCTCAAACCGCTCGGTCGGCGGTACCGTCGTATCGTCCCATAGCTGCGGATGAACCGGGGAACTCGGATCGTTGAAATCCTTCTGGAGGTAGGCCCTCGCACCCCCTTCGGAGGAGAAAGAGAGCCCGCGCTCGGGACTTCGGCGCAACATTCCACCATCCCAGTAGAGGTTGTCGCTAGTGTCAGCATCGGTGACGCATATCTTGAACATTATGCCACTCCTGATCCGGTGATCTTGAGCCAGATGCCCGATGTTGCACCGGTGTCCTTCTGCTGGAAGCCAAGCGCTCCGCTAACAAAGACAAGGCGAATGCCCGTCGCGCTGGAATCGTCACCAAAGCTCGCATCGCCTTTTAGTTTAAGGCTGAGCCCCGATCCACCATCGACCACGAACGTCGCCGTCTTGTTGGTCGTCATGTTCATGACCGTGTAGATTCCGATCGCGTAGGCTTGCGTCAGCACCGGTGAGAAGTCGTCCACCGCCACTGGTGCCGGTACAAACCGACCGCCGGGGAACAGAAGCTGGCCGCCGTTGGTATCAAAGTCTCCGCCGGGCGGAGAGGTAAAGGTTATGGCGTCCGGCCTCGCGTGATTCTCGAAGGTGACCCGGCGGTTCTGGACTGAGGATGAGGGTATAAGACTGGCCTCAGCAAGCTTGATCGCTAGAGTTCGGTAGGACGATCCGGGTGCCAAGCGTATCGTAGTCTCGCGCGCGTCGATGTTGTAGAGGCTGACTGCGGTGTCGACGCGGGTTGCCTTGATGTCTACATCAAGGCCCGAGCAGGCGTGCGGGGCACCGTCAAATGTAGCGGTGAACCCTGTTGAATAGCCATCAACGACTCCGCGAGCGTAAACCTTGCTGACGTCCCCTGCGAGCATCAGCCCAGCGCCTAAAAGGTTGCTTCCGTCAGTTGCCGGGGCAGTACCTGGAGCAAATGCATTGGCTTTTAGCCCAGTGACCCGCACCGCAGATTGACCGAGATAAAAACGCTGCCACCTTGCATGGCCCAATAACCTCGATGTCTTCAAACGAACTGCCAGTTTCGTAACTTGCCCCCCGGAAATAAGGCACCATCGCAACGGCATTGTAACTGCTGATCTGATCTGAATAGGCGGGTGCGTAGATGCGCCCATTCCTGAAGGTGCAACGCTGGTTGTCCCGCCCCAATGCGCCGGGATTCACGCAATTCACCGTTATGAAGTTGGTCGCGGTGCAGTCGTGGCAGCCATAACCTAATTCGATTCCGGTATCCGCAGAGTTTTCGATGTATACGTCTTCAAGATGGACGTTGCTGATGACGTCGCCAGTGTCGAGACTACCGCCCGACGAGGTGGCGAAGATGCCGTTTTGCGTGACGGTCGTATAGATCCGAATGCGACGGCCGAACATATTAGACGCGACAAGCTGGAGGCCGTTTGCGTATGTATTCCAGGCGAAGAGACCATCGACCTCCAAGAGGCCACCACGGTGCACGAGCACGTTCGAGGAGGAGCCCTTGGCCTTTAAGTTCTGGATCAAGACCCGGCTCGACGGTGTCGCAGGCGTGAAGTTCACCTGCACCAAATCATTGAAGTTGCTGCCCAACGTGGGGTTCGGAACGGTGGCGTCGATGTGCATATTGATGAGCTGGGCGTGGGTGGAAACGAGAATACCGACGCCATCGGAGCCGGTGCCCCCCATCTTCTTCAGCACGCCGCCCATGCCGTGGACGACGAGTCCGGGGGTAGTGATCTCGACCATATCACCATTGAAAGGGAAGATTCCGGGCGGGATCACGAAATGATCTTTTCCCTGGACCGCAGCACGGATTGCTGTCGACAGATCTCCGGTCCAGTGCCCGCGATGATCTGTGTCTGGGTCGTCTTCGCAAAAGCGTCTAGCAGCGTTGGGAGGTTTCGCAGGGCGCTATCGACATCGGTCGGGGTGCCGGCCCACTGGTAACCGATGGCGTTGCCCTTCTGGCGGACCCATGCCCCTTCATCGAGCCTAGTGCTGTCAGCCTTAATCACATGGGGCAGGTTCTCGACATAGGGACCTGCGCCGCGTTCGAAATAATATCGCGCGTCTGGAATGCCCGGCACCCGACCAGCGATGCTACCTTGCGCGTCACGTCCGAGGCTCGGAACGCAACCAGGCTCGAATAGCTATTGTCGGCCTCACCGGGCGGCCCCTGATAGGCGGTGTCGATCGGCTGCACCTCGATCGCGCCAGTGTCCGGGTTGGGCGCAAGGATCTTCCCGCCACCGAGCCGCTGGCTGGCGGGCGGCAGATCGGGCGCGCTTTCGCCCGGCGGCAACATCAGTGCCCGGCTGCTCACATCGGTTAGCTGATCGTCCTGTTCCTGACCGATCAGCATCTGCCGGTCGAGCGCTTCCTCGTGACTTTTCGCCGGGAACACACCCCCCGTTTGTATATTGCATCGGCTGCACTCGCGCGGTCGAGCGCGTGATCTTCAGGGATGCGCCGTTGGTCGCGACAAGCCGTGTCAGGGTGCCCCCGGCATCGGTATCGCCACCGGTGACGGTGTAATCCGTGCCCAGCGCCAAAACCGTTTCCACCCCAGCGGCGATCCGCGACACGATCAGGTCCCCCGCCGCCTTGAAGCGGAATGGCACGGCAAAGCTCGTGGTGACGCCATTCTCGGCATAGGTGACGGATGCGGGAAGCGCGGCGACGGTCATTGCGGAGGTCCTTCCTTGCCAAGGGCATTCTCGAAATCTGGTGCGCGACCGGGTGCCGTCTCACCCGGAGCCCACCAGAAATGCGTGCGCTGGTCGTCGGCGCGCTTTTTCATGCGCTGCCACGACTGGCGATAATTGGGGTCAATCTGCTCCTGGATCTGATCCATCACCATGCGATCGAAGGCGGTGCGGACGTACCAGGTGCTGCCGCCGGGGATCTCCAATCGCGCAAGCTGTGCGGCGGCCCAGGCGGGGTGCTGCGATCCAGCGACATTAAAGACGGCCTGCCCGTCTTGGAACAGCGGCCCCGCCAGCGAGCCGAGAAATCCCCCGCCAAAGCGGTTCTGCGATGACTGCAGGAAATCCCCGAAGATGCCGAAGCCGCCGCCCTGCAGGACCGCTGCGCCCCAAAATGCCTGCGCATCGGTCGGAGTAGGACGCTTCCCTTCACCGCTCCGCCACCGGCTAATTTGATCAAATTGCTTCTCGGTCGGCAAGACATCCGCAGGCATGGGGCGTGGATCCTTGAATGCCGCCAGCGCTTTGAGTTGCAGCGCGATCGCGCCGCCGATCGTCGTCGCGATGAACAGCCCCGCCGCATAGCGTGCCGCGTTCCACTTGCCCTGCGTGGCCGCTTCCATGATCCGGCGCGTCTGCATGATCATCATGCCCACGCCAAAGCCCTTGAACAATGCAGCCGAGCGAATGGCCTCGCCGATCCATGTCCCCTTCGCGCGACCGAGTTGACCAGGCGCGCGTGCGGATATCGGGCGTCGGCACGGCATAGTCGGTTTCGGACAGGATCATCTCGTACAGCTTGTCGCCGAGCGCATGATCCTCGACGTTGTTCGGCTTGATCCAGTCGGCTCCGCCATCGCGCTCCAGCGGCGTGCGACGGATGGTGTCCCATCCCTCGGGCGTGATGCCGTAGCGTTGCAGCGTTCGTTGAAACGGCCCGTCGAGATCGGCAAATGCCTTGCCGCGCTCGCCGGTAATATGGCTGACGAAGGTCATGCCCATTGCCCAGCGCCCCGCCTCGGTAAAGCGGTTGAGCCCGGTGACCCGCAACGCTCCCTCCGCCAAACGTTTGGCGACCTCGCTGGTCAGCTCTTCACCGAGCACGCGTTGCTGCCCGCCTGCGCGCTTGGCCCATTCCTCGGCAATACCGGTCAGGCGCACCGCAAGTTCCTGGTCTGCCTGCGCGCCAGGCCGGAACAGCTTGACGTAATCGCGCAGCATTCCAGCGGCCGGCAGGCCGTTAAACTTGCGCGTCACCAGCCCGAAGGCCGGGTCGGTTGGCACCGCCGACAGCATCGCACCGCCCAGCTTCGCGGCGGTCTCGATCGATCGCACCGCACTGAACCCCAAAGCGATCGTGCGATTTTCAGGCCGCCCGGCCACGCCGGTAATTTCATCGTGGTAACGGTCGATTTGCTTGGTCGCCGCGAACGCGCGATCGGTCGCCTTGCTATGCGAGGCGGTGTCGAGCGCGGCGGATTTCTGGATCGTATCCTTGATCCAGCCGACCGTCGCATTCGGGTTTGGCCCGAGCACCTCCATCAACGCGATGTCGCGCGACATGCCGTCGATATGCCCCATCATCGCATCGAAGGCCGATCCGACGCCGAATTTCGCCTGATAGGCCATCCAGTCGTCGGCCGATTTGAACACGAGGAAGCGGCTTTCGCCGAGCTGGTTGGCAAGGGCACCGCGCCCGCTGCCCTGCCCGGCCGTCCGCTTGTTCCAGCCATCGGTGCGGATGGTTTCGAACACGTCGCGCAGCGCCAGTTCGAACCCCGCTTCCGAAAAGGGCATGCCGGTGCGCTGGTCGAGCATCCGGGTCCGATCGAGGCGGGGGGCGATCTCCGCGCGCCAGGCGTCGAACCCGGCCGCGCGCACCGCCCGCGTATCGTGCGCCTGGGGGAGCCCCCATTTTTCCAGCTTGCCGATCGATGCGCCAGCGGCATTGGCGCGGGTGCGCAGCATTTCGGAGGTACGCTCGAACGCATCGGACAATTGCCGCGCGCTCGCCGATCCGGTGTCCTCGCCGAAGCGTTCCCGCACGAGCTGCTCCAGCCCGGCCTTGTCGCGGACTTCGCCCACAATGCCGGTGTGGTGCTTCGCCAGCACTTCGGACATCATCGCATGGCTGCGCGCCCGGATCGCGCGCCTGCGCCCCTCCACGCTGGAATAGCCCGCTTTCGGGTCGGGCGCGAACATGGCCACCGCCCCCTTGGGGTCGATCGGGCCGCCATCGCGACCGCCACCATAGCTCGCCATATTCTTGAGCGCGGCCTTTTGCGCCTGCACCTGGGCCAGCGCCACGCGCCGTTTGCGGATCGCATCCGCCTCGAGCGCCTTCAAGGTGGCATCGGTTGCCATCGCCGCCGCCGCCTGGTCGCCAAACTGGCGGCGGAATTGCTGCTCAAGCTCCCCATAGAGCCCGGCCATTTCGCGGCCCTTTTCGGGCGTGATTTCCCCACGCTCGACCATGCCGGGGATGCAGCGGTCCAGGCTCATAGACAGTTCCTCGCCGCCTTGATTGCCGCATCATCCGCGTCGAGTTCGCGCAGCACGTCCTCTGCCGATCGCAGCGGGCCGCCTTCCTCCAGACGGAACATATTGCCCTGATCGACCGCATCGAACAGCGGCGCACCGATCGTGCTTTCCTGATCCGTCTTGGCGCGGATCGGGCTATCAGCCTTCAATTGGGCTCGCTGGCGTTCCCGCGCTGGGAAGTTGGGGTCGAGCGCTGCAGCATGTTGATCTCTACCTCGGCGTATTTCTGTAATCTCGTTACCAAAATGCACCCTCTCGCCATCCTTCCAGATCTCGACTGGAGTAAGGCCGACGGCGGGTTGTTTGAACGCCGCCACGACTGTGCGGCGCTCAAACCGACCAACATCTTTACCCTCGAGGTATTTGACACCCCACCGGCCATCGCTTGTCACGGCGATCGCAACCTTGGGCCCGCCTTGCGCCTGAAATTCAGCTAATTTTACAGCATCGCTAGCGCTGACATAAATCGTAGCCTGTGATCGTGGTTGCGGCCCTTGATCCTTCGCGCCGTGCTCTGGGTGAAACGACTTGTCCCGGGACGTGGAACCGTCCGAATGCACGAGATAGGTGGAACCTTTGGCGGTGGTGAAGGCAACGTCTTCGGCGATCTGAGCCTTAACGTCATGCGTCAGGCTTTCGGCAATCGCCTTTCCGGCCGGGCCGTTGGGATCGTCGAGGGATGGCCCCGGCGCTTCCGCCAGGACCGGGCCGTTTAGTCCGGCTTCTTCGCGAGCATCCGCTGCAGCGCCGCCAGGTTGCTCGCCGCGCGCGCGCCCTCCGCCCGCAAGTCCGCTGGAAATGCCGGATTGGTCGACGCCTCCTCCAGCGCCGTGATCGCGCGCTGCGAGAGTGTGTTCGAATTCGTCGGCGAGGTCGGCATAGCGCGTATTCTCCGCTTCCTGTGCGAATGCGTCAAGGGCGTCGCGAGCATGTTCGTTCACCACGCGGGCAATCGCCGCTTCCGGTGTCAGCTCGCCACTCGCGACCCAATCCGCGGCGCGCAAATGCTCGACCGGGGTGAAGGCGATGCCATGTGTATCCAGCGTGTTCGCGATGGTTTCGCGCGCCGCCGCGAACTGCGTTTGCCGCGCGCGTGCCACTTCGCGCGCGGTCGCGGTTTCCAGGTCGCCCCGCGCATAATGCGGCGTCGAAACGGCATGTTCGATCAGCTGGAGCATATCGTCTTCGGTGATATGGTCTCCGCCCAGCTCGGGCGGGGCATCGTGGAAATATCCCGCCTCCGCTGCCAGCTCGCGCGCGCGGTCGATGCTCATGCCCTTGCTGCGGATCAGCACGCCACCACTCGGCGCGACGCGCGGCAGATTGCGGCCCTTGATCAGATCATGGCCCTCGTCGTTACGAATGCCGCCATGGTCCGCCAGGAAGCCGAGCAAATCGCGCGGCGCGGCATCCTGTTGCCGCGCGAAGACACCCGGCCGCCGCTGCCGCAACCCGATGCCGGGAAGATCGGCAATGGCGTTGAGCGCGGCCTTGACGGCATCGCGTTCGATCCCCAGCCGCTCGGCCATGATTTCAGGCTTCAGGCTCTCGCGCGTTTGCGTGACATAGGCGCGCACGGCGTTGCGGATGTCCACATCGTTGGCGACCGGCGCATCCGGGAGATTGGTGCGTGGCGGGAGCGGTTGCGGCGTAGCGCCATCGCCATTCGCAATATTCCCGCCGTACGTCTGTGGATCGATGCCGCTGCGCTCCAGCGGTCCGATATCAGCCGCGCTTGCCATACGCGGTTCGGGGGGCAGGGCCTCGGGAGTATTTCCCATTGCTCGATCGCGCTCAAAGGCGGCAATGCGCGCCTCGGTTTCCGCGTCATCAATCGCACGTTGCGATGCCGCGACTGCATCACCATCGCCGCTCACATCCGGTCGCAACGCGAGACGTTCGTCTCCGCCGATCAATGCTGCCAGCTTGTCGACGCGATTGTTCCAGCCGCGTCGAAACTTTTCCTTGCCCGGAACAGTGTCCGCCAGATGATTAAGATAGGTGCGGTATGCCTCGATCGCGCGCGCCGGATCACCGCCGCTTTCCCGCAGGATGCGCTCTCCCGCACCGCCGATATATTGCGCATCAAAGGCGACCGCCGCCGTGCGGGGATCCACATGGTCAAATTCGGGCAACCAATATTTACGATGCGCGATTGCCCGCGCTTCCGCTTCCGACAGATTGGCGACATCGACACCAGGGTTAAACTTCTGCGCGATGCCGAATTTGGTCGTTCCGCCGTCTGCTTGCGAATAGTGGACGACGGCGTTGCCGCCTTCCAGATCATGCAACACAAATCCGATGACGCGGTCCGGTGTTAACGCCGTCGCTACGGTTTCTCGTGAAACAGTCTGTGAAACGGGGGAGCGCGGTGCGAGTGCGGGCGCGATGCCATCGGGATCGCCTGCCTGGGCGAGGGTCGCAAGCGCGGACTGTAGCCGGTCGGCATGAACGTCGCGCGCCGTTGGCGTGTCGACATAGGGGTTGATCGCGTCGATCTCGCTCTGCCGGTCGATCACGTGCAAGGCGGCTTGCTGGTCGGGCGTGCGCACTTCGGCTGGGACAGCCTTGCTGAAGGCCGCCGCAACCTCGCCATCGCTCACCTTGCCCAGATCGGCGGTGCGCAGTGCCAGCGGTGCCACGGTGCGCCCAACGGCTTGCCCGATGTCGGTCCCGGCAATGGCGCGGCCTGCCGCTCCAAGGGCCTTGCCACCCGCATCGAGCGCCTTGCCAGCAACGTGAAGGCCGCCGGGCAGCAATGCGCCGCCGATTGCTGCCGTACCGACATCGGTGACCATGTCGCCTACCGACATATGTTCACCCATCTCGGCTCGATTGCGCGAGATCACCGGAAGCTCTGCCGCCTCGGTCAAGGAGTTTACCAGCGCTTCGCGACCCATTGTCTGCAGGATCGTTTTTCCGCCGCCGCCTATTGGCAGCGTCATTGCGTTGATCGGGTCGGCGAGACCCGATACGACATCGCTTACAAAACCCAATGCGCCCTGCGTCCAACCAGATTGTCGACCAACGACATTCTGCGCGGTGTGCCGACGCTTCAGTTCCTCGGCGTGGACCCAATCCGAAAATTGCCTTGGATTAGCGGCTGGAACGTTAGCAAGGAAAGTAGGGTCGGCAGCACGCCGCTCAGCGATATCCCGCCATATCTTATTGCGGTCATATGGCGACGGATCGTCCATAGGCGCGCTCGGGTTCTGATAGGGGCTCGTATGCAGCAAATTGTCCAGAAGCGAGTACGCTCTGGGCCCACGCAGAGCTTCAACAATTGGCTTGTAAGCCTCATCCTCCGCCGTCTTTGGTGCCTGGAGGTCATCCTGTCGGGATAGCGTCCAATGCGCTCCCATGATCTCGCTGGCCGATACCGGCGCATCGGGAGACTTCGGCGCGAGTTCGACGACGGGCGCATCGGAGATGAAAGGGCCGCGCTGGTCGGTCACTTGAGGTACTTCCGGCCAAGATACCCCAGGTCGAGCTTGAAAATGCCGCCAGTGTTCGAGGCGACGACGATGCCGCCCGGCCCATGAAACTCGTAAAACCCGTCGCTGCGGGCGACCGGCACATAGCTGCGCAACACCTGCGGCGTGATCGTCGTCTTATGGTCCGAATAGACCGGGCGTGGCACCTTCGGATCATCGCTCCATTTGAGCGAGCTGAGCACCTTTTCGAACTGCGCCTGGCTTTGTTCCGCCGGAAGCTTGACCGGCACATTGTTCCAATAGCCGATGCCGCCATGAAACACGCCTTGCCCGTCGGGCACACCGCCGACGGCCACTTGCAGGAAAGTGCCATATTGACTGGGATTGAAGGTATGGACGCCGTGCGCGCGCGCCCAATCGGCGTACAGATTCCCCCCGATCTCGCGCGCGGCGTTCGCATCCTGCGGCGCGAACCGGGCGAGCGCCGGTGCCACATCGGTGTTGTACTTTTGCAGCGCCAGTCTGCCCGATCCATCCGGCTTCATGTCGTCGATCAGCGATCGGTCGGCCTGGCGCGCAGCCGCACCGCTGGCGGCACTCGCCCGGTAGATCATCGGCAAGCCGACAAGGCGCTGTGCCACCGCATCATCGGGTGCGATCTGGCGCATCGCCTGCAAGGCATCGCGGCCGCCAAGCGGCGCGATCGTGTCGATCACCTGCAGCCGCCCTTTGTCACCGCTGGCGAAAATGGCCTTTTGCTGGTTGACCTCGGCGGGCTGCAGGAACGGCACGGGCTGGCCCGCTGCCTTGCTGACCGTCTTTTGCCATTGCCGCCGGGCCGCCCAGGTGGCCGGGTCCGCAAAGTCGAGCGGCGGAGGTGGCGTGCCGTTGATCGCTGCCCATTGGCCGGGGTCGTGCTCGAACTGTTGCTTGCGGCCGGGCGCGATCGTCTCGAGCGCATGGAGCCGGACCTGATCGTCGGGCGATGCCTTCGGCCCCAGCGCGCGCAGCCGCGCCATATCGGCATCATATTGCTGCGGCACCCATCCCTGTGTCTCACGATTGACGCCATTGCGGATGCGCAGCGCGCTCAGTTCGGTTGCGTTGCTGGTATCGCCATTGGCGCGCGCCGCCTGGGCAAGCTGATCGAGCACCGCATCGGGCACGACGATCCCGGCCGCCTGTTGCGCTTTGGCCGTCGCAATCGCCTCGTTGGTCGCGGCCTTTTGCAGCGCGATCTGGTGTTGCAAGATTGCGTCGTTACGACGGATTTCGACCTGTGCGCCATCGCGCAGGCGGTCGATCTGCTGGCCATCCAGCACGTCGTTGAAGTGGCCACTGTCGAGCGCCACCACCAATGCCTTCGGATTGGTATCCTGTAGTCGCTGGCCTGCCGCCATCGCAAGTTGTGCGTGCAGTTCGCGCCGCACCGGCTCCCGATATTCACCGATCCCTTGCTGACTGTCGATCAGCCCATCGATCGCCTTGGTCGCCGTGACGTAAGCATCAGGATCGGCGCTGGTGCGGACGAACGCCGACCAGCGGTTGCCCGTTTCACGGATGTTGCCGACGCTTTCCTTGGCCGCTGTCGCTGCCTGCCACGCATCCTCATTTCCAACAAAGGATGCGCGCTGTTCCTGAATTTGGGCTTCGATCGATCGACGCACGCGAGTGTCGGTGATGCCCGCAGTAATATCCTGCGTGGCGGCATCGAAACTGTCCGCCATCGCCTGCGCATGGCCCGCAGCCAGCGGCGCGGCGTTCGCGCGCGCGGTATTGCGCTGTTCGTCAAGCGCCAGCCGCACGCGCGCAAGGTTGGACGCCGCCGTCGTCGCCTGCTCATCGGCACGGAGTTGGCGGTCGATCTTTTTCCCTTGCTCCAGCGCGCCGCCAAGCTGCCCAATGCCCTGGCCAACGCCCGCGCCGAAATCCTGCGGCTGTGCCAAGGGAATGCCAGCCGTATTGCCCGGCGCGACCTGTGGTTGATAGATTTGTTCCTGCGCCATCAGGACCGACCATCGCGTGCAGGAACAGGATGGCGCGCGGCGCTGACCACAAGGTCGATCTTAGCTGGGATGCAGAGCGCTAAAGACACGGCTGACCAATCGAAACGGGGTTGACCGATTTCGAAGGGCTAGGGGGCACACAGGCCCGGCCGCTCTATCGTTTAACGCCCGCGATCGGCGATGCAGTCCAGCATGGGGGTCGGGGCGTATCGAGGCTAGGCCGACGCTTGTCGCTCCCTCTCACGACACGCCCTTTTCGTCAAGTCTCACTGGTCCTCATCGTTGACGGCACGGCCATGTTTGGGCCACCCGTTCGGGATCGCATCGCGCGCGGCGCTGAACACAAGGTCGAGCAGGTTGGCGAGCGGCTCCGCGTCGATCATCGTGTTGCTGGCCTGCCCCGAGATGAGGTGCTGCAGGCAGACCATCGCGCCGACGGCGACATTGGCCTTGTCCTCCTGGTCGCGGGAGGACCGGATGTCGCTGAGCGCGCTCATTTCGCACCGGCCGGGGCCGCATCGGGCCGGAACCAGAGGTTGACCTTCACGCCATCGCGCTTGCTCTCGTGCCGCACCCAGCCGAACAGGCGCAGCAGTGCGGAGATGCGCGTCGTCGTCATCCGGTCAATATCGGTCAGGCCGATGCCGCGCGCCGCCCAGACGGCAGTCGTCTCGGTCTTATCCTCCAGCCATGCCTTGAGCGGCTCGGCGAGATTGTCGCCGCTGAACAGCGCGACCGCGCCGACGATCGGGGCAGGCAGGCCGACCTGCGTCCACACGCTGCGCGCCGCTTCCGGCCCGAACAGGCGGCGCGCCTCGCGCACGACCGCAACCCCGGCATTGAGCCGGATCGGGTCATGATCCAGCGCGATCTGGGGCGGTGGTTCATATCCGGGCATTTCGAAGCTGCCCGTCTTGCGGATCGACGGCAGCACGACGCTGGTCACCCACTTGCGGAACCGCTCGGCTTCCTCGCGGCGCGACTTGAACACCGCCGCATACATGCCGCTTTCGGAAATGATGTTCATTTCCTGCGGCCCACCAGGGGTGTCCACGATGTGGACACCCTTTTCGTCGTCGTGCAGCACGCGGGCCATGTGGGGCGCATGGGAGTATCCCAGTGCCCTCGCCAGATCGCTCGCAACGAACCACGGGTCTCCGAGGATCATCACGACGCGGACCGGCTCTTCTTCAAACTGATATGACATAAGTGCAGTGTTCATGGACGCTTTCCTTTGAAAACGTCCGGCCGCAGCGCCTCAATGCTGGTGGCCGGACGTGCCACGATTGAGACTACCGCCAAAGGAACGGCGCACCTTTCGGTGCTCGCGACACGCCCGACCATAAAAAACCGCGCCCACACGGGGCGTGTGGCGCGGGCTGCGCCTTTGGATACAGGGGTCTCAATCCCTTGGCTGGGATTTACCAGCCGAGCGCTGCTATAAGTGAGCGCGACTCGACAATCAAGGGGACCGATGTGTTTATAGCGTTGGCCATTGTTTTCGCCGCAGGTGGACATGTCGATAGCGGCATGAAGCAGAGGCTGGACGTGACCATTGAGCGGGTGAAATCTCAAATCCAACGCCAAACCGCTGTGCTTCGGGCTCGCGTGCAGGCGAACGTGATTTACGATAATTGTGTTTTGCTGAACGCCTTGGATTTGGCCATGTCCCAGCCAAATGAATTTGCTGAACCGTTGGCGAAAGCCGCAGAGCCTATGTGCAGCAAACAACACACCGATCTGTATTTGGCGACCTATGAGCAAGTAAAGACGTTCGGCGATTACGACACCGCCGCCCTCATGACCCGATGGGAAGTCGGTGCTCGTGAACGTGCAACTTCTTGCATTATCGAATATAGACGCGCACCGGAAAGTATGAATCTTCCGGCGTGCCAGGCCGAATAGGCCACGCATCACACCCCCGCTTTCAGCACAACAATTCGCTGCTAACGAGATCGAGTCTTGTTCCTGCGCCCTCAGACGATGCCGTCCGAACCGGAAACGCCATAGGCATTGCCCGATGCGCCGCCGCCTGAATTCCCCTTGTTGCTGTTCGCCCAGTCGACCCCATGCGCCGCCGCGCCGAACATGCCCTGCGTCAGCGCATTGGCCCCCGCCGAATAGGCTTGCGCGCCCTGGATGCGCAGGCCGCGCGCTTTGGCGGCCGCCTGCCGCCGCACGGTCAGCGCATCCAAGGTGGCGTTGATCTGGCTTTGCGTCAGCGCGTCGAGTGCGGAACCGGTGCCCTGTTGAAACCCGTTCGCGCCCTGTGCGGCCACTTGCTGGCCGATCGCCTGGCGCGCAGCATCGCGCACCCGGCCTTCGGTGACCGCGCCGTCCCGCTCGGCCTCGGTCGCCATCGTGTTTGATAGGTCGCGATTGTATTTTCCGGTTTCATAACTGGCGACACCGCTGATAAGGCTACCCGCCGCCTGGACCGCCTGCACCATCAGGCGATCCTCTCGCACAGGATATGCGTTTCGGAGGCCGCGCCGAATTTGCGCAGCACATGCGTCGGCACAAGGCCAAGCGCCTCGGCCCAGCGCACTTGCGGCCCCTTCACGCACAGCACCGCCTCGAGCAACTGCGCGGGGTCTAGCCCCGGAAACGACAGCAGGATCGCCTCGGCATCGATTGCCGCGATGCAGATCGCTTCGATCCGGCGATACAGGCTGGCGGCGATGCGACGCCGGGTAAAGCGCGTAATCGCCACATAGTCGCCGCCAAGGCCGCGACTGAGGATTGCCCAGGCAACCGCCTGCACGCCGGGAAAGGTCTCGCGCAGGCCGACACAGGCGATCGGGCTATCGCCGCGCCACGCCGTCCATGCCTCGCCGCCTTCGGCCAGGTCAGCCGCCGCCTCGATCGTCATTACGCTGTTGAGGCCGAGCTGCACGCGCTGCGACGGCTGGCGCTCGATCGTCATCGCGTCCGGCGCGCGCATCGGGCGAAACGATACCGTCATCCCGTCACCTCGATCTTGGGGAGCGCCGCGACGATCACCGCTGGCAATGGCTGCGACGATGTGAAGGTCGCGCGACCGCTGCGATCCCATCCGCCGCTGACCGGTCGCTCGGTATCGCCGGTGAACAGCGGCACGGGCGCGTCCATATAGCCCGCGCTGGGGCGATCGATCAGATTGTCGAGCTTGCCGCCCTGGACGCCGATCTTGAGGCCCGCCGTTTCGATCAATCGCAAGGCCAGCCGCACGATCCGCTGGCGCACGCCCTGCGATGTGCCAGTCTGCGATTTCAGTTCGGGCGGCAGTGTGACGACGGTTGCGGTATAGGGTATGCCGACGGTGATGGTGTAGGCCCGGTCCTGCGGCACGACGCTTTCCGGAATGTCGAAGCTGCCATCCGCCGCGACGGTTATCCCGTCGATCACGCCGCCTTCCGCCAGCACCGCGACGGCGCGGTTGGCAAGCTGGGTCGCGCCGGTGAAATGCGTTTGCCCGGCTGCCGCCGTTGCCGTCGTGCCGCTATCGACGAAAAATGCGGCGGAAATCGGATCGCCATCGTCGCGCCAGGCGGCCATGCGCTGCACGCTCTTTACGCCGTCCGCCCGGCGCACGAGCGCCCACACTTCATCGCGCTTGCCATCGGCACTGGCGATCGTCGTCGCGCTCAGCACCGCACCATCGCCATGGATGATGCGCGAGAAGCCCTTGATTTGCTGCTCGGGCGCGTGCGGGTGGACGAGCATCTGCCCATCGCCGCGCACGCCGAACAGCAGTTCCTCGGGTTCCTTCTGATAGGCGAGCTGCAGCACGCCGCCGCGCGTGATGTGGCGGCACCACACCGTCATGTTTTCGGCGATGTAGCGATCCTGCCCGAAATCATATTGCGCCTGGCGGAGTTTCCGGCCGCCGCGCTGGACGAAGATGCCGGTGGTGCCGATCTGCAGCGGGAACACGCGGTCGCTGCCATAAAAGCTTTGCGGCACCGCCTCGATATTATCGCCGCCGATCGCCTGCGCGCTGTTGATCGCGCCGATCGCGATCTCGCGGCTCGCCGTGCCGACGACGATCTTGCGATCCCCCACCGCCCACAGGATGGGATCCTCGGTCGAAAGCGTCCGCCGAAAGGCCAGGTCGCCTGCCAGCAGCCCGCTCGACGTGGTGGTGATGTGGTTGAGATAATCGCCTGCGACGCTCGCCAGCAATTCGAATTGCTTGAAGTGGCAAAGCCGACCGCCATTGGCCAGCACGACGCTGGGCCAGCCGGCCGCCGCACTGAAGGCCGCATGGGACCAGCGGAAGCTCGGCACGGTGGTAAGGCTGTCGGGCAAGCGCCGCACCACGTCCGCCGTTGCCGAGAAGCCATCGCCCGCGATGGCGGTAATCATCACCGTGCCATAGCGATCGTGCAGATAGGTCCACCGCACACCGAACGGGCCCTTGCCGTTGATGTCGGTGCCGCTCTGGCTACCGTCCCACTCGGTCCCGCTGGTGTGGATCGGCTGGCTGGTTCCGGTGCGCCCGGCCGATGCCGCGACATAGACCTTGCCGTCCGAGCGACGCTTGCTGCCAACGGCAACGCCATCAATGCCGACTTCCCATGCGGGAATGGTCGAGAAATCCGCGGCCTCGATCTTGAACGGCGCGCCGACATGCCCGGCGAGAAAAATCGCGCTGGACGCGGAAAGCGTGATGCCCGCACCGGTCGCGGCACTGACGGTCACCGTCCGCGTTTCGTCGACATTCTGATCGGCAAACGGACCGTTCACCAGTGGCGCGACATCGTAGACGAAGGTTTCGGCACCGGTGCGCGTCAGGCGTGCGGGCGGATGGTTTTCGTGGTCGAGATATAGCCGATCGTAGCTTTGCTGGAACGACACATAGGGCGCTTCCGCCGCCGTATAGGGCACGATCACTTCATAGGGCACGCCCGGCGCGGTCTCGATCCGGCCGCCATTGGTGTAGAAGCGGAGGCGATAGTCGCTCCACTCGATCACATAATCCTGCGTGAGGTTGAAGCGGAACTCGGTCACCCACTGCGCGGTCGGCGCGGCAGGCCGGATATATTCAAAGCCCGGCCGCTTCACCAACGCCCCCTCGACCGTGGGCACGAAGTTCTCGCACGTGTCCATGCCGACGGACCAGATCGCCGTGTCGACACGGCCACCCATGCGCGGCGAAAGCTCGCCGCCGTTGAAGCTGGTTGCGATTGGGCGCTGCAGCGTCATCAGGGCCAAATCCAGGGAGAATTTCCATAAAGCGGCCCGCGCGCCGCGCCGCTGGTACGCGCCAGTTCCCAGTCGGTAGGCTCCCACACGATCTGCGGATTTTCGCGCGCATCGACACGGCGCGCATCCGACAACGCTTCGCGATACGTTCGAAACGCATCATCCTTGCGCCCCCGGTCACCAGTGATGCGATCGGCAATCGCCCAACCGAGGCGGCGCGCAAAGACGACCACGAACAGATCATCCCACAGGGCCGGTTCCTCGACATCCGCCAGATAGCGGATTGGCAGCGGCCCGGTGCTGTTGCTGAGGATGCAATTGCCCTCGAGCTGGTAATCGCGGCGATTGGCGCTTGCCGCGCGGCCCAGCACCTCGACCAGGCGCACGCTGTCCGCAGGCATTTTGAACGATGCGCCCCACGGGAACGGCACTTCGTCGAGAGCGAGTGCGGCAAGTTGCTGCCGCCGCATCGCGAAATTCCAGGTATGGGCGCGGATTACCGCGCGCCGCTCGATATCCCATACTGCCTTTATCGAACGCGACAGATGCGTGTCGTCGTCGATCGACCGAAGCTGATCGTCCTCGCCAATACCGGAGGCCGCCAAATTGGCGATAGAGACGTAATCCGCCATCGATCAGCTCACAGCAGCGGCCATTTGGACGCGAAGATTTTCTGTTCGAGCGCCTCGATCATCATCAGGGCATCGCCCTTGCTGATCTTGGTGAAATCGATGTTGAGCGACATCGTGTCGCTCTGCGCTTCCGCCGTGCCTGCCGCGACGGTGATGTCCTTCAGGGTGTTCTTGCCGCGCTGGATTGTCAGTTTGACCTGGGCCATCGATCGTTCCCTTGTCTTGGTTGACGGAAGTGTCTGCGGTTACCGGGGTGGTGGAGATCGGCCACCACCCCGGCCTCGGGCCATGACGCCACCACAGGTCAGGCCGAGCTCGTGGCCGCTAGTTCGCGGTCGTATATTCGATGTCGAAACCGGCGATGACGCCCGCTCCGATATCGGCGACGCCAAAGGTGGCCCAAAGGTCTTCATCGACCGTGTTGGGATCCAGCACGAAGGCCGACGCCTTGGGGCCGAGCGGCGTGGGAGCATCGGTCGCAGTCAGGGTCTTCGCGGCCACATATTTTGCCGGGATTGTCGTCGTGCCGATCGAAATCGTCGTCGTGGCAAAGGACGTATCCGTAATGCCCGAGATCGAATGGAGCGATGCCCCCTGCGGCAGCTTGCCCAGATACAGGCGGTCGCCAATCGCCAGCGCAACCGCTGGCTTGGTCGAGCGCACGCGACGCTTCTTGCCCCCAACCATACGAACATCGAGCTTCTTGGGCGGGTTCTGGCTACCGTCGGCCGCACCGACAAATTCAAGGCCATAATAATCAGCCATGTTGTGTCTCCTATGGAGAGAGCGGCGTCCGCGACCGGACGCCGCACCCAGGGTTTTTACTGCTCGCTGTTGAGGATGAGGCCGACTTTGCCCGCCTGCGTTCGCGTCGCTGCCACCGTGGTGCCAGCGAACACACTGCGCGTGTCGACCTTCGACGGCTGATCCTTGATCGCCGTGCGCAATTTGCGCCACACGCCCTTGCGAATGCCGGAGCGCGTCCAGAACGGGTTCTTGGTATAGCCGTTGGCATCGACCGTGAGGCCGAGCTTGAAGGCGCGCAGACGTGGATTGCGCAGCTCCATGTGGACGAAATTCCACCCGAGCAACGACATGATGCGCCCCTTCACGAAGGTGCCGCCATAAGCACCTTTGAAATCGGCCGAGGTCGCGGGAATTTCGCTCAGCAACTGCGCGTTCTGAACGGCATCGATCACCATGAAGCGGTCTTCTTCCTGATCGACGAAGCCCTGGTCCAGGAGCTGGCCTGCCGCGATCAGTTTTGCGACATTCATGCCGACTGCACCGGCCGCTGCGCCGGTGCCGACCGGAATGATCTGGCCTGCCGGAAATGGCGTCGATGTCGTGCCATCCTTGCCCGAGATGATCGGACCGTACGCGCCTTCCAGCACACGGCTGTCCTGTGCGCGATTGATCGTCGCCATGGCAGCCATCGTATACCCGCCGTCGAGGCTGATTTTGGTTGCGAGCTGGTCGGCTCCATCAACGAACTTGTTGAAATAAAGCTCGTTCGGCTTGACGATCCAGACGCGATCATGGCCGGGATCGGTTTCCTTCAGATCGGCGAAGCGCTCGTCTGCTTCTTCCGGGTCAGTGTCGCCGATCAGATCCTTGACCGTTTCCTTCTCGGCGCTGGTGCAATCCTGTTCTTCACAGGTGTCCCAAAGGACGGCCTTGTTCGATTGGAGCTTGAGTTCGAGGTTGTTCGCGAACTCATAATTTGCAGTTGTGTTGACTGTATCAGCCATGGGATGGCCCTCGCGAAAAAGGTTTGATCCGATTTCGAAGGGCTAGGGGGCACGCAGGCCCGGCCGCTCTATCGTTTAACGCCCGCGATCGGCGACGCCATCCAGCGTGGGGCCCGGGGCGACGAGGCTAGGCCAGGACTTAGCCGGGGGATTGGGAGCGGCTCCCCCGAGGCCGATCGTGAAATCTCACGCCGCGACTCGCGCGTCAAGCTGGGTTTTCGATCTTTTTTACAATTGTTGTTCCGCGCGCGCCTTGCCAGCCGCCGCTGCCGCGTTGAGCCGGTCCCACCGCGTCCGTTCGGCCGATCCGGGCACCATCACGCGTTTCTGGAATTCGGGATCGGCCTTCAACTTGTCGATCTCGGCCTGTGCTTCGGCCCCCGTTACGCCGAAGCGCCCCTTGCCGCCGGTGATGATCGTATCTTCGGCGATGCCTGCGCCGAGTTTGGCAAGGATGGTCAACGCGCGATCTGCACCCAGGCCAGCGCGCAGACCCGCCATGTCCTGCTTGGAGAAGCCAAGCGCGCGCGCGGCGCTGTCAACATGGGCGAGCTGCTCGTCTTTCTTCGCCCCCTGTTGTTTGACCCATTCCAGTGCCAGATTGTCTTGCTTCGCGCTCTCGGCCGCCGCCTCATCCATCTGTAATTTGATGAAATCGCTCACCAGCCCCTCAAACGCTTCCTTTGGGGCACCGTGCTTGAGCGCGCTCTCGCGCAGCGAGTTGATCAAAGGCTCGTTGAGCGGCACGCCTTCGGGTGCCTTGATCTCATAGCCGTCAACCTTGTCGGGCACGCCGATCGCGGCCTTGAAGGCGGCGATATCCTCCGGCTTGGCATCTTCGCCCGGCACCTTGATCCGGCCGTTTTCGCGCAAGGCCCGCTCGGTATCGCGCGCGATCTTGGTCAGGCCGTCAAGATCCTTCACGCCCTTGGCCGCCAGCCAGTCACGGTTCGAGCTGGTCTCGCCATCCTTCGTCTCGGCCGATACCTTTTCGAACCAGTCGGGAACCGCAGCGCTTCCATCGGCCACGCCGCCCTCAACGGCAGACGCTCCCGGCTGTGCGCCGCCGCTCTCTGCCGCGCCAGGCGCACCACCACCCGTCACTCCCGCACTTCCGATCAAATCCATCGCGCCGCCGCCGGTTGCGCCGCCATCGGTCCCGCTCTCGCCATCAATTGCCATCGTCGATCTCCATGAGTTTCTGGACTGCCGCCTCGTCCAGGTTGAGGTAGGTTGTGATCCGGTCGAACACCTCGCGTCGCCCCAGCCGCCGCGCCATCACCAGCGGATCCTGCGAAAACAGCAGCCGGCGATTGTTGGGATGCGCGAAGCAAAAGTCGCGCAGGTCGGCGAGCACGCGCTCCGCCGATACGCGCAGGCGCTCCTCGTCCGTCAGGAACAGCCGACGCCACACCGTCACCGGCGTCTGCCACCCCGCGAACAGATCCTTGAAGTTGCGCGCCATGCGCACCGCCTGCAAACGGCGTTGGTTTGTCGTGCTCATGCTGCGTTCGCCAGGCTGCTCGCGCGCGCGAGGTCGCTCGCCGCCGATGCCGCTCCCTGCAATTGCTCGACGCCGGATGCCGCTGCCTTGCTGTCGTCACGCGCCTTGCGCTTCGCTGCGACCTGATCGGGCGTTGCGATCCAACTGGGCCGCACGCCCAGCACATCGCCAAGGCCCGGTGCCGCCGCATCGACATCGATATGATCGAACACCGCGCCATCATCGACTTGCGCCAGCGGAGCCATCGCCTCGATCCAGCGGGTCAGGCCCGCCGCTTCCTCGGCGCGGGCCATGCGCGACAGCGGGTTTTCATATTCGATCACCGGATAGGCCCCGGCTTCGATAACCTCATCCGGAAAGGGTTCGATCTGGCGCGCGCGCAACGCGAGGTCGAGATCGCGTTGCGTCACCGGGTTTTGCTTCTCGCTTTCGTAGCGCCCAGCATAAGGCGCGACGAGCACGCCCTGTTTTGCGACCATTTCCAGCACTTGCGTCGCGGTCATGCGATCCCCCGGATCGGTCAGGATCTTGAAGAAATCCTCCAGGAACGCGGTCTTGACCACGGCGCGCTCGCTTTGCTGCATTTCGAGGCCGATCGGCAGGTTTGATCCGGTCGGCATCGGCGCGACCATCAACTGCCCCTGTTCGTTGACCAGGCCGGGATTGGCCCCGCCCGGCCGCGTCACCAGCGACGTGATGCCATCATCGTCGAAAAAGGCGAGCGCGGGATCGACCATCTTGTGGGCGGAACGCAGGATCGTCTGCGCCATCTGGTTGAGGCCCTTGATCGTCGGCAGCACCTTGATCGTGGGCGACCGGCCATAGATATCGCCCGGCCCGGTCACGTGCCGCGAGACCGAAATCGGCATCGAATGGAAGCCCTTGCGCCGCAGGATCACCTTGTCGGCGATGGCGATGGTAATGCTGTCGATCGCCATGCTGCGCCGGTCCAGCGCGTCGGGCTGCAAATCGCCATTGGGGCAGACGATGTGCAGGATCTCGAATTCCTCATCGAGCTTGTTGCGCTGGATCGCCTCGCGCATCTTGCCGGTGAGCGCATCGGCACCGAATTCCTGCAGGCACTGGCGCGCGTCCGCTTGTATTTGCGGTGCACCGTATCGATGCGCCCGGCAAAGTCCTCGTCGATGTAACATTCCGACAGGTGCAGCGCCTTGTAGAACAGACCGACGCCCTTGCGTTCGCCGGTCCAGAGCGGGCCGGTGCCATAGCTGCCGAGCTGGCGAAAATCCTCCTGGGCCTGCACTTCGAACCCGGCATGGGGCGCATAGCGGATCGCATGAAGGCGATCGCCCGCGCGCTCGCACCACCGCCGCACCGCCGGGATCTTGTCGAGATCCTTATCGCCGAAGCGCAGCCGGATATATTGGGTGTTACGCGGGATCGTGATGCCCGCCATCGCCGCGCAAAAGCGATCGAGGCTTTCCACCGCCGTCACATCGAAATTGGCCGCGCCGTGGATGGTGCCGGGCGTATTCTTGCTCCAGCCACCGGCACCCAGCGGATTGACGCGCTCGTCGATTTCCCGCCACAGGCTTTCCATCGCGCGCGCAACGCCGCCAGGCGGTCATGATTGCGCAGATGCGCCTTGACCAGATCGTCATCCTGCAGCGTATCGTCGGCCATCGGAATTTCCCTGTTGGAAGAAACGGGCGCGACCACCGCGCGCCCGCATCTGTCGGTTAGAAGTAGATGTCGTCTGCGATGTTGACGGTGCTGCCGGTCGCGACGTTGATGACATCGCTGCGCTTGCAATAGGCGACCTGTTTTCCGTCGATCAGCAGCGCATACCCATCGATCGCATAGCCGCCCTGGCCATTGGCCGGGCCGTGGACCGTCACCGCGTCGCGCAGCATCTTGCCGAGCGTGTGATCCCGCCACACATCGCCGGTGACGACGATCGGCGCGATCCCGGTAATTTCCCGCGTGCCGTCGCTCAGCACGATTTCGACCTTTTTGCCGCCCTGATCGGCCTTCGTCAGCGCTTCGGTCAGCGCGTCGCCGGTGAGACCATCGCCGACCGGCCCGATCTTGCGTGACTTGGGGGCATTCTCGCCACGCTTGACGCTGGTTTTAGAGGCCGATGCCGCCGCTTGCAGCGCCGTAATCGTGGCATTGGCCGCGTCGAGATCCTTCTGCAGTTTCGCCGCGTGTTCTTCGAGATCGATCTTTTCCTGTTCGTCGAGCCCAAGTTCCTCGTTGAGCGTTTTGTTCTGGGCAGTCAGCTCGTCGATGCGGATCTGCAATGCGGTTGCCCCTGCAGGATCGAGCCCGGCATTGAATTGCTCCATCAATTCCTGCTCGCGCGTTTTGGTCGTAGTGTCGTCCATGATCGTTCCTTTCAGCTTCCCAGGGTGAGCTTGCCGCCGGTCAGCGGGGCCTGGACCCCCGCCGCGCCGTTCACGAGGTCCGCCGCGCCGCCTTTGCGACGCCGGAGTTCGTCCGTGGCCGACACCGCCGCCGCCGCATCGTCACGCGTTGCCGTGGGCAGTGCGGTCGGGGCCTGTCCGGGTGTCGAGATGATGCCCAGCGCCTTCAGCGGGGCCGCGATAATCTTGCCGAGAAGTGCCATCATATCCCTCCAAGTTCGTTGTAATCGCCGTCCACCCGCACGGTGCGCCGCTCCCGCGACTTGCCTCGAATGTCGGAGATGACGTGCTCGCCCTCGAGCGCGGCATATTGCTCGGCATCCTCGATATGGGTGTGGATCGTGTCGGCGATCTCGAGATGACCCCGCGTCTCGCCGTCGGTCATGTCGGCTTTGCGATAGTGATACCCGCCGAGATGCCCCCGGATCAGATGCTTGCACGACGGGTCGATCAGATATCCGCCGCGTTCGCTCATCGCCTTGCGCTGCGCCTCGAGCCGAAGCTGCTCGCGGTTCGTTTTCGCCTTGTAGACCTTGAAGCCCAATGCCTTTTGAAAAGGCGGAACCCAGTCCAATTCGCGCGCCTCTGCATCGCGATCAGCCGCGGCGAATGCGGCAGGATCGGCGACCACGCGGATCTGGTCGGCGGTGATATCGGGGCAACGCTCGATGATCTTGGCGCGGAGCATCTTGCCGAACGCCGTCGGGCCGACCTTTGCCAGCGACTTGCCGCCATCCTGAAACGCGACCACCTCGCCCAGCGTTCGTAGCTCGCCCATCACCGTGCGCTGTGTCAGCACGGCTGCTGCGAACAATCCCTGGTCGACGCCGACGATGAGCTTGCGTCGGCGATCCCATTCGATCGTCTCTTTGGCGACATGCTCGCTATAGCTGAATTGCGGATGCACCGGCAGGCCGTGCCGCACCGGCACGAACTTGTTGTGGATCATCCGGTCGACATAATCGGGCCGGTGTTTGTTGGTCGCTTGCTGCAGGAGGTAATATCCACGCCCGCCGCGCAGATTGTGCAGGTTCTCAGCGCCAGGCTCGAGCCCGCCCGGCTGGATGAAGCATTCGATCAGCGGTCGCCCCTCGAGCGCTACCAGCAATTCGGGGCTGGCGAGATCATGCAATCCGCCGAGTTCCTTCTCGATCGCCAGCTTGTAGAGATAATTATCGGTGAATGGCGCGTTGCTGGAGATCAGTATCTGCGGATCGACCACTAGCTTGGGATCAAGGCTCGAAAAACGCCCGACGCGACCCGACAGGTAGCTGATCAATTCCTCGGGCTGCAAATCGCCTTCGTCGACACCTGCGCAGTTCAACTCCCAGCCGCGCGTGGCCGCCTCTACACCCTGATCGCCGATCGCGCGAAATTCGACTTCCATGTCGAGCACGTCGGTCGGCTGGCGAGACGCATCGCGCCGCAGCACACGCTGGAATTTGTGGCTGTACGGTGCCTTGGCGCTGAAATGCCCATACTCTTTTGGCGTGATATTGAACCATGACGGTAGCGTGTTCGCATCGAGACTAGGGTAACTCTCACGGATGACGCCAAATTTCGCGCGTCGGCGCTTGATGCCGCGTTCATCGATCCGCGCGCCCTGCATCGCGCCATTGCGGACGCCCTTCTGCAGCATCGCCATCGTCTTGCCTGAACCAACCGGGCCGATGATCACGACGATGAACGCGCGGCTGCGCATGAACGCCTCCGCCACCGGCCCCGGCGACGTGAGTGCGATGGGTTTGGCTGCAACCGTCATGCCGCGACCGCCCGCATATCGTTCGCAAGCGCGATCAGCTCGGCTGCACGCTGATCGAGTGCGTTTGCCACGGCCGCGATTTCACCCGCGCTCAAGCCACGATCGGCGGCAAGCTTGTGGTTGACGGCGCGACGGCCAATGCCGAGAATGTCGGCAAGGCACGCTGCACCACCAAGCGCCGTCCGCGCCCGATCCAGCAACACCAGCCGACGAACTGCCCGCGCCATCGGCGAAAGGGTGTTCCCATTTGTGAGAACGGGCGCGTCAGCCATTGTTGATTTCCTCATCTTGAATTTCGTGGAAATCGCCCTCGAGCATTTCCTCTATCTCGCCATCGGTATGGGTGACGCCCTGGATGATCAGGTCAGCAACACCCGAAAAGGTCATGTCGACCGCGACCGGTTTTTTGCTTTCGAGGTACGGCAACAGCGCTTCGGCACACCTCACGCGCAGCGCTCGCGCCTCGGCATAGCTCATCCGCTCGACAACTACGTTGGGCGTGCCATCCTTCCGAAAGCTGTGAACCTTTTCCTGCTTCGAGGTTTCGATCAGGACATCTTCCGGCGTCGATGACAGCTGCATCAGCGTGATTGCCGGATGCTGCCCGAAGGTCTGGATGTAGCGCGCAAAATCATCGGTGCGCTTGTTGCGAGCGCCAGCCGGCCGACCGCGCTTGCGGCTTCGCGCCTCGGTCAAAACGGCCATTCGACCAGCCTCGGGGCCGAGCGCTTGGCGCGCCTCCAGCATTTCCTCAGGCGTTACCGGCTCCAGCAGGTTGAGCTGTTGCTCCTCCATTGCGCGGTCAGCCAGCAAAGCCTTGGCGTCGTCAACCACTTGGCGCACGATCGCAGCGTCGCCGGTGTCAGGCGTTGACATGGCCGCGCCCTCCCCATAGCTTCATTACTTCGCCCAATGGCGACCAAGCACCGGGACCACCACTATCCCCGACCCGCGTTTCACTCCTCGAATTGAGCGCCGATCGCGCATCCTGGCGTCGCACTGACGAGGGCAAGCTATCCCCCCGACCCCCGTTTTGCCGCTCAACCTTGGCCGTTCGCCCCCTTTCGACCGGTCGGCATCAATCCCGTAAAACGGAAGGTCGATCAAAATCCGGAATATCGCGTGCGCCAACATGCGAGCATCAGGGCGCGCGGCCGTTGGGGGCCCTACCCCCTCGGGCTGGGCACTCAGGCCCCCCCGTCCGATCGGCCCGCCTGCGCCGCCCAGCGTGCCGCATGGGCTCAACCTAGAAAGCTTATGACCATCCCCGGAAAGCTCTGATTTTACAGCATGTTGCGCGCCGCATTCCGACACCGGCATTCCGACATGCCCGATCCGCCCCCCGCAAACCCGCAGAAATCCGCCGTTTCCGCCCGCGCGACCCAGCCGCGCCAGGCCACCCCGATCGCAGGCCAGCCGGGCCAGATCCACCGCGCACCAAGCCCAAAAAGTTTTGCGGCGCAGCCCCTCCGTAACACTGTGGATCGGGCGTTTCGGCGACGATGCGACCGGGCAGCGCATATCCACCCCATATTATATTCGCGCCAGAACCGCAGAACCGGTAGAGAACCGCGCGCCGCCCGGCAAATGGCGTATTTCTCCCGTTTTCTTGATTGGGTTCTGAAGTTCTGTAGTTCTCGGTATCTTCCCTACACGCACGCATACGCACGCACACGCGCACATCACGCGTAGCGGTTTGGAACAGAACCGCAGAACCGTTGAATACCAATGTGTTGCTGGTTCTGTGCGTTCGTCGCTCCAGAACTCTAGAACCGCGCCCCCCCGGCCCGTAGGCACCGCGAGGCTGGCTGCGCCACACTCTTATCTGCCCCAACTGGGCCGGGGGCAAGGGACAAAGTAAAAAAACAAGTCGAAACGGGCGCGATCGATAGATAGCGTCGCCCTCGCGATAGTAGTGGAGGCGGAGCGCGGGCGCACCGCTCCGCTGCGCTACGCTGCCCGCGCGCGTTGGGTTTGGTGCGCCCATCATGCCAGCGGCCCGCCTGGGCAGGCAACGAAAGCGGGCACCTCGTCGGGGTCGATCACCAGCTCGATCGGCACGAGCACGGCGGTCAGCGATGCGCGGGCGAACTTGGTCTTGATGCCACGCGTTGCGCCAGGCGCACGGGCGAGCGTGGTTGCCCAGCCGCCGCCCGCCCATTTGGTCGGGCCATAGATCGTGGCAAGCTCGCGGTGCGACAGCGCGACCGCAAGATAGGTCGGCTGGCCCGGCATCGCGTCGATTGCGCCCCACCGTTCCCGCCCATCCGGGCCGGGGCCGAGCGGCTTGCGATTGACGATCTTGAGCCCAAGCTCCTGGATCTTGTCGCGCGCGCCCTGGTCGCCTTCTCCGGCGCGTACCGCACGGCCGATCCACGTGCCCAGCCCCTCGCGCAGATCGCCACCGCGAAATTGATGCGGCGTGGTGCGCAGGTGGTTGAGGCAGGCATCATGGTCCTGCACTGCGTCGTTGATCTCAGCGAGGCTTTCGGGTGCGCACAGCCGCGCCCAATGGTCGAGCAAGTCGGCATCGGGCACATGATCGTACAGCGCCAGATCGGCGCAGGCGAGCAAGGTGCCGAAGGTATCCGCACCACGCGCGTCATGGCCGCCGCTCGTCAAAGCGTCGTGATAGAGGTCATAGGTCTCTTTGTAGCGCCACCATCCATCGAACATGCGGCGCATCAACGCCGCGCCGATCGCGGGCAATTTCGCGCTCTCCAGATCCAGCTTGCGCGCGTCGCGCGGCAACGGCTCGAGCTCGAGCACGGCAAAGCGGCTACGGTCCTGCGGCTCCATTTGCGGCATCAGGATCGCCGAGAATTGGAAGCAGGAATTGAGCGTGAAATCGGCCGCTTGATGGTCCGAGGATCCCTTGTGCATGTCGCTGCCCGACGAGGCGACGCGCGCCAGCTCGAGCACTGCCGACAGCTTGTGCGCGTTGAACGCGTTGGGTTCGAACTCGTCGAAAATGACTGCGATCGTCTGGTTGCGCAGCTTCTGCCGCACCGCCGCCTCGGTCGCGCCGCCCGTGCGCAGCACCGCGCTGCCCAGCAGCCGGTCGATCAGGCCATCCTTGCCGTTAAAGCTCGATTTGCCCGTGCCGCGCCCGCCGGTCACGAAGAGATGCGAGCGCCAGGGGAGCGCGCCGGAAATCGAGGTCTGCGCAATCCACCCCAAGGCCAGCATCTGGTCGACGAGCCGACGCCGCCACGGCCATGTGCCGATCAGCGCCAGCAATTGCTCGACCGGCTGTTCGTCGACCGGCTCGTGATGCGGGCGCGGCGTGGCTTCGCCGGCCGGATAGACATAGCCGTCGATAAGGCCGGTCGGGAACCATTCGGCGTCAGCGGCGGTGCCGTTGATACGCCGCCGCCCGACCATCACCTTGTCGCCGAAATGGACGATCAGCGCGCCGCCGCGCCCCTTATGCGCGCCGCGCCCGCGCACCCGGCCCTGCGGATCAAAAATCCCCGCCAGGCCACATGCGCCAATAAGGGCTTCGCTTGCTTCGTCTTGCTTGAACCCGACGATTTCGCTGGGCTTGATGATTTCGCCCGTCTTGGCGCTGACCTTCGGCTCCGACCAACGCGGCCAATATTTCGACAGTAAATGCGTCTGCGGCGCAAACAATGCGTTGAAGTTATTCTTGCCATGGTCGCGCGGGCCGAGCGCCACGAGCTGACCAAGCACGTTGAGATAGAAACAGGTCTGGCCATCGGTGCCAATACCGAGCGGCTTGACCGGACATCCCGGCGGAATGCGCGGGCGATCGAGCCCGTCATCCTCATCATACCCGCCAAAGGGCGCGGCATCGCCCGCCTGGGCGAGCGCGGGCGCATCGACTGGCGCATCGAGCGCCGCTGCGATCGACACGACATTATCGGGCAATGTGGCCGGGTCGGGGCGCGCGCGCCGGGTCATGCGACACGCTCCCCAAGATCCGACAGCAGCCAGGCGTTGATGTCCTTCACGCCCCTTGGCGGCATCACGAACTGGACGTGATGGCCACGCGCCTGTTGCCGCGCCATGGCCTGTTCGAGCGCTTCGAGCTTGTCGGCCGCTTTGCGCCGCTCGGTCTCGTCGGCACCGGGTGGCGCGTCGTCGCGGTCGCACACGATGACGATCGTCGCGATGGCGGCGGGAAAGGCGATCAGCCCGAGGTTGCGCAACGAATAGCCCGCCAGCACGCGCAGATCGGGCTTGATCATCGCCACGGTGAGCGCGTCCTCGATCCCCTCGGTCATGTAGATCGTTTCGGGCCGCCCGCTCTTGCTGCCGGAAAGCGCGCCCAGCGTCTTGCGCGACGCGCCCTTGCGCAGCGGCACGAACGCGCCGCCCGATTTGCCCAGCACCTTTTTGGCGTTGCCGCGCGGCACGCCCAGATCGGCACCATCGGCCTTGACCCATTGCCCATGCCGATCGCGGCCAAGCCAGGTGCGATGCGTCGCGACATGGACGCCATCGGGCGTGATCATCTGCGACACCATGCAGGGCAGCTTCATGCCCGCGTCGCGGTTCCACACCGCGTCATGGTAGCGCAGCGCGTTCGGCCAATGCCCCAACCGCGCGACATCGATGCCGCGCCCCTCCAAATAGCGCGAGGCCGGGCAATCGCCGGTCAGCGGCACGCCGTTAAGCCACAGCGACCGCGCGCCGCGCTTCTTGGCCTCGGTTTCCTGCGCCGCGCGGGCCTGGGCGTCGGCATCGATCGCGATGGTCTCGGCCCGGATCGTCGCCAGCCGCGCCGGGTCGAGATGGTCGATCCCCAGCCACGATTTGGCATATTGCACCGCATCGCCCAGATTGCCGCCGAATTTGGTCAGCGCGATCATGTGCAGCATGTCGCCGCTCGCCCCGACCATGCCGGGGCTTGCCCGAAAATCGGTCCACAACCCCTTGTTCGGGCCATCGACCGTCACCGCCAGCGATTGCCCGCGCTCGCCCGCGATCGATCCGACGCGCAGGAAATGCCCGTCGCGCACCGCATTGGGCAGGCAATCGCGCACCACGCTTTCGCAGCGCGCGCGCAATTGCAGCTCGATTTCGCGAACGGTGATGACCGAAGGCGACACGGGATTAACCGGCCACCGCGTTGATATACCAGACACCGGCCGGGAGCTCGTAATCCTGGGCGATGCCCGCCTTGAGCTTGATCCCGGTCGCCGCCGGTGCGACATAGCCCGCCGCCTTGCTGGCGGAAATGCGCTGATCCTCATCGGCGATCAGCCGGATCAGGCAAGGGCCAGGGATAGGGCCGGATTGCGCGCCGAGCGCCACTACCGTCGCGCCTGCAGTGGCATCAAGCAACGGGGTCAGCGGCAATGCGCCGTTGCGCAAGGTGCGCAGCGAAAACGCCGTGATGTTCAGCGACATAGGTCTTGCTCCATAGCTGGGCGGGCGGGGGTGCCGTCGGCGGTGCGATCGAACGGTTTGTCGAGCCAGCCGAGCGGGCCGCCGCGCGCGCTCACCACGCACATCCGTCTAGGATTTTTCCTACGGAGCCATTTGACTTGTTGGAACGAAATGAGGAACAAATGCGGAACATAGGCGAATGATTCGCCAGGGGGCCCGCACATGACCGCGAACGTCTTGCCATTTCCATCACGCCGCCTTCCGATCGACCCGGAGCGCCGGGAGGTCGTAAAAGTCGTTGGGCTGCGCGACGCCTTCGACGTACAGCTCAACCATGAAGGCGGGTCCGGGGATCATGTCGCCGTTTTTCCAGCGCAGCCACGTCATCCGCGTCGTCCCAAAATGCGCACCGGCCTCGGCATCGGTGAGCGCGCGCTCCCGTTGCCATTGCTTCAATTTTCCGGGAGCAGCCTTCATTCCAAAGCTGGTAACACTATGCGTTACAATTTGACAATCCCGTGTAACGCGATACGTAGCTGCGTTGTGACCGCGACCGTTCTATCTTTCCTTCGTATGGAGGACATGCCGAACCGCATTCTCGAGCTGCGCCGTGCGGCCAAGCTGAGCCAGGAAGAGCTCGGCTTTCGCGTCGGCGTGTCCAAGATGCAGATATCGGGGATGGAACGCGGCAAGCGCGAACTGTCGCTCGGCATGATGCGTCGGCTGGCGGAAGCGCTGGACGTTTCCCCCGCCGACTTGCTGTGCGACGAGGACAACCCGATGCGCCTCGCCACCGACGAGCGCGCCTTGCTGTCGCGCTACCGCGCCGCCGATCCGGAACAGCAGCGCAATATTGAACGGGTCACCGAGGCCCTTGTGCCCTTCAACCAACGGCAGCGCGACGCGGCATAACCGAGAAGTGCTTCACCGCCTTCTCCAATATGATGTCGTGATCGCCAGCGCATGGCTGGCCCTGTCGCTCTTCACGCTACCGATCCTGGTGTCAAAGGCGTGGGAGCGACTGGGCATTCCCGGCAAATGGTGGCTGGTATGGCCCGCGATCGGACTGTGCATCGCCGCGATCGCGGCCTGCTACAGCGCCGCACGCATTTTGGACAACATCCATTGCGAACGCGAGACGCACCACCCGTGCGAAGAGGGCGGCGACGACTGACGCAATGCGCTGGTAACGCATAACGTTACTTTTTAGTTTGACACAGTAACGTTATGCGTTACAACGCGCTCCGTTCTCAACGGAGGCGCATCATGAGCTTGCACGACCGGCGGCTACAGCCGCCCGACACCGAAACCTTCGACGCCGCTGCCATCACGCCGCTGCCGTCGCTCCCCACCTTCGCCAATGGCACGCTATACGGCCTGTTCGCCGTGGGCGGTATGCTGGGCCATCGCGACCGCGCGGTCTCGTGGTTGTGCAGGCTGGTCGATGCGCTGATCGCGCATGATGGCTTTCCGCAACCGCTCCCGCTGCGCCAGGCGGATGGCACCACCAGCCGCGCCGCGCATCGCGACAGCCGTTGGCCCGCCGCCGCCGTCGATGCGTGGCTTGCCGGTCAGATCCCGGCCGGGCTGGTCGCGGTGGTTGATACCTCGCACCTCGCCGCCGCCAGCGCCCGCCTCGATATGCGGGCGCGGGCGTGAGCGTGATCGACGGAGGGCGCGCCGCATGAAGCCGCTCCCGCGCCGTCCGCGCTACCGCGCGGTGCATCCCCGGTCGCTGCATCCCATGTGGCTGCGCCAGCGGTCGCGGCTCGCACCGCTGATCCACGATGCGCAGGCCTATGATCGATTGGTCGGCCGCGCGGCCGTCGCCATCGCCGCCTGCCTGATCGGCATGATGTTGCTGCGCGTCGTCATCGCCTGGTCGCAGGGGAGGCTTGGCTGATGGTGGCCGGTCTGAACAACAGTCTTTTCACCACTTTAGAGGGGCTGAAACGGCGCGCGAAGAAGCTGAGCCGCACGACAGGAGTGCCGCACCATGAAGCGCTCGAACAAATAGCGCAGGCGGGCGGTTATCGCGACTATCGCCAGGCGCGGACCTGTCTGCAAACCGAGGATCGCTCCGAGAACATGGAGGCCGGTAATGGGTCTCGATGATCTCCAACGCCGCGATGCGCGCATCGCCCAGCTCGAGGCGATCGGGTGCCGCAACCGCACGCGCGAGCAGGACCATGAACTTGGCCGTCTGATCGACGCGCGCGATCAGCTCTGGCGTCGGCTGGCCAGTCGCGTCGCCGCCGCGCGCGACCGTGCGCGCGAGCTCGAAACCTATGCCCGCCAGATCGGGCTGCCTCTTCCCGAAAGCGTTCCCCATGGCTGATCTTGTCGACGCTGCCCAGCAACTGGAAAGCGAACACCTCGCCCGCTCGATCCGCGCCGCCCGCGTGCCGGTGCCCGAAGGCGTACCCGGCGAATGCGAGACATGCGGCGAGGATATGCCCCGCCTTGTCGACGGTCGCTGCGCGCCCTGCCGCGATGGCCGCGTCCGCGTCGCGCGCTTCCACCCGATGACGGGAGACGCGGCATGATCGTCATCAGGGTGGAGCTTTGGTCAGCGATCACAGGAGAGAAGAGCGAGATCGCTCGCATGACCATCGATAATATCGGTGGAACGGTGCAGCGCGGCGACTATCGCGCGCGCACGATGCGAGGTCGTTCGCTCGAGGCGCTGCACAAGGCCATGCTCTCGAACACCATCCAGCGCGAAGGGAAGGTATTCGGCCATGAGCGCTTGCGCCTTCATGTGTGGAATTTGGTCGCGAAAGCGCTCACTGCCATGGGGTACGGCCTGTGAAGCATGACGCTCGCACCCCGCGGGCCGGTTGTCGTTGTGCCCCGTGCCGATCGGCCCGCGCGCGCGTCTGGCACAGCCTGTCCGCCGCGCAACGCGTCGCGCTGCGGGCGCTCGATCGCGCCGTGCCGCGCCACCAGACCGATTTGCAGAAACGCGACGGCATTCGCTGGCGGACGATCGGCACGCTCTTGCTCGATCGCCCGGATCGCCCGGCGCTGGTGCGCGAGCATCAGCTTGGCGAACGCAACTGGCACGCCCGCACCATGCCCTTTTTCACCCTCAACCAGCATGGCCACGAGTTGATCGCCGCCATGTGCCACCACGAAAGGAAGTCCGCATGAGCGAGATGGAAGACGCGCTAACTGCGCTGCAAAGACAAGTCGAAATCCTTGAGATGAAGGTGAGCAACCTCAGGACCGGGGAACAGGTTCAAGTATGTAAAACGATACCGGATCGAGATCACTTTAAGGAATTGGCGGATAGTCTGATTGGTCACCAAGATGGATGCCAGTGGGAGTGTGGTGACGAAGCGCTCCGATCATCGGCCATTTTGCGCATTATCATCGATAATAAGATCAGCGACCAACTAGCAATCGAGCACGTCGAGGAGCTGATTTATAAAGCTGGAAAGCGCTTCGCCGAAGAGATCACGCTGGATGAGGTGCCGTTCTGATGCGCCACCTCATTCCCCACATCGAATACGGCCATTGGCGCGGCTCCGCGCTCACGAATGACGGCCGCCCGCACGGTGACGAGGCTCGAGGATGCATTCTTTGCGTCCAATGGCTCGGCATCCTGATTGAAATCGGGATCGGAGCCGTCCGATGAACGACGCCAAGCCGGGCGACCGCTGCAGCAATGGCCCGCACGTCGAGTGCTGGACCTGCCCGAACTGCTATCACGATCATACGGCCAGGGTGTCGCAATGCGAGGACTGCGGAATAAAGCTGTCCTGCACCATCGAGCGCCCGCCGATCGCCGTCTGCACCGTAGCGGAGCGAGACGCGTGATGGCCGCTCTTCTCACGCCCGCGCAGCTCGAGCGCGCCAACGCCATTCTTGGCGACTGGCTGGCCGATCGCATCGAGGTCGAGCTGGGGGATGCCGCGCGCGCCCTCGATCAGCCACGCCATGCGCTCGGTTTCGCCGTCACCCGCCGCCTTGTCTCGACGCTGTTGCGCAAGCGCGGCTTCACCAAATTCGGGATCGCCGGCTCCGGCTACGATCGCGATACCCTCTATCGAAAGGCCAACGCATGATCGACCATGCCAAAGTGGCGCGCGGCCTGTCGCGCGGCCAGAAATCAACCGTGCTGCATATGGATGCCGAGTTTCGCATGCTCGGCTGCAGCGAAGCGACGGCGATCCGCCTGAGCAAGCCTTACGGCCTCCGCCCAGCCCTCACCACCAGCCGGAAAAGTGAAGCTGGCATCCTGCTGTTCGCGCTGAATGCCGACGGCCTGGCTGTCCAAAAGCATTTGACGGGGCAAGTGGCATGACCCCGCCCGAAGCCGCGCCGATGCGCGAGGATGTGACGCAACTTCTACCGTGCCCCCGGTGCGGTAACAGGGCGTTTTTTAACGATCAATTTTGAGGTTTGGTGCCGCACCGATAGGTGCCTTAAACTTCCTCCACGCGCGTCCCGTGCCGAGGCAGCCGATGCATGGAATACGCGTTCCTACACCGCCCGCCCCGACGCCGGGGATGAGGTCGAGCGGGTGTGCCGTGTTCTAGCCAAGGCGGATGGCCTCGATTGGGACGAGGTGTGCGCTTACGAAAAGGGCACCGCAGAGGAAATCGGCGACGCGAGCTGCAACAGCAGCACGTGCGTGGCAGCACATTACGAAGACCATGATCCGGATGTTGCAAGGGGCCGCTATCGCAAGCAGGCCGAGGCGATTGCCGCGCAGTATTCCGCCGCCATGCGCGAAGGGGTGGACCGGGTGGCGTATCCCGATATCGGCCCTGATCCGATGAAGGGCGATCGTTCTGACCGTTTCGAAGAGGCTATAGCGCGGGTGCGCGAGGATGTGACGCAGGCTGATCGTGATCTTGCTGAGGCGATCGTTTCGCATACCCGAGGATATGCTGTGCGCCTCCCCAACGACGGCCATACCGCTATTCAGCTTGCTGCGCGTTTTCGCCTCGCCCACACCGCCCACCCCGATGCCGGGGATGCCGGTCGGTATCACTTCACCGACGAAAACCCGTTCGAAGTCCGCACTGTTGAGGGAACGAAGAAACTAGGGCGTGGGTGGTTGGCAATCACTGAAGCCGAGTACGCAGGTCTTCGCGCCCGCCCCGACGCCGGGGATGAGGTCGAGCGGGTGGCGAGGGCGATCTCGCATGTCGTCAATCCGTGGGATCACGATGGCGACCAATGGGAAGGCTACGAAGACGAAGCACGCGCCGCACTAGCCGCCATGCGCGAGGGGGTGGACCGGGGGATGGTGGAGGAAGTGCCTGCCGTACCTGAATGGCTGGCGAAGGTGCTTGCAGAGAATGTGGCCCGTTTCGACGCTCTACCCCTAGCAATCAAGAATGCCCGGTTCTCGTATGTCGCCGCCGCCGCCCTCTCGCGCAAGGGAGGGTGAGGGGATGGGTGACGGCACCCAGATCGAATGGACCGATGCGACGGTAAATGTCGTCAATGGCTGTACCGTGTGTTCGCCCGGTTGCACCAACTGCTACGCGATGCGCGCAGGCGGTCGTAATCTTCCGGGGCACCCGTCTACCGGGCTCACAAAGCCGAGCAAGGCCGGGCATGTCTGGACGGGCGAAGTGCGGTTCAATGAGCGGGCCTTGCTCCAACCGCTGCGGTGGAAGCGCCCACGGCGCATCTTCTGGAACGCCCATGGCGACCTGTTCCACGAGAACGTGCCAGACGACTGGATCGACCGCTGCTTTGCGGTGATGGCGCTCACGCCGCAGCACCAGCACCAAGTGCTGACCAAGCGGTCGGCGCGGATGCGGGCTTATTTCGCGGAGCGGTGGCAGGGCACGCCTGCTCGCCAGATCGATTGCGGGTCTGCCGGGATCATCGATATTCCCGCCGGTGGCGAAACAGGAAGGCGATATCAGATTGAGATAGCATGCGAGGAGCTGATCCTTGACCTCGATTTGGCCGACACCGAGAATGATGCGCTCTGGACCGACGACGGATCGCTAATACTGTCGCAGTGGCAATGGCCGTTGCCGAACGTCTGGCTGGGCGTCTCGGTCGAGGATCAGCAGCGTGCCGACGAACGCATTCCCGATTTGCTGGCGACACCGGCGGCGACGCGGTTCCTCTCGTGCGAGCCCCTGTTAGGACCGATCGATCTGACCCGTGTCTTTCTTGGCGAGGGGGGATTCGATCCTGCCTCGGATGCAGGGCCCGAGTGGAAAGCGATCAAATCGGTCCGCTTCAACGTAAACGCACTGGTAGGTGCTCCTTCGATTGCTTGGGGCAAGCTTGACTGGGTAATTGTCGGTGGAGAGAGCGGCCCCGGCGCGCGACCGATGCATCCGGACTGGGCACGCTCCCTGCGCGACCAGTGCGCGGCTGCGAGCGTGCCGTTCCTGTTCAAGCAATGGGGGGATTGGCGTGAGACTAATGGCCCCAAGACGACCAGTCACCATCGCGCAGTGGGTGCTGGCACGCACTGGCTGAATAGCGCAGGTGTCCTTCGCCCGATCTCTGAACTGGGATCTATCTATCACGAATACAAGGTCGCGATGCTCGGCAAGAAGGCTGCCGGTCGCCTTCTCGACGGCGTGCAGCATGACGGGATGCCGTCGTGAGCGGATCCATTTCAATCCGCTGCGGATCGAATTACTATGTCGGTAGACGCGACGCGCGTGAAACCGCCGTTGTCTGTGTAGCCGACGCGTCGCAGACAGCGGGACTGGTGAGGGCCGGCCGGGGCTACGGGGAAGGGGATAACCGCAGCTCTACCTACCGTCCTGCGGATGTATCGCAGCACCCCGCGCCCACATCGCGACGCGTCGATGCTGCCATGCGCGGGGCTGTGGCATGACGGCATGCCGTTATGAGCGAGCGGCAGGGTAGCTTGCTGTGACCTTCGACCCGCACTTCCGCTTCTATCGCGAGGATCCGCAGTCCCGCCCCTGCGCGCATAGCCTTGACGATTGCGCGAACGAGCTGCGCGAGGAAATGGCGGCGCGGCGCGAACTCTATCCGGCGTTGGTGGCCAAGGGGCGGATGACCAACGAGGCGATGGCGCGGGAGTTGCGGGTGATGTCGGCCATTCTGTGGGAACATATTTTCCCGATCGAGGCACGCGGAGCCAAGCAACCGTTCGCCACCTGGACGGAGAAGGTGCACGCCTTGCGCCGCGAGATCGGGCTGCGGCGCACACTGTACCCGCGCTGGATCCTTGCCGGTCGCATCGATCCGGCCATCGCCGATACGCGGCTCACCCTCCTGGAGGAACTGCACGAACTCTACTGGTTTGGCAGTCAAAGCGCCGAAGCCATTGCCGCGCGGGCCGAGACGATGGCGCGCGCGCAGGTCCGGAACCCGACAAAGCCACTGCAACACGCCGCTTGACCGTTCCGCCCAAATGGGCGGACATTAGGACACCCTTCGCGCCACCATCTGAGGGCCCGCCACCATGAAAATCTCCGTTCCCGGTCTGGTCGCCAAGAAAACCGCCACGGGCACGCGCTATTATTGGACGCCATCGCCCACGCTCAGCAAGGCGGGATGGAAGAGCCAGGCGCTTGGCCGCGACATCGAGGCCGCGATCGCCGCAGCGAAGAAGCGCAACGAGGAAGTCGCCAACTGGCGCACCGGCGGTGCCAAACCGCGCGCCATCGCCAAGTTCGTCGCGCGCGCCACCGTCGATCATGTCATCGCCCAGTATAAGGCCGATGGCTATCCGCGCGTGAAGAAGGGCGGCCGCTTTGGCGATGACCGGTTCATCGGCGAAAACACCCGCATCGAATATGACAGCAAGTTGAAGGCGATTTCCGCCTGGGCAGGATCGGAGCCGATCGCGGCGATCACGCCAGACAATGTCGCGGTGTTCCGCGATGCGCTGCTCGTCCCCAAAAAGGGTGTCGTTCGGCTCACTACGGCACATGGCACGCTGCGCGTGCTGCGAACGCTGTGCGCCTATGCCAAGAGCAAGAAATGGATCGAGACCAACCCGGCGCTTGATTTCGATTTGCCCGCTCCGCCACCGCGCCAGCAGGTGGCAAGTCCCGAGGCGCGTGCGGCCTTGCTCGCCGCTGCAGACGATGCCGGGGAGCCGAATATGGCGCTGGCCATGCTGTTGGGCTGGAAGATCGGCCAACGCGAAGGCGATTTGCTGCGCACGCTCCAGACGCAATATGTCGAAATCCCGTCCTACAAGCTCGATGCGGAGGTATTTGCCTCTTTGGCTGCCATGGCCCCCGACGGGCGCGTCATGGGCATTCGCCTGCGCCAGGGAAAGACGAGGGTCTGGATCGAGGTGCCCGTGGTCGCTGATGAGCGCACGCGCATCGAGGCCGCGATCGAGCGGGCGCGTGCGGTCGGCATTGCGACGCTCCTGTATGACGAGCGCGACAATAAGACGTGGACCAGCGGCGACAATAAGGAGCGCCGCAGCCGGGCGATGTATTTCCAGCGTCGCTTCGCCGAACTCCGCCAGAGCGCAGCGGACAAGGCAAAGCGCGACGGCCTTGCCGAATTGTCCGCCGATTTGCTGGATCTGCAATTCCGCGATTTCCGCCGCACCTGTGTCGTCGTGCTTGGAGAGCTGGGCTTGGCCGATCAACTGATCGCCGCGATCACCGGCCACAGTCTCGACGAAACGAAGCGCATTCTGGAGGTGTACATGCCGCGCACCACCGGCATGGCCGCGCGCGCGATCATGATGAGCGCCGAACGCGACGCGCGCAATGCCAAGCGCAACGGGGCGAGTGCGTGACCAGCACCCCCAGCCGCGCGGCTTGCGTCAACGCCATGTGCACGCTATCGCAAACGCGCATCGACGCGGATTGTCGGAATTCCGACAATCGGAATGTCGGAACGCAGTCTGACGAGACGCCACAGAATGGCGGAATTGCTGGGCTTAGCGGGTATAGTACAATGGTAGTACAGCAGCCTTCCAAGCTGAATACACGGGTTCGATTCCCGTTACCCGCTCCAGCCCGTGTCCCGGCACAGGCATGACCGCAATCTCCTTTCCCAAGGCGCAGGACGCGATCGTCGCGGTCGGGCGCTGGCTTGATGGCAAAGGCTGGGCTCCCGCGACATCGGGCAATTATTCGGCGCGGCTGGACGACGGCAGCTTCGCCGTCACCGTATCCGGTCGCACAAGGGACGCCTGACGCGTGACGATGTGATGCGCGTGGATGCCGAAGGCGTGTCGCTCGACGGAAAGAAACCCTCCGCCGAAACCGCGCTGCACCTGACGCTATACCGTCTGTTTCCCGCATGCGGCGCAATACTGCACAGCCACTCGGCCACCGCAGTAGGCCTCAGCCGCGCGACGCCAGGCGATGGATATACCCTTACCGGCCACGAAATGCTGAAGGCCCTGCCCGGCATCGTGACGCATGAGACATCGGCGGTGCTGCCGATCGTCGACAACAGCCAGGACATGGCCGTGCTCGACGCGGCAATCACCCCTCGCCTGCTGGCACCGGGTGCAATCCCGGCCTATCTCATCCGCAGCCACGGTTTGTATGGCTGGGGCCAGGACATGGCCGAGGCCGAGCGCGTGATCGAGGCGGTGGAATGGATGATCGCCGCCGAACTGGCCGAAAGGAGCTTTCGATGAGCCGCCTGCAAGTCTTTGCCGAGGATGATGCCGCGACGCCGCTGCTCGACACCACCGACGCTGCTGAGATCGAGGCGACACTGCAGCAGGCGGGAGTCCGCTTCGAACGCTGGCCGCTCAAGCCCGTCACAACCGACAGCGATGTGCTCACGGTCTATGCGGACGAAGTGGCGCGGCTGACGGCAGAGGGCGGCTATCAGTCGATCGATGTCGCGCGGATCGCGCCCGATCATCCCGACCGCGCGACGCTGCGCGAAAAATTCCTGTCCGAACACACGCATGGCGAGGATGAAGTGCGCTTCTTCATCGACGGCGAAGGGCTGTTCACGCTCCACCATGACGGGCGCGTGTTCAACATGCTGTGCTGCGCGGGGGATTTGATCTCGGTGCCAGCCGGGATGCGGCATTGGTTCGATATGGGGGCAGCCCCGCGCTTTACCGCGATCCGGCTGTTCGTGAACCCCGATGGCTGGGTCGCCGCCTTTACCGGCAGCGACATTGCCGAGCGCTTCCCGCGCCTGGAACCCGCAACCGCGTGAAGGCGATCCTCACCGATATCGAGGGCACCACGTCAAGCATCGCCTTCGTCGCGGAGGTGTTGTTTCCGTATGCCCGTACACGCCTGGCCGACTATATTGCGGCGCACCCGGCGGAAACCGCGCCGATCCTGGCCGAAGTCGCCGCCAGCGAACCCGGCGACGCGGTCGCCACGCTGCTGCGCTGGATCGATGAAGATCGAAAGGCGACCCCGCTCAAGGCGCTGCAAGGCATGATCTGGGCCGATGGCTATGCCTCCGGCGCTTTTACCGGGCATATCTATCCCGATGCGGCCGCAGGCTTGCATCGCTGGCACGCGGCGGGGATCAAGCTCTACGTCTTTTCGTCCGGCTCAGTGCCCGCGCAGAAACTGCTTTTCGGACATAGTGAGGCAGGTGATCTGACCCCGCTCTTTTCGGGCTATTTCGACACCACCACCGGGCCGAAGCGTGAGGCCTCCTCCTATGCCAGGATCGCCGCGGCGATCGGGATGTCGCCGGGCGAGGTGCTGTTCCTGTCGGACACGCCCGAGGAAATCGCAGCAGCACGCGGTGCGGGGATGAACGCGCGACTGATCGATCGCTCGGGCGACGGCGGGGATATCATCACCTTCGACGATCTCTTTTAAGGACCCGCGATGATCCTCCAAGGCACGCATCAACGCTCGATCACGCGCACCGCCGATGGTGCCGGCGCGCGCATTCTTGACCAGCGCGAACTGCCGTGGACCGTGAAATGGGTCGAACTCCGCTCAGCGCGCGATGCCGAGCGGGCAATCCGGGAGATGTGGACGCGCGGCGCGCCACTGATCGGTGCGACCGCAGCCTATGGGCTGGCGATGGCACTGGCGGAGGACGGATCGGACGGCGCGCTTGATGCGGCCTACACGTTGTTGCTCGACTCGCGCCCGACTGCGGTCAATCTGAAATGGGCGCTCGATCAGGTTATGGAGACGGTACGCCCCCTCCCCGCCACTGACCGTGCCCAAGCCGCGTTCGCGCGCGCCGATGCCATTTGCGACGAGGATGTCGCGCTGAACCAGGCGATCGGCGAACACGGCCTCGCGCTGTTCCGCGCGCTTCATGCGAAGCACCCCGATCGTCCGCTCAACATCCTGACGCATTGCAATGCCGGGTGGCTGGCGACGGTCGATTACGGCACCGCCACCGCGCCCATCTATCTGGCGCATGACGCCGGCATTCCGGTGCATGTCTGGGTCGACGAGACGCGCCCGCGCAATCAGGCGCGTTGCTCACCGCCTTTGAACTTGCCGGGCATGGCGTGCCGCACACCGTGATCGCCGACAATGCCGGTGGCCATTTGATGATGACGGGCCAGGTCGATGCCGTCATTGTGGGCACCGACCGCGTGACCGCCAATGGCGATGTTTGCAACAAGATCGGCACCTATCTGAAAGCGCTCGCCGCCCGGGACAATGGCGTGCCCTTCTATGTCGCTTTGCCCTACACCACCTTCGACGCAAGCACCGCGACGGGGGCGGACATTCCGATCGAGGAGCGCTCGGGCGACGAAGTGACCCATGTCGCAGGGGAAGGCGGGCGCATCCGCGTCACCGCCTCCGGCACCGCGAACCCGGCCTTCGACGTGACGCCCGCGCGGCTGGTGACGGGCTACCTGACCGAGCGGGGGCTACTGAAAACGATTTGACGCGAGCGCATCACGGTCGCCGCGCCATCCGTTCCAGCGCAGCATCCAGCGTCGCGTCCTGCTTGGCGAAGCACAGTCGCACGACGCTCCGTACCGCGTCCTCGGCATAAAAGGCAGACACCGGGATCGTCGCCACTCCCGCCTCCTCCAGCAGCCAGCGCGCGAACAGGACATCGTCCATGTCGACGCCCGAGGCGATCAGGTCGATATTGAGGAAATAGGTCGCCGCACTCGGCAGCACGCTATAACCGAGTCCGGTCAACCCCGCCGCCAGACGATCGCGCGAGCGCTGATAGCCCGCGCGCATGTCCTCGAAATACCCGATATTTTTGCACAGCCCGAACGCCGCCGCCGCCTGCAAATTGGGGGGCGTGGTGAAGGTCAGGAACTGATGCGCCTTGGCCAGCACCGAGGAGATCGCGGGCGCGGCGCACATCCAGCCGACCTTCCACCCCGTCAGCGAGAAGATCTTGCCGGCCGAACCGATCTTGACCGTGCGAGCCCGCATCCCGGGCTGCGCCATCAGCGAGCGGTGGTGCCGCCCGTCGAACACGACATGCTCCCACACTTCATCGCAGATCGCGATCGCATCATGGCTCACACAGAAATCGGCGAGCAACGCGAGTTCATCGGGCGCGATCATCGTACCCGTCGGGTTGAGCGGCGAATTGAGCAGCACCAACCGCGTCCGGTCGCTGGCCACCGCCGCCAACGCATCGGCGGTGATGCGCCATTCAGGCGGCTCGAGCCGAACCAGCTTCGCCACGCCCCCGGCGCGCTGCACTAGCGGCAGATAGGCGTCGTAGAGCGGCTGGAACATCACCACTTCGTCGCCCGGCGACACCAAAGCGAAGATCGCCGCTGCCAGCGCCTCGGTCGCACCAGACGTAACGATTACCTCGCTCGGATCGAGATCGAGCCCCTGATGCACGCGGTAATGGTCCGCCACCGCCTGCCGCAGCGCGGGCGTGCCTGCCATCGGCGGATATTGGTTCGACTCCTCGATCAGCGCGCGCGCCGCTTCGGCGAGCACATCCTCGGGGCCGCGCCCGTCGGGGAAACCCTGGCCAAGATTGATCGCGCCGGTCGCCCGAGCACGCGCCGACATCGCTTCGAAAATGGTGGTGCCGAGCGCGGTGTAAACCGAGTTCATCGCTTGCTTCCTTCCGGCAAGAAGGTTGGTGGACAGGGCTGGATTCGAACCAGCGTACGCTTGCACGGGCAGATTTACAGTCTGCTGCCTTTAACCACTCGGCCACCTGTCCCCAGGCGCGCATCCTTTGGGAAAGGATGGTCGCTTCAAAAAAAGCGAGGCGTGCCAATGCCGACCACATGCGCCCCTGTCAACGGCTAAGGTCAACCACATTGCGACAAGAGCGACCTTGCACGCGCCTCGCGCCGCGCATACCCACGCGGACACAGTCATTTTTCGTTGGGGGTTTCATCATGCGTCGTGTCTTGCTTCTTGCCACCTGCGCAGCGCTCGTCACCGCGCCCGCGCTCGGCCAGTCGGTTGATCGCACGCAAACCACGCGAATCATCGACGAGGGCATTGCCCATAGCGAAGTGATGCTGACCGCAGAACATCTCGCCGACGTGATCGGCCCGCGCATGACCAATTCCCCCGCGATGCGCACGGCGGAGACCTGGACCCAGGCGAAGTTCACCGAATGGGGGCTGAAGAACGTCCACAAGGAAGGCTTCGATTTCGGTCGCGGCTGGTCCATCGTCAGTTCCAGCGTGAAGATGCTGACCCCGCGCCCGATCCAGCTCACCGCGATCCCCATTGCGTGGACGCCCGGCACCAACGGGCCGATTGCGGCACCGGTCATCGTCGCGCCGATTTCACGCGTGCGCGATTTCGACAAGTGGCGCGGCAAGCTGTCGGGCAAGATCGTCATGGTCACGCTGCCCAACACTGGCTCCGAACCGGGCGAGGCTCCCTTCCAGCGCTATACCGGCGAAGAACTTGGCAAGCTCGACCAATATCAACAGCCCACCTACAATCCCGAAGCCGCCGACCGCCGCCTGAAGCGCCTCGATTTTGCGAAGAAGCTCGATGCCTTCCTGAAGAGCGAGGGGGCGGTCGCAATGGCGACGATGGCGTATCGCGACGGCAAACTCGTCAGCGGCGAGGGCTACACCTTCGGGGTCGGCGATACGCCGTCGCTGCCCGCAGTTCAGATCGCAGCGGAGGATTATCGCCGCCTTGCCCGCCTCGCCAAGATCGGCCCTGCACCGACAGTGGAGATCAACAGCGACGTGCGCTTCGACGATAGCGACACGCGCGCCTATAACGTCATCGCCGAAATCCCCGGTTCCGATCCCAAGGCCGGTTATGTGATGGCCGGTGCCCATCTCGATTCGTGGGTCGCGGGCGATGGTGCTGCCGACAATGGTGCCGGCTCGGCAATGGTGATGGAAGCCGCGCGGATCATCGCCAAAACCGGCATCCGCCCCAAGCGCACGATCCGCTTCGCCTTGTGGGCGGGCGAGGAGCAGGGCTTGCTCGGCTCGCTTTCTTATGTCGAAAGCCACCTCGCCACGCGTGGCAACCCGAGCGACCCGAAACAGACCGGGCTTGCGCTGTACATGGGCTGGTCCAACCGTTGGCCGATCACGCCAAAGCCCGGCTGGGGCGAGCTGGCCGCGTATTTCAACCTCGACAATGGCTCGGGCAAGGTGCGCGGCATCTATGCCGAGAACAATCCGGCGGTGGTGCCGATCTTCCGCGAGTGGCTCGCCCCGTTCGGCCCGATGGGGGCGAAGGACGTGGTGATCCGCACCACCGGCGGCACAGACCATGTCTTCATGCAGGCGGTCGGCGCGCCCGGCTTCCAGTTCATCCAGGATCCGCTCGACTATGACAGCCGCGTCCACCATTCCAGCATCGACACCTTCGACCATTTGAAGGGCAATGACATGCGCCAGGCCTCGACCATTCTCGCGTCGTTCCTGGTCAATGCCGCCAATGCCGAAAAGGCCCTGCCCCGCCCGCCCTTGCCGACCAAACCGGCGGTGACCGAGCCTTTCGCTTATTCCGACGAGGATGAATAAACCCGTGTCTGTACCGCTTGCCTTTGACCTTATGCTTACTGCGCGCGCGCTGCGCGCTTCGATCGTGGAGACCAACTGATGGCTCGCCGTGGACATCGCCCGTCACAGGCCCCTGCCGGTCGCCCCCGTTTTTGGGGACGCCACGCCGTCACCGCAGCACTCGCCAACCCCGAACGGGTAGTGCGCAAACTCTGGGTGACGCGTGAGGCCGCCGCCAGCCTCGACATCCCGCCGGTGATCCCGATCGTCTATGCCGATGTTGCCGATCTCGCACGGCTGGTGCCGGGCGATGCCCCGCATCAGGGGCTGGTGGCTGAGGTCGATCCGCTGGAGGATATGTGGCTCGGCGATTTGCTGCAGCAGGGCGAAGGCGACCAGCGCCCGTTGCTGGTGCTCGACCAGGTGACCGACCCGCACAATGTCGGCGCGATCATGCGCTCGGCCGCCGCGTTCGATGCGCTCGGCATCGTCACGCCCGACCGGCATGCGCCACCCGAATCGGGCACGATCGCGCGGGCGGCCTCGGGTGCGCTCGAAATCGTGCCATGGGTGCGTGTGGTCAACCTCGCGCGCGCGCTCGAGGAGATCGCTGAAGCCGGTTTCTGGCGCGTCGGGCTGACCGGCGAGGCCACGCAGACCTTAACCCAGGCGATGGGCACGCAGCGCGTCGCGCTGGTGCTGGGTGCCGAGGGCGAAGGGATGCGGCAGAATACGGCATCGCATTGCGACGAGCTTGCGCGTTTGCCGATCTCCCATAAGGTTGAAAGCCTGAACGTGTCGAACGCAGCGGCCATCGCGCTGTACGCGGTGGCGTCACGCTGAACGGGAGGTTCGACATGGCGGCACGTCTCGCGCGGCGGCTGACACCAAAGCTGCTCGGCGTGCTGCTCTTGCCCTTTGCCTTGGCCAGCTGCGTGCTGACCCCCCGGCACGTTCGTGTCGAGCTTGCGGATCGACGCCGACCGGCACTTCACCTTCACCTATGTCGGGGAGGTGATCGCGGTCGATCTGGGCGGCGAGTTCGCCAAGGGTATGAAGGATGGCGGCGACGGCGATGCCAAGGGGACCGACCCCGCCGCCACCGACGATGAAGAGCCCACGCTCCAGAAAATCGCTAAGCAGAAACCGGTCCCGAAGGACACCAAGCCCGCCGAAACCGATGACAAGACCGCAACCGATGCCAAGAACCGCGCGATCGCCGCGACGCTCGCCAAGGAAATTGGCTATCGCAAGGTGACCTATCTCGGCGACGGCAAGTTCAGCATCGATTATGCCATTTCCGGCACGCTCGATCGCGGCTTTCTGTGGCCGTATAATCTGGACGCGGAGGTGCTGTTTCCGTTCATCGCGCTGGAAGTGCGGGCGAACAATACGGTGCGGATCAAGGCACCGGGCTATGCCAATCAAAGCGACGCCAGCAAGGGGCTGGCAGGCGGCATGACCGACAAGGGGCCGACAAGCCAGCTCGACGGCACCTTCACGCTCGATACCGATGCCGAGATCGTCAGCCAGAATCAGGAAGACGGCGCGGTGACGACGGGCACGCGCAAGACCGTGACGTGGAAAGCGACACCGACCACCAAGGATGCACCGACGGCGGTGTTACGCTTCAAATAGAGGGTACGGGCGGCGACCGCGCCGCCCGCTTGTCGCCTCAATCCTCGGCGGCGATGCGGACCTTCAACCCGTCCAGCGCATCGGTCAGTTCGATCTGGCACGACAGGCGCGAGGTCGCGTCGCGGTCGGCCGAGGAATCGAGCAGATCGTTCTCGTCTTCGCTCATCTTGGGCAGTTTGGCCGCAAAGTCCGGGTCGACATGAACGTGGCAGGTCGCGCATGAACAGCAGCCGCCGCACAGCGCCAGAATTTCATCGATCCCCGCGTCCCGAATGACTTCCATCACAGAAAGACCGGCCTCACCGGCGAGCTCGCGTTCTTCCCCTTCGCGGGTCACGACGATAAGCTTGGGCATGAACGTTCCTTTGCGATAGCGACTGTCTCCACCGCCATGCCGCCAGATGCGGCCCCGATCAAGGTATCACCGCATGGGCCTCAGCGCCGATCAGTTGAAAACCGCGCTGGACGCGCTGGCGGAGCGGGAACCCGCCTTTGCGGCCGCACTCGCCCGGGTCGGCTATCCCGAACCGCGTCTGCGCGAGCGCGGCTATGCCACGCTGCTGCGCACGATCATCGGGCAACAGGTCAGCACCAAGGCCGCGCAAAGTGTGTGGAACAAGCTGGAGGGGCTGGTCGGCTCGCTCGACAACCCGGCCAATATCACTGGCGCAACCGACGAGACGCTGCGCGAGGCGGGCCTGTCGCGCCAGAAAGCGGGTTATGCGCGCAGCCTCGCGGCGTTGGTGGCGAGCGGCGAACTCGATCTGCACCATCTGCCTGCGGATGACGAGGAAGCCATCGCCAAGCTGGTCGCGGTCAAGGGCATCGGGCGCTGGTCCGCCGAAATCTATCTGCTGTTCGCAGAAGGCCGGACCGACATCTGGCCGGCGGGCGACCTGGCGGTGCAAATTGAAATTGGCCGTATCCTCGGCCACGAGGCGCGCCCAAGCGAGAAGCTGGTGCGTGACCTGGCCGAGCCGTGGCGTCCGCACCGTGGGGCCGCCGCGATCTTCGCCTGGCATCATTATCAAAGCGACATGACGGTCGTCTGAGCCATGGCAAAAGCAGACCGCCTCGCCCGGCTCGACGACCGTCGCGCCGAAATCGAAACCGAATATCGCACGCTGCTGCTCGCCGCGCTGCAGCGGACGGCGGCGGGCCAGTGGGGCTTGTTCGGCCACACCAAAGACCGGGCTCACGCCGCCAAGGCGGCCCCGACGGTGCTGGAACTGACCGAATTGGGCGAAACCGCCGATCAACTGCGCGAACAATTATCGATGCCGCCCTTTGCGCTCCACGCGGATTTTGTTGCATCGCGCGGCCCCGTATCGGCACACGCCGTCGGCGAACCAAAGCAAGCGCAAGCGTGGCTGGCACGGCTGGAATCACAGGAAGGGAAACCCGCATGAGCGGAAAGTGGAAACTGGGCGTCATCGGCGGATCGGGCCTGTACGCGATCGATGCCTTGCACAATCCGCGCTGGCACCGCGTCGATACGCCATGGGGGCAGCCGTCGGACGAATTGCTGTTCGGGTCGATCGGCGACGTCGAACTCGTCTTTCTGCCGCGCCACGGACGCGGGCATCGCATCAGCCCGTCGGAGCTCAACTTCCGCGCCAATATCGACGCGCTGAAGCGCAGCGGTTGCACCGACATCATCGCCATTTCGTCGATCGGGTCGCTGCGCGAGGAACTGCCGCCAGGGCATTTTGTCGTGGTCGATCAGTTCATCGATCGCACCGTCGCGCGCGCATCCAGCTTCTTTGGCACCGGCATGGTCGCGCATGTGTCGATGGCCGAACCGGTGTGCCCGCGCCTGTCGGGCTATGCGGCGGAAGCGGTCGCGGCAGCGGGCGGCGCAGTGACCAAGGGTGCCACCTATCTGGCGATGGAAGGCCCGCAATTCTCCAGCCGCGCGGAAAGCCTGCTCTACCGCCAATGGGGTGCCGACGTGATCGGCATGACCGCAATGCCCGAAGCCAAGCTCGCCCGCGAAGCGGAGATGCCCTATGCGCTGATCGGAATGGTCACCGACTATGATTGCTGGCGCGAGGAAGCCGCGTTCGTCGAAGTGGCCGAAGTCATCAAGCAAATGGGCGCGAACGGCGAAATCGCGCGCAAGGCGTTGGCGGCTTTGGTCGCAGCCCTGCCAAGCGAGCGCACGCCCTCCCCGCTCGACACCGTGCTCGACCACGCGCTGATCACCGCCCCCGCGTCGCGCGATCCGGGCGTACTGGCGATGCTGGATGCGGTGGCCGGGCGCGTGCTCGGCAAATAACTCTTCTTCTATCTTCGTGGCTTTGTGTCTTCGTGCGAGCCTTTTCTCGCACAAAGG
>NZ_JSBN01000064.1 GCF_000797515.1 Sphingomonas sp. Ant H11
GCGGGGCTATGGCTTGGAGACCGAACTGGCCGAACCCGATCCCGGCTTGATCGAGGCGGCAGGTCCGGCGGCGGAAGCGCTGGATGCGTTGGTGCGCCCGCTGGTGGCGCTCGGGCGGCGACTCGAGGCGGTGCTCGACGAAGCGCCCGACTGGATGGATGGCCCGGCGCGCGCGCGCATCGAAGGCGCGGTGGCCTCACTCGGCTGGCGTGCCGAGACGGTGGCGGCGTGGCTGTCGCTGCTCGCGCGGATCGGTGGCCCCGCCTCGCCCGATTTCGTCGACTGGATGGCGGTCGATCGGGTCGAGGGGCGCGATTATGATGTCGCCTGCACCGCCATTGGCTCGATCCGACGCGGCCCTTTGCCGAGACCGTGCTGAAACCCGCGCATGGCGTGCTGGTGACCTCGGCGACCTTGCGCGGCGGCGGCGATTGGGACGTGGCGGAGGCGCGCACCGGGGCGACACATCTGCTGCGCGGCGCAAGCCGGTTCGAGGCGGCGTCGCCGTTCGATTATGCGGCGCAGGCCGAGGTGCTGATCGTCACCGATGTGAAGCGCGGCGACATGGGCGCGCTCGCCAATGCCTATGCGCGGCTCGGCGTGGCGAGCGGCGGCGGGATGTTGGGCCTGTTCACCGCGATCCGGCGGTTGCGCGGCGTCCATGCTCGCATTGCCGATCGGCTCGCGCGCGAGGGGTTGCCGCTCTACGCCCAGCATGTCGACCCGATCGACACCGGCACATTGGTCGATATTTTTCGCGATGCTCCGGCGGCCTCCTTGCTCGGCACAGACGCGCTGCGCGACGGAGTCGATGTGCCGGGCCGCTCGCTGCGGATGGTGGTGATGGAGGGCGTGCCCTGGCCCAAGCCGACCGTGCTGCACGCCGCGCGGCGTCTGGCAGGGGGCGGTAGCGGCTATGACGATCGCATCGTGCGGGCAAGGCTGGCGCAGGCATTTGGGCGCTTGATTCGCCGCGCCGACGATCACGGCGTGTTCGTTCTGCTGTCTGCCGCGATGCCATCGCGGTTGCTGACGGCGTTCCCGCCGGGCGTCCGCATCACGCGCGTGACGCTGGATGAAGCGGTGGCGCGTGCAGCGGCGCTTCCCTCTGCCGCGCAAACGGGGCATGAGGCGCGCGAAACCGCCTGACGGAGACTCGCATGACCGCCGGCACCAAGACGCTGACGTTGCTCCGCCACGCCAAATCGGGGTGGGACGATCCTGCGCTCCGCGATTATGACCGCGCCCTCAACGCGCGCGGCAAACGCGCCGCCGCGCTGATCGGCGGCTATTTGCGCAGTGGTGGCGCGGTGTTCGATCACATCATCGCCTCGCCCGCGCTCCGTGTGGTAGAGACGTTGGCGCAGGTCGAAACGGGCTATGGCCGCACGCTTGCGCCCGAGTGGGATCGGCGCATCTACCTCGCTTCGGCGGTTACGCTGCTGGATATCGTCCACGAATTTTCCGAGGATAGCGCGCGGGTCCTGCTGGTGGGCCACAATCCCGGGCTGGAGGATCTGGCGATGCTGCTGGTTCCGAACTCGGACGAGCCCGCGCGCGTCGCGCTTGAGGCCAAATATCCGACCGCGACTATCGCCGAACTCGCGTTCGAAGGGGGCTGGGCCGATCTGGCGGCGGGGAGCGCGCGGCTGGTGCGCTTCGTTCGTCCGCGCGATCTCGATCCAGCATTGGGCCCTGAAGAGGATTAATCCTTCGCCAGCAGGCTCTTCAAACCGGCCAACGCCCCTGCGGGCTTGGCCTCTTCCTCGCTGATCACCCCTGCTTCGCGCAGCGCCGCCGCTGCATTGGGGCCGCGCGGGAACGGGTCGAGTGCCAGTGCCATCGTCTCCGCCGCCGCTTCGCCGAGATCGATCGCCGCCCCGTCATAGGGCATCGTGTCGAGCGCATCGAGATCGAGTTCGATTTCCTCCTCGGCGGCGGCTTCCTGCTCGGTGACGAAGCGCAAGGCGACGTCTTCGCTGACGGTGACGGGCAACGGCTCCTCGGTCACCGAGCACGCCTGCACCACCGACGCGCGCACTTCGCCGCGTGCCACCACGCCCGCCGCATCGCGCTGCACGCGGAAGGTCGCCTCCAGCCGATCGACCGCGAGCAGGCCAAACCGTTCCGCCAGTGCTGCCCGTTCGGTCGCATCGGCGGTGATCGAGACGCTGCGGGCCCCCTCGCCGATCGTGTCGATTCGCTCCAGTCGCGAAAATTCTGGGGTGGTCATGGCAAGTCTCCAGCGATCATCGCGGGGGCAGGGGTGGCGGCGAGCGCGTCGCGAAAGGCGATCAGCGCGGCTTGCGTATGTGCCAGCGCGGGCGGGGTGGGGTCGACGCCGCGATAGAGATTGCGCTGCAGCGCCGCAGTGAGATCGCCCATCGCCAGCCCATCGCGATATGCGCCCAGCCGCCCGCCAAGCATGCTCATCATCTTGCCGATATGCTTGCCGACCCCGATGTCGCCAATGCCGCTTTCGCGCAATTGTCCGTCCATGTCGGTGACGAAACGCTCGGTCAGGCGCGCGCTGACGGAGGCCGATTCGGCGTCTCCTTCCAGTCGCAACAGCACCAGCGCCAGCACCGCCGCCACCATATCGAAACGCCCGTCGAGCGTATCGGGCACGCCGCCCGCCTCATACCAATGCGGCGCGCGCGCGCGTTCGATCACGCCATTGTACAGCCGCAACGCGACCGTATCGCGCTCCCCCGCCCAGCAATCTGGTAAGCCAGCCCAAAACCTTGTTCCCCATGCGCCCTTGTTTGGCCGCGTTTCCCGGCATATTGAGGCTCCCTGTCCGCGATGCAATGCGTCCCGGACCTTTGCGTGCCTGTGGAGAGTGTCGATGAGCCCCAAGTCCGTCCGCCTGATGACGGCCGCTGCCCTCGCCACCAGTGTGTTCGGGGCCAGCGCCTGCGTTCCGCTGAAGGGGCATCAGGGCTATGTCATCGATTCGGATCTGGTGAATTCGGTCCAGGCGGGCACGGATACCCGCCAGTCTGTGCTGGCGGTGCTCGGCAAGCCGACCTTCACCAGTGAATTCAACCAGGGCGACTGGTATTACATTTCGCGCGACGTGCGCAATTTTGCCTATAATAATCCGCATGTCCGCGATCAGGTGACGCTGCGCATCAGCTTCGATTCGCGCGGCGTCGTGTCGGCGGTGCGGCGCTCGGGGGCCGAGCAGGTCGCGTCGATCAGCCCCTCGGGCAAGACCACGCCGACCTTGGGCAAGAAGCGCAGCTTCTTCGACGAACTGTTCGGCAATATCGGCACGGTCGGCGCGATTGGTGGCGGCCAGGGCGGCAACAACAACACCGGTGGCGGCCGCGATACGCCGTAACGGGGCGAAACGCCCTTTCGGCAATCCTGACAAAATCCTGTCATCTGTGTTCGCAAACCGTTCAGGGCGCGCTTGCCAAAATCCCTTGCATGGCTTGACCTCTTGATCCGGTCGGCCAGACATGGAGGATATGATGCGCAAATTCATTGCCACCGCGCTGCTCGCTGCAACTCTCGTCCCGGTTGCCGCCAGTGCTCAATCGAACGAAGACCTGCGCCGGGACCGGCAAGACATCCGGCGCGACCAGCGCGATCTCCGCGACGCCCGCCACGATTATCGGGAAGACGTACGCGATCGGGAGCGCGCGTGGGGCCGCGATGACTGGCGCGGCTGGCGTGATCGCAACCCCAATTGGTATGCGCGCGGCCACTGGGAAGCGCCGTTCCGTTACACCGCGTTCCGCCCCGGCCTGCGCATCGGCGCGCCTTATTATGGCCCGCGCTACATCATCGCCGATCCATGGCGCTATCATCTGCGTCGTCCGGCTTATGGCCAGCAGTGGATCCGGCACTATGACGACGTGATCCTGGTCGATACGCGGCGCGGCTATGTCATCGACGTGATCCGCGGCTTCTATCGCTAAACCATATCGCACCGGCCGCGCCCTCGGCGCGGCCGGTGTTTCAGCGAATCGTGAACATCACTTGATCGACCACGCGCCCGCCGACATCGGTGAGGCGCAAGCGGTGCGTGCCCGGCCCGGCGATGATTTCGGGTTGCGAATCCGCCGCTCCAATGTCGGTCTTGTCGAGCCACAAACGGTGCGCCGTCACCGCGCCCGAAACATCCACCGCGAGGCGTTGCCGGTCGTGCGGGATGTCCGGGTCGATCGCATAGACGCTGCCCGACACCGGATTGGTGATACGCGGCCGGCGCGATTCGTCGGGCGCGAAGGCGATGTGGCTTTGCCCGGTGCCGGCCAGAAAATATTCGGTGCGCGGTTGTTCGATCGCGCGCGCAAAGGTGATCGCGCGCGCTTCCACGCCCGCCGGGCGCGGCGGCGGCGTGCCGCGTTCCTCGGCATTGAGCGACAGCATGATGTCGCGCCACACCGGTGCCGCGCCGCTGACGCCCGACACCGCACGCATCGAATCGCCCTCGAGATTACCGACCCACACGGCAACCGTGTATTTCTGCGTGAAGCCGATGCACCAATTGTCGCGCAACGCCTTGCTCGTCCCCGTCTTCACCGCCGCCCAGAAGGGCAAATGCAGCGCCGAATCGAGCCCGAAAGTGACCGCGCGGGCATTGGCGTCGGCCATCATGTCGGCGACGATCCATGCGGCTTGCGGGGTGGTAATCGCGCGCGGGGCGGTGTGCGGTGCATCGAGCGTCAGCCGCAGCGGTGACCAGCGCCCGCCTTGCGCGAGGCTACGGTAAGCATCAGCCTGTTCGAGCAGGGTGACTTCAGCCGATCCCAAGGCAAGCGAATAGCCGTAATACTCGCCATCCTCGACCAGCCCGCGATAGCCCGTATCCCATAGTCGGTCGCGAAACGGATCGACCCCGACGAGCAGCAAGGTGCGCACGGCAGGCACGTTGAGCGACCCCGCCAGCGCCGAACGCGCCGACACCGGCCCCTTAAAGCCGCGATCGTAATTCTGGGGCACGTACAGGCCAGACGCCGTATCGAGCTGCACCGGCGAATCGTCGAGGATCGAGGCCGGGGTCAGATAGCCCTTCTCGATTGCCTGGGCATAAAGGAACGGCTTCAGCGTCGATCCCGCCTGGCGATAGCTGTTCGCGCCGTCGACGGCGGGCGCGGTCGACGCCCCACCAATGCCGCCGACATACGCCAGCACGTCGCCGCTGGCATTGTCGACCACCACCACCGCGCCATCGCGGGCGCGCGCGCCGCCAAGGCCCTGCAACTGCCGCTTCAAGGCGACGATGGCGAGCGTCTGGATGCGGCGATCGAGCGTGGTGGTCACCTTGAGCCCGGGCTTGGTCAGCAACCGGTCCGACAGATGCGGGGCAAGGCCGGGATCAAGCGCGAGGCTGCGCGCCGGGCCGAGCATCGAGGCGGCTTCCCCGGCAAAACGCCCGCAGTCCTGCTCGTGCGATACGGCGCAGGCGCGCCGCGCGACGGTTCCGGCGTCGGCCTGCGGATCGGGCAGCAGCGCCGCCAGTAGCAGTGCGTCATCGCGGGCGAGCGCGTCGGGGGTCTTGCCGAACAGCCCGAGCGCGGCCGCGCCAATGCCCTGCGCTTCGCCGCGAAACCCGGCCAGGTTGAGATAGGCTTCGAGGATCTGATCCTTCGACCAGCGTGATTCGAGCGCCCAGGCGGCGCGCATCTGGCGGATCTTGTCCCAGAAATGGCGCTGGCCGGGGGCGGCAAGGTCGGGCGCGAGGAAACCGGCGACCTGCATCGACAGCGTACTCGCCCCGCGCGCCGTTCGCCCTTGGCCTTGTCGCGCGCGACCCCGGCGAGCGCGAGCCAGTCGACGCCGCCGTGTGAGAAGAAGCGGCGGTCCTCGACACCGACGATCGTCGTGCGCGCCACCGGGGCGATGTGGTCGAGCGGGGTCCAGGCGAGGCGGCGCGCCTTGAAATCGACCCGCGCGCTGTCGATCAGCACGCCGTTTCGGTCATAGAGCCACGCTTCGGATGGATGCCATGCGGCGCGGACCTGGGCGTAACCGGGGAGCGGCGGGGGCATGGTCGCATAATCAAGCGCGATGAAGGCGACGAGCGCGAGCGTTAGCCCGGCGACGCTCGCCCCCGCCCGAGTCTGGAGCGCAGCCCAAAGCTTTTCACCACCCCGGCGAACGCCGGGGCCCAGTTGCGACAGTTTCTGCAAGAGAGCGCCACGCTCGATCATTCAACGGCCCGATACTGGGCCCCGGCGTTCGCCGGGGTGGATTCAACAAAGATTATCGCTGCACGACCGTCATCGTATCGATCGGCAGTTGCGCGCGGATCGCGGGCGAATACATCGCCTCGACCCGGCTCGGCGGCAGGTTGAAGCGCCCCGCCCCGTTCAGCCGCAGCATGTACGACGCGCTGAACGCCCCGCGTGGCACCCAGCCATAATAGGCCCGCCAGGTATCGCTCCGCCGTTCGACATAGGCGGGCACGACGCCGACCTGAATGTCCCACAGCTTGCCATCGGCATCGCGCGCCTCGAACTTGGTGCCAGGCCCGGCCTGCGCCTGTCCGGCGAGGATTTGCGATTGCCCGCCCAGATCGCCGATGATCGTCGCGCCCGCCGGGATCGGATCGTTGATCACCACCCAGTTACGCTCGGCGCTGGCCTTGACCGTGATCGTCACCTTGACCACGTCGCCCCGCGTCAGCACCCCCTTGGTGCGCGCTTGTATCACCTCGACACGGCGCTGCATCTCATAGCCGGCGAACAGCGGCTTGGTCAGTGGCACCGCTGCCGACACCGAGACGGTGGCCCACGGCCCGGCTCCACCCGATTGCGCGAGTTTCAGCGGGGTCTGGGTCGTCGGCAGCGCAAAGCTTGCGGTGCGCGCGGTGGCGGCGAGCGGCCAGCTCTTGCTGATCGTCTGCGTGCCCAACCCCAGCGTCGTCGTGCCGATGATCGCGCTGGCGGGATAGAGCGCGCCGAACTTGCGCGCCGCGATCGTGCCCCAGGCATTGGCGGTAGTGGTGTCCCATCGCCCGTGCGACTGGCGCAGCGCAACGCCGACCATCATCTTGGCGGCTTCGTCCTGCCAGCCCGGGCGACCGAGCGTGGCGATCACGGTCTTGATCGACGCTTCGTCGCCCGACGACATCAGCCACCATGGCTGGTTGCTGCTGTCCGAGAGATCAAGCCGCGTGCCTTCATAGACCAGCCGCGTGCGCAGGACCGCCTCTGCCGCACTCTTCAAAGCGGGCCCGTTGGCGAGGCCCTGGAGATGGTCGAGCGACACCAGATAATCGGCAAGCAACGCAGTCGGCATTTCCTTTGGTGTCATGCTCAATTGGCCGAGCATGGCAGGCGTCGCGGCACCGGCACGGGCGAGCGCGTTGAAGGCATAGACGCGCTGCCAGCGCACATCGCCATAATCCTCATGCCGCAAGCGCCCGTCGAGCACGGCCTTCAGCCCTTCGATCATCTTCCCGCGCGGGCCTGCCGGGATCGGCAATCCCGCGTCGGACGTCATCGCCAGCACATAAGCGGTCAGCGCTTCCGAGCCGGTCAGGCTGCCCGATGGCCAATAGCGCAGCAGGCCGTCATCTGCCTGATAGGCGGGAAGATCGCCCGCCAGGGATTGCCACAGGCCGGCATCGCCGAGCGCAACGGCGCGCGAAAGGCGCTGTTCGAAGCAATCATAAGGATAGCGCGCCATGAACTCGCGCACCCCGGCGAGCGGCGGTGCCAGCGTATCGTCGAGCCGGATATCGACCGTGCCGCGCCCCGCGATCGCGCCCGCAGGCGGCTGGATCGGGATGGTGGTGTCCGCGCCAACGCGCGCCAGCGTGCCCGCCCAGACTTCGACCGGATAGAGCGGCACCACCGCCTGATCGGTGGTGATCTGATCGACCGCTTTGCCGTTCGACGCCTTGGCGCTGACATGCCAGCGCAAGCGATCGATATTGGCCGGTGCGGTCAGATTCCACGCAACCGGCACCGCGCCGCCCGCCGGGATCGTCACCGTCAGCGGTTTGCCCTGCGCGATGGCCGGGGTGAGGTCGACCGTTGCCGTCACCGTCATCGGCTTGTCCGATCCGTTGCGCAGCGTGAAGCTCGACGCATAGAAATCGCCGGTGCGCACGACCGGGGGAATGCCGGCATAGATCGACAGATCCTGCGCGGTGCGCACGCTCGTCATGCCCGTGCCGTAAAGTTGCGCGCCATCGGTGGCGATCGCGACCAGTTTGAACGACGACAGCGCGTCGCTCAGCGTCACCGGAATGCGGGCATGGCCGTTCTCGTCGAGCGCGACGCGGCCCTTCCACAGGATCACCGGCTGGAAATTCTCGCGATTGAGCCCGGAGGAATCGCCGCCGCCGCCGCCACCGGCCTCGACCGCTTTCTTGCCATAATGGCGTTTGCCGACGACTTGGGTCTGTGCGGTCGAGGTCAGCACCGACAGCGGGCGCTCGCCCATCAGCGCGGTCAGCACGTCCCAGCTATCATTGGGGGCGAGTTGCAGCAGCGCCTCATCGACCGCCGCAAAGGCAACGTCGGCGGTGCGCGCAGGCTTGCCGTCGGGCGTCTTCACCGCGACATCGACTTGCGCCACGTCGCGCACGGCGTAGCGCGCGCGATCGGCCTTGACCGCGACGTGCAGTTGATGCGCTTCCCAGCCGACCTTCACCTTGGCGATGCCGAGGCGATAGCTCGGCTTGGCGAGATCGACGAGTGCGGTCGGCTCCTGTCCCTCGGGCGGGCTGCTCGCCAGCCCGACCGACTGGGCGATGCCGTGCAGCCACGTCCAGAATCCGCTTTCGGTACGGCCGCGCACGACCATGACCGAGACGAACACGTCGGGCGCGTAACTGCCCGGCATCTTCACTTCGACCACCGGATCGGTGCCGCTGAGTTCGGTGACGAAGCTCGACAGCACGCCTTCGCGCTCGACCGTGACCAGCGCCGTCGCCTTGCGGAAGGGCATGCGCACCTGGAAGCGCGCGATGTCGCCTGCTTTATAAGCCTGCTGTTCGGGCACGACGTCCATGCGGTCGCCATTGTCGCCGCCAAACCACCAATCGTCATTGCCCGCCAGCCACACGCTTTGCGTCGCGCGCGCTTCATTGCCGTTCGCGTCCTTGGTCGTCGCCACGGCATAGACTTCGCCCGAAATGCCCGGCGCAATCTTGCATGTCGCCAGCCCCTGCGCATCGGTCGTCGCGGTGCAGCTTTGCGAGAGCTTGGTCGTCTTCATGCGGTTGTCATAGGCATAGAAGCCGCCGATCAGTCGCCGCCGGGCCGTCAGGATCTGGCGGCTGTAGAGCGCGACCGAAATCGCCTGGTTGGCGATCGGCTTGCCATTCGTGTCGAGCGCGACGAAGCGCAGGCGCAAATCGTCCTGCTTCATCAGCCAGCCATCGGTCTTCACGCCCAGTTGCACGGCGCTCGGGAAGATCGGGATGCGCTTGGATGCGGTCAGCATTTCGCCATTGGCGTCCTGATAATCCATTTCGACCAGCATGTCGGTGACGCCGTCCAGCGTTTGCGGCACGGCGACGGTCTGCTTGCCGGTGCCATCACCGCCGAGCGTTGTGGGCAGGGTCTGCGTTGGCGGGAGCGCGGTCTGCTCCTCCTCGCCATCGCCGTTGAGCGGCTTGGTGCCCTCGGCGATCGCCTTGCCGCCGAAGCTGTAGCTTTCATAGCCGTCGGGCTTGGTGTCATGCGCGAAATAGCCGATGCGCATGTCGACCGGCAGGTTCGACGCGCCGCCACCCGACAGATAGCCGACGAATAGATCGAGCAGCAGGTTGGCGGGGCGGATCGCGGCGTCCTTGGGGCCGGTGACGCTCGCGCGCATCGTCGGCAATTTATATTCGTCGACCTTGAAGGATTGCGTGGTTTCGATGCGGCGACCGTCGACGATTACGGACAGGTCGTAATCGCCCATTGGCGCGCCGGCGGGGGCGGTCCACTCATTCTCGCCAATGCCATTGGCGTCGATCGTCAGCGGCAAATCGAACTGCGTGTCGGACCCGCGATGCTGCAGCCGCAGCGTACCGGACACCGCCGGGGCCATGCCGAAGCCATCGGCAATCGAGGTGCGCAGGATGTGCTTCATATGGATCGTCTCGCCCTGGCGGACGAGCATCCGGTCGAACACGGTGTGCAGCATTTCGCCGCGCGCCTGATAGCCATAAGGCAAATCGAAATCATATGGGCGGATGCCTTCGCCCCATGCCGTCAGCGTGAAGCTGAAATCGTCGGCGGCGCGCGCGGACACCATCAGCGGATGGCTGCTGGTGCCTTCGCAACTGCCCCAGGTCTCGGGCTCGGGCAGGCCCGGCGGGGCATAGACGCCGCCGCTCTTGTCGGTCACGCCGCGCGCGAGCACTTGGCCGGTGCAGCTGTCGCTCACGCGCACCTCGGCCCCGGCGACGGGCTTGCCGGTGTCGAGCGCGGTCACCCAGGCGAGGCTCTTGGCGCGGCCCCATTTGAAGTGGACGCTCATATTGGTGACGAGCGCCGCAGCGGCGACATAGCGCGGTGCCTTGCGCCCGAGCAACGCCTGGCCGAGCACGGGGCTGGCCAGTTCGACGACATAGAAACCGGGCTTGCCGCCACCGAGCGGCATGCCGACGACTTCGAAATCCTTGCCCTTGCCGGGCAGGCCGATCTTCAGCGACGCGCCTTGCTTGCCGAGGATCGAGGTCGCGCCGGTGTCGTTGATGCGGACCTTGTCCTTGCCGCGCGTTTCCTCATGGCTGGCCGTATCATCGGCATGGCCGACGGTGCGCAGCCATTCGGCGATCTTGCCATCCGACCCATCGATGCGCAGCGCTTGCCCGGCGATGCTGAGGTTGGTGCCCTGAAGCGCTGGTTCGACATTGCGCACCGTCACCGGCAGCACGCCGCCTTGCTTCGATTCCAAGATGCCGAAGGACGCGGCAAACTTCACCAGCGGCGGGGCTGCATCGAAGCGCACGTCGAGCGGGAAGCGCTCGGCATTGGAAAGCGCGCGCCCGCTCTCGTCCTTCACGCCCGCTGGCAGCAGCAGCTTGGCGGTTTGCGATTCGGGCAGCGGGCTCTTGAACCCGACCGACGAGACGGTCGCCTTGCTCTTGGCGTCGCCGTGCCCGGAATCTTCGGAGGAATCATCGAACAGCGTCGGGGTCAGCAGCTTGCCGTCGGCGGTCTGGATGCGGATTTGCTTGGCGAGATCGGTCGCGACGGGCGCGGAGAAGCGCACCCACGCTTTCTCGACCGGATTGCATCCGGCCTGCGCATTGACGCGGCCGCATTCGAAGCGGGCGGTAAAGGGCTTGCGCACGGTGTAATCGAAGCGCTGGTCGGCCCCTGCGGTCTTGCCGCTGGCCCCTGCGATGTTGGCACCCCATACCAACGCCATGTCGGTGCCCGGCGGCAGGGGACGGCGGCACTTCAGTGCGGTCACCCCGGCATAAGCCTTGGCGCGATCGGCAGCGGCGGGGATCGCGGCGGGGAGCCCGGCGCTTTCCAGGAAGTTCCGCACGTTCCAATTGTCGGTGCCCATTTCGCCCAGCAACTTGCCGGGCAAATCGGGTGCGAGCACTTCGACCGGAATCTTCTCGCCAATGCCCTTGACCGCGCAATAGGCGTTGGCAGCGACAGAGGCCGGGGTGGCGGGCAGGTTGGCGGCGACCAGGAAGACCTGATCCTCCTCAATCTCGCTGTCATATTGGCTGGGCAGCACCGCGCGCGCGACCGGGCCGCCGGCGTCGACCGAAAATTCCTGTTGCCCGGTCACGGCATAGCCCGACACGCTTTTCAGGCCCGAGCGCAGCTTGAACTTGCAGACGGTGCCGCCGGGCAGGCCGTTTGCGAAATCATAGACGAAGGTCTGCGGATCGACCCACCGCCCCTGCCCGCTGACCGCGCAGGTGACGTCGAAGGGCGAGGCCGCGCGCGGATCGCCGAGCGGTACGATCGGCTGGCTGAAGCGTGCGGTGAAACGTTCGATCGCGCCGTCGCCAATGCCGGGGGTGGCCAGGATGACTTGCGGGCTGGAGTCGCCAGAAGCTGCAAATGGAGCAAGCGCCAAAGCGAGCAGTGCGACTCGGAACGCGAGCTTCATCGAATCCTCCCAAAGGCTTTACCGCACGATATAAAGCGACGAGCCGTGCTAGTACAGCGACGAATGGTGACGGTGTGATGACAGCTTGCTACGCGGCCATCGCTGCTAGACACTCCGTGTAGATCGACTCGGGGGGCCGGTCGAGGGGAGGAACGCTCTTGGGGGGAGAGTGGATCATCGCCGCGCTGGACGCGGTCGCGCGCGAAACGATGCTGTTCGCCGCGCTTGGCTTTCTCGTCGGTGGCCTCGATGATGTCGCGGTTGATATTGCCTGGATCGGGACGCGGCTGTGGCGGCGACCGGACGGGTTGCCCGCCACGCTGGAGGGCTACACCCGGCGCGCGCCCCGTCGGATCGCGGTGTTCGTCGCCGCCTGGGACGAAGCAGGCGTGATCGGCGCGATGTTGCGGACCTGCCTCGCCCGGTTCGACCATCCCGACTACCGCATCTATGTCGGCACTATCCCAATGATCTTCCGACCATCGCCGCCGTGGCCGAGGTCGCGGCGGACGATGAGCGGATCCGCTTGGTGATCGGTCCGAACGATGGCCCGACGACCAAGGCCGATTGCCTGAACGCGCTCTGGGCGGCGCTGCTGCGCGATGAGCAAAACGAGCAGATTCGCGTGGCGGCGGTCGAGCTGCACGATGCCGAGGACATGGTGCATCCGGGCGAACTGCGCGTGATCGACGGCCTGATCGGGCGCTACGCCGCCGTGCAATTGCCGGTCTTGCCGTTGGTGGACGGCAAAGCGCGGCTCGTATCGGGGCATTATGCCGACGAGTTTGCGGAGGCGCACGGCAAGAATCTCGTGGTACGCCAGGCGCTTGGCGCGGGGTTGCCGCTGGCCGGGGTGGCGTGCGCGATCGAGCGCGGAATGCTGGAGCGGATCGCGGCCGCGCGCGGTGGCATGCCGTTCGACGCCGACAGCCTGACCGAGGATTATGAACTCGGCCTGCACATTGCCGGGTTGGGCGGTCGCGGTGCGTTCGCGCGGGTCCGCGAAAGACCGGGCGGGCCCTTGGTCGCGGTGCGCGCCTATTTCCCGGGGACGCTGCAAACCGCCGTTCGGCAGAAATCGCGCTGGATGACGGGTATCGCGCTGGCGGGGTGGGACCGGATGGGGGTGGGCGCGCCCGCTCGATCTGCACGAACATTGGATGCGCATGCGCGACCGCCGCGCGCCGATTTCGGTGCTGGTGCTGGCGATCGCCTATGTCGCGTTGGTGGCCTGGGGTGCGTCTCGATTGGGCCATGCGCTATTGGACGGCGGGGGGCTGCCGCTGTCCGATCCGATGGTGGGGCTGTTGCAGGTCAATGCGGTCTTGCTGTTGTGGCGGCTCGGCTCGCGGGCAGCCTTTACCGGTGCGGCCTATGGCTGGCGCGAGGCGGCATGGTCGCTGCCGCGCGCCTTTGTCGGCAATCTCATCGCGTTGCTCGCCGCGCGGCGTGCGATGGTCGCCTATGTCGCGTCGCTCCGCGGCACGGCGCTGCGGTGGGACAAGACCCAGCACACCTTCCCGGATGTGGCGCAGGTCGATCAGTGACGGCCGGGCGGGGACGCCCTTTGCGGTTCCTCGCCGTGTTTCTGGTTGCGTGGATCGGGGTCCGGGTCGCTTTGCTGTGGCCGCAGATCGATTCTGCGGCGGATGTGCTTCGCGCCGTCGTGCCGGTGCCGGTCGCGGTGATCCCGCCGGAATCGCCTGTCGTCGCGTCCGAACACACGGCGAAGGGAGACGTGCGGCGCTGGTACCGTGCCGCTGCGGCCAAACCGCGTGGGAGGCTGACCCTGCGCAAGCCCGATCCGACCCGGATCGCGCTCGCGCTGCTGGGTCTCGTCCGCTATGGCGATGCGCAACCGGTGTCGCAGGAGTCCCCGTTATTGCCGGGGCTGCCCCATCGCCAGAGCCAGCCCCTGGTGCCACGTCCGCTCTCGCGCTGGTCGGCAAGCGCGTGGCTGCTGGCGCGCGGTGGTTCCGGGCTCGCACCGGGCGGGCTTGGCGGGCAGCTTGGCGGATCGCAGGCGGGGGTGCGGGTCGCTTATGCCATCGATCGCAAACATCGCGTCGCGCTGGTCGGGCGCGTGTCCTCTCCGCTTGGGCCAGGCCTGCGCGAGGCCGCGCTCGGCGTCGAATGGCAACCGACTCGCCTGCCGCTGCGGCTGGTCGCCGAACAGCGTTTCGCGATTGCGGGCGGGCGCGGCGGACCGGCGCTGGGGGTTGTCGGCGGCCTTGATCCAACGCCATTGCCGCTCGGATTTCGGCTAGAAGGCTATGGCCAGGCCGGCGTTATTCGCCGCACCGCGACCGAGGCTTATGTCGATGGCGCGCTGCGCGTCGCGCATCCGGTGACCGAGATCGGCCGCGTCCGGGTCGATTTCGGCGCAGGGCTGTGGGGTGCGGCGCAGCGCGGCGCGGCACGGTTCGATCTTGGGCCTTCGCTTGCCGTCGCTATCCCGATCGGGGCGCGTTCGGTGCGGCTCGGGCTCGACTGGCGGCAACGCGTCGCCGGGGCCGCGCGCCCTGGATCGGGGCTGGCGGTGACGCTCGGCAGCGATTTCTGAAACGGCGTGCTTTGCGCGGGAAGCGCGAGCGGCTAACGCTGTCGGGCAATGGACATCTACCTGCCCATCGCCAATCTTTCGGTCAACGCGCTCGTCATCGTGTTGCTGGGTGGCGGTGTCGGCCTGTTGTCGGGCATGTTCGGCGTCGGCGGCGGCTTCCTCACCACGCCGTTGCTGATCGTCTACGGCATTCCGCCAACCGTCGCCGCCGCCTCCGCGGCGAGTCAGGTGACCGGGGCCAGCGTTTCGGGCGTGTTCGCGCACGTCCGACGCAAGGGCGTCGACTTCAAGATGGGCGGGGTGCTGGTCGCGGGCGGGCTGGTCGGGTCGGTGTTCGGCGGCTGGGTGTTCCGCTTGCTGCAGGCGAGTGGACAGATCGATACCGTAATCGCGATCGTCTATGTCGTGCTGCTCGGTTCGATCGGCAGCATGATGGCGAAGGAGGCGCTGGGCGCGATTCGCGCGACACGCCTCGGGCTGGCTCCCAAGGCGCGCAAGCGGCGGCATCACCCGCTGGTCGCATCGCTTCCGCTGCGGACGCGCTTCTATCGCTCGGGGCTCTATATCTCGCCGCTTGCGCCGCTGCTGCTCGGCTTCGGCGTCGGCATCCTGACGATCCTGCTTGGTGTGGGTGGCGGGTTCATTCTGGTGCCGGCGATGCTGTATCTGCTCGGCATGACGACGCAGGTGGTGGTCGGCACGTCGCTGTTCCAGACGCTGTTCGTCACCGCGATGGCGACGATGGTGCACGCGACGACGACCAAGGCGGTCGATATCGTTTTGGCGGCGCTGCTGTTGCTCGGCTCGGTCGCCGGGGCGCAAGTGGGCGTGCGCTTCGCCGCGAAAGTGAAGCCTGAATATCTGCGCCTGGCGCTGGCGGTGATCGTGCTGCTCGTCGCCGGGCGGATTGCCCTGGGGCTCGGGTGGCGTCCCGATGAACTCTACTCGGTCGAATTGTCGTGAGACGCGGCTGGATCGCGGTCCTGCTTGCACCGCTGTTGATGGCGCAGGCCAAACCGGTGCTGGTGCCCGACGTGTCGCAACGCGACATCGAGATCCAATACAGCTTTACCGGTGCCAATCTGCTGCTGTTCGGGGCGATCCTCTATCCCGGCGGACGCTTGCCCGATGACGACAAGCCGACCGACATCGTGGTGGTGGTGAAAGGACCGGTGCAATCGATCCTGGTGCGCGAAAAGCAAAAACTGGGCGGGCTGATCTGGGTCAACGCCAGTCGCCTGCGCTATCGCTCCGCCCCGAGTTTTTATGCGATCGCATCGTCCAAGCCGATCGCGCAGATGCTCGATGCGCGCACCCGCGCAATTTACGAATTGGGGTTGTCGAGCCTGCAACTATCGCCCGCCTCCAGCGCGCCGACGCAGGAACAGGATCGCTTTGCGCGCGGGCTGGTCGAACTGAAGGCGCGCAATGGCCTGTATGTCGAAGCTCCCGGCGCGGTCGAGATCACCCAGGGCGTGCTTTATCGTGCACGCGTCACGATCCCGGCGCGGGTGCCCGTGGGGCGTTTCACGGCGGAAACCTTCCTGATCCGCGATGGCCGCGTGCTGGCGGTGGCGACGCGGGAAATCGACATTCGCAAGTCGGGCTTCGAACGGTTCGTCGCGCGCTCGGCGGATCGGCAATCGGTGCTGTACGGGCTGGTTGCCGTGGCGTTGTCGGTGCTGTTCGGCTGGGGCGCGGGGGTAATCGCGCGACGGTTCTGAGGGCGGGTTGCCACCTCTCTCCCGTCCGCTTCGCTTGAGGACGTTACGAAAACAAGGGTTTGGAGGGCAGGCGCGGGGCTTTCCCGTCCATCAGCTGCTCCGCAACCACTGCCCAGTTGGCTATGCCCCAATCGAGTGGGTCTTGTTCCTTCAGAATTTCATCGTGGGAAAGGTTGTCCTCGATGAAGACATCCTGGAGCGGCACGGGCGTCCGGGTCCGGGCACAATAAAACACCCGCACCTTGGCGCGCGATGCACGGCGACCGTTCAGCAGGGTAACCGCGAGGCGATCGGACGGCAGCCGTATGAGCAATCCCGCCGGATAAACTCCAATCACTTTCATAAAGGAAAGCAGAAGCTCTGGATCGAAATGGCCGACCCAACGGTGCATTTTGGTGATGGCCTGCTGCGACGTCCAAGCGCTTTTATAGACTCGGTTGGATGTCAGGGCGTCGTAAACGTCGCAGATGGCGGCCATCCGCGCCACGCGGCTGATCGCCTCCCCCTTCAACCGAAACGGATAGCCCGTGCCATCGACCCGCTCGTGATGATGGCGGCAGACGTCCAATACCACTGCGGGCGTCGTCGGGTCCTGGCGGAGCAGGTGATAGCCTCGCTCTGGGTGGGTGCGCACTACGGCAAACTCTTCGTCGGTCAGGGATTCGGGTTTCCGAAGAACGGCATCGGGGATGAAGATTTTCCCGATGTCGTGGAGAAGACCGGCGAGCCCGAGCTCGAAAACCTCTTGCTCGGTCATGCCCAGACTGCGCCCGAAACTGGCCAGGAGTGCGCTAACCGAAAGAGAGTGTACGTAGGTATATACATCGCGTGACTTGAGGCGCGTAATGGCGATCAGCGCGCGAGGGTTGCGTTCAATCGACGATATTATGTCGACAACCGTCGCTGAAAATGCGGAAATATTTACAATATCTCCGCCGTGGACTGCGTCGAAGAGAGATTTTATTTCGTCGGTCGCGGCCCGGACCATTTCGGTCGCGCGCTCCGTCTCTTCGGCGAAACTGTTGGCCTGCTGTTGTGCCAATGGCGACCTTGGCGGCGATCCCCGGTCGGGACGCGTCGGAACGGTTGCGGTGGCCCGCCCGGAACTCGCGGCTTTCAAGGGCACGCCGCGTCGCTCGTCGATCACGACCGATGGAACGGCGCTTTTGCGGATACGTTCGACATCGCTGGCATTTTTGACGAGGAAGCGTGTGAGCCAGAAGGGATTTTCCAGCCACGACTCATCGAAGGCATGAATGAACATGCCGATTTTAATCTGATCGGGGGTTATTCGTCTGAGCATTACTCTCCGTCGGCATAATTGGTGCGGGCGAATCGGTTAAAATTGCGTTCCCCCCGCAGACGCCACGCGAGCACAAATGCCGATGGCCCGTCGGGCGCTGCGCCTGTCCTCATCCAATCTTTACCGGTTGCCTTGCATGAATTCCCCGACGCAAGCAGGGGCTGCCGCGAATGACCGAGATGCCGGGCGGAAACGCCTTTGTCCAAACCGTGCCGTTCGCAGCGGTACCGTGCATTGGCATGGTGTTCGATATTGCCGGATCGAGCAGCATGGTGATGCTGGATCCCGTCGCGCTCGAAGGGACGATGGGGCATAGCGACGCCGTTATCGCCGCCGCCGGTTCGGTCGGCAGCCAAATCAAGGTGCGCGTCGGCGGCGCGTGGCTGATCGCCAATGTCCGCTCGTTGAAACTGGTCGACGGGCATGAGGATCGTATTGCCGCGCAGGTCGATTTCCTGGGCGAGGGCGATGAGGAAAAGCTGACAGGGAAGCTGTATAATTTCCGCCGCGGCGTCACGCGCTATCCGACGCCGGGGTATCCGGTCTATCCGGTTTCCACCGCCGATCTGACGCAGATCTATGCCGCCGACGAGCGCGCGAATATCGAGATCGGCACCGTGTATCCGACGCCCGACATCCGCGCGGCGCTGTATGTCGATGCCCTGCTCGGCAAACATTTCGCGCTGCTGGGCTCGACCGGCACGGGCAAGTCGACGGCGGCCGCGCTGATCCTTCACCGCATCTGCGAGCTGGCACCGCAGGGGCATATCGTGATGGTCGATCCGCACGGCGAATATGCCGCGGCCTTCAAAGGCAATGGCGCGATCTACGACGTGTCCAACCTGCAAATGCCCTATTGGCTGATGAATTTCGAGGAACATTGCGAGGTGTTCGTCACCGCATCGGGGGCGGAACGGCAAATCGATGCCGACATCCTCGCCAAATGCCTGCTCGGCGCGCGCGCGAAGGGGCGGCTGGGGCAGGAAATCAGCAAGCTGACGGTCGATGCCCCGGTTCCCTATCTGCTGAGCGACCTGTCCAACCTGATTCAGCTCGAAATGGGCAAGCTCGATCGGGCGGGCGACACCGCGCCCTATTTGCGGCTGAAGACCAAGATCGACGAGATCAAGGCCGATCCGCGTTATGGCTTCATGTTTTCGGGCATGTTGGTCGCCGATACGATGGGCGCGTTCCTGGAGCGGATCTTTCGCTTGCCCGGCGACGGCAAGCCGATTTCGATCATCGATGTGTCGGGCGTGCCGAGCGAGATTACCTCGGTGGTGGTGGCGGTGCTGGCGCGGATGGTGTTCGACTTTGCGATCTGGTCGCGCGGCGAGGCGCAGCGACCGATCCTGCTCGTCTGCGAAGAGGCGCATCGCTACATCCCGAGCGGGCAACATGCCGATTTTTCGAGCGTCGGACGCATCCTCAGCCGCATCGCCAAGGAAGGCCGCAAATATGGCGTGGCGCTGGGGTTGATTACCCAGCGGCCATCGGATCTGGCGGAGGGGGTGCTGTCGCAATGCGGCACGATCATCGCGATGCGGCTCAACAACGATCGCGACCAGGCCTTTGTCCGTGCAGCGATGCCCGAGGGTGCGCGCGGATTTCTCGATTCGATCCCCGCCTTGCGCAATCGCGAGGCGATCGTCTGCGGCGAGGGCGTGGCGATCCCGATCCGCGTCGCCTTCGATACGCTGGCCGAAGACAAGCGCCCCGCATCGGACGACCCCGTTTTCTCGCGGCTGTGGCGGGAAACCGGCGGAGAGGGCGAGATTATTGCGCGGACGCTCAAACGCTGGCGCGCGCAGGGGCGGTAACGCGGGCGTTACGCCCCCGGGCGTACCGCCAACAGGCTCGCCACTTTCGCCTTGAACTGGCGCAATTGTTCGCCCGACAGGGTGGCAATGCTGGAGAAGGAGAAGCCGCGCGGGTTGACCGCGACGCCGTTGCGGATGACTTCCCAATGGAGATGCGGGCCGGTCGACAGCCCGCTCGAGCCGCTATAGCCAATCACCTGGCCGCGCGCGACATGCTGCCCGGACCGCGTCGCGAACCGGCTGAGATGGCCGTAGCACGTGACGATGTTGCCGCCATGCGCCATCTTGATGAAATTGCCATAGCCGCCGCTGCGCCCGGCATAGACGATGGTGCCGTCGGCGGGGGCGTGGATCGGTGTGCCCCACGGCGTGCCGATATCGATGCCCTTGTGCATCCGCGTGAAGCCGAGCAGCGGGTGGAAACGCATTCCGAAGCTGGATGTCACCCGCGCCATCGACACCGGCATGGTGAACATGCCTTGCCGCTCGGCCTGGCCCGAGGCTTCATACCAGGTGCCGTCGGTCCATTTGACCAATTGCGTCTTCTTGTCGCCATGATCGAGCCCGGCGAAGAGCAGATTGCCGAGCTGCTGCTCGCCGGTTGCGGCGCGCTGGCGCTCGATCACCAAATCATAGGTGTCGCCCGAGGAAACCCGCCCGATCGCGAATTTGGTGGCGATCGCCTTGATATAGGTTTCGACCAGCTTCACCGGCACACCGGCGGCGCGCGCCGAACGGTACAGGCTGCCCCCCGACCCGGCCCCTGAATGCGCAGCGGCGTATTGTCGATCGCAATCGCCTGGCGGGTGAGCGTCAGGCCGCTGCCGACACGCTTCAACGTCAGTTCGAGATCGAAGCGCGCACGTACCGACAGCGCTTCGAGCGGACGTGCGACGGTCTTGTTGGGGCGCCGACCCAGCGTCATCGGGATTTGCGTGCCGGGCTTCAGATCGCCGAGCGGCACGGCGGACGAAATCAGCGCGGTGGCATCCTGCGCATCGCGTTCGGAAAGGCCGGCGCGCTGCAGCATGTCGCCAAAGCCGCCGCCGCGTCCGACGGTGACGGTGCGATCCTCGATCGGGCGTTCGGGTGCTTCGGCCAGCGGGACGACGAGGTCGTTCGCCGCCATATGTCGCCCGCTGTCGCCACCCCAGGCGATCGGCGCGATCGCTTGCGCGCGCGCTTCGTCGCGGTCGGTGCCGGAAAGCGGGCTGGGCATGGTGCCGAGCAACGGTCGACCGATCGGCGGAGCGATCGCAATCGCGCTAGCGCACAGGGCGGCGCAGGTCGCCGCGCCGCGCCACCAGTCGAGCGAACCGATTCGCGATCCGAGATCGGGCACCCAGTCGATCTGGAGCGCGGCGGCGCGCAGTCGATCGACCAGCCCCAGTTCGGGTTGTGGGACGATCGCGCGACCGAATGCCATCGTCGCCGTGCCGCCCGCCTGTTCCAGGCCATGATCGCTTCGCAAGAACAAGGCTGAGGGTGCCCCCGAAAATTCCAACTGCCGCCAGTACCCGCCCCGCAGCATCCGGCGTAGGACTGTGCCGGGCAAAGCCTAAAGTCAAATTAACCGAGCCGTTGAAATGGGCAGGGCGCGGCGAAGCGTTTGGTCTATGCGGCGAAGGGATGGACTTACGGAAAAGTGCGTAATTCGATATGGTTAAGGGAATAAACCTAGATTACCATAATTCTTGCGGTCAGCGGTTGCGCGCGGCTCCGTGGCACGCGATGTTGCAGGGGTCATGCAACGAAACGAAGACCGCGCCGCTGCGGCGGTGCCCGTTACGGCAGTGTTGGGCCCGACCAACACCGGCAAGACCCATCTCGCGGTCGAGCGGATGTGTGGCCATTCGAGCGGCATGATCGGCTTTCCGCTGCGGCTGCTGGCGCGCGAAGTCTATGACCGCGTCGTCAAGCTGAAGGGCGAGAATCGCGTCGCGCTGATCACCGGCGAAGAGAAGATCGTGCCCAAGGACGCGCGCTGGTTCCTGTGCACCGCCGAATCGATGCCGCTCGACAAGGATCTCGCCTTCGTCGCGCTCGACGAGGCGCAACTGGGCGCGGACCCAGAGCGCGGCCATGTCTTCACCGACCGCATTTTACGCGCACGGGGTCGGGAGGAGACGATGCTGCTCGGCTCCGAAGCGCTGCGGCCGATGCTCAAGGCGCTGGTGCCGAAGGTCGAGATCATCAATCGTCCGCGCTTTTCGACGTTGACCTATGCCGGGGCCAAGAAAATCAGCCGCTTGCCCAAACGCTCGGCGATCGTCGCGTTCAGCGCCGAGGAAGTCTATGCCGTGGCCGAGATGCTGCGGCGCTTACGCGGCGGTGCGGCGGTGGTGATGGGCGCGCTTAGCCCGCGCACGCGCAATGCGCAGGTCGCGATGTTCCAGGCGGGCGAAGTCGATTATCTGGTCGCCACCGATGCGATCGGCATGGGGCTCAACATGGACGTGGCGCATGTCGCCTTTGCCAGCCTCAACAAATTCGACGGTCATCGCCAACGCCGCCTGCGCATCGCTGAAATGGCGCAAATCGCCGGGCGCGCCGGGCGGTATCAGCGCGACGGCACCTTCGGCGCGCTGGTCGAGGAAGGGCCGGGGGCGTTCGCGCCGGAAGAGGTGCTGGCGATCGAGGAACATCGCTTCCCGCCGCTCGAACAGCTCTATTGGCGGCAAGGCGAGCCCGATTATTCGAGCGTCGATGCGCTGATCGAAAGCCTGGAACAGCGCCCGCAGCATCCGGCCTTGTGGGCGGCCCCGCAATCGGTCGATCTCGCGGTGCTCAAGCGCATGGCCGAGGAGCCGGGCGTGCGCGCCCGCGCGCGGCATCCGGCGATGGTCGCGCGGTTATGGGCGGCGTGCGGCGTACCCGATTTCCGCAAATTGGGGGTCGATCCGCATACCCGCTTCGTCGCGCGGTTGTGGGGCTATCTCAGCGAAGGCAAGGGCCATGTCCCGCACGAATGGTTCGCCGCCGAAATCGCGCGGCTCGACCATGTCGCGGGCGATGTCGAGACGCTGGCCGGGCGAATCGCGGCGGCACGCAGCTGGTCTTACATCGCCAACCGGGCCGATTGGCTGGCCGACCCGGCGCATTGGTCGGCACGGGCGAGCGCGGTCGAGGAACGCCTGTCCGATGCGCTGCACGCCAGTCTCACGCAGCGCTTCGTCGACAAGCGCACCACTTTGCTGATGCGCCAGATCGGCACCGATCCGCGCGCGCTGCCGGTGACGATCGGGCCTGAGGGCGAAGTGCTGGTCGAGGATCATGCGATCGGGCGGCTCGACGGCTTTCGCTTCACCGTCGCCGCCGATGCGCGCGCCGCCGACAAGCGCCTGCTGCTCGCCGCCGCCGAGCGCCGCCTCGGGGA
>NZ_JSBN01000065.1 GCF_000797515.1 Sphingomonas sp. Ant H11
GCGGGAGGGGAAGATGAACGGCCCGCTCGGCTTCGGCCTGTCGATCGAGCCGCAACTATGGGCGCTGATCTTCGTGATGGTGCGCGTCGGCGCGGCGTTCATCGCAGCCCCCGTATTCAGCGCCATCGCAATTCCGGTCACGGTGCGCGTGACGCTGTCGGGCGCGATCGGCGTGCTGGTGCTATCGGTGCATCCGGTGGTGCCGCCCGCACAGATCTTTTCGCTCACCACCTTCCTGGCGGTCGCAGCGGAAGCGCTGGTCGGCTTTGCCATGGGCTTCATCCTGCAAATCGCATTCGCCGCGCCGATGATCGCGAGCGAAGTGATTGGCACCTCGATGGGCATCGGCTTCGCGTCCGCGATCGATCCGCAGAACGGCCGCTCGACCCCGGCGCTCGGCCAGTTTTTCTCGATGATGCTGACCCTGCTGTTCCTCAGCGTCAACGGCCACCTCATCCTCGTCGAGATGATCGTGAAGAGCTATGACGCACTGCCGCCGGGGGCCGCCTGGCTTAAACCAGCGCAGCTTGAGAATATCGCGTTTTTCGGCGGCTACACCTTCCTTGCGGGATTGCTGCTGGCGCTGCCGGTCGGCTTCCTGCTGCTGTGCCTCAATCTCGTCGTCGGCATGATCTCGCGCTCTGCCCCGTCGCTCAACCTGTTCGCGGTCGGCTTGCCCGCCAGCCTCGCGGTCGGCGTGGTTGCGCTCGCCTTGGGCTTTCCCGCGATGGGGGATTATCTGCTCGTCATCATCAACGAAGGTCTCGCCGCCACGCAAAGCCTGGTGCTCGGCTGATGGCAGACGAATATGGTGAAAAGACAGAAGCCCCAACCGCCAAGCGCAAACGCGATGCGGCGGAACAGGGCGACATCCTCAAATCGCGCGAGTTTGCAACCGCGCTGGTGATCCTCGCCGGGTGCGGCTGGCTGGCGATGATGGGGCCTTCGCTGGTCGGTGCGTGCAAGGAGATCATGACGTCGAGTTTTTCGTTCGACCAGCGCGATATCGAGGATTTCTCCCCTTTCCGCCCGCTCCTGCAAAGCGGCTGGAAGCTGGCACCGGCAATTGGCTCACTGCTGGCGGTAACGCTGGCGGCGGCGATCCTTGGCCAGGCCGGGCTTGGCCACCTTGGTTTCAATGGCAAATTGCTCGCACCCAAGGCGTCGCGGATCAACCCCGCCTCAGGCCTGCAGCGCATCTTCGGACCGCAAGGGTGGATCGAGCTCGGCAAGTCGCTGCTCAAGGTGGCGCTGCTCGGCAGCATTGGCTGGTATATGCTGCAACAGGCGTCGCACATGACGATCGGCCTTGCCTCGACCAATATCGGCACGGCCGTCGCTGCGCTCGGCGGCACCTTCATGGGGATTTTGTTCGCGATGGCGGGCGGGCTCGTGATCATCGCGGGCATCGACGTGCCGCTGCAATTGATCCAGCTGCTGCGCAAATTGCGCATGTCGAAACAGGCGATCCGCGACGAGCATAAGGAAACCGAAGGCTCGCCCGAGGCCAAGGGCGCTATGCGTCAGCGTCAACGCGAGATGGCCAAGCGCAACATGCGCGCGGCGGTGAGCGAAGCGCATGTCATCCTGACAAACCCGACGCATTTTGCGGTCGCGCTGCGCTATAATCGCGAGTCCGACCAGGTGCCCGTCGTCGTTGCCAAAGGGCGCGGCGTGATCGCGCTCGCGATCCGCGAATTGGGGGCGGAAGCGCAAGTGCCCGTGCTCGAATATCCCTCGCTGGCGCGCGCCGTCTATTACACCAGCCGCGAAGGGCAAGAGGTGCGCGACGACCTGTATGTCGCGCTGGCGACGATCCTTGCCTTCGTGTTCGGGCTCAACACCGCGGCGGGCGGTACGCCGCCGCCGGTGCTGGTGCCGCCGAGCGCGCGCTTCGACGAAAATGGCGTGAAGGAATCCTAAACATGACCGCCCGCCCGTCGTTCTTACACATGAGTTTGGGAGCAAGACCACAGCCATGGTGACCACCACCGCAACCCAGTCGATCCTCACTTCGCTCGGGGCCGGGTCCGGCGTCGACACGGCATCGTTGGTCGCCTCCCTCGTGCAAGCGCAGTTCGCTGCCAAGAACGCGTCGCTGACCAAGCAGGAAGATGCGCTAACCGCACAGATCTCTTCGGTCGCCAAAGTGCAAAGCGGCATCACCAGCTTTGCCGCTGGGCTCAAGACGCTGGTGACGGGCGGCACCTTGGTGACACAGCCTACGAGTTCGAACACCAGCGTGCTCACCGCGACTGCGCTTCCGGGTGCGAAATTGTCGGGTCTCGCCGCCTCGGTCGAAGTGACTCGCCTCGCCACCGCCCAGGTGGCCACCAGCGCAACGTCCTTCTCCAGCCGGGATGCCACCGTCGGCACCGGCAATCTGACGTTGACCCTCGGCACAGCGACCGTCGACAGCGGCGCGTTGACGGGCTTTACTGCGGGAACCGCCAAACCGGTGACCATCGCCATCGACAGTGCGCACCAGACGCTTTCGGGAATTGCATCGGCAATCAACGCCGCGTCTGCCGGGGTGACCGCGAGCATCGTCACCGACGCCAATGGCACTGCGCGCTTGACGCTGAAAGGCGCGACCGGCACCAATCAGGCGTTCACCCTCTCCAGCGACACGCCGGCACTGTCCGCACTCAACGTCGCGTCGGCGAGAGCGCGACCACGATCGGCAGCGCGGCTGGTAATGCCCAGCTGAAACTCGACGGCGTCAGCATCGAACGCTCGAGCAACACAGTGTCCGATCTGGTTGAGGGGGTGAAGCTCGAACTTACCGGCACTGCGGTCGGCAAGCCGGTGACCTTGGGCAACACCAAACCGACTGCGGCACTATCGCAGGCAGTGACGGATTTCGTCGATACCTACAATCAGCTGCAGGCGGTGCTCAAGACCGAGACCGATTCCACCTCGGGTGCGCTGCGCAACGACAATAATGCGACCAGCCTGGCGCGCGCGCTGCGCGCATTGCCGCTGACCACGCTGACGACGGGCGCGGCGGCAGGCGACCCAATCAACCTTGCCTCGATCGGCGTGTCGACCAATCGCGACGGCACGCTGAGCGTCGATTCGACCAAGCTGAACGCTGCGCTGACCAATACCCCGGATGCGGTGGAAGCGCTGTTTGCCAATGGCACGGGCGCAACCGGCGGCGGCATCGCCGCGGCGCTGGATGCGATCTCGACCGCAGCAGTCGACCAGAAAGTGACCATCAACGGCAATGTCGAACATATCGGTCTGGTCGGCAGCACCGCGCTTTATACCGCTGCCAAGACCAAGGTGACCGACGCCGAAGCCAAGGTCGCCACCGACACCACGGCCTATCAGGAACGCCTGACCAAGCAATATGCCGCGTCCGACGCGCTGGTGGCCAAATACAAGGCATCGCAAACCGCGCTGACGAACCAAATCGCGCAGTGGAACAAAACCGGGTGAGCACCGCCTACGCAACCGCCTTCGGCCGCAACCCGGAGGCGACGTATCGTCAGATCGAACTCGCCGGACAGACTGCCGAGGCCGATGGGCCAGCGCTTGTCCAGTTATTGTATGACGAGGCGATCCGCGCCTTGCGCGGGGCCGCGTGGGCTGCGGAGAACGGCAATTATGCGATGAAGAGCGAAAAGGTGACGCGTGCCACCGCGATCCTGTTCGCGCTGGAGGCGGGGCTCGATTTCGACGCCGGTGGCACCGTCGCCCCCGCTTTGGCCAACCTCTATGCCGGAGCGCGGCAAACCGTGGTCAATGCAAGCATCGGCAGCGATCCGGCTCCGTTTCGCGAGGTCGCAGCGACGCTCGACGAGATCGGCCAGGCCTGGCGTACCGTGCGCGCCGCATGACCAGCCCCCTGTCGCAACGGAATGGCACCCGGATAACGCCGCCGCAATCGCGCACCGACGCTACCCCGCCGATCGAGTCCCCTGCTTCGACACCGTGCGCAACACCGCCCGCGACCGGCACGATCCTGGCGATCGACGATAGCCGCACCAGCCTCAGCGTGCTCGGCCAGCGGCTCGGTCAGCTCGACTATCGCACCGCGCTCAGCGACAACGGATCAGAAGGGCTCGACCTGATTGCGGCGCGCGGGTTCGATCTGGTCCTGCTCGACATGGTGATGCCGGGCATGTCCGGCCTTCAGGTTCTGCACGAGATCCGCAGCAATGCCGATACGGCGGACTTGCCGGTTATCATGATGACCGGTCACCGCGACCCCGCCGCCGCGATCGACGGACTCGCAGCCGGTGCCGACGACCATGTCGCCAAGCCTCTCGACTTCGATGTCCTTGCCGCACGGATTGCCCGCGTGCTTGCTCGCGCCCGACGAATCACCGAGCTCAAGCGCGCCAATGCAGCGCTCGATGCCCGCGTCGCGACGCGTGCGGTCGAACTGGGCGAAACCAGGGCCACGCTCGCCGCGACGCAGGCCGAGCGCAAGCGCCTGGCTGCGTCGGTCAAGGCCCTGAACGACCGCATCCAATGGCTCAGCCGAACCAGCGTTTCGCGCTGAAATACCCGATGATCCCGATCGTGATCGCAATGCAAATCCCGCCGATCGCGTCGAACGCCCACGGCTCCTTGGCGTAAGGCAACCCCTCGACATTCATGCCGTACAACCCGGTCAGGAAGGTCAGCGGGAGGAAGATCAGCGCCACGATCGAGATCAGCAGCGCGCGGGAATCGATCTGCTCGGCGCGCAGATCGGTCAGAGATTCATGCATCAGTGCCGAGCGTTCGCGGATCGCTTCCAGTTCCTCGGCCATACGCGCCGCGCGGTCGGCCGCGGAACCGAGATGCAGCCGGTCATCATCATGCAGCCAATCGCACGGCAGGGCAGCAAGCTTTTCCAGCGCGGCGCGCTGCGGCTGCAGGAAGCGCCGATAGCCGATCGCCGCAACGCGCACCTTGGTCACACCGCGACGCAGTTCGAACACTTTGTCCGCATCGAGATCGGCTTCGCAATCATCGAGACGGTCGCCGAGATCGGCCACTTCGGGATCGAGCTCTTCGGTAATCGCCACCGCGAATTCGGCGATCAGGTCGCCTGGGTCGCGGATATGACCGCCCTCGATCAGCTTCACGACATCGTCGATCGCGGTCACCGCACGCCGGGTGACCGAAATCACCCGCCCCGCGACCGCCCAGATCCGCAGCGACGCGAGCGGATCCGAGGTGGTCATCGCTTCGTTCGAGCGCCCGCGCAGATTGAGAAACGCGCCATCGCCCACCGCATCGCAACGCGGGCGCGATTCGGACGTGGTCAGCGCATCGACGATATAATCGGGGGCTTTGGCGGTGTCGGTCAGCCACGCCTGCGCATCTTCGTTGTTCGAGGTGAGATGCACCCAGACCAGGTCGCCGGTCGCCGCGATGGCCTGGCCGATGTCGATCCGCGCCGCCTTGCCGTCGGCAACGCAATAGGCAAAACGGCTCTGTTGCAAAGATTGGCGGCAGTCAGAGGTAGGCTGTCGCTCTGCGCCGATCAGGCGGCTGCTGCGAAATGGTGGTTGAGCATGCCCATGGCCTCCGTCAGCGCCGAGGGCCCAATGCCAAAAGCTCTCTCCACAAGGCGCACCTCGCCCCTGACTGCCGGGCTGCAGGCACCAGGGGCGAGCCTGTCCTTTGCGCAGGGCTCGCATGACTTCGAATCCCTTGATCGTGGCATAGGCCGTGGGGATCGATTTGAAACCGCGCACCGGCTTGATCAGTATCTTGAGCTTTCCGTGATCGGCCTCGATCACGTTATTGAGATACTTCACCTGCCGGTGGGCCGTCTCCCGGTCCAGCTTTCCTTCGCGCTTCAATTCGGTGATCGCTGCACCATAGCTCGGCGCTTTGTCGGTATTGAGCGTGGCAGGCTTTTCCCAGTGCTTCAGGCCTCGCAGGGCCTTGCCCAGGAACCGCTTCGCTGCCTTGGCGCTGCGGGTCGGCGACAGGTAGAAATCGATCGTGTCGCCCCGCTTGTCGACTGCCCGGTACAGGTAGGTCCACTTGCCCCGCACCTTGACGTAGGTTTCATCCAGGCGCCAGCTCGGATCAAAGCCACGCCGCCAGAACCAGCGCAGCCGCTTCTCCATCTCCGGGGCGTAGCACTGGACCCAGCGATAGATCGTCGTATGGTCGACCGAAATGCCGCGTTCCGCCAGCATTTCCTCAAGGTCGCGATAGCTGATCGGATAGCGACAATACCAGCGCACCGCCCACAGGATCACATCACCCTGGAAATGGCGCCACTTGAAATCCGTCATCGTTCCGTCCGTCCAATCTCCGCCAAGCATGCTCAAGCTTCACGATTTTTGCAACAGAGCCCGCGCGAGTAATGCCATGCAGTAGGGCGTTTGAGAGGTCCCGCGTAATCAGAATGCCATCCTTGGTGATGATGTGGAAATTCGCTGAACCTGACTCCGTTATGAGGCCATCCTCCACGAAAAGCACATCATCATAGCCTTCGCGCAACGCCTCCATCTTGGCCATTGACGAGTAGAGAAGCTGTACCGTTTTGATCTGCCGGTGAGCCCATCGCCCATCAGGTGCTGTCTTCATTGTGATGCCACGTTCCCAGCCAGGGTTAGCCAGGATGGTGCGCGGCTGCGTGAACATCACGATCGTCGGACGGAGGCCATCGGTGTAGATAAAATTGCGGTCTTCCGCGCCACGGGAAATCTGCAAATAGACTAAGCCATGCGTAATGCCATTCCGGCGCGCGATCTCCTGGTGCAAAGCCAAGAGTTCACCTTCCGCGACCGGCATCGGAATTCCGAGCGTTTCGAGCGAGCGTTTCAGTCGATCGGTGTGGCCCTTGAAATCGATCAACTTGCCGTCAGCAACGGCAGTTACCTCATATATCGCATCCGCAAAAAGAAATCCGCGATCGAAGATCGAGATCGTTGCTGCCGTCTCGTCCAGCCATTGGCCGTTGACGAACACTGTCCTGCCCATTGTGCGCGTTCCTGTCATTTCGTTGGAAAAATTGTGGGGCAGTCGCGGTTAGCCAATTGCCTTTTGCAGCTTCCGGTAGGACCTCAA
>NZ_JSBN01000066.1 GCF_000797515.1 Sphingomonas sp. Ant H11
CCCGACGCGCGATGCGCGTGCCACGCCCGCGCGCGCCCTCAAAGCTGGTGACGGCGGACGCGTCCGGCCGAGGATCCTCGCCGCGCGCAATCGCCGCGCGCGCCACGTCGCGCCTGGCGCGAGCTTCGGCAAGCGAGATCGCGCCAAAGGTCAACGTCTGCTCGCGCCCGTCCTGGTCGCGATAGCGCAGCCGGAAAGATTTGGTGCCGGTGGGGGCTACATGCAGATACAGCCCCTGCCCGTCCGCCATCTTATAGGCGCGCGCCTGCGTCTTCGCGGCTTTCACCACGGCGTTGGTCAGCATATGATGCTCCTGGGGACTGGAGTTTTGCGATGGAAGATCACGGGCTCGGCGCGGCAATGACGATGGCGCGGATCGTGTTTGAGCAGTCGAGCCGGCGGTCCGGCCAAACTGAAGGGTTGCTGCAGCGCGCGCGCGCTGGCGACGTCATTGTCGTCATCGCCCCGCGCGAAAGGATGCGGCTCGAGCGTAAGTTGAAAGAAATGGGGAAGGCCGACATCAAGGTCGTGGTAATGACGCCTGACCGAAACCCGATGGAACGCGGTGGGACGAACCGGGAGGGCGCAACCCTATTCGATCACACCTGGATCGAGGCGTGGTGGACGCGGAAAATCCAAGCGATCCGGGACGAGCTCAACGGCATCGAGGACGCGATGTCGACCAAGCCTCAGCCCCCGGCGAGCGAGAACGACATGGCCTGGCGCTTCTTCGAATATGAGCATCGGAGATGATCTTCGGTGAATATCCATGCTGCGGTGGCGACCTGGCCCTGTCTATGCCGGACAAGAGCCCGGCCTACATGCCAGAGGACTGCCCCCACTGCCGCGCGAAAGTCTGGCATCGCCTCAGCCGCGTGGAGAGCGCCTCATGGATTGAGGCCGACTTTCTCGCCGAGCACGATGTGGACGTTTCCGCTAAGACCGTCATCCCGAAGCCTGGGACGGAGGCGGAGGCATTCGACCGGTACAATCGCATCGGTTGGCGCGATGATCCGGCGTGGGCGTACCTTAATCGCTCTGAAACCGACGCCCGGTAATACGAATTTCTCGCCGCCTCGCCCGGCCGGCAAAGAATCGCCGGGCTACCCCTATAAAATGGCGGAGGCACCCTCCGCCCCGGTCAAAAAAAGGCACAGAAATCTGCGGATTTCGAGAGCGAGAATGGGCATAATACCCACTCTCGCTCGTGCGATACCCACGTTTTCAGTTTTGGACGATCAATTCGGTCATCCGTTTCGCACCACCGGTCGACGCGGTCGAAACCGACCAACTTGTCTCGACTTCGGCGATCGCAAAGCGGGCGAAGGTAGCGCGGATGAAGGGCGTGTCGTTGATCGATAGAACGAAGCGACCACGAATACCGGCAAGCTGATCTGCCATCGCGAGATAATGGTCGTGGCCGAACTCGAGCCCGTATCCCGTTGTCCCATCATAGGGAGGATCGAGAAAGAACAGCGTCGCCTCACTATCGTAGCGCCGGATGACTTCGGCATAATCAAGCTGCTCGACCGTCACCGGTGCGAGGCGATCGCGCAGTAGTTTGAGCTCGGTGTGGAGCTTGGCCTGGTTAAATCTTGAGCTGCTACGATGATCGACGCCGAAGGAGCGGCCGACGACGCAGCCGCCGAACGCCAGGCGCTGGAGGTAGAGAAAGCGGACCGCTCGCTCGATATCGGTCAGCAGCCGTGGATCCAGGCTGCTTTGCCGCTGAAACTCAGCGCGGCTGGCGATCAGCCAGCGCAGCTCGGCAACAAACGGCTCATAATGACGCCTGATCACCCGGAAAAGGTTCGCCACATCACCCGACAAGTCATTGATCACCTCGACCGGTGCCGCCTTCGGCCGACGGAGAAAGACCCCGCCAATCCCGACGAAGGTTCAACATAGGTTCTGTGCGGGATCGCATCAATGATGGCGGTGAGACGCTTGGCGAGGTTGCGCTTGCCTCCAAGATAGGGCGCGGGTGGGCGAACAGCGATTGACGCATTCATTCAGGCTTCGTCCTTTGGGGAAAGAAGCACGTCGGCTACGCGCGCTGATGGTAGACGATCGGGCGATCGCCGAAGGCCTGGCCGATGGTGTCGGCAGCAGGATTGGTGCAGCGGCGTCGGCCGCAAGTTTTGGAGGATCGCTGCGCGGCCAACCGACCCGAACCGGGTGGTTAGCCGCGCAGGAACACAGGGAACCACGCCCTGCATATTCCCCCGAAGGGTCTTTTATTTTGCAGGCCACCCGGCGAACCGGTGCCTGCGTTCAACCGCGCGCGCGGGCCACTCCTAACGGCTAAGCTCAGAGCGGCAGGCCCACTATGCCACGCGTCGACCGGTCAGAACAACCCTAGGAAGCGCTTGCGCGGTCGCGCAGCCTTGAGGGCAGCGGACCACTGGGCGTCGCACGACGTCCCGATCGCCTTCGCGGTGCGCTTGTCGATATTGGCCTTCACCAGCTGGCCAGTCTGCGCCAGGCCGAACGCACCGTCGCCACCCGCGCTACCGTCGATCAGCGCCAGTTGCGCCCCCGGCGTCGGATCCAGCAGGCCCGACGCCAGCAGGATCTTCATGCACGGGCTGGCAGCCTGGGTCAGCACGGTAGAGGTCGTCATACAGGCAGAGGTTGCGGCGCAGAGCATCAGCGACGCCATGCACCGCCACGCCTGCATCGGGTGCTTGTCGAACATCGATCTGTCCTTTCTGGACCTGCACATCCACCTCGACCTTTTGCCGGGCGGCATCGTTGATTTGTGGGATCGCGGCGGTCGCGATGTCGCCGGTGGCCTGGCCCAGCGAGGCATCGACCTTGGCCTGGCCAACCTTCGCCGCCATTTGGCCCGGGCGGATCACAATCCACCAGAACGCCGCGCCGATCGCCGCGGCGACAGCGAGCCCAAATATTACGCGGAAAACCCAGTTGGCGGAACGCACCTGCGGCAAAGCGTCCTCGGCCAGTTGCTCGACTTGCGTCACGATCGTCATGCGCGCGCTCCCCGACATTTGCGGCGATCGACGTTGCCGATGCGCTGCGCAAGCCAGCCTTTGAGGAACACGCCCAGCTTCGGATTGGCGCGAACAAGGCGGACATATTCGGCGCTCTGCTGGCGATCGAGCGCGTCGAGCGTGGCGATGCAGAGCGCACCGGCACCGCGCCGCACCTGGCAGGCGCGATAGGCGGCGATCGTCCCGGGCCCAACGCGACCATCAACGGTCAGCCGCGTGCCGCAAAGCGCGTTGATCGATTGCTGAAACCAGGTCGACGGGCGCGCTGGCCCCATATTGACCGTGGTATCGAACAATTCCTCGGTGACGGCCGCGTCGACTGGCACCAACGCGGCATAGCCCGGCTGCACGAGATAGCGATCGTAATAGATGCTCTCGGCGACGGCGCGTGGCAGCGTGCGCATCGGGCCAGTATAGCCGCTCTGCGTCGCCGTCCGTCGCGTGATGCCCATATTGGTTTCGCCGCCGGGATCGGCCGGGTGATCGACATAGCCGCCCTCGATCGCGATGACGCCGGAGATCATCGCGACGATGACCGCCGCAAACTTCGCTTTGCCGACCGGCTGCCGGGGAGGCGGCATCATTTGCCATCGGTCGGCACCTTGCGCGTGATGCGCGCGACGGCGATCGCGACCAGCAGCAGGATCGGGAACGATCCGGTCAGCCACGACGGGAGCAGCGCGCGCAGATCCTGCGGCATCGCATTCCAGACTTCCGACGCAGTGCCGGGAAAGGCCTGCACGAACGTCTCGATCAGCGCGCCGATCGCGGCGAGCCGGATCGAGGAGAAGGTATAGGCGCGGTGCCAGTCATCGATGAGACGCGCGCACAACCAGGCGCGCCACTTTGCGAGCAGCGTCATCGGATTTCCTTTCGGGTACGGGATAGTGTGTGGGGTAAGTCCCGGCAGGCATCGCCTTCGGAGGCTTGGTCGTACGTCGCCGCAGTGGCGCGGATGCCACGCGAAAGGGCGTCCTGTTCCAGCGCTGCCTCGGCGCGTGAGACGAGATCGTCGAACGCTGGCGTCGGCGGATGGAGCGGGAACGCCCCGCGCAACGTGTCCTCGAATGCCCCGACCTGGGCATAGCGGCGCTGCGCGATCGCCCGTTCGACCGGGTTTGCCAGCGCCAGCAAGAAACCAACGAGGCAGAGGATGACGCCGCCCTCGATCATGGCATTGGTCCGGATTTTGGCGGCGCGATCATTTCGAGTTTGGCCTCGATTCTGGCCGTTCGCTCGTTGATCATGTTGAGCTGTTTATTGCTCTCTTCGAGGGCCGTGATCCGGCGCTCGTGCTGTTGGAGCTCGTTGAGGTAGCCGCCGCCTGTCATCGTCGCGCCGATCAGCGTGATCACGATCGCTGCGGGTGCCCACCAGTCTTTCCATGTCGGAGCACGCGGCACTTGTGCGCTCACGCGGGCACTATCTCAAACCGCTCGGTCGGCGGTACCGTCGTATCGTCCCATAGCTGCGGATGAACCGGGGAACTCGGATCGTTGAAATCCTTCTGGAGGTAGGCCCTCGCACCCCCTTCGGAGGAGAAAGAGAGCCCGCGCTCGGGACTTCGGCGCAACATTCCACCATCCCAGTAGAGGTTGTCGCTAGTGTCAGCATCGGTGACGCATATCTTGAACATTATGCCACTCCTGATCCGGTGATCTTGAGCCAGATGCCCGATGTTGCACCGGTGTCCTTCTGCTGGAAGCCAAGCGCTCCGCTAACAAAGACAAGGCGAATGCCCGTCGCGCTGGAATCGTCACCAAAGCTCGCATCGCCTTTTAGTTTAAGGCTGAGCCCCGATCCACCATCGACCACGAACGTCGCCGTCTTGTTGGTCGTCATGTTCATGACCGTGTAGATTCCGATCGCGTAGGCTTGCGTCAGCACCGGTGAGAAGTCGTCCACCGCCACTGGTGCCGGTACAAACCGACCGCCGGGGAACAGAAGCTGGCCGCCGTTGGTATCAAAGTCTCCGCCGGGCGGAGAGGTAAAGGTTATGGCGTCCGGCCTCGCGTGATTCTCGAAGGTGACCCGGCGGTTCTGGACTGAGGATGAGGGTATAAGACTGGCCCCAGCAAGCTTGATCGCTAGAGTTCGGTAGGACGATCCGGGTGCCAAGCGTATCGTAGTCTCGCGCGCGTCGATGTTGTAGAGGCTGACTGCGGTGTCAACGCGGGTTGCCTTGATGTCTACATCAAGGCCCGAGCAGGTGTGCGGGGCACCGTCAAATGTAGCGGTGAACCCTGTTGAATAGCCATCAACGACTCCGCGAGCGTAAACCTTGCTGACGTCCCCTGCGAGCATCAGTCCAGCGCCTAAAAGGTTGCTTCCGTCAGTTGCCGGGGCAGTACCTGGAGCAAATGCATTGGCTTTTAGCCCAGTGACCCGCACCGCAGATTGACCGAGATAAAACGCCGCCACCTTGCATGGCCCAATAACCTCGATGTCTTCAAACGAACTGCCAGTTTCGTAACTTGCTCCCCGGAAATAAGGCACCATCGCAACGGCATTGTAACTGCTGATCTGATCTGAATAGGCGGGTGCGTAGATGCGCCCATTCCTGAAGGTGCAACGCTGGTTGTCCCGCCCTAATGCGCCGGGATTCACGCAATTCACCGTTATGAAGTTGGTCGCGGTGCAGTCGTGGCAGCCATAACCTAATTCGATTCCGGTATCCGCAGAGTTTTCGATGTATACGTCTTCAAGATGGACGTTGCTGATGACGTCGCCAGTGTCGAGACTACCGCCCGACGAGGTGGCGAAGATGCCGTTTTGCGTGACGGTCGTATAGATCCGAATGCGACGGCCGAACATATTAGACGCGACAAGCTGGAGGCCGTTTGCGTATGTATTCCAGGCGAAGAGACCATCGACCTCCAAGAGGCCGCCACGGTGCACGAGCACGTTCGAGGAGGAGCCCTTGGCCTTTAAGTTCTGGATAAACACGCGACTGGAGGGCGTTTCTGGCGTGAAATCGACCTGTAGCAGATCGTTGTAATTTCCGCCCAGCGTTGGATTCGGATCGGTGGCGTCGATATGTATATTGAGAAGCTGAGCGTGGGTGGAAACGAGAATTCCGACACCGTCGGAGCCGGAGCCCCCCATCTTCTTCAACACCCCGCCCATACCGTGGACCACTAGGCCCGGCGTGGTCACCTCAACGATATCGCCCTTGAAGGGGAAGGTCCCGGGTGGGATCACGAAATGATCTTTTCCCTGGACCGCAGCACGGATTGCTGTCGACAGATCTCCGGTCCAGGTGCCCGCGATGATCTGTGTCTGGGTCGTCTTCGCAAAAGCGTCTAGCAGCGTTGGGAGGTTTCGCAGGGCGCTATCGACATCGGTCGGGGTGCCGGCCCACTGGTAACCGATGGCGTTGCCCTTCTGGCGGACCCATGCCCCTTCATCGAGCCTAGTGCTGTCAGCCTTTATGGTTGTAATGCCATCCTCGACATAAGGTGGGGCATCTGTCTTGAAGAAAAATTCACCATCTGGAATGCTTTCGATTCCTACGAGCTTTGCGACCTTGAGCGTTACATCGGATGCCCTAAACCTTTCGAGGTTGGTATAAGTGTTGTCGGGCGGTCCAGGGATCGTGCTTTGAAATCCAGGATTTTGCGTGATTGCATAGTCCGCGAATTTGTTTAGCGCGACTTTATCACTATCAGTAGGCAGGACACCCCAGAGGCCATTGGTTCTGGCTATCTCAGCAAAGCTCGTTGCTTTACTAATGAGCTGATCAACCAGAATACCGACGTCTTTTCCGTCTTTCCAGCCGGCGATCTTCTCCGTCCCGTCCAGCAATGCTGGCGGGCTAAAATCCCCAATTGTGGGCATGTCGGCACTCCAAAAATTAGGTTTTGTCGATCAGTTTCCGAGCGCGATAAAGTCGATGCCATCGATCGAATTGGTGGTCCCGCCGCCGCCCAAATTCATGAACAGAGTGACCGAATCCGCGCTTCGCGATTGCCGCTGAGGCCAAATGTCTTTGGTATTTGTGCCCGAAGAGTTGATGGACACAGGGATCAAGGCCCAGCATGTGGCCGGGAACGGGTTGTCGAAGGTGACCGTCAGCTGACCTTCCGAGTAGGTTCCTGAGGCAGTTCCGACCTTTAAAAGGAAACCTCCCGCAATTGGGATTGTCGCCTGGCTCGCGCCGATTATGACCCCGCTTCCACCCCCCTGCGCCACGAACAGGACACGAAGAGCCGAAAGTAATTGGCTATGGTTGCTTTTGTCAGGCGTGAGGCCCGCCGCTATGACAAGGCCGACCAGCTCTTCCTGAACGGTGTTAAACCAGTCTTGGGTTGGAACCGTTGCAGGCACTGATGTGGTAGGGTCGCCGCTCGACCAATAACCCGGCGTACCCGACACGGCGGCTGGGGACGGCAGCGCGGGCGCTGCCGTCGGTCCATCGATCCGATGCATAATAATCCCCTTCAGGACAGTAGAATGATGTCCGTTCCTGCGGGGCGGCCAGCGGCGAGCTCGCAAAGCAGCACATCGATCGGCGCGCCGCCGAAATTGGAAACGATCGTTACGCCCCAGATGAACGTCCAGCGTTCGTCGTTTATCGGCTCGTTGATGCTGCTATGGCCGACCCGGAACGGCGAAAAAATTTGTGATTGTAATCGTAAAACCGAGCGTTTTGGCCATGTCGAGATAGTGCTGGCGCGACTGTCCGCCGCCGCCAACGAAGCGCGCGCGGATCTGATCACAGCGTTGCTGCACAGTCGGCGCGTCTCCCGCGCAAGGATCTGGCAAGCCGAGCGTTGCTTCCCATTCCGGGATGAACCCAGATAGCGATGATCCGGGGAGACTACCCGCCAGGATCGAATTTGCCGCCGCATCAAGGGCAACAAGCGTCTTGGCTACACCTCGAAAAAACGCGCGCTTGTACGCCGTTCGGGTCGAGCGACCAGACGCGGCCACGCGGGCGCAGCGAAAGCGCGACATCGGTGTAGTCGTCTTCGCTGTAGCGCGCGACACCGACTGGCGCGGGTGGTGCCGGTAATTGCGGCTTCGGCAGCGCCGGGAGCGGAACTGGAGGCGGGCGGCTGGGCGGCGCAGGCGTAGCCGCAGGGGATGCCGGTGGTGTCGAAACCGGTGTCGGTGTTGGGTTTGGTGCTGGATCGGGGGTCGTGATCGGCGAGCCAGGATCCCCGCCGCCACCGCCATCCAACGTATCGGGTTCGGCCCTCATATGTAAATGATCGCGCCCGGCACGGGCAGTGCGCCGGCATTCGAGGTGATGTTGCCAGTCGCGCCTGGTGAGACTGTGCCGGCCGATGCTGAGACATTGGTCAGCACGAAGCCGCCCGTCAGTGCCACGGCCGCGATCGCCGCCTCGATCGCTGATATATTCGTGACACCGCCTGGCCGCCCTGCGACCAGTAGCGCATTCGCAACGGCTGCCGCAATATCGGCTTTGGTCGCGGTGCTGGCCGTCGAAAGCCCGGCGATCGTCAGGCCGATGACATTCTGCGTTGGTGCGACGGCGTAGACCAAGGCGGTCACTGGTTGCTGGAAATACAGGGCATTCGCGAGCGCGAGCTGATCCCCGGTTGCAGGCGTATCGCGTGTCTCAAGGCGCGCGCAGCCGTTGGAACCCTGGGGGAAGCCTCCATGAGCCGCTTGCACATCATCCATCATGAAAAACAGGACGACGGACCCCGGGCCCATCCCGCTCGGTATCACCCACACCCGCGTGACGCCGGGCACCGCCAGCGCCCATTCGCCATAGTCATCGATCGATCCGCCTTGGGGTGGCTTCTGATAGGCAATCAGCATTCGGCTGCGCAGGGATGCGTCGGTCTCGACGCTTGCCCCTCCCGTCAAAGGCCCGGAACTTGTCCCAGATGCGGAGATCCCGGAGATGCCAACGCCTAAGGTAAGCGCGACACCCGCAGCGCCATTCCCGTCGATCCCAGCAACGGAAGCGCGGATCGGTACCGTAGCTGCACCTGCGATGACAGTTGCGTCTGCAGTGGTGAGGTAACTCACGCCATCCGATCGGCTGACCAGAGATCCAGTGGGAACCACGGTGCTATTGGTCCCGGCAAAAATGGCCGCACCAACCGCGCTGGTAGCCGGCTTTCGCGTGACGCCTTTGAGGGCCGCCCATCCTTCGAGATACTCGTCCGTCGCGGTGAAGGGATTGCTCTGCAGCGCGATCCAATCGAGGTAGCCGTAGAGACCGTCCACCAGGCCCGCGAGTACCTCGGCAATGATGCCGAGGTTGGACCAGCGCAGCAGCGCATCGAGCCCCGTCAGGACGGAGTTGATCCCGGTCGCGGCGGTGACGCGGATCTGCGACAGATTGGGGCGTGCGAAAGGCATTAGATTGTCTCCCAAACGCGCGCGAATTGCATGGCCATCTGCGTGCCATCTTGCCGACGAAGCACGACCTGGGCGGCGATCGTTTTCGCATCCTGATATTCTGCGGTCACCGCGATCGATGCGACCACGCCGTCATTGATCATCCACTGCAAGGCTTGGCCGACATCATTGCGGATCAACTCCGGGAGATCGGGCATCGCCTTGGACCGTTCGCGCAGCCACAGCTTGGAGCCGATGGGTCCGGCCCACCATCCTCGAGGATCTCCGGACCCATCGGGAATGACGTCATCCGCCCCAGCTTCCGCATCGGTGAATAGGCTGATCAGGACCGCTGTTTGCAAGTCCTGGTCGGAAACCAACCCGGTCCCGGGCGTGTACGCCTCCTCAGCCGCGAGATATTGGCGTCCTTCCCCATCGCGGATCGACGCACCTCGAGCATCGACAATGACATTCGACCGACCGATCGAAAGCGTCCAATCTCCGATACCAGCTGCGGCGTCCCAGATCGTGGCGATGTCAACCACAGGCCACCTCAAGCGTCATGATCAGTTGTCCCGGTGTTGCCGCTGATCGTGCCGCCGGTGTGCTTGTGCGCGTGGTACGCATCGCGCAGCGCGTTCATGCTGACCGGTGTGCCGTCGCATCGGCTGATGAAGTCGCCAGTCGTCTCCACCTTTGGCGTCTCCAGGCGAACCTTCGTAGATGCCTTGATTGTCGCCGTAGCCGCGTTCTGGACCACAACATCGCCACCGGCCGCATCGATCTGGAGTACGCCGTCTTTGAGCCAGATATACGCGCCGCGCGCGCCGTCCTTCGCCCGGTAGAGCATCGTGTCGCCAGGCGCTAAATTTTTGGGCCGCGATGGCCGATGATTGGCTCCAACGGCGATTGTCTGGGACCGATCTCCGCCGAGGCGAAGCAGCACCACCTCGGTTTTTTCCGGTGCATTGCTCGATAAGCCGAACAGGCCAATCATAACGATATCGTCCGTAAGGCTTTCGCCTTCGTCGCTCCCGGTGTTCCCTTCCGATATTTGAAGGCGCTGAACGTCCTTGTCGTCCTTCACAAGCGTGAGGCGACCGCGACCGATCAGATTGAGAATTCGCGACATCATGGCAGCACCAATTGCGACGTCGAATCTGGCGCAATATCTGCCGTGTTGAGATTGGTCAGACTGATCGGTTCCGGAGCGAATGCCGATGGTGGCATGACGAACAAGTCCGCAACGGTCCCGCGTTCGCTCGATCGGTGAAAAGTCACCTCGGAGATGCACATCTGGCCCTCGCCGCGCAGGCCCGGGACGTCGACATCAATGAGGGTGTTGGGCTTCCAGAGCGTGCCGGCGCTATCACGCCAACTATCGATCGTGACGAATGCGCCACCCGCACGACCTGCGCGCCGTGCCACCTCCCATTTGGCCTTCAATTCGGTGAAGAAGCGCGGTGAAAATGCCGCTTCGGTCACCAGATACATCAACCGATGACGCGGAACATTCGGGTCGGATGCAGTGAAATAAAAGAATGAGTCATCACCCCCGGCAATATCGCCGAAGGTATTCTGCGAAAGTGCTGCGCAGCGGACCTCGGAATATCGTTGGTCCATTGCGTTGGTAACCGATGAATCGAGGACATTAACCCCATATTTTACGCCGCTGGCGGCCTTGACGGTTCCGACACGCGCAAGAAGCAGCGCGCCGTCCGAATCTTCATAGGCAAGCAATCCTGCGTTCCGCGCGTTCCGCTGGATGATCCCAGCAGCAGTCTCGCCATATGTAATGTTGGTTTGTGGAACCGGCTGGCCAGCATCAGCGCCTGCAGCAAGTTTGACCTCAATCCCATAAGGAGCAGCCAGCTTCTTGGCGATTTCCAACCCGGTTGCGCTCAGGATCTGGCCGCCTTTCCACTCAGCCGAGCAGTCGGTGAGATCCTGCGTCTTCCCACGCCCAATCAAAGAGAGGGTGTGTCCATCTGCGCTGGTCGTATTGCTGTCGCGATCGACGTATCCCGTGATCACGGTATCGCTGCCGATCTTGATCACGCATGGGTCACCGGCTTTCGCGACGACCGCTTTGCTGGTGATGGGCTCCTTTGAGGAAAGGCCGATCGCGAAGCTGTTCGGGAAAGCTTCGGCGCGAAGCGTGACGTCAATCGCTTCCCAGCCGGTGATAGCGTTGCCGCCGACCTCGATCGAAAGATCTCCATCCGGCCTATGAGCATCCGTCATGCGGCGAGCGCCAGCAATTCGGTTGGCATGAAAAGCGGCGACGGCACGCCACTCTGAGTGACAATTTGAGATGCACGGGACGGATCGCGATACCAGCGCTGCGCCAGGACGAGCGCCGGTGTTGCGCGCGGACTGCGAAAGGTTCGGACCTGCGCGAGATTGGCCCCGCGTGCGCGAAGGTCGCGCACGACCGCGCCGAGCGCAGCGGCCAACGCACTATAGGTTTCGCGGTCGCCAGCGTCCGCCGCGATCGTCGCCTCTGCGTCGATAAGCGAAACCAGGCGCTGCACCATCGCGGCCGCGTCATTTGCACTGGTCGGCTGATATTGCCCCGCCGCGACAACCAGCGACGAGGTAGCGGCACGGCGCACCATACCGTTGATCGCCGTTCCGATCGCGGTGGTAGCTTCCGTGCGGCCGGGATCGTAAGCGAGCAGTTGCTCAAGCAATCGGATCGCATCGGCCGGGTCGGCGCAGGCATCCGCGAGCGCCTGCACCATTGCGACGATCGAGCTGGCGACGTCCTGCGCATAGCCAAGGTCGGTGGTCGAGACTGCGGTCATCAGCGCTTGCGCTGCTGCCGCAATTCCGACCCGCGCACCCGAGGCTACACCAATCAGCGTCGCGACGGTCGTACCTGGCGAATAGGCCGCACTTGTCCGGTCGGAGAAACCCGCATTGCCCCCGGCGCTGAAGCGACCGTAATTGCCTGGAAGCTGAGCGGTGAGACGATGCAACGAGGTGGCATCAGCGCCGAGCGCAATTGCCTTGCTGCTCCAGGAGGCGGCAGTGATCCTCATATCCTGCCGCCGACCGCCGGCTGCGGCCGCAAGTGCGATCAGTCGCACACCATCGACGGCAAGAGCGAGCTTCCCAAGATTGGCTGCGCTGAGCAGGCCGGATGACGATGATAGAATAGACGGGAAATTGCGCTTTCCGCTCTCCACGAACTCGATGTCAACGCTCGACTTGCGCCCGGCGTCGAGCTCTTGGCCGACGTTAAAGCGCGTGACGCACACCTGAAGGATCCCGAGCGTTGGATGCGTGAGCATCCCCGCGCCCGACCGCTCGAGCGCTGCAATAAGCAAAGCACGCTGCAACTGCACAGGGCCGCCCGCAAATCGGATAGATCCGTCCAAAATGAAGCCGCGAAAGCGAAAGCGACGGGCTTCGCGACCCATATCCTCCGTCCATGGGTCGTCGCGCCCTGGATATTGGTGGACAACCTGGCGTCGCCCGCCGCCAATTTCGTCATTGGTGACGATAAATGGAACGCCGCGGAATGTCGCCGGCAGAAGACCGCTGTTAGGCAATGCCATTTTCGGCCTCCATTCTCGGTTCGAGGACGAAAGAGATCGTCACGATCTCATCCGCCGTGCACCGGCTCAAAAGCATGGCTCACTGCAGGCGCGGGCCCGCTCCCCGCCTTGACAGTCGTGCGTGTCCCAGGCGGTGCATTCTTGTGCTCAACCGTGACGTGAACGGGGATCGCGGATAGGGCTCTAGCGACGGCCGCGCGCTCTGCACCATCTCGATCCGGGTTTGCAGGGCGTTCAACATAGCGCGCGAAGCCCGCTGCCACGGATCCAGCATCGTTGCCGTTCGCTCGAGCACGCTGCCAATTCTTCTTTTCTGAATGTTGGAGCTCGTACAGCATCGCATCGATTTGCTGATCCTCGCTCGCGTTCTCGATATCGACGCCCGTTATCCGTCGAAAGAGCGCCTTCCGCGCCTTGTCAGTTACCTGGAACAGTCCACGACCATTCCCGCCTCTTTCGCGCGCTCGGTAGTTCGCGCCACTTTCCCGCACCGCATTCGCCGCTATGGCCGTCGCGTCACTGAACGGGACTCCCCGGGCAACAAGCTTGTCGCGGAGGGTAACCCCCTTACGCGCTTCGCTGATCGCGCCCTCACGCGTCAGTCTTCCACCTCCGCCACCGGCATAATTGACCGCGCCTTCGAAGCGCGATGAAGCGCGTTCAAGTTTATCAGCAGCACGCTCGCTGGTTGCAGAAGCGCGCTCGTTGGTGCGGGAGCTGCTCATCATGGATCGCGCGCTCGAAATGACCGCGGTCCTACGGTATCAACACCTTCGGCAACCATCCGCGACGCAGCATTGGTGCCGCGCTCTGCCATTTGGGCACCGATCGTGTCGCGTCGTGCGATGCGCTTGCCGGTCGTGATACCAGCGTCATCGATGACAGCGCCTTCCTTCCCGGCGCGTTCCATATCCTGTGACAGGGCCTTACCACCCTGGCTGAAGGCGGGCAGCGCAGACTCCGGGATACCGAGGATGCGAGCGGCCGTGCGGCGTCCAGACGAATTCTGGCGGCTGACCGCATCAGCGATCTGCGGCAGCATTGCCTCTACGCCGACCGTGCCATCGCTTTTGGTCTTCAGCGAAACGCCCATCCGGGCCAGAAGAGCAAGGGCATCGTTATTGCGCCCATAGCGCGCGTCGTTCAGGGTCTGCGAAAGGCCGCCAAGGGCCGCGCCGGCCGTCCCACGGTCAACCCCGGAACGTTCGGCCGCGAGACTGAATTCCTGCAGCGCCTTTGTGCCGACGCCGATGATCTCGGCTGTTCGGCCGATCGCCGCGGCCCCCTTCGCCCAGCCATCTGCGACCTTGAACGCGGCATAGGCCGCCGCGGCCAACACCCCGATCGTGGCAGCGCCAGCGACCGCGACCCCGCCCAGCGCGCCCTCGAGCACTCCGCCCGCTGCCGATGCCTCACCCAAGCCGGATCCAAGAGCAGACGCTGCGGAGCGAGCTGCCCCGAGGCGGTCCGATAATCCACCGGTGATCGATTTCCCGCCGAAGGCGCGGGCTGCAGCCTTTTCTACCTCACCGAACGTCCGCGCCATGCGTCGGCCCGATCCGCTGACCGTTCGCTCGCGCTGTTCGGCCGCCTTGCGGTCGATCGATCCGAGATTTTTGGAGATTTGACCGAGGTTTCTCTCGGCAGATTTCTTGCCCTTGTCCGTCTTGTCGGAGGCTGTGATATCGATGCCGAACGTTGCCTGGGCAGTCATATCATGCCCCCTTCATTCGACGAAGCCGCCAAGCTCCCACCACTCGTTGAGCATCGACCATGGATGGGCGAGTATTGCAGGTGGCAGGCAGCCGAAGGCCCTCGCGAGAATTACGTGTCGCTGTCGCCAGTCTTCGGGTCGTCGAACAAAAAACTAGCGAGGTAGCGTGACCCGGCGCGGATATCGCGCGCGCCGATCATCTTCACTGCTGGCAATGGGATGCCCGAGACGATCGCGAGCGACATCAAGTCGGCCTCGACGCCGCGATATTTGTCGATCTCGAGCATCTGTGCGCCAGTCGGTTCGGCCAGGCGCATTTCGGTGAAGGTTTCGCCCAGCGTCACCGGCTTGCGCAGGGTGATGGTCAGCTGGTCAGGGAGTTCGCTCATCAAAGGGTGCCTTATGCTGCGATGACGTCGGGACCATCGAACTCGATGGAGAAGGATCCGTCTTCGGTGTTGATCTCGATCGGGTCGCCAGTGCGCCACATATTGCGGCCGATGATCGATTTGCCGTTGGCAGGGGAGAGCACGATCGTCGCATTGGTCGCCGCGTTGAGCGCGGCGATGTCGACATTGTAACCGTCGCGTCCTTTCCAACTGATCTTCCCCTCCATCGGCATCTCCGAATACCCTTCGACGCCGGTCTGGCCCTTGAGGGTTTCGCGATGGGCCGAACTCAGCCGGTACGTCCCCTCGCCGACGATGGTGAAGGACTGGCCGTCGATCGTGACAGAAGCGGTGCCGGCAAGCCGGTTTGGGTCATTGGCCATCGCGGCGCTCTCCAGATTGTTAGGGGATCAGGCGTTGCGGAACTGCAGCAGCACCGCGAAGGTGCGCAGCTGGCCGATCAACACGGCTGGCAGTAGGACGTTGACGCGGTTGGGGTTGGTCGCGTCCTTCTCGACGACCAAGCCAGCGGCGAACTCGGCCGATTTCTGGACGTAACCCTGGTCTTCGAGGTCCCGATACAACGCGATGATATCGGCGCGGATCGTCGACGGCATGACGACGTTCGAATTCGGCTTCACGCGCGTGCCATCGGCCGCGAGCTTCACGCGCGAATATTTGGCGGTGACCATCGCCGACAGCGACCGCAGCACGAACACGATCAGGAACAGCGTCTCGATCTCGAGATAGCTATTGTCGGGCTGGCCAGCCGCATTGGTGACATAGGTCGTCACCATATTTCGATGACGAGATTTCCCGATGCATCGACCGTCCAAGTCGAGCAGCCACCATAGAGCAATGTGTTGTTGCGCGTGGTCAGGCTCCAGCGCGACGCAAGGGGCGGTGCCAGCACATTCGGAACGGTCAGATATTGCAACGGCACGCCGGGATCCGCGCGCAAGCTGACCGCCGAGACAGCCGCGAAAGCCGCCGCCCATTTCCATGTCGGCGTCGGGGAATCGTTGAACGGAATGCACGTGATTTGCTGGTTGTTGAGCGTGGTGGCGAACGCTGCGTTGGCACCAGCCGTGCCACGCTTCGCGATGAAACAATGACCGTAGACCTGGCTCGACCAGGACCACCGGCCGGTCGCGTCGTTCAGCAGCGCGGCGATCGCCGCCAGCGAGACGGTGTCGGTCAACGAGCAGACGATGAAATCGAACGATGTGTCGAGCAGGTTCGACAACGCGGTCGTCAGCACGGGGTTGGATGCACCGTTCGCCATGGGGGTCACCGAGGCGGCTAGCCCAGCCGGCATCGCTTCCTGACTGGCGGGGCCCTTAAATGCGAAGCGGATGTCGATATCATTTCCGCATTCGCCGCCGTTGCGGGCGGTCAGGTTGACCTTGCTGGCGACGGTTACATCGACGACTGCGGTCACCGGGAGGCCGGACGTCGCATTGATCGCTGCCGCGACCGTGGTTGCCACTTGCGCCGCAGTTTGCCCGCTTGCGATGATCGGGGAAACGGTGCGACCCGCGATGTAAAGCGGCAGAGTGCCGATCGCCGTCGTCGGGCCGGTGAACGTGATGGCCCCGGTCGCCTGAACTGCGGCGACATCGTCGATCAGCGGGAGGACCCACATCTCACCGCTCGGATCGCCATCGCGATAAGCGTCGATCATGCCCGCCAGAATGGACCCTGGTCCTGCAGCGGTGCGGCCGTCGGACTGCGATGAGCAAATCGCGGGCACATTGGCGGTGAAGGTGCCGCTGGGCAGTTTTTGGCCGATCAACAGGGCGCGCTGCGTCTGCGCCGAAGTGTTGGCCTTGGAATTGTCGAGCTCGGCGTAGAAGAGCGGGACGCGCAGGTTCGACGGGATATTTTTGAACGGGATCGGCATGGTTCAAGCCTCCTGGTCGGGTGCGGTGCGCGGGGATGCGCCCTTCGGCGCAGGCGGGGCCTCGACCGGGGCAGCGGCAACATCGCCGTCCGCCAACAGGCGCGCCCAGACCAGGTCCGTGGGATCGATGTCGATCCCATCGGAGTCGACCGGACGACGCGTCGCGGGGTCCCGGACCAGACGGCCCGGCACGGAGACAATTTTCATAGGAATTTCCTCAGCGCGTAAGATCGGCGGTGAAGCCGGTTGGCGGGAATGCGGGCCAGCGGCCGTCAATTTCATTGAGATCGTCGCTCTCGGTCGGCGCGAAGTCTTCCGGCCCTTGGTAAAACTCCAGCGCGAGGTCGCACTGAATACCCGCCAGATGCGTCTCGCCATCGGAGTTGTACGAGAGCTGGCTGTCAATCGAAGCGATCTGCGAGATCTTGGTCGTGAGCAGATAGCTACCCACGATCGCTACCTCCGCCTCACGCTGCATACGCCACAGTTCGGCTTCGGCCTCCGCTGCGCCAGCGTCACCCACCGCCGCAATCGCCGAGACTTCTCCGATCAAGCGGATCGTCGTGGTGACAGTGAAGGCGGGGCCGCCGCCACGGCCGAGCGATTGCTTGGTCTCCCGTACGACCCGCGCGCGCCAGTTGGGATACTGGTCGTTCTGCGTCGGACGGTCGCCTGGTCGGTATACTCGGCTCCCGGCGACGGTCGCGCCATCGACCCGGAGGGCCGCAACAACGAGATCAAGCAGTTCAGCCGACGTAGTCACGGAATTGGGCCCATCAGGATGAGCTTGGCGTGCCCATGTCCGTCCGGGCGCACATCCTTGACGATGAAGGTCCCTGGCACCGACGGGACGAAAACCCTGTCGTCCTGCAGAGGCTCACGTCGCAGGAATAGGGAAGTTCTCACGCCAAGGCACGGCTTGCGCGTTGTGACCTCGGATCCTTCGCCATCAATGGTGATGTCGGCATAGGCGCGATCAAACACCGCATCGGGAAGTTGAAAGGGTGCGAGGCCGAGCGGCGTGTAGGTCGGCCACGAAGCACGATCGACTGGGACGCCTTCTCCAAAGATCCCCATTACGGGCCCGAGGATCATGGCGTCCCAGTCGATCGCCATCGATCAGGCACCCTGGCGTCCGGTCCGCAGCACCTCGGGACGCTTGCAGATGAACAGCGGATATTCGTACGCTTCCATCCGCCACCAGGCATTGCGGTCGCGATCGAAGATCGGAACGACGTAGCGTTCCTTGCCCGGGGTGTTGATCCAGTCGAAGGATTCGCCCGGTGCCATCGCCTTTTCGAAGATACCCAAGGCATTCTTGGGGAAGAATTTCACCTTATCGTTGGGGATCTTGATCGAGCTGTTATCGTCCGACCCACGATAATTGACCCAATCAACGCCGGCGAAGTTGAAATGCTTGAAGGCTCCGCCGACGCGCAGCTCGGATGCATCACTCCAGTTCTTGAACGTCTTTTCGACGTCCACATGGGTGATGAATTTATCGTAGAAGGAATCGCCACACAGTCCGACGACGCTGGTCTGGGTGGTGAAGCAACCCTGAGCGGACCGGGCCATGTCGCGCGTCATCGCGTTGATGATCGGGCGCAACGACGATTCGATGTTCGCATCGAGGTTGAAGCCGACTTCCGCCGGCGCGACGAACTCGAATTCGTCGAACCAATTGTACCAGACGCTGCCATCTGCATCGAGCAACACGCCCTGCACGGCAGCCAGACGCTGATATTCTTCGGTATAGTCGAGATGCGTCAGAATGCCGGTCGGTCCACCGAGGCGGCGCGCGACCTCGGTCTGGACCTGCATCAACACTGTCTCTTCGCCGAACTCGCGGATATTCTGCAGCTCATGGCTGTGAATGGTGTCGCCCTTGAAGATCCGCGGCACGTCGAAATAGCGCATCTTGCGCCGCTCGGTCGTGCGCTCGGAATTTGTCGGTTCGCCGCGCTGACTCATCGGCACGATGCTGAGCACGCCATTGCGTTCCTCGACGGCGAGCGCCGTCGTGCGGATCGGGTTCGGCGTGAACAGATCCATGTCGTTCAGGGTCTGCGGCAGATGGGGAATACGCTCGACCTGGCTGGTCATCGCGACTTCCGAAAAGGCGTCGTTGCGGAAAATGTTGATCATGGACATGGCGGAAAGGCTCCATCGATGGGGGCTGCGCCGGGGATGGGCCGCAACCGGGTCCGCCCCGGGCAGCGCGAAGCCACCCAGGGACAGGCATTTTTCGGAAGGGATGACGCGGCTCGGCCGCGCCGGATCAGATGCTGAGGATGCCCTGCTTGGTCAGCTGGGCGAGCGCTGCGGTACGCTGCGAAAGGGTGGTGACATTTGCGCCCCAGGTCAGTTCAGCTGCCTGGACCTTCATCGGGCCCCGCACGTTCGCGACGGCGCGCCGATCCGCCGAGGTTGCGTCGCGGTAGCCGCTCCAAAGCACCGCGCCGGCATATTGCAGCCCGGTGACCGAGGTCGGATCATAGGGGAAATATTTGGTCGCCCCGGTGACCGAAATGGTGAGGCTGTCACCGCTGACGAAATCCGTCGTGCCATCGGCAAGGGTGAAGCCAAGCGCCGCCGCTGAACGCGGATGCCACGTTGCCGTGGCCGATTTCGACGCCGGTCGGATCCTCGACGATGAAGGTACCGGCATTTGCATTGGGTTCGACGAAGAACAGCTTGTAATCGCCGACCTTGGCCGCGCCGGACACGGTGATCGCGCCGATCGCGCCGTTGCCGACGTTGGTGCCGAGCGCCGTCGCGGCAGCCGCGCCGCCGGTCAGCTGCGCCGCGAGCACGAGACCGGCGAGGCAAAGCCCAGCGCCAGAGCCGAGTACGATAGATTCACGGGTGAGCATGCCGTCGCTGGGATCCCAGACGACGAAGCCGCCTTCGCGGCGCATTTCGGTAAGCGGGGTGATCGTGGGAGTGCCCATGGGGGGCTCCTTTCGGAATAAGGGGGGATGTTGGGGGCCGGGTGGCGGTACGTCGGATCAGCGGGGGATGGACTTGATACCGGCACGCTGGAACGCGGCGTCCCAGCTGTGGCTGACTGCCTTCGGCCCGGTCGGGCCATGGCTATCGCTGCCGAGCTGGACGTTGCGGCTGGAGCGGTCCTGGCGCGCATGGCGATTGCCGCCGGCATCGTCGCGATCGTCGCGCTGGCGGCCACCCTGGCCTTTGAGGACCGTGATGGCCTCGAGGCGGGTCATCCGCGTCTCGCAGGCGAGCGACACGGCCAACGGGAGATTGTTTGCTGCCGCAGCGTGACCGAGAATGGCCCCGATGCGCGCCTGCTCGCGGCGCCGGGCGGAAGCCTTGGCGCTGCGCCCGTTCATCTCTTCCTTGTCGTCGTCCTCATCGGAATCGTCGTCTTCGTCCGATGCGCGCGAGCGCTTGCCCTTGGGTTCGTCCTTATCGCCATCGTCGTCGCCATCGTCCGCACGGGAGCGTTTGCCCTTGGGCTCGTCCCCATCGTCGTCCTCGTCCGACGCGCGCGAGCGCTTTCCCTTCGGTTCGTCATCCTGCTGCTCGTCATCGGACGCACGCGAGCGCTTGCCCTTGGGCTCGTCCTGATCGTCGGCGTCATCCGCAGCGCGCGATCGCTTGCCCTTCGGCTCATCGTCCTGTTGATCGTCCTCGGCAGCGCCGCGGACTTTGCGGGAGAGACCGGTCAAATGCGCGAATCGGCTCGCGCCGGCCGACAGACGGCTGGTGTTCATGATATCACTCCTGTTGGCGCTAAGCCTGGCAGCCGGGCCCGGGCGGCCCGGCCGGGTTAATTCAGCTGCTTCAGCAGCGCCCGGAATGCTTCGTCGGGCGCGGCGACCGCGTCGGCGAAACCGATGTCGACCCCTTTGCCGCCGAGAAACGTCCCGGCCTGGGTGCGGGTCACATCCTTGATCGCGAGGCCACGGTTGCGGGCGACCGTCGCGTCAAACAATTGGCCGACTGCGTCGATATCGGCCTGCATGTGCTCGAGCGCATCTTCGCTCAGGTCGAACATCTCATTGCCTTCGCCCTTGAAGGCACCCTTGGTGACCAGTGTCGGCGTGATGCCGCTCTTCGCCAGCCAGCCGGCAATGCTCAAATGCAGGTAGATCACACCCACCGAGCCCGTGCCGCCGGTGCGCGGAACCCACACGCGACCTGGATCGACCGCCGATGCGATCGCATAGGCTGCAGAATATGCGCTCTCACCGAGGATGGCGGCGATCGGCTTGCTACCCCGCGCGCGGTAGATGGTGTCGACGAGATCGAAGCAGCCGGCGACCTCGCCACCCGGGCTATCGAGATCGAACGCGATGGCATCGACATTGGGATCGGCGAGCGCGCGCATGAACTGCAGGCGCATGCGATCATATCCGGACATGCCGAACAGGTCGCCATAGGACCACAGCCAGCCGAGCCGCTGGATCAGGACGCCGCGGATCGGGATGATCGCGACGCCGCAAACGATATCGTAAGGGCGCGCGCGATCCTCGGTTTCGAGATCTTCGCTAATCCCAAAGGCCGAGCCTGGAACACTTGCTTCGATGCGATCGCTAGCCCGCACGAGCAGGTCGACGGCAATCGTCGACGCCGCAGGCAGGAGCGCAGCGCAGTTGTTGAAAAGGCGCGTGACCAGGTGACGCGGAAGGGCCGTCACTTGCTCTTTCCCCGGCCAATAACAGCCTTGGGGGCAGGTTCCATGCCGATCAGGTCGATTGCTTCCGCCGGCATCATGGCCGAACCGTCAGCGGTGTGATCAATCACACCGACGATGGTTGTGAAATGGGCCTCGATGCTCGCCTCGATCTCCGCTGGCGACTCCGCGACGCGCAAGCTCTCACCGCCGATCAGGCGAACGCGCGCTCCGTCTTCTGCGTGATCGAGATAGGCGATCGCCGAGGTCGACAGCCGCAAAGTGCGCCCATCGCCACTATGCGTGACATCGATAAACATCAGGCTTGCTCCGGTGATTGCGGTGCCGAGATCTGGGTCGCGGTGTATTCGTTGCCGAACCATTGCGGCCGCGGTAGACCGAGCTTGACCATGCGATGGTATTCGATGGCGCGCTGCTCGAGGTTCTCTTCCCAATCCATGCCCTGCTTCGCGCATTCCTCTTCCATGGTGGAGAGGCCGGCATCGAGGCCGAGCACGACGCCCTGACGCTCGGCGACGGGGTCAACCCAACCACGCGCGGAACCGAGCCAACGCCCACGCGCATAGGCGGTGCGCATTTCGAGATAGGATGGTGCGTTTCGCGGCAGCGGGAGCTCACCGCGCTCGAACGGCTCCTCGAGCCAGGTGGCGAGTACCGGGGTGGCGGTGTTCTGGTCGAACTCGTCGCAGCGACGATTGTAGGTCTTCTCCGCCTTGACGATACCGGCGCGCGCCGACGACCAGCTCGAGTCCGAATAATCGTTGTGCACTTCCTCGCCGGACACGCCAATCGCGACCGAGACGCCGCGCAGCATTTCGTGCGCGAAGGGCTTGATATCGGTCTGGCCGCCGCCCGGCGCGACCGACTTGATATCCTCGCCGGGCGCGAGGGTCGCGAAGCGCGCGCCGGTGACGCTGACGTCGCGATCCGAATGGAAGTCGGAGCGCATGTCCTGGTACCAGCCGAACGCCTTCTCGTCCTGATCCTCGTCATCGAGCGCCTGGCGCACCATTTCGAAATCATAAGGCGAGGTGACGAACAGCCCGAACGCGGCCGCGACGGTTTCGGCCTGCAGCTTTACCCCGTAGAGGCGCGACAGCATCTTGAGCGAGCCGATGACCGGCGCGAAAACCGACACGCCGCGGTTCTGCGAGACGCGGTCGGCATCGTAATCGTGATAGACGCGACGCCAGCCGTCCGGGTCCTCGCGTTCGACGCGATCCCACTGCATGCTCTCCACCGAATTGTACCAGTCGAACTGGTGGGCACGGCGGATATGATAGGCGATCGCCACCTGATCATCGTCGATCTCGACACCGCCGCGGATATAGCGCGTGTCGGGCCCCATATTGGGGTTCGACAACCGATCGGGATCGATCCCTTCGAAGCAGGTAGCGTAGGTCGCGGTACCGCGGCCGATCCGGTCCGGTCGCCACTGTGCGACGATCAACGACTCGCCGTCGACCAGTTTGTGACCGAGCGCGAGGCGAAACTGCTGCGAGATCGTGAGCCGACGATTGACGTCGTTATAGTGGCCGAGATCCTCGGAATAGGTGCGCCATTTCGCCTCGAGCACCTGGCGATACTCGTTGGCCCAAACCGCGTCGAACCCCTTCGCGTGGAGCCGGAGCGCGCGATAATCGGGCTTAGAAACGAAGCGATATTGCGCGCCGATCGTCGAATCGAGGATGCCGCTGATCGCGCCGTTGGCCCATGGATCATTGCGGCGCAGATCACGCGCCTTCGCGGCCATCCGGTCGCGATAGAGGTTGATCTCGGTATCCGGCGAGCGGACTTGCGGAAACCAGTCGCCTTGATCCTGCGACTGAAAATTGACCGCGTCGTAAGGGAAGAAATTGCCCGCGCCACCGCCACCGAGCGACCCGCGCATCCGGCTGCTGCCGCGCTGGGCATCCTCGCGGATCCGCGCGATCGTCGCGGATGGGATAGGCTGGCCACGGTTGTCGACCAGAGCGGGTGGCGACGCCATCAGAAGCGGACGCCAATCGCACGACGTGGCGACGGGATGATACCCAGTTGCGCTTGAATCTGCCGGATTGCCATCGCCAGTTGGCCGATCGTCGCAACCGTATATTTCACGCTCTTCGCGCCGTCGCCCTGAGCATAGGATGCGCTCTCGACCTTGCGGCCGGAGCTCAGGTCCAGATAGTCCTGCTGCATCAAACTCAGCTGCTGGCGGAGGACAGAGGTATCCATGCCCGCCAGAATGCTGAGGCTGGGATCGAAACGAGCCATATAGATCCCTTCAGGCAAGGCGACGGCCGCCGCCGGTGCGGCGCGCGGTCATTTTTGCAGGCGGCAAGGCGGGCGTCGGCGCAGTGCCGGTTTCCGGTGTTGCCGGTGCAGGCTGTGGTGGGGCCGGAGCTGGCTGTTCGGGCTCGAACGTCATGACGGCGCCGACCCTTTCCGCTTCGCGGTTGAGCTTGAGGCCGCGGTGCATCAGGCCATGGAGCGCGGCATAGGCATAGACGCGACAGTCGCTTGCCTCGTTGGCGCGACCACCGGGCAATTCCCAGACGCGATATTTCTGGCCGCCGAGCTCTCTGACGACAATGACCTCGGCAGTCAGCTGGGCGAAGTAGCCAACGTCACGGTCGACGTTGAAGTGCATATATCCGGGCCCCGGCCCAGTACGTCCGAGATAGGACCGGATCACATCCTTTGCGGCATTGACGCCCAGGATCACCGGTCGAAATGACTTCTTCGAGCGCGAACTCGGCCGCTTGGTCGGCCAGATCGGGTTGCGCTGACCAGTTCGCGCACTCTCGCCTCTGATCGCCCAGATATAGCGCGAGAGATTGGCCTTGGAGAAGGTATAGACTGCGTTCGTGTGATGGCCGCCGGAATCATGACATGCGGCGCTGATTTTGAATGGGCGGCCGTCGGCGCGGTGCCATATCCGTCTCAGATAGGCATCGAGCTGCGCCTGCACCTTGGGATCGTCGAATTCGCCCTCAATCACCTCATATGCGATCGACCAACTCTCTTCGTCGCGGCCCCAGCCAACGATTTCGATCTCGATCCGGTAATCCTGCGTATCGATGCCGGCGGTGAGAATGGCGACGCCATCTGGGATCTCGGCTTCCCAAACCTCACGCCGGGCGAGGAGCGAATCCGGATCGAGGATCTTGCCGGTATTTTTGCGGTAGGTGCGCGCGAGCTGGGTATTGTAGAAAGTGAGCTTGCCGTCCTCATCGGTTGCGGCAAGCCATTTCGCCGCCAGTTCGGGCGGCGCATCATTGGCCCAAGGGCTGTATTCCTTCCCCGCCTGGAAACCGGCATGTTTGTTCGGTACGGCCCATGTGCCGCAGCAGCTGCACTTCGCCCGGTAGACGGCCCAGCGATTGCTGGCCCACCAATCCCAGACCTTGTCGACCGCGCGCGGATCGATCTCGGCTTTCCACTCTGCCGCATATCGCTCGAGCGGATCCTGCCGGATGCCGCAGCATTCGAACGTGCGCGTTTGGTGCCACCGGATCGTCTCCAGGGCGCGGAGGCGTTGCCCCTCCGACCAGGCAGTGCCGCACGCCTCGCAATAGATCCGCGCCGTATCGGGGCGATGAGTCTTGCCGTCCGACCCATGCTCCCAATCGATATGGTTGAAGAACTCCGGAAATTGACGGTGATGACATTCCGGGCAAGCGACCGACGCACGCCGCTGGTCCGATTCCGCAAGCCGAGCCTCGATCTTGCTCTCACCGGTGATGGTGGGAGAACAGACCGCGACATCAAGCGAATTCGATTCGAACGTTGCGAGCCGTTCGGCACCGATCAGGAGGGGATTGCCCTCCTTCAGCGGCAAATATTTGTCGACCTCATCGAACAGGATGATCCTGATCGGACGGCGTGCCAGATTGTCCGGGCTGCCAGCGCCGACGATCCCAAGAAACCCGCCGGGGAACGCTTTATAGTCGATCGTGTCGCCGGCATCGCGCGTCTTCGACGTCCCGATCAGCCCGCGGAGGACCGGCGTCGCTTTGATGAAGGGCGCCAGGCGCTCCTTAGAGAACTGGAGCGCCGCCGTATCCTTGGGCTGCACGATCAGCATCGGACAGGGATCGAGATGGGCGTGATAGCCCATGATGTTCTCGATCAACGTCGACTTGAGCAGCTGCGTCGCGACCTGCGCGGTGATCTTGCGAACGCCCGGCTCGGTAACGGCGAGCATGGGGCCGCGGGCGATCTCGACGCGGGCGGTGCGGTATTTGCCGGAGGTGCTGCCGGCCTCCTTTGCCAGCACACGATATCGGTCAGCCCATTCCGGAAGGCTGATACGGGGTGGAGGGGTCCAGCCGCGGCGCGCTGCGCGCCGCAGCAGGTCAGTCTTCGTCGGCGGCGATGAAATCGAGGTCGGGCTCGCCGAGCTCGTCGAGCTGCTGGTGGACATAGGGCTTCAGCGCCTCCGCCAGCTTCGCTCCGTCGATGTCGAGATCGGCAGCGAGCAGCGGAGCAAAGCGGCCAGGCCAGGCCATCCAGGCATCACGAGCCGCGCGGCGATCGTCGAAGATCACCATCTGCGCATGCTCGATCTCGATGAGCTTTCCGGCCTCCTTCTTGGCGACCAGCAGATGTTTCAGCGCGAGCGCATTTTCCTTGATCGCTGCCGCTTCGACCTTCGATCGGAACTTGCCCTCGAGCAGCTGCTCGATGAAGCCGCCGGCAATCTCCTCGTCGATGTCGCCATCGGCTGCGGCATCCTCGAAGTCAGCGACAACCTCGTCGAGGATGGCGGCAACCTCAGGCGCAACCGTTGCGCGGTTGCGGGTCTTGGTTGCGGGGGCCGGTTGCGCCCTACCCGCTTCGATCTTGAAGCGGCCCAAGCCTGCATCGCGCATCCGCTGGTCAGAGGCATCGACGTCGATTAGTTCGCCGGAAAACTGCAGAACTCCGGCCTTTTTCCACTTTGCCGCGGCCTGACGGGTCGCGCCGTGCGTCTTAGCAAATGCGGTGAGAGATAAGAGCGGCATCGATCCCCTCCCCC
>NZ_JSBN01000067.1 GCF_000797515.1 Sphingomonas sp. Ant H11
CGCGGAAGGCCGGGTCGGCCGGGGTTGGTGCCGCCGCGCCGGTTTCGGCGATGGCGGGAGCCGCCGTGGCAATGAGCGAAACCGCCAGGGCTGCGCTGGCAACCGACGTGCGTAGAGTCTGCATATTTCCCCTCCCAAAAAGTGCGCGGCCGTTGCGTGTCGACCGTCTCGCGACTCTCATACCAAATGGTCTTACCAATTGCAAATGATGGAATGACCTGCAGGAGGATCGGGCCTATCGCGATTGCGCGAGCCCGGCATGTTGAGTAAACCGAAGCGCTCCGTTCTACAGGCGAACATCAAGTGATCAGGCCACTTCGTCCCACTCCGTCGACCCTGCACCCCGGGGGGCGAAAGCTGTATCAGCAGGCGGCGGCCACGATCGCGGCGGCGATCCAACGCGGCGACTATCGGCCCGGCCAGCGCATCCCGTCCGAGCGCGAACTGGCCGAAGAACATAAGGTCAGCCGCCCGACGATTCGCGAGGCGCTGATTGCGCTTGAGGTGACGGGGCTGGTGCGTTCGCGCCATGGCTCGGGTATCTTCGTCGTCGACAATCCGCCCAACGACACGCTTATGCTGAGTCTCGATATCGGCGCGTTCGAGCTGACCGAGGCGCGGCGGCTGTTCGAAGGGGAAACTGCGGCGCTGGCGGCGGTCTCGATCTCCGACGAGGATATCGCACGGCTGGAAACGCTGGTGGCCGACATGGAACGCGAAAATCAGGAACATGTCAGCGGTGAGCACGCCGATCGCGAGTTTCACGTCGTGATCGCGCGCGCGACGCAAAATTCGGCGATCGTCGGCGTCGTCGAATCGCTATGGGACGCGCGCTACAGCTCGCCGCTCTGCGCGCACATGCTCGAACGCGCCCGCAGTGTCGGCGTACAGCCGCGGATCGACGAACATCTCGATATCCTGCAGGCATTGCGGGAGCGCGATCCCGTTGCCGCGCGCGCGGCGATGCGCGACCATCTCGCCCGCGTGATCGAGGGGCTGCTCCAGGCCACCGAAATCGACACGATGGAGCGTACCCGCGCCGAGCTCGAGGTCAAGCGCACCGCACTGGCCAAGCGCGGCGCGGTCTGACCCGCCGCCGTTACGCGTCCCCGACAGTCAGCGAAATACCGCTGCGCCCTGCAATCATCACCGCTTCGCCCGCGCCGCCATTGACGATGAGCGTCCGTTTTTCGCCCGGCGGGAGCAACAGTGTCACGCGGTCGTCGCCCCAGGTGCCGGGGCCATCGCGGCTCAGCGTGAGATCGATCCGTTGGGCATCGGCCTGGCCCTTCATCCGCCAGCGGTCGATCGGCCCGTCGCCGTCGCCGCCATCCTCGACAGCCGACCAGGCGAAGGGGCCCTTGCCGGGCGGGAACAGCCAAATGCCGCGCTTATAGGGCTCGGGCCGCCATCCGCCGGTGGCGAGGTCTACCAGCATCGCCGATCCGGCACGTGCGAGCAGCGGCGGCGGGCCATCCAATGCCGCATCGAGCTCGACGATCACGCCGCCCGCAACGCGGTTGCCGGTCCAGACATCGATCCAGTCCGCGCCAGCGGGCGTACGCACCGTGCGCGTTGTCGCCCCCGGTTCGGCCACCGCTGCGACCAGCAAATCGGGCCCGAGCAGATGATCGTCCCCCTCGGCCCAGGCCGCCGGGTCACCCGGAAAGTCGAGCCAGAGCGGGCGCACCATCGGGTCATACGCCGCGTGATAGCGATGCAAAAGGTCGTAGAGAAACGGCAGCAGCGTCTGCCGCAACGCCATCAATCGCCGGATCGCGGGCAGCGCTTGCGGGTACATCCACGGCTCGTTGACGGTGCGGTCGTCATTCCAGCTATGGATGCTGAAGCGCGGCATCAGCACCCCCGCCTGCACCCAGCGTACCAGCAGTTCGGGCGAGGGGGCGGGGCCCGAAAAGCCGCCGACATCGTGCCCGCTGTTGGACACGCCCGATAGAGCAAGGCCGATCGCCTGGCGCATATTGTAGCGGATCGTCTTCCACTCGGTGCGGTTGTCGCCGGTCCAGGTCTGCGCATAGCGCTGCAGTCCCGCCATCCCGGATCGCGTCACGACATAGGGGCGCTGGCCGGGGCGTGCCTCGATTTGCGCCTGCCGCGACGCGCGCGTCATCAACAAGGGCTGCACCGGACGCATCGCCGCTGCTGCGACGGGGCTGCCGAAACCGTGGAAGCGCGCGCGCCGATCCCACACTTCATATTCGTTATTGTCGTTCCAGGTCGCTTCCATGCCCTGGTCGAGCAGGCTGGTCGTCACCTGTGCGCGCCACCACTGCGCGGCTTCGGGCCGGGTGAAATCGATATAGCTGCCGACTTCGTCCCAAAATTGTGCCTCGACCGGCTGGCCCTCGGCATCGGCCACGAACAGGCCGGCCGCCGCTGCTTCGTCATAGCGCGGGTGGCTGCGCAGAAGGGCGGGCTTGATGTTGGGCACCAGCCGCACACCCGCATCGGCATAGGAGCCAATAAAGGCGGCGGGATCGGGAAATTTGTCGCGGTTCCAGTGGAACACATAGCGCTTGTCGCCGATCGAGGTGTAGCCCGAGGAGAGGTGGAACGAGGTGCAGCCGAGATCGTGCCTGGCGCATTGGTCGAGGAAGCTCGCCATCTGCACTGCGGCATCGGGCGCGTCGGTATAGCTCATCGTCGAGCCCGAATAGCCCAGCGACCAGCGCGGCATCAGCGCGGGGCGGCCGGTCAGCCAGGTGAAGCGGCGCGTCACCGCCAGCGGGTCCGGCCCGGCGATCATCCACAGATCGACATCGCCTGCGTCCGCCACGACATGGCGGTAGAGACCGTGATAATTGTCGAGTTCCCGGCCGAGATCGACCGTTACATCGGCGACGCTGTCGTAAAACGTACCGTGGCAGCGGCCATCCCCGTCGGCGACCAGGAGATAGGGAATGGACTTGTAGAGTGGGTCGCTATGCTCGGCATCGAACCCCATCGGATCGACGTTGGTCAGGCGGAAGCGGCGACCCGCGCGGTTGGTGTCGCCGGTGCGATCGCCCAGGCCGTAAAAGCGTTCGTCGGGCCGGCGCGCGAGATAATGGTGCGCGCGGCCGTCCCACCAGCCGAAATCATAGGCTTGCGTCGGGCGATCGGCCGCCATTGGCCGCCACGTGTCGCCGTCGCGCTGCTCCCAGCTGCAATGGAGGCCGTGCAGGCGGATGGTGAGGCGAAGGCGGGTGGTCGTAAGCGTCAGCCTATCTTCCGTCGCCACGCAGTCGAAGGCAGGGCACGTAAAACCGCCGACATCCATGCGGTCGCGGCCGGGTTCGGCGATGTCGGCGGCACCGGGGGCGATCGCCCAGCTCGGCGGGCTCGTCACCGTGCCGGTGGCGAGCAGCAACAGGCGCACGATATCATCCTCCAGCACGAACACATGCGCGACGGCACCAGTGTCGGCGGTGAGCGTGATGCGGCCCGGCACGCGCGCGGTCAGCACGAAGCGGGGCGGGTTGGACAAGGTGGCGTGTCTCATAGTGTCGGTTCCGTGGCAGGGACGGGGGGCAGGGTCAGCTTGCGGATGAAGAGGATCAGGACGGCAGCGCCGATCAGATCCAACACCCCCAGCACCGCGAACAGCGGCGCATAGCCGACGGTATCGGCCAACTGGCCGATCATCAGCGAAAAGAGCAGGCCGCCGATCCACCCGGCCTGCCCGATAAAGCCGTTGGCGGTGCCGACCTCGCTCGGCGCGAACACGTCGGCGGACAGCGTGTTGATCAGCCCCGAGATCATCTGATGCGCGAAGCCGCCCACGCAGAACAAGGCGATCGCGGTATAGGGGCTGGCGGCAAGGCCGATACAGCCCGGCGCGATCATCAGCACCGCGCCCAGCGAAATGCCGACGATGCGCGATGGAATCAGCGCAACGCCGCGCTTCATCAGCCACGGCGACAAATAGCCGCCGAGGATGCCGCCAAGGTCCGCTGCGAGAAACGGCAGAAATGCGAACAGCGCGATCTGCTTCAGATCCATGCCGCGTTCGGTGGCAAGGTAGAGCGGGATCCAGAAGCTGAAGGTTTGCCAGGCGGGCTCGGCGAGGAAGCGCGGGATCGCGATCACCCAGAAGCGGGCCGAGCCAAGGATTTCGCGCGGCTTCACGCGCTTGGTGGTGGCGGGCGGGCGGTCGGTGGCGATCATCCTCCGTTCCTCGGGCGTGATCGCAGGGTGCGTCTCCGGCGTCCGGTAGAACGCATACCACGCCGCCGCCCAGACGATCCCCACGGCACCGGTAACGATGAACGCCCAGCGCCAGTCGGCCCACAGCGCTACCGCGACCACGACGGGCGGCGCGATCAGCGCCCCGAGCGAGGTTCCTGCGTTGAACCAGCCCACCGCAACCGAACGCTCGCGCGCCGGAAACCATTCGGCAACCGCCTTGATTCCCGACGGAATCGCGGCGGATTCGGCGAGCCCCAGCAAGCCGCGGAACAATGCAAGGCTGATCCAGCCAAAGGCAAAGGCATGCAGCATGTTGGCGAGCGACCACGCGATGCCGAACACAGCAAAGCCCGCGCGCAGCCCGAACCGGTCGATAATCGCACCCGCCACGGGCTGCATTACGGTATAGGCAAGCTGGAACGCGCCGACGACGTAGCTGTATTGCTTGGTCGTCATGTGCAGTGCGCTCTTCAGCTCAGGTGCAAGGACACCGAGCGAATTACGCGCAAGGTAATTGGCCACGGTGCCCGCGCAGATCAGCGCGACGATCCACCAGCGCAGATTTCGTATCCGCATGCCCGTTCCCCTCCTGCGCCGTATGCAGCGTCTGCCCGCCATCCTAGGGACCCACAGTTGGTCTGTCCATATTGGTCGGGCCAATTTGCACGGTTGTGGGTTGCGCATGGCTGTCCGCGCGGGAAGGGAGGGTGGCACGGTCCTTGTTGCAGCCACGACGCTTGGTTTCCTGCCCGTCTCGGCAATCGTCCGAAATTTTGGTGGCCCTACGGGTACCGTTGTGAAGTTTCAGGCACCATCATTACGTCTCAGCTTTTTGAGCTTGTTGAAAATATTGGAAAACTGTTGAGCCAGTGCATCCCACAATTTTCCGCTAAATCCGGATCAAAGTGTGGGACTCGATCTGGGACTGCATTGCGGAGGTTCCGATGGCGTTGACGACCCTCGAGGTCCAACATGCAGGCCCCGGCAGGCAGGCCGATATGTTTGGCCTCTACCCCCCTCGTTAGCGACAGCGGAGCGCGATCCTCCGGCAACACGCGAGTGCCGCGATTGGCCAGGACGTTCCTCTCGTCGACGCGCATTCCGACCGCGAATTTGCGCAAGGCCGTTCGCGCGGGCGACGGGCCTGCCTCATGGCGCGTAAGGCCGCGCCGACCTTTGAAAAGGTAGCGACTCCTTCCAATGGACGCGGCCCCCGAACTCCGTCCGGAGCGGCAGCGAAATCTGCCGGTTGAGGTAGTAGATCCCGGTCTTGGGGTGTTTCCAGGGGGTCGCCATGTGGACCATCTCGCGTCTCGCTATGCCCGTTCGCTATGCCTGCGGAGGGTGAAGATGCGGTGAACGCTGGATTCTGCCGAAATTCCGAAAGATGGTGACCCTACGGGAATCGAACCCGTGCTTCAGCCGTGAAAGGGCCGCGTCCTAACCGCTAGACGAAGGGGCCGTGCCCGAATGCTCGGGAGCGAAGGGCCGGTTAGGCAAAGCGGACGGGTTGGTCAACCCATTGTGTCGCATTTGTTGAATCAATCGGCCCAGGCGGCGTCGTCGATGTGCAATTCGGCGGCGGGGCGGGTGCCCCAATCGTCGATGCGTGCGCGACCCGCAAGCCACAGGCGGCGATGCGGTGCCGCACCCAGCAAGGCCTGGCCCAGCGCGGTGTCGGCCTGGCGGAAGGCGACCGCCTTCAGCGTGCCACCGCCGCCGCCAGGGCAATCCCCGCTAACGATCGCGCGGACATGGCCGTTGCCGACCACATCGGCTTTGAGCACGCGCACTGGCCCCGCGACCACGCGCGGTTGCGGCCAGCCCATGCCATAAGGGCCGCCGGCCTCCATCGTCGTGACCAGATCGGGCGTCACGCCGCGCGCGCTCAGCACCGCGTCGAGCAACAAGGCGCGGTCGCCCATCGCGCGGGTGACGGCGGCGTCGAGACGTTCGCTCAGAAAGTCGCCAAAGCTTCGATGCGGTCCTCGGCAATCGTCAGGCCAGCCGCCATCGCATGGCCGCCGCCCGCCACCAGCAGATCGGCCTCTTTCGCGGCGAGCACGGCGGCTCCCAAATCGACGCCGGGGATCGATCGCCCCGAACCCTTGCCGATGCCCGCATCGTCGAGCGCGATGACCAGTGCCGGGCGGCCGAACTTCTCCTTCAGGCGTCCGGCGACGATCCCGATCACGCCGGGGTGCCAGCCGTGCCCGGCGACGACGATCACCGCGCGGTTGCTCTTGTGTGCGGCGAGCATTTCGGCGGCTTCCTGCACGATCCCCTCGATCGCCCGGCGTTCCTCGTTGAGCCGGTCGAGCTCGGTTGCGATTCGTTCGGCTTCGCCCGGGTCGCGCGTTGTCAGCAAGCGGACACCGAGATCGGACTTGCCGACGCGCCCACCGGCATTGATGCGGGGGCCGAGCGCGAAGCCGAGATCGGTGCTGGTCGGCGCGCGAGTCAGCCGCGAGGCGGTGAGCAGCGCGTCGATCCCGATATTGCCGCGCTTGGCCATCACCTTGAGCCCCTGCGCGACGAAGGCGCGGTTGAGGCCTTTGAGCGAGGCGACATCGGCCACGGTGCCGAGCGCCACCAGATCGAGCAAATCGAGCAATTTCGGTTCGGGACGATCGGCGAAGAATCCGCGCGTGCGCAGTGCACGAATCAGCGCGGCCCCGAGCAGAAAGGCGACGCCGACGGCGGCGAGATGGCCATGCGCGGCCCCCTCGGTCTCGTCGAGCCGGTTGGGGTTCACCAGGGCGAGTGCATGGGGCAGGGCGCTCGCGCATTTGTGATGGTCGACCACGACAACGTCCACGCCCGCGACGCGCGCCATTTCCAGCGCCTCGAACGCCTGCGCGCCGCAATCGACGGTGATGATGAGGCTGGCACCTTCGTCCTTCAGGCGCACCAGTGCCGGGCCTGACGGGCCGTAACCCTCCATCAGCCGGTCCGGAATATAGGACCGCGCCTCCAGGCCAAGGTCGCGCAACAACAGGATCATCAGCGCCGCCGAGGTCGCGCCATCGACGTCATAATCGCCGAACACCGCGATTTGCTCACCTGCCTGCACTGCGTTGGCAAGGCGATCGGCGGCGCGGTCCATATCCCGGAAAATCGAGGGATCGGGCATGAAGGCGCGGATGCTGGGGGCCTTGTGCGCCGCCAGCGCATCGCGTGGACAGCCCCGCGCGAGCAACAATTGCGTGACCAGATCGTCGGGCGCGAAGCCGGGGTCACGCGCGTCGGTCTCCAGCATACGCCAGCGCCACGGCTGGCCGAGAATCGAATGGGTGATGTTGAGCACGGTGTTCATTGCCGCCCTCCTACGCCGATGTCGCCTTCGCGCAAATCACGGCGCGGCTGGACCGTATCCCCGCGCTGTGCGACGATGCCAAAAAACAAGAGAGGGTGGGGCGATGCGGTACGTGACGAGCGCGGCGTTGGGATTGGCATTGATGGCGGCGACGCCGGTGGGGGCCGCTCCGGCGCATTTTTCCGCGACGATCACCCGCACGACCTTCGGCATTCCGCATATCCGCGCGACCACATGGGGCGGCCTCGGCTACGGCGTCGCTTATGCCTATGCGCAGGATAATCTGTGTATGTTGGCCGAAGAGTTCGCGACCGTGGCGGGCGAGCGATCGCGCTGGTTCGGGCCGAAGGAAAGCGCGGTGCTCGGCTTCGACAAGATCGACAATCTCTCGTCGGATGTCTTCTTCCGCTCGGTGATCGATGTGCCGACCTTGCGGGCGGGTATGGCGCGCGGCAATCCCACCACGCGCGCGCTCGTGCGCGGCTATGTCGCCGGGTATAACAAGCTGCTGCGCGATATCGGCCCGGCGGGCGTCCCCGGCGAGTGTCGCGGCAAGGGCTGGGTCCGCCCGATCGCGCTCGACGATATGCTGCGGCTGAACGAGAAGCAGATGTTGCTGGCGAGCTCGCTTGCGTTGGCACCGCTGGTCGTGCACGCGGTGCCGCCCGGCGCGACACAGGCTGCGCTGGTTCCCGGTGAAGACCCGCTGCGGCCGCGCGATATTGGGTTTGGCAGCAATGGCTGGGCTTTCGGCAAAGACGTCACCGCCAATGGTCGTGGCCTTGTTGTCGGAAACCCGCATTTTCCGTGGAACGGGCCGTCGCGCTTCTATGAAATGCACCTGACCTTGCCCGGCCAGTATGATGCGATGGGGGTGGGGATCGCCGGCGCGCCGGTCGTCACGCTTGGCTTTAACAAGAATGTCGCCTGGACGCATACGGTGACGGCGGCCCAGCATTTCACGGTGTTCCAGCTCAAGCTCGATCCGGCCGACCCGACCAAATATCTGGTCGATGGCAAGAGCGAGCCGATGCGGCGGCAGGTGATTTCGGTGCCGATGCCGGATGGCGCTCCGCCGGTACAGCGGACCACCTATGCGACGCGCTATGGGCCGATCGTCTACAATCCGCTGGCGGGCTTCGGCTGGACCAAGACGCAGGCCTATGCGCTGCGCGATGCCAACCACAATAACCAGCGGGCGCTGGAAACCTGGGTCGCGATCGGGCAAGCGCGCAGCGTCGGCGAGGTGCGCGCGGCGGTGGAGCGGACGCTGGGTATTCCGTGGGTCAACACCATCGCCGCCGATCGCGCGGGGAATGCGCTGCACGCCGATGTAACGGCCGTGCCCAACGTATCGGCGGAGAAGGTGCGTACGTGCGGGATGCCGCTGTCCGGCGCGCTGAAAGGCAAACTCATTCTGCTCGACGGTAGCCGCTCGGTCTGCGATTGGGATCGGGCTGCGGGCACGCCGGTCGCCGGCTTGATGCCGGCGGGGGATCAGGCGGTGCTGGAGCGGCGGGATTATGTCGCCAACAGCAATGACAGCTATTGGTTGAGCAACCCCAAGGTGCCTGCCGTGGTCCGCTCGCCTATCCTGGGGGCAGCCGAGAGCGAACGCACGCTGCGGACGCGCTCCGGTCTGATCGAGATCGACCGACGGCTGAGCGGCACCGATGGATTGCCGGGCACCAAGGTCGACCCCGCCGCCGCTGAAGCGATGGCCTTTGCCAATAAGAGCCTGGCGGCCGAACTCGCGATTGATCCATTACTGGCTTTGTGTCGCGGGCAGGAGGATGTAGCGGCGGCGTGCGCGGCGCTTGGCGGTTGGGACCGGCGCTTCAATCTCGACAGCCGCGGCGCGTATTTGTTCGCAACCTTCTGGGAGGGCGTGCGGTCATTGCCGGGCTTGTGGGCGGTGCCATTCGACAAGGCCGATCCCGTCCACACGCCGCGCGATTTGGTGACGAGCGGCGCGCAAGGGGCGAAACTGCTCGCCGCGCTAAAGGCAGCAGCGGCGACGCTGGCAAAGCAGGGCATCGCGCTCGACGCGCGCTGGGGCGACGTCCAGTTCGCGGTGCGCGGTCAGGACCATATCCCGATCCACGGCGCGTCCGGGCAATTGGGGGTGCTCAACGTCCAGCAATCCGACGCCGTTCCGGGCGGGATCGTGCCGAAGCATGGGTCAAGCTATGTCCAGATTGTCACCTTCGACACGGTCGGGCCGGTGGCGGACGCGTTGCTCAGCTATTCGCAGTCGACCGATCCGGCATCGCCTTATTTCGGAGACCAGACGCGCGAGTTTTTCGGCGAAGCGTTTCCACCATTTGCCGTTTAGCGAGGCGCAAATTTTTGGCAGACGGAGGGCGCAAGAGCGTGCGGATCAGCGAATAAGCGGCTGGATCACGCCTTCATCCAATTGCCCTCGCGGAACCATTTGGTGACGATGTACTTCGTCCCCTGAACCACCGGCATGCTTCGTGCAGCGTGGCGGTGTTGCGGTCGCCATCGGGCTTCATGTTGTTCCAGGTAAGCAGCAACCCCTTTTTCGGGGCGACGCGGATGCCGATGGTCGGGAACCATGTCGCGCCCCCTTCCTCGACATCGTTGAGGTAGATCATCGCGGTCCAGGTCCGCTGTCCGCCGGTTTCGACCATTTTGGGCCAATACGGCTGGGCTTCGTTGAAATAGTCGAAATGCGCGCGGAAATGCTGGCCGACCGCATAGCGCTGGCCCTGCATCGTTTCCCCGTGGACGGGATCGATACCGAGGAGATCGGCAATCGCCTCGTCGGTTGGGCGGACGTCGGGCGACCAGCGATCCATGTCGCAACTGTCGCTGGTGCGAAAGTCCTGCACCGATTCCTCTGCCAGAACGGTCGAGCGGCGGCGATTTGTGTCGATCAGCGCCACCAGCCGGTCGCAGGTCGCGGCATCGAGGAAATCGGGATGGTAGAAAATCTGCGCCTCGTCGACCTTGGCGCGCTTCACGGCCGGGTTGGAATCGAGTCGACGGGAAACGGATTCGCCGACCAGGCGGCGCACAGGCGAAGGGCCGCCGGATTTCTTTGCAAACAGAGCCATGGCGCGGGACTTTGCCGTGCGCGCTCGAAAAAACAACTCGAAAAACAGGGGCCGCAAACCCAAGTTTGCGGCCCCTGATCGGGTGGTTACCAGAAAATGTCGTACACCGTATCGAGACATAGCCGGTGCGGATATCCACGAGCAGCGCGTCATTGTAATAGCGCACCCAGCGATAAGGCCCGTAGGCTGGCGGCAGCCGATAATAGTCAGCGTCGTCGATCCAATAATCCTGGTCGTACAGGAACGAATTTAACGTAAAGCCGATCGAGAAACGGCGATAGCCATAGCCCCAACCCGCTGGAGCATAATAACGGGGCAGGTGGTAAAGGTTGCGGTTCTGGTTGCGGTAATAGTTGTAATTATACCGGTTGTCCCGCCGCCAGTCGCGATTCCAGCCGCGGTTACCGTTGTTATTCCAGCCGTTATTGTAGCCGGGACGACCGTCGTGCCGGTCACCGCGCCAATCGCCGCCGCGCCCGTCATTGCCGCGCGGATCCCCGCGGCCGGGTTGTGCACCGCCGCCATAGCGGGGATCGCGGCCCGGCTGGGCTCCGTCAAACGCCGGCCGACCGCCATTCGGACCACCGTTGAACCCGGGGCGACCATCGAACGGACGGCCGCCCGGCTGCTGCGGGGGCTGTCCCTGCGGGCGGTCGCCACGATCGTTGCCGAAGTCGGGACGAAAACCCGGTCGGCCACCCTGGCCATTCGGGCGTCCACCGCGATCATCCCGCCCTGACCACCTTGGTGCCTGGGGCTGTTGCGGCTGCGGTTGCGCCTGGGGCTGGGCTTGCGATTGTGGTGCTGGTGGACGGGCAGCGGGCGCTTGCCCGGCCGGTTGACCCTCCGGACGCCGCCATTGCGGACGGCCCGCATCTCCGACCATCGCCGGGCGCTGCGGGCGCCCTTCTCGTTGGCCCTGGCCCTCTTCACGATGCGGCCGGTCGTTGCCCTCCTGCGCCATTGCGGCCGCCGGGATCAACGCAGAGGCCGCCATGATTGCGGCGAGCAAAGACTTGCGCATCAAAACTTCCTTCTCTTCGTCCAGACGCCATGTCCGGTCGTTGAACCCTATATGGTCCCGTGTCGATGAGCCGTCGCTGAATTGGGCTGACAGCTTTGCGAAAGGTATTATTTACTTCGCGGGATCAGCGCGGGAACTTCGCGTGCTGCGTCGGTTGGAGAAACGCCGGGCGATGGCGGAGCGTCGATCGTTTCGTCGCCGCGTTGTACGCTTGCCGCCAGCAACACCGCTTCGACCAGGCGCGGATAGATGCCGCAGCGGCACAGGTTGGTGATGCTCGCGCGGATGTCATCCTCGCTTGGGTTGCGGTTCTTCTTGAGCAGCACCGCTGCCGCCATGATCATGCCAGGGATGCAGAAGCCGCATTGTGGCACGTTCTTGGCAAGGAACGCCATTTGCGCCGGATGCGTGCGATCGCGCGACAGCCCCTCGATCGTGGTGACAAAACTGCCCTCGATCGCGCCGATCGTACGCTGGCACGAGCGCACGGCTTCGCCATCGATTTCGACGGTGCACGCCCCGCATTCGCCATTGCCGCAGCCATATTTCGTGCCGGTGAGGTTGGAGGCATCGCGCAGCGCCCACAAGAGCGGCGTGTTCGGGTCCATCTTATATTGAACGGGCTGATTGTTGACGGTGAAGCGGGTCATGTCGGCACGATAGGCCAAGATGTGTCGGTACGAAACGGGTCGTTTCCCGTCCTGCGATTGTCGGGCGGGGAGAGGCAGGCGATATAACCCTCATGACGCTTCCCACCCTGTTCATCCCGCATGGCGGCGGGCCCTGTTTCTTCATGGATCCCGCGGGCGGGCCACCCGACCCGATGTGGCGGCCGATGCAGGCCTATCTGTCCGGGGTGATCGCAGCACTACCCGAGCGACCGCGCGCCATCCTGATGGTATCGGGGCATTGGGAAGAGCCGGAATTGACCGTCAATGGCGGTGACGGGCATCCCATGCTGTTCGATTATTACGGCTTCCCGGAGCATACTTATCGGCTCGACTGGCCGTCGCACGGCAGCCCGGATGTCGCGCGGCGTGCGTCTGCACTGCTGGAGGCCGCCGGGTTCCCCACGACGGAAGATTCGGCACGCGGCTGGGATCACGGCGTTTTCATCCCGATGATGGTGGCAGTTCCGGACGCCGACATCCCGCTGGCGCAGCTTTCGCTGCGCGCCGATCTCGATCCCGCCGCGCACATCGCGATCGGTCGGGCGCTGGCACCGCTACGCGACGAAGGGGTGCTGATCGTCGGCTCCGGCATGAGTTTCCACAATTTGCGTGCTCGCGGCGCGCAAGTGACGGCGGTAGCGGACGAATGGGACGCCGCGCTGACCGCAGCCGTTACCGATTCCGATCCGGCCTCGCGTGCGGCGCGCGTGGCCGCGTGGGAGAGACTTCCCCACGCTCGCTTCGCCCATCCGCAGGCCGAGCATCTGCTGCCGCTGATGGTTGCGCTCGGCGCGGGCGGCGATGGCCCGGCCGTGCGCGATTATGCCGATCATGTGCTCGGCTGGGCGATCTCGGGCTATCGCTTCGGCTGACGCCTCAGGCGCGCCAGCCGGTATCGATCTTGTCGACCAGGCGCACCATCGCGTCGAAATCGGCCTTGCCCGGGCCACCCGGCACCTGCGCCATGTGCAAGTCGCGCTGATGCACCGCGATCACCTCGGGCGACACCTCGATCGGCGTGCCCATCGACATCGTCGCGATCTGGATTTCGCAAGCGCGCTGTAGCGACCAATGCTTGATGAACGCCTCGGGCAGTGTCCTGCCCATGACGAGGATGCCGTGGTTCTTGAGCAGCATCACACGCTTGTCGCCAAGATGTTCGAGCAGCCGGGTGCCTTCCTCGTCGCGGACGGTGACCCCTTCGAAATCGTGATAGGCGATCTGCCCGGCAAAATTGCAGGCGTAGAAATTGGTGGCGCGCAAGCCGCCCTCAAGCGAACTCACCGCCATGCCCGCCGTGGTATGGGTGTGCATGATGCAATGCGCGTCGGGCAAATGGCGGTGGAACAGCGCGTGCTGCACGAACCCGGCGCGATTGACGGGGTAGGGGCTGTCGTCGAGCTTGTTGCCGTCAATATCGATCTTGACCAGGCTGGAGGCGGTGACCTCGCTGAAATGCAGGCCGAACGGATTGATTAGGAAGGCACCCTCTTCCTCGGGCACTTTCAGCGTGATGTGATTGTAGATCATTTCCGACCAGCCGAGCATCGCGAACACGCGGTAGCAGGCGGCGAGTTCCTGTCGCGTCGCCCATTCGGCTTCGGACATCTTCGCAGCGCGAAGGATTGCGGTGGCCATAGCGGACTCTCCTCATCCGGGTCGTTTTTTTCTGGACTCGGTATCGCATGAGATTTGCCGGATTGCCAGAGCGGGGGATTGCCAGACCCGGCTTGGTCCGGGCATGGGGGCGGCGAGTAGGAAACGGCGCGTTAGCGGCCGGGAGAGGATCGCATGCACATCGACGCCGCCAAAACACCGCAGGATGCCGACGACATCGCCACCAAGGGCGTGAATGCGCCCGATCTGCAGGTGTTCGTGTTCGCATTGTTCTTCATCTTCGGCGGCATCACCAGTCTGAACGATGTCATCATTCCCAAGCTGAAGGAGCTGTTCACGCTCACCTACACGCAGGCGATGCTCGTTCAGTTCTGCTTCTTCACCGCCTATCTTTTGATCGGCATTCCGGGGGCGGCGCTGGTCAAGCGGATCGGCTATATGCGCGGCGCGGTCGCCGGGCTGGTGACGATGTTGGTTGGCTGCCTGCTGTTCATTCCCGCGTCTAGCACAGCGACGTACGCGCTTTTCCTGTTCGCGCTGTTCATCCTGGCGGCGGGCGTGGTGCTGGTTCAGATCGTGGCCAATCCGCTGATCAGCTTGCTTGGCAAAGCCGAAACCGCATCCAGCCGTCTGACCTTCGCCCAGGCGTTCAATTCGCTCGGCACGACGATCTTTCCATATGCCGGCGCCATCATCATTTTGGGCAGCCTTTCCAAGATTTCGGCGTCGGACCTGACCGGCGCGGCGCTGGATGCGTATCGCACGGCGGAAAGCGGCGCGATCGTTCGTGGCTATCTCGGTCTGGCGGTTGCGCTGGCTGTCGTCGCGACCGCGTCTGGCTGTTTCGCAATCGGCTGCCGCATGATGCCAATGCCGCGAAAGACAAGCCGCTTGTCGGTGCCACGCGCTACGTCGCGGGCCTGGCTCTGGCCGCGCTCGGCGCGGTCGTCGCCGTGGAGGTGCAGGCGTGGATCGGGTTGGTGCTCATTTTGCTGGCGCCGGTAATCTGGTTGTACGGTAACGACCTGATGCAACGTCCGCGCTTCGCGCTCGGCGCGCTTTGCATCTTCCTCTATGTCGGTGCGGAAGTGTCGATCGGCTCGCTGATCGTCAACTACCTCAAACAGCCTGGCGTCATGAACCTCGACATCACCAGCGCTGGCAAGATGATCCCATTTTACTGGGGCGGGGCGATGATCGGCCGGTTTGTCGGCTCTGCGGTGTTGCGTGTCGTCAACCCGGGCAAGGTCCTGGCGGGCGTCGCCGTCGGTGCGGTCGCGCTGATCCTGATCTCGAGCTACACAACGGGCTCGGTCGCGGGTTACAGCCTGCTGGCGGTCGGGCTGATGAACGCCATCATGTTCCCCACGATCTTCAGTCTTGCCTGTGAAGGGCTCGGCGCACGTGCGGCAGATGGATCGGGAATCATCAACGTTGCGATCTTCGGCGGTGCCGTGCTGCCCCTGGCGACCGGAACGTTGGCGGATGCGAGCGGAAGCCTGACGCTCGCGCTGCTTATTCCGGTGGCGTGCTATGTGGTGATCTGCGCGTTCGGCGTTTACGCAGCGCGGCCGGCACCCCAATACGCCGACGCCTGAATTCAAAAGCGCAGCGCTGCGATCTCGGCTGGGGTAAAGCCTGCCTCGGCCAGGATCGCGGCCCCGTCGGGTGCGTCCGCCATGCGCGGGGGCACTGTCGCGCTGACCGAATAACGCGGCGCTGGAGCGGGCTGGGTAACCCCGCCCGCCGTAACGAAGGTCGCGCGCGCGACGTTGTGCGGGTGCGCGATGGCTTCATCGAAGCCGAGGACGGGGGCGATGCAGGCTTCGTGCCCCTCAAAGGCCGAAACCCAAGCGTCGCGCGTGCGCAGTTTGAAGCGATCGGCGAGGTCTGCCTTCAGGCGCGGCCACGAAGCGGGCGCGAACTGCGCCTCCCACTCGGCCCCGTCCAGCCCCATAACCTGTCGCAAAGCCGCGTAAAATTGCGGTTCGATCGCCCCGACCGCAATCCATTTGCCATCGGCGGTTTCATAGGTGTCGTAGAAATGCGCACCACCATCGAGCAGGTTGGTGCCGCGCGCTGCGCTCCAGCGGCCCATGCCGCGAAAGCCCCAGATCATGCTGGCGAGCACCGCCGAGCCATCGGTCATCGCGCAATCGACGACTTGTCCTTGGCCCGTCGCTTGCGCGCTCAGAATCGCGGCGAGCATGCCGAAGGCCAGCATCATGCCGCCGCCGCCGAAATCGCCGACCAGATTCATCGGCGCGACCGGTTTACGCCCGGCTTCGCCCAGAGCGTGGAGCGTGCCGGAGATGGCGATGTAGTCGATGTCGTGGCCCGGCTCGCTGGCCAGCGGCCCGGTCTGGCCCCAGCCGGTCATGCGGCCATAAACGAGCTTGGGATTATCGGCGAGTAGCGCCTCTGGCCCGAGGCCAAGCCGCTCCATGACGCCTGGTCGAAAGCCCTCGATCAATCCATCGCATGTGGCTGCGATGCGCCGGACGGCGGCGATTGCCTCGGGCTTTTTCAGATCGAGCATGATCGTCCGGCGCGAGCGTAACAATGGGTCGCGTGCGGCCTCGGTCAAACCACTGGCACCGGGCCGTTCGACGCGGATCACCTCCGCGCCGTGATCGGCGAGCATCATGCCGCAAAATGGCCCCGGCCCGATCCCCGCCATTTCGAGGATGCGAAGTCCGGCGAGGGGCGGGGATGCCATGCTGTCTCTCCTGCTTAACCTTAAAACGCGGCGATCCCGGTGATGGCGCGGCCGAGGATGAGCGCGTGCACGTCGTGCGCGCCCTCATAGGTGTTGACCGTTTCCAGGTTCATCAAATGGCGCATCACTTGATATTCGCCGGAAATGCCGTTGCCGCCGTGCATGTCGCGGGCATTGCGGGCAATATCGAGCGCCTTGCCGACATTGTTGCGCTTGACGATCGAGATCATCTCGGGCGCGAATTTGCCCGCATCCATCAGACGCCCGACGCGCAGCGAAGCCTGGAGGCCGAGCGCGATTTCGGTCTCCATGTCGGCCAGCTTCTTCTGGAACAGTTGCCGCCCGGCGAGCGGGGTGCCGAACTGGTTGCGGTCGAGCCCATATTGGCGCGCCGCATGGAAGCAGAATTCGGCGGCACCGAGCGCGCCCCAGCTGATGCCGTAGCGCGCGCGGTTGAGGCAGCCAAACGGTCCCTTCAAGCCCTGCACATTGGGCAGCAACGCGTCTTCGCTGAGTTCGACCTCGTCCATCAGGATCATGCCGGTGATCGAGGCGCGCAAGCTGAGTTTGCCCTCGATCTTGGGCGTGGCGAGGCCCTTCGCGCCCTTTTCGACGACGAAGCCGCGAATGCCGTCGCCATGCGCTTCGGACTTGGCCCAGATGACGAACACGTCGGCGATCGGCGAATTGGAGATCCACGTTTTCGCACCCGACAGCAAATAGCCGCCATCGACCTTCTTCGCGCGCGTCGTCATGCTGCCGGGGTCGGAGCCGGCATCGGGTTCGGTCAGGCCGAAGCAGCCAATCCATTCGCCGCTCGCGAGCTTGGGCAGATATGTGCGCTTCTGCTCCTCGGAGCCATAAGCGTAGATCGGGTACATCACGAGGCTCGACTGCACCGACATCATCGAGCGGTAGCCAGAATCGATCCGCTCGACCTCCCGCGCGACCAAGCCGTAAGCGACATAGGAGGCACCCACGCCGCCATATTCCTCGGGCACCGTCGGCCCGAGCAAGCCAAGCGCACCCATTTCGCGGAAGATGTCGGGATCGGTGATTTCGTTCTGAAAGGCGTCGATAATGCGCGGGGCGAGCTTGTCCTGCGCATACGCCCGCGCCGAATCGCGGATCATCCGTTCGTCATCCTCGAGCTGATCGTCGAGGAAAAAGGGATCGGCCCAATCGAAACGCGCCATGTCGGCCATCTTGCTTTCCTTCTCACGTCGCCCCGGCGAAGGCCGGGGCCGCTGGAATGTCGCGAACACCCTGCCACGACCGCAGCGGCCCCGGCCTGCGCCGGGGCGACGGTTATTGGTCTAAAATCCGGTCGTCGAACAAGCCGAATGCCAGCGTCGAGGCGTAATAGCCGATCGCGCGCTCGCGTGTCATGGTGTGCGCCCATTTGCGCATGTCGAACGCGGCATTTTGCATCGCCATCAGCGCTTGCGCGGCGATCAGCGGGTCGACCGGGCGGATCGAGCCTTCGGCGATGCCGTCGCTCATCGTGCCGGCGAAACGGCGCGCGATCCGGTTCGAACGATCGACCATTGCGAGCCGCGCCTGTGACGGCAGGCCGGAAAGCGCGGTGGTGCGCAACAGCGGCCCACGTTCGGAAAACTGGACGTCGAGCAGTGTGGCAATCGTCCCCGAAAGACGCTCCCAATGGCTGCCGCCCCGATCATCGGCAAGGCGTTGCGCATCGGCGACGGTATCAAGGCTGCGTTTGTAGCAGGCGAGCACCAGATCGTCCTTGGCATCGAGATGGTGGTAGAAACTGCCCTTGGTGACGTTGAGTTCGGAAGCGATCTTCTGCACCGAGGCACCGCGATAGCCGAGCTGGTTGATCAACCGCGTTGCGGCGAGCAGGAATGCCTCGCGGCCCGGCTCGGGCTCGTCATGCGCGAGATCGATCAACTCGGGTGCCCAACGCGCGTTCGGCCCGGCGATGCCGTGTGCGAACACGTCCATCAAGCGCTCTTCGACGCGCGGATATTGGTCGAGATCGTAGCGGTTGAGCCACACCGGCAGCCAGAAGGTGTTTTCCAGCAACACATGCGCCCGCCCGCCGTGCAAATCGGTTTGTGCGCGATTGGCGGTCGGGCCCCACAGGCTCCGCGTTTTGCGGAAGACTTCGCGCCAGCCGGCCATCAGGCGGCCGAGCACGGGCTCTTCCATTGCGCGCAGATCGGACAGGATGGCGAAGGACGTTTCCTCTCCACGCTGGATCCGCGCCAACCGGGCCATGTTGAGCGACAGATATTTGGCGACTCGGGCGCGGGGCGTCGGCTCGGCGAGCGATTCCTCGAGCATGCCCAGCAGCCGCTCCAGCGTATGCTCGAAGCATGCCGCCGCCAGATCTTCCTTGCGCTTGAAATAATATGTCACGCTGGTGGTGTTGAGGCCGACCCGGCGCGCGACGTCGGCGAAGGTCATGCCCTTCGCGCTCTGTTCGTTGATCGCTTCGGCTGCGGCAGCCAAGATGGCGTCGCGCTTGGCGCGAAAGCGCTTGGTGCTGGTGTCTTCCTCGGGCGGAATGGTGTCGGGGGCCTCCATGCCGGAAACTGTAACATCATCTTTTAGAAGAAACAGTCATTTTTGTTGGCTGCGGCATTCCGCGCATTTTGAGCGGCAAAGACGCTTTACCGAATACGCGGTACGGTCTAACCAGCGATCCGACAGCAAGATCGGAGAGCGCAGATGGACTTCAGCTTCAGCGAACGCGAAACCTATTTTCGGGACCGCGTGAAGGGGTTCATCGACCAGCAGATCCGTCCGCGCCAGGCCGAATTCGACGCACAACACGACGCGGGCGAGCGCTGGAAGGTCATTCCCGTCATCGAGGAGATGAAGGAAAAGGCGAAGGCGGCCGGGCTGTGGAATTTCTTCATGCCGCCGCATTCGGGGCAAAGCCATGTCGATGACAGCTTCGTGTTCGAAGGCACCCAACTGACCAATCTCGAATATGCGTTATGCGCCGAGGAGATGGGCAAGGTCGGCTGGGCCAGCGAATGTTTCAATTGTTCGGCACCCGATACCGGCAATATGGAGGTGCTCCACCGTTATGGTACGCGCGAGCAGAAGGAGCGGTGGCTGCGGCCATTGATGAACGGCGAGATTCGATCCGCCTTCCTGATGACCGAGCCTGCGGTGGCATCCTCCGACGCGACCAACATCGAAACCTCGATCGTGCGCGATGGCGACGAATATGTCATCAACGGGACGAAATGGTGGTCGTCGGGCGTGGGCGATCCACGCTGCAAGATCGCTATCACCATGGGCAAGACCAACCCCGATGCATCGCGCCACAGCCAGCAGAGCCAGGTGCTGGTGCCGATGGATGCCCCCGGCGTGACGATCAAGCGTATGCTGTCGGTCTATGGCTATGACCACGCACCGCATGGCCACGGCGAAGTGGTGTTGAAGGATGTGCGCGTTCCGGTCGAGAACGTCCTGTTGGGCGAAGGGCGCGGGTTCGAGATTGCGCAAGGGCGGCTCGGGCCGGGGCGCATCCACCATTGTATGCGCACGATCGGGACGGCCGAAACGGCGATCGAGGCGATGGCGAAGCGGCTGTTGTCGCGCGTCGCCTTCGGCAAGCGCATCGCTGACCATAGCGTGTGGGAAGAACGGATCGCGCGCGCGCGGATCGACATCGAGATGACGCGGCTGCTGTGCCTGAAGGCCGCCGACATGATGGACAAGGCCGGCAACAAATCGGCCCAGCTCGAAATCGCGATGATCAAGGTGCAGGCCCCCAATATGGCACTGAAGATCCTCGACGACGCCATTCAGGCACATGGTGGCGCGGGTGTCTCCAGCGATTTCCATCTGGCGCACGATTGGGCGGCGATGCGCACCCTGCGCTTCGCGGACGGCCCGGATGAAGTCCACAACCGCGCGATCGCCCGCAACGAGTTTGGCAAATATGCCGAGTTCAAGGTGGATCGTCCGTCGAGCGGCGATCTGGCGGTGTCGCGGTGAAAGCGGCCGTCCTTTATGCGCCAAAAACCGAGTTGGTGATCGAGGACATCGCGATCTCCGATCCGGGGCCCCGCGAAGTGCTGATCCGCACCGTCGCGTGCGGGGTATGCCGGTCCGACCTGCATTTCGTCGACGGGGCGTTTCCGCACCCGATGCCGACGGTGCCGGGTCATGAAGCGGCTGGGATTGTGGAGGCGGTTGGCTCGGACGTCGCGCATTTGAAGGTGGGCGATCATGTCATCACCTTCTTCACGGTGTTCTGCGGCGCGTGCGAATTTTGCGTGAGCGGGCGACCGTCGCTGTGCATCGATCCCTCGACGCGGCGGGCGAAGGGCGCGCCGCCGCGACTGAGCCTGAAGGACGGCACGCCGCTCGCCCCGTTCCTCAACCTTTCGGCCTTTGCCGAGATGATGTTGGTGCACGAAAATGCCTGCGTCGCGATCAGCAAGGAGATGCCGCTGGACCGGGCGGCGTTGCTTGGCTGCGCGGTGATTACGGGCGCGGGGGCAATCTTCAACGACAGCCAATTGCGCCCGGGCGAAAGCGTTGCCGTAATCGGCTGCGGCGGGATCGGGCTCGCGGCGATCAACGCCGCCAAGATTGCGGGCGCGGGACAGATCATCGCGATCGACCCCGTCGCCGACAAGCGCGCGCTGGCGGAGAAGCTGGGTGCCACGCACACGCTCGATTCGAACGATCCCGATCTGGCGAAGACGGTTGCCGGGATGACCGGGGGCGGGGTGCATTATGCGATCGAGGCGGTCGGGCGGCCCAACACCGCCGAACTTGCCTGGACGATCCTGCGGCGCGGCGGCACCGCGACGATCCTCGGCATGATCGCGCCGGGTGGGGAGGTGAAGATCGCCGGGCCGACCTTCCTGACCGGCAAGAAGTTGCAAGGGTCGTTGCTGGGATCGACCCGCTTCCCGATCGACATGCCGCGACTGGTGCAATTGTATCTCGACGGCAAACTCGATCTCGACACGATGGTGGCGGAGCGGATCGCGCTTGAAGGCGTCAACCATGCGCTCGCCAATTTGCGCACCGGGGACACGGTGCGGTCTGTGATCGAGTTCGCATGATGGCCGACAGCGCGGACGTCACGATGGTCGGGACGATCCCGGTGCCCGCCGATGACACGATCGACGCAGGCGCGGTGGCGGCGTGGATGAAGGGCCATATGCCCGCAATCGACGGTCCTGTCACGCTATCGAAGTTCAAAGGCGGTCAGTCGAACCCGACATATCGCGTTGATGTATCAGGGAAAAGCTATGTTTTGCGGCGTCAGCGTTCGGCAAGCTGTTGCCCTCTGCGCATGCCGTGGACCGTGAATATCGGCTGATTGCAGGGCTGCATCCAACCGGCTTTCCGGTGCCGACGCCGTTCGGGCTATGCGAAGATCCAGCGGTTATCGGATCGATGTTCTATGTAATGGAACTGGTCGAGGGGCGCAGCCTGTGGGACGGCGCGCTTCCGGGCATGACCCCGGCCGACCGGCGCGCGCATTACGAGGCGATGGTCGATACGCTCGCCGCCTTGCACAACACCGATTATGTCGCGGCGGGGCTGGGCGATTATGGCCGCCCGGGCAATTATTTCGAACGCCAGGTGGCGCGCTGGACCAAGCAATATCGCGCGTCCGAAACCGAGCATATGCCAGCGGTCGAGGCGTTGATCGAATGGCTGCCCGCCACCCTGCCAGATCAGACCCGCACGTCGATCGTCCACGGCGATTTTCGCATCGACAATATGATCTTTGCGGCCGACGCGCCGCGCGTCGCGGCGGTGCTCGACTGGGAATTGTCGACACTGGGCGATCCGCTGGCCGACATCGCCTATTTCCTGATGAACTGGGTGACCGAGCCAGAGGGGCGATCGGGCGTGAAGGGACTGGATGGTCCCGAGAGCGGCATACCGACCGTGGACGAGGTGGTGGCGCGCTATTGCGCGGCAACAGGGCGGGACGGTCTGCCCAACCTCAACTGGTACTTCGCCTACAGCCTGTTCCGCCTGACCGGCATTGTCCAGGGCATCAAGAAACGCATCGTCGATGGCACTGCCTCCAGCGCGCAAGCGGCGCGGACGGCCGAGCGGGTCGGCCCGCTGGCCGAAGCGGCGTGGGATTTCGCCAAGAAGGCAGGCGCGTAAGCGCGGGCCGAAAGAGGGAAAAGCATGAGCCAATTCGACCTGAGCGGCAAAGTCGCCATCATCACCGGCTCCTCGCGCGGGATCGGCAAAGCGAGCGCGTTCGAATTGGCGGAGCATGGCGCGAATGTGGTAATCTCCAGCCGCAAGCAGGAGGCGTGCGATGCCGTGGCCGCCGAGATCAACGCGCGTTATGGGGAAGGCCGCGCGATCGCGGTTGCCGCCAACATCTCCGACAAGGCCGGGCTGCAACATCTGGTCGATGCCACGCGTGCCGCCTTTGGGCAGATCGACGTGCTGGTGTGCAATGCCGCATCCAACCCTTATTATGGCCCGCAGGCGGGGATTGCCGACGAGCAATTCCGCAAGATTCTCGACAACAACATCGTGTCGAACCACTGGCTGATCGCGATGGTCGTGCCAGAAATGCGCGCGCGCAAAGCGGGGAGCATCATCATCATTTCGTCGATCGGCGGGTTGCGCGGCTCGACGCTGATCGGGGCCTATTGCATTTCCAAGGCCGCTGACATGCAATTGGCGCGCAATCTCGCGCATGAGTTCGGGCCCGATAACGTCCGGGTCAACTGCATCGCGCCCGGCCTGATCAAGACCGATTTCGCGCGCGCCTTGTGGGAAGATCCCGAGCGGATCGAGGCCGCCAACAAGACGGTGCCCCTGCGCCGGATCGGCGAGCCCGAGGAAATCGCCGGGGCGGTGGTGTTCCTCGCCGCGCAAGCGAGCAGCTTCATGACCGGCCAGACGATCGTGCTCGATGGCGGCGTGACGATTTAGGAGAGGCAGATATGGCGCGCTTTACCGGCAAATCGATCATCGTAACGGGCGCAGGATCGGGCATCGGGCGGGCGACGGCGCTCTTGTTTGCGCGCGAGGGCGGATCGGTGATCGTTGCAGACCAGGCCGAGACGGTCGAAGAAACCGCGGATTTGATCGATCGCGCTGGCGGCACCGCCCATGCGATCCGGATCGATGCCGGAAATGAGGAGGACGTGGTGCGCGCGGTGAATGTCGCGTGCGAATATTATGGGGGTCTTGACGTCATGTTCGCCAATGCCGGGATTTCCGGTGGGATGGCGAATATCTTCGATACCGATGTCGCGCTGATCACCGAAGTGCTGCGCGTCAATTTGATTGGTCCGTTCCTCGCGATCAAACACGCCGCACCCAAGATCGCCGAGCGTGGCGGTGGCGCGATCGTGCTGACCGCGAGCGTCGCGGGCATCCGCTCGGGCGCGGGGTCGCCGGCCTATTCCGCATCCAAGGCTGGCGTTATCAACCTGGCGATGGTGTCGGCGCAGCAGCTTTCGGGATCGAATGTCCGCGTCAACGCGATCTGCCCCGGCTTGACCGAGACGGGCATGACCAGGCCCACCTTCGATTATGCGCGCGACGCGGGGAAGATGGATCGGCTCGGTCGGCTGAACCCGCTGCGACGCGGCGCGCAGCCCGAGGAACTGGCGGAAGTCGCTGCCTTCCTGGCATCGGATGCGGCAAGCTATGTCAACGGGCAGGCGATTGCGGTTGATGGCGGGCTATCCAGCAGCCACCCGGTTACCCGGCAGGACTATGGCAAGACCGCCGTGTAACGCCCAAATCCGTTCGGGCTGAGCCTGTCGAAGCCCTCCTCGCCCAGGCACCGCCATCGCATAGGGGATGGCCCTTTGACGGGCTCGGGGTGCACGGAAGATCAGCTCATTCGCGCAGGCGGATCAGCCCTTCCTGCGCGACGCTGGCGACCAGACGACCGTCACGCGTGAAAATCTTGCCGCGATTGAACCCGCGCGCATGCCCCGCCCAGGGGCTGTCGCAGGCATAGAGCAACCAGTCGTCGGCGCGGAAATCCTCGTGCAGCCACACCGAGTGATCCAGGCTGGCGCTCTGCAATTTGTGGGTGAGCCAGTTGACACCGTGCGGCAGCGTTGCCGTGCCGAGCAGCGACATGTCCGAGGCATAAGCGAGCACCGCGCGGTGCAGGGCGGGATCATCGGGAATCGGCGCAACGACGCGAAACCAGCTGTTCTGGAACGGTGCCTGTTTGACCGGATCCAACCAACTGCGCGGCGAGACCGGGCGAATTTCCACCATACGCGGGCGCAGGAAATTGGCACGGAAGCGATCGGGAATGCGGTCGATCATTGCGAGCCGGATATCGCGATCGTTGGTGAGGCCCTCGGGTGGGGGGACGTCGGGCATCGCGTCCTGATGGGTGAGGCCGCCCTCAGGCATCTGTAGCGAGCAAGCAAGGTTGAGGATCGGCACGCCGCGCTGTGTCGCGATCACGCGACGGGTGGAGAAACTCTTGCCGTCGAAATCGCGCACCACCCGGTACAGGATCGGGTGGTCCTCCGCCCCCGGTCGCATGAAATAGGCGTGAAGCGAATGCGCGGCGCGTGGCGCATCGGTCGAGCGTTGCGCTGCCTGCAACGCCTGCGCGATGACCTGTCCGCCGAACACGCGCCCGAACCCGTCATTGCCGCGGATGCCGCGATACAGATCGGTGTCGATCTCCTCGACATCGAGCAAATCGACGAGGTTTTGCGCAAGCTCGGCGGGCGTGGGCAGGTCGTCCATCAATAGCCCGCCGCCCGCGCGATCCGGTCCGCATGGAAATTGGCGTCGCCGAACATCTCGGCCAGCACGCGCGCGCGCTTCATGTAGAAGCCAATGTCATATTCATCGGTCATGCCGATCCCGCCGTGCATCTGGACGCCTTCCTGCACCGACAGCGTCGTCGCCATGCCCGTCATCGCTTTGGCAACCGACACGGCGGTGTCGGCGGCATCGCTCCCGGCGTCCAGCAACTGTTGCGCCTTCAGTACCGCCGCCCGCGCGACCTCCATCTCGGAATAGAGATGCGCGGCGCGGTGCTGCAGCGCCTGAAAGCTGCCGATCAACGCGCCAAACTGCTTGCGTTCCTTGAGATAGCCAACCGTCATGTCCATCGCGCCGCCACCGACGCCGAGTAGCTCGGCGGCGGCCCCCGTGCGTCCGGCGCGGAGCAAGCGGTCGAGTGGCGAGCGGCCATGATCGACCTCGCCAATCACCGCGTCGGCATCGACCTCGACGCCGTCGAATTCGAGCCGCGCGGCGAAGCTGGCATCGGCGAGGCGCTCGGGCGTCGCGGTCAGGTTGGCGGCACCCTTGGGGATGGCGAAGAGCGTAATGCCTTCGGCATCGTCGGCATTGCCTGTGGTGCGCGCGGCAACGATCAGCAGATCGGCGACATGCCCGTGGGTGACGAATTGCTTCTTGCCGGTGAGCTTGAAGCCGTTACCCGAGCGTTCGGCCTGCAATCCGATCGTGTCGCGATGCTTGGCAGCTTCGTCGATCGCAAGAGCGGCGACGGTTTCACCCGCGAGGATGCCGGGGAACCAGCGCGCGGCATGGGCGGTGCCCTTGAGCGCTTCGACCGCGGCGACGGCGGTGGCGAGGAAGGGCGAAGGCGACAGGTTGCGGCCGATTTCCTCCAGCACCACGCCCGCCTCGACATGGCCGAGCCCAAGGCCGCCCTCGGCTTCGTCGATCAAAATGCCGGTAAAGCCCATTTCGGCGAAGCTCTTCCACAGGTCGCGGCTGAATCCGGCGGCGTCCTTGCTGTCGCGTAGCGCGCGCATGTGCGTCACCGGCGCATGGTCGGCGACGAAGTCGCGGATCGTGTCCTGAAGCGCTGTCTGATCGTCGTTGAGATAGAGTGGCATGTGTCAGTCCTAACAATGCGTCACCCCGGCCTTGTGCCGGGGTCCACCGCGCCTCGGGCCGAGCCGCTGGTGGGAGAAGTGGACCCCGGCACAAGGCCGGGGTGACGGCTCCCTCGATTTTACGACGGCAATTCCAGGATCCGCTTGGCGATGATGTTGAGCTGTACCTCGCTCGTCCCGCCCTCGATCGAATTTGCCTTGGTTCGCAACCATGCGCGCGCCTCACGCCCGCCGCCCGACGCGTCGCTTTCCCATTCGAGCGCGTTCGATCCGCCTGCCGCCATTTGCAGTTCATGGCGGGCCTTGTTCAGCTCGGTGCCGTAATATTTCATCATCGAGGGTTGCGCGGGGTGCGCGCGGCCTGCTTTCAACTCGTCGATAAAGCGTTCGGACATCGCCCCGAACGCCTGGGAGCGGACCTCGAACGTCGCGATCGCCGCGCGCAGCAGCGGATCGGCCAAGCGCCCGTCATGGTCGAGCCCAACCGTCGCGATCGCACCTTCGATCAACGGGTTACCACCGTTTCCTGCCAGGCCCATACCGGAAATCATTTCGCGTTCATGGCCGAGCAGATATTTGGCGACATCCCAGCCCTTATTCTCCTCATGCACACGCTGCGATTTGGGCACCTTCACATTGTCGAAGAAGGTTTCGCAGAAGGGCGAATAGCCCGAGATCAGCAGGATCGGCTTGGTCGAAACACCGGGCGAGGCCATGTCGAACAGCACGAAGCTGATGCCGCCCTGCTTTGACTCCTTAGAGGTGCGAACCAGGCAGAAAATCCAGTCAGCCTTGTCGGCATAGGACGTCCAAACCTTCTGGCCGTTGACGATATAATGGTCGCCCGCGTCCTCGGCCGAGGTGGCGAGGCTGGCGAGATCGGAGCCGGCATTGGGTTCGCTATAGCCCTGGCACCAACGGATTTCGCCGCGTGCGATCTTGGGGAGATAATCGAGCTTCTGCTCCTCGGTGCCATATTTGAGCAGCGCCGGTCCGAGCATGGAAATACCGAAGGAATTGAGCGGATTACGCGCCTTTATTGCTGCCATTTCTTCGCGCAAAATCTTGGTTTCGGCAGGCGACAGGCCGCCGCCGCCATAAGCCGTCGGCCAATCGGGCACGGTCCAGCCGCGCGAGGCCATGGCATCCATCCACGCCTTCTGGCCCGGTTGGAAATCGGGATTACGGCCGCCCCAGCAGGCATCCTTTTCCGACCGGATCGGCTCGCGCATTTCGGGCGGGCAATGCGCTTCGAGCCAGGCGCGCGTCTCGGCGCGGAAGGTGTCGAGGTCCGTCATATCGTCTCCTCCATTCGTCTCGTGCGCTCGCGCCGTTCGCCGCGAGCGCGGCGCTCAATTGAAGCGACCGTTGCTTTCGGCCTTGCTCTTCAGCAGCTCCGCCACCGCGAAGCCGTGTTTTTCGAGCCCGGCCACGATCTTCTTGAGCCCTTCGGTATCCGCCCAGAACATGGGCCCGCCGCGATAGACCGGCCAACCATAGCCATAGATCCACACCACATCGATGTCGGACGCGCGCTGCGCCATCTTCTCCTCGAGGATCAACGCGCCTTCATTGACCATGGTGTAGAGCGTCTTCTCGACGATCTCCTCGTCGCTGATCTCGCGCTTTTGCAGGTTCGATTTCGAGCGGAAATCCTCAATGATTTCAGCGACGCGGGGCGAGGGCGTCGGGTTGCGCTTCTCGTCATAATCGTAAAAGCCCTTGCCGGTCTTTTGCCCCCAACGGCCTTCGGCGGCGAGCGCGTCGCGGATGTTTTCGATGCGCGTCGGGTCGCGATGCCAGCCAATGTCGACGCCGGCGAGATCGCTCATCTGGAACGGCCCCATCGGCATGCCGAAGGCGACGTGGACGCGGTCGATCTGCTCGGGCGTCGCCCCTTCCAGCAGCAGCTTCATCGCTTCGACCTGGCGGGGTTTCAGCATTCGGTTGCCGATGAAGCCGTCGCACACCCCGGCGACCACCGCGACCTTCCGGATCGTCTTGGACAGCGCCATGACGGTCGCGAGCACATCGTCATCGGTCTGTGCGCCGCGCACGACCTCGAGCAGTTTCATCACGTTGGCGGGCGAGAAGAAGTGCATCCCGAGCACGTCGCCGGGGCGCTTGGTCACCGAGGCGATCTCGTCGATGTTGAGATAGGAGGTGTTCGACGCGAGGATCGCCTTGGGCTTGGCGATGGCGTCGAGCTTGGTGAAGATCTCCTTCTTCACGTCCATATTCTCATACACGGCCTCGATGATGAGGTCGCACTCGGCGAGGGCACTAAAGTCGAGCGTGGGGGTCAGCGCGCCCATTGCGGCCTCGACCTGTTCGGGCTTCAAGCGGCCCTTGGCGGCGGAGGCTTCGTAATTCTTGCGGATCACGCCGGTGCCTCGGTCGAGCGCGTCCTGCGCCATTTCGACGATCGTGACGGGGATGCCGGCGGACAGGAAGTTCATCGAGATGCCGCCGCCCATCGTGCCCGCGCCGATGACGCCGACGCGCTTGATCTCGCGGAGCGGGATTTTGGGATCGATGCCGTCGATCTTGGCGGCCTGGCGCTCGGCGAAGAAGATGTGGCGTTGCGCGGCGGACTGCACGCCCATCATGAGCTTCATGAATTCCTGCCGCTCGAAGGCGATGCCTTCGTCGAAGCTGGAGCCGTCGGTTGCCTTTTCGACGCAGGCGATATTGGCAGCGGGCGCGTCGAAGCCGCGGAAGCGCTTGGCGTTGTCTTTTTTGAACGCCGCAACCGCCTCGGGATCGGCTTGGGCCGTCTTGTCGCGCGCGCGGGGCAAGGGGCGCGCATCGGCGACGTCGCGCGCGAAGGCGATCGCGTCGGCAACCAAGCTGTCCTCGCCCGCAATCCGGTCGATCAGCCCGGCGGACAAAGCGAGCTTTGCCGGAATCGGATCACCCTTGGCGGTCAGTTCGAGCGCAAGCTTCACGCCCGCGATGCGTGGCAGGCGCTGCGTGCCACCCGCGCCGGGCAACAGGCCAAGCTTGACCTCGGGTGTGCCGATTTTCGCGCTGGGGACAGCGATGCGATAATGGCAGCCGAGCGTCACCTCGCACCCGCCGCCGAGCGCGGTGCCGTGGATTGCGGCGACCACCGGCTTGTCTGCGGCTTCGATCATGTCGACCACGGTCGGCAGGCCCGGCTCCTGCATCGGGCGGCCGAATTCGGTGATGTCGGCCCCTGCGAAGAAGGTGCGGCCATCGCAGCGGATCACCATCGCCTTTACCTGCGGGTTGGCGAGGCCTTCCTTGATCCCGGCCTCCAGCCCCTGCCGCACCGCCGCGCCAAGTGCGTTTACGGGCGGGTTGTTCGAGATGATGACGAGGACGTCGTCGTGGAGTTCGGTGGTGATCGGGCTAGTCATCGGCATTCTCCTAAGCGTCACCCCGGCCTTGTGCCGGGGTCCACCGCGCCTCTCTAGAAAAGCGCTGGTGGATGAGTGGACCCCGGCACAAGGCGCGGGGTGACGGAAAATCAGGTCAGCGCACTGTAGATCAACGTCTTCAGCTCGCGGCGGATCGGGTAGACATTGCTCGGGCTCATTTGCGTCATGAACACCATCGACAACTGCTCGACCGGATCGACGAAAAAGGCGGTCGAGAACATCCCGCCCCAATAATATTCGCCGACCGAACCCGGAATCATCGAGCGCGCGACATCGATGTTGACCGCGAAGCCCAGACCAAAACCGGTGCCGGCATTGGCGGTTTCGCTGAACAGCGACTTAGACATTTTCGACAGATCCGAGCCGCCTGGCAGGTGGTTCATCGTCATCAGTTCGATCGTCTTGCGCCCGACGATGTGCGCGCCGTCGAGCTCGCCGCCGTTCAGCAGCATCGTACAAAACCGATGATAATCGAGCGCGGTCGAAACCAGGCCGCCGCCGCCCGACACCAGCTTGGGCGGGCGGCTCCACGCGCTCGCTTCGCCGCGGTCATACAGGAAGCGGCCCTTTTCGGGGGTGAAGGTGTAGCAATCGGTGAGCCGGTCGATTTTGTCTTCGGGCACCGCGAAAAAGGTGTCGTCCATCTTGAGCGGAGCAAAGATCTGCGTGCGGAAGAAGTCGGCGAGCGACTGACCCGAAACCTTCTCGACCACCGCGCCCAGCACATCGGTCGAGACCGAATAATTCCATGCCTCGCCGGGCGAAAATTCGAGCGGCACTTTCGCGACCGCTTCGATGAAACCGTCCAGATCGAGGTTGCCGTGCCAGTTCTCGATTTTGCCCTCGCGATAGGCGGCGTCGACATAGGACCGGTTCTGGAAACTGTAGGTCAGCCCCGATGTGTGGCGGAGCAAGTCGAGCATCCGCATCGGCTCGCTGGTCGGGCGGGTCTGGAATGGCACGCCACCCCCGCCGCCATTGTACACGCCGACTCCCTTGAACGCGGGCAGGACGTGATGGACGGGCGTGTCGAGCGCGACCTTGCCCTGCTCCAGCAGCATCATGAAGGCGATCGAGGTGATCGGCTTGGTCATCGAGGCGATGCGGAACAACGACCCTTCGTCGATGCTTTTGCCGCCCTCGCGCGCCGGCCCTTGCGAGGAGAAGTGCGCGATGTCGCCGCCGCGTGCGATCAGGATCTGCGCATTGGCCAGCCGCCCGGAATCGAGATAGCGCTCCTTCAGGAAAGTATCGATCCGCTCCAGCCGTGCAGCGTCGAATCGTCCGATCTCCGGCATCGTTCTGCCCATAGCGATTTCCATACCCTCACTTCGAAAGTCCTATTCCCCTATTGCCTTGAGTCACGCATGAATCAACACTAACCTTGCGATCAGCGCTGGTTTTGGCAAACCCGAGTTTCAACTCGGGCGTGCGACCGGCTAGGGAAGAGGATGCATCGTGGATACAGAACCGCTTGTCGTGCTCGATCCGGCATGGCCGAAAATGACACTGGCGCAGGCGACCGCCGCGCTGACGGCGGCTGGCACCAAGTTCGAGATCGAGACGGTGACGATCGGTGGTATTCCGACGCGGGTGTGGAAACATGCGCCGCCGTCGCTCGCGTGGCTGATCGCCGCGTCGCGGATGCATGGCGAGCGACTGTTCACCGTCTATGAGGATGAACGCGTCAGCTATGCGGCGAATTTTCGCGCGGTGGCTGCGCTGGCGCATGCGCTGGTCGCGATGGGAATCGGCAGGGGCGACCGTGTCGGGCTGGCGATGCGCAATTTGCCCGAATGGCCGGTAATCTTCTTCGCCGCCGCCAGCATCGGTGCGATCGTGGTGCCGCTCAATGCGTGGTGGACCGCAGGCGAGCTCGAATATGGCATCGATGATTCGGGGTGCCGTGTGCTGTTTGTCGATAACGAACGCTATCAGCGGTTGGTGGCGCACGCCCCGCCTTTGCCCGCATTGGAGACAATGATCGTGGCGCGCGCGCCGGGCCTGGTCGGCGACGGCGCACAGCGGCTCGAGGATCTGATCGGCACGCCGCACGACTATGCGCAATTGCCCGACACGGAACTGCCCCCGATCGAGATTGCGACCGACGACGACGCGACGATTTTCTACACAAGCGGCACCACCGGCAATCCGAAGGGGGCGCTCGGCACGCATCGCAATTTGATGACCAATATCCTCAGTTCGGCTTTTGGCGGCGCACGCGCTTTGTGCGGCGTGGCGAAGCTGTACCCGACCCGCAACCAAGGACCTATCTGACCGTCATCCCAATGTTCCATGTGACGGCATGCAGCGCAACGATGATGGGTTCGATAGCGGCAGGCAACACGTTGGTGTTCATGCGCAAATGGGATCCGGTACGCGCGATGGAGATCATTCAGACGGAGAAGGTTCACGCCACCGGCGGCGTGCCGACGATCGCCTGGCAGATATTGGAGCATCCTGAGCGCGCCCGATATGACCTCTCCTCGCTGGAGATGATCGCTTATGGCGGTGCGCCATCGGCCCCCGAGCTCGTGCGGCGGATCTACACCGAATTTGGCGCGCTGCCGTCGAACGGCTGGGGCATGACCGAAACGATGGCGACGGTGACCGGACACGGTGCCGAGGATTATCTTGCGCGGCCGACCAGCGCCGGGCCGCCGGTGCCCGTTGCGACCTCAAGATCATGGACGAAGACGGTATCACCGAGCTGCCGATCGGCGAGGTCGGCGAATTGTGGGCGCGTGGGCCAATGGTGGTCAAAGGCTATTGGAACAAGCCGGAGGCGACCGCCGCCACTTTCGTCGACGGCTGGGTGCGCACCGGCGATCTCGCACGGCTCGACGAGGAAGGCTTCGTCTATATCGTCGATCGCGCCAAGGACATGATCATCCGCGGCGGCGAGAACATCTACTCATCGGAGGTCGAGAACGTGCTCTATGCGCATCCGGCGGTGACCGATTGCGCGCTGATCGGCATCCCGCACCGCACGCTGGGCGAGGAACCGGCGGCGGTGGTCCACCTTGCCCCAGGTACGACCGCAACCGAGGCGGAATTGCAGGCGTGGGTGCGCGAGCGGCTGGCGGTGTTCAAGACGCCGGTGGCGATCCGCTTCGTTCCCGAAACGCTGCCGCGCAATGCCAACGGCAAGATCTTGAAGAAGGACCTTAAGGGCCTGTTTGAGGATCGCGCCGCCGCCTGAGCGATCAGGCGTCGAACGCGGCCGCGCGACGCGGCAGCGTGCGGTGAATGATAAACACCGTCAGCAGCAGCGTGGGAACCACCAGGATGCTCCCCTCCGGCCCGGTTTCGCCGCCCGAAAGCAACGCGGCCCCGGCCGGGTGCGAGGCAAGCAGGTGCCCCTCCATCGCCAGCCCGGAATCGCGCACGCCATACAGGAAGGATTGCGCCCAGTCCCACGTTGCGTGGAAGCCGATCGCCCACCACAGCGACCCGGTGCGATACAGCACATAGACGAAGGTGAGCCCGGCGAGGGCGACGCTGACCAGCCCCATCGCCGTTTCGCCCTTATTGGCGAGATGCCCGCCCGCAAAAACCCCGACCGAGAAGACCAGTGCCGCCACCCAGAACCCGATCGTGCGGGCGTTTTTGCTGGCGGGAGCCACGGCGCGCACAATTCCCGCGACACCCCGCGCAAGCGTGTATTGCAGGAAACCGCGGGTCAGAAATTCCTCGAACAGGCCGACCAGGCAGAAGGCGAAGAACCACGCCGCGCCATACCCCAGCGCCGCACTGCCGCCGATCGCGAAGCCGTCGAACACCAGCGCGCCGGACAGCGTCAGCATTCCCACCAGCAGCGACAGCATGGCAATGCCCCAGGCCATGCCGGTGAGCAGATCGGGCACAGCGCGCTCCCGGCGCAGGCCATAAGCAGCGAAGGGGCGACGCTCGATCCGCGACATCAGCCAAGAGGTGACGAGCAGCACCGCGAAGGTGAGCGCTTCGCCCTTGATCGATGGGATGACGCCTTGCGGCGCACCTGAAGGGGGGTGGGGAGGCTTTCCGTTGATAAAGGTTGCCGCAGCCACCGCGCCGATCGTGAGCACGGTCAGGATCAGGCAAAACAGCAGCAGACTCCACCCCGCACGTAGCCCGTCGTTACCGATGAAAATGCGGCGGAGTCCCCGGTCACGGGGCTGAGCGGTGTCGGCGTCGGTCATCAAGGTCCCCCCGGCGATTTTGGGCGTGTCGTGGTAGGCGGTCGATCAGTTCGGCGCGATAACCCGCTGGACCGCGCGGCACCACCCGTCGAGTCGGTCGACGCGGGTCTGCTCGGCGATTTGCGGGGTGAAGGTTTCAACGTGTCCACGCATCGCGCTGGCCTCTGCCAGATTGGCGAAAAGGCCACAGCCGACTCCCGCCAGCATCGCCGCGCCCAGTGCGGTTGTCTCGGCAAATTTGGGGCGCTCGACATTGACCCCGAGAATGTCGGACATGTCCTGCGCCATCCAGTTATTGGCGACCATCCCGCCATCAATCCGCACACACGCCCAGTCGACGCCGTCCGCAGCAAAGGCGGTTTTCAGGTCGTGCGCCTGATGCGCCATCGCCTCCAGCGCGGCGCGCACGATATGCGCCTTGCCGGTCGAAAAGCTTAAGCCCGAGATGGCGGCGCGCGCTTCGGGTTCCCACCACGGCGCACCCAGGCCGGAGAGGGCCGGTACGAGGAAGGTTCCGCCATTGTCGGGAACGCTGCGCGCCAGTATCTCGGTTTCCGCAGCGGTGCCGATCAGGCCGACCGCGTCGCGCAACCATTTGATCAAGCTGCCCGCGACGAATACCGAGCCCTCCAGCGCATAAGCGCGTCGCCCGTCAATCTGCCACACGATCGTGGAGAGCAACCGGTTGCGCGAGGTCGGCGGGATCGGCCCGGCCTGGCTCAGGACAAATGCGCCGGTGCCGAAGGTCGCCTTGGTCTCGCCGATCTCGAGGCAGGATTGGCCGATGGTTGCCGCTTGTTGATCCCCGGCGATGCCGCAGATCGGGATGGGCGCGCCGAACAACCGGGTTTCACCGAAATGCCCGGCGCAATCGACGATTTCGGGCAAGGCCGAGCGGGGGGCACCGAACAGCTCGATCAGTCCGTCATCCCAATGGCCGCTGCCGATCGCCATCAGCGCGGTGCGGCTGGCGTTGGTGGCGTCGGTGATGTGCAGGCCGCCCGTCAGCTTCCAGATCAGCCAGCTTTCGACCGTGCCGACAGCGAGTCGCGATCCGGCGGTTTTTACGGCATCCCAATGCGCCATCGCCCAGCCGATCTTGCTCCCCGAAAAATACGGGTCGAGCAAAAGGCCGGTCTTGGCCTGCACCATCGGCTCATTGCCCGCCTCTTTCAGCGAGCGGCAGGTCGCTGCGGTACGCCGGTCTTGCCAGACGATCGCGGGGGCAAGCGGTTCGCCCGTTTCGCGGTCCCAGAACACGATCGTCTCGCGCTGGTTGGTAATGCCGATCGCGGCAATCTTTTCGGCACCCCCCACTTTTTTCTATCGCCGTGCGGGCGACCGCGAGGGTTTTTGTCCAGATCTCGGACGCGTCGTGCTCGACTCGCCCGGGTTCGGGATAATGCTGGGTCAGTTCTGCGCCCGCCGTCGCCACACAGCTGCCGTCGAGGCGAAAAGCCATGGCACGCGTCGAGGTCGTGCCTTCGTCTATAACGAGAATGAGGTCTGACATGGGACAAGGGCTAGCGCGGTTTGCGCGGCGAGGGAATGCCGCTAGGAACGGGACATGGCAGATCGGGATGAAAGCAAGAGCGACGCGTTCGGCCTGACCGCGACGCGTGCGCATGACACTGAGGAGGAACGTCGCATTGGATTGCGGCGCGATCGCCTGTTGGCCGCACTGACGCTGATCGCCGGCGTGGGCCTGGCATTGGCGCTGCCCTTTGCGTTGAAGGCAGGGGCCGAGTTCTTTCTGCCAACCACCGCCGCTTTGGTGATCGCGATCGCCTTGGTTCCTGTTCTGGAATGGTTTGAGCGACGGCGCGTGCCGTCTGCGCTCGCTGCGTTGATTTGTGTGTTGTTGTTTCTGGTCGCGGCAAACGTTGCGCTGGCGGCGATCGTAGTTCCCGCGACGGAATTTTTTCGTCGCTTGCCTGAACGGATCGACCGGATCCAGATGAACATCGCGCCCCTGATCGATTTCTATTCGAGTTTCGAGCGTTATCTCAATCGCACGGTGCAACATCTGGCTGCATCGGGGCCGGTCCGGGCACCGGCCACCACTGCAGTCGCACCGCCGAGTTCGATCTTGGAGCTCGCCGCGAGTTTTGCGCCATCGGTGATCGTGCAGGTGTTCTTCGGGATCCTGGTGGTGTTCTTCTTCCTCTCGGGCTGGACCGGGCTACGCAAGAAGACGATCACCAGCCGCGCCAGCTTCGGCGGGGCAATGGCGACGGCGCGGGTCATTCAGGATGTCGTGGACGATACGTCGGCCTATCTTGGTACGATTACGATCATCAACCTGTCCTTCGGCCTGATCATCGCCGGCGTGTTGTGGGTGATGGGAATGCCCTATCCGTTGATGTGGGGGGGGATCGTCGCCTTGCTCAACTACGTCCCGTATTTCGGCCCGATCACGGCGGCGTTGCTACTCGCGCTGGGGGGATTGATGACCTTCCACGACATCTGGGTCGCGCTTGTGCCCGCCTTTGTGATGATCGGGTGCCATTTGATCGAGGCGAATGCGGTCACGCCGTTGATTGTCGGGCATCGCTTGACCATCAACCCGATCATGATTTTGGTGTCGATCAGTTTCTGGAGCTGGGTGTGGGGCACGGCGGGCACGCTGCTGGCGGTGCCCTTGCTGATCATCATCCAGACCGTGCTGGGGGCAGCAGGCAAGCCGGATATTGCAGGTTTTCTGTTTGAACACGGCACCTTGACCCGACCGCGTCGCGGCCGCGTCGATGCTTCTTTCGAAGAAAGTGAAACGGAGCGTTGACAGGCTAGGGGGCGTCGCTTAGGAGCCGCGCCTCACGCTTTTCAAGCGGGTGTAGCTCAGTTGGTTAGAGCGCCGGCCTGTCACGCCGGAGGTCGCGGGTTCGAGCCCCGTCACTCGCGCCATTCCCCGCAAATTGCTTGGGAAGGCCGCGATATCCCCTCAATTTTTTGACGTCCTGCAGCCTGGGTTCAGGCATTAGTGTTGAACGTTCGACGAACAATCGTATCGTGTTCTCCTGAGGTCATTGACAGGGTAGGGGGCGTCGCTTAGGAGCCGCGCCTCTCGCTTCTCAAGCGGGTGTAGCTCAGTTGGTTAGAGCGCCGGCCTGTCACGCCGGAGGTCGCGGGTTCGAGCCCCGTCACTCGCGCCATTCCCCTTCATGCCCAGGGGGAATCAGCGAAATTTCCCTGTCTCCATCCACGCCAGCATGCGCCGCATCGGCAGGATCCAGATCCAGGCGATGCCAGCGATCAGATAGAATGCGGCCTGCAACAATGGATGCCAGCCGCCGACCAGGCGAGACAGGCTGGCAACCAGGATGCACCACACGCCGATCAACACCAGAATCGCCAGCATCCCGACGGGTTTACGCCAACTTGGGGTCATGGTCGGGGAATCCATCCACATTCGGTGATGACGGCGTGGAGCGGCATGTCCCACGCTTCGGTCCGCAAGGACTCGACCTGTTGCACGCTCCACGCAACCCCGATCCGCCAAGCGTCGGGAAACGTCGCAAAGGCGCGGTCATAATAGCCCGCACCTTGCCCCAGCCGATCGAGCTTCGCGTCGAACGCCAGCAACGGCGTGAGGATGATGTCGGGGACTACCTCTGGCGCGTCGCTGGGAGGCTGGGAGAGCCCGTACCGGCCCTCGACAAGCGCCGAGTACCCATCCCAGCCCAGAAAGCGCATGGGCGCTTCCCGCGTGGTTATGTGGGGCAAAGCCAGACGGCAGCCTGCGGCCAGTGCCGCAGCGGCGAGGTGTTGGGGATCGGCTTCGCTGCCGATGGGGATGTAGGAGGTAACGATCCGCCCCGGTTCCAGCAGCGCAAGCAAGGCCGCCGGTGCCGCGATCGGTGCGGGGGATTGGCCGAAAAAGCGGTCGCGCTCGGCGCGAATCCGCGCGCGCAACGCCCGCTTGTCGATCGTGGTCTGCATCACGGTCTCTCGTCCGGCGATGGCCAATGCGTGGCCTGAGCGCCACGGGAAAGCGGGGTGGCGGGACCGCCGTGGCCGTGTGCCGGGTTATCCTCTGACGCACGGTACGTCAGGTGGGGACCATGTGCGTCGGGCCAGGGCCCGGGCAGGGACAGCCCCCTTGGATGATGAATAGCCTCAGGGATAATAAAGGCTCGTACCGGGCAGTGCCCGCCGCCGACCGATATAGGCGCTTGTGCGCTATTGCTCAAGGGATGTGGCGAGCGCTTCGAGCCGTTCGGCGATGCGCGTGAGCAGGACCTCGTCCTGGATCTTGGCGGGGCGACGTTCCGCCTCATCCAGGGCGTCTGCCAGCATCAGGGCGACGAACAGCATCGTGCGTTCGCCATTCATTCCGCCCGACGCGCGCGCTGCGGTGGCCCATTTCGCGTCCAGCAATGCGCCGAGACGAAGCAATTGATCTTCCTGCCCGTCGGGACAGGCCACGGTGTGGCGACGGTCACCGATTGTCAGCGTAACGTCGCCCATCACTCGCCCTCGCGCTGCAGGATGGCGTCGAGCGCGGCGATGGCTTCCGCCATGCGGGTGCGCAGCGTTTCATGGCGGCGGGCCAATACTTGGCTGTGGGTTATCCGCGCTTGGGCTGCGGCGTCGATACGAGCGAGGGCACGGTCGATCCGGTCGAGCGCGGCAGGATAAGGGACGTCTGCCATCCTCACGAGATAGCATGGCGCGAGGCGGGGACAAGGCGCATTTGTGACGAGTTCGTGTCATCCGTTCGGATTGCACGATGAAGAGGGCGGAACGGGGCGGGCGGTTGACGTGCCCGCCTGTCGCCCGCAAAGACGCGCGCATTCGAAGGACTCGGTGGCGCGCTGCTACAGGGTCAGCCGCTTGAAGGAGCCAGCATTATGACGATCAAGGTAGCGATCAACGGTTTCGGGCGCATCGGCCGCCTGGTCGCGCGCGCGATTCTCGAGCGGGGCGATAGCGGCCTCGAACTGGTGACGATCAACGATCTGGCCGATGCCAAGTCCAACGCCTGGCTGTTCAGCCGCGACTCGGTCCATGGCAAATATCCGGGCGAAGTGTCAGCCGAGGGCAATGACCTGGTCGTCGATGGCAAGCGCATCCGCGTGACCGCCGAGCGCGACCCCGCCAATCTGCCGCATGCCGAGCAGGGCATCGACATCGTGCTCGAATGCACCGGCTTCTTCACCGATCGCGCGAGCTGCCAGAAGCATCTCGATGCCGGTGCCAAGAAGGTGCTGATCTCGGCACCCGGCAAGGGCGTCGATCTGACCGTCGTCTACGGCGTCAACCACGACAAGCTCGAAGCGGCGCACACGATCGTTTCCAACGCATCGTGCACCACCAACTGCCTGGCACCGGTTGCCAAGGTGCTGAACGACGCGCTGGGCATCGAGCGCGGTCTGATGACCACCGTCCACGCCTACACCAACGACCAGAAGATCCTCGACCAGATCCACCCCGATCTGCGCCGCGCGCGCGCTGCCGCGATGAACATCATACCGACCACGACCGGTGCCGCGCGCGCGGTGAGCGAAGTGCTGCCTGAACTTAAGGGCAAGCTCGACGGTTCGGCGATCCGCGTGCCGGTCCCCGATGGCAGCCTCATCGACCTGACCTTCATGCCGAGCCGCGACACGACCAAGGAAGAGGTCAACGCGATCCTGAAGGCAGCGTCCGAGAACGGCCCGCTGAAGGGCGTGCTGGTCTTCTCGGACGAGCCGCTGGTCTCGGCCGACATCGTTCACACGCCTGCCTCGTCGACGGTCGACAGCCTGGAGACCGCCGTGATGGACGGCAAGCTGGTGCGCGTCGTCAGCTGGTATGACAATGAATGGGGCTTCTCCAACCGCATGGTCGACACTGCGGGGGCAATGGGCAAGTTCCTCTGATGGGGGTTCTGGCGGGCATCGCCCGCCATGGCCGCCCGAAGGGTCCGATGGAGACCGTCGACCATGTCGACGTGACACTGGAGGGCGGTCTCCACGGCGATTTTCGCGGGGTGATCAAACCCGGTGGCAGGGGACGGCGGCAAGTCACGCTGCTCGAACTTGCTGATTGGGACGCGGCAATGGCCGAGGTCGGCCACAGCCTGCCCTGGTTCGAACGCCGTGCGAACTTGCTGGTCGAAGGGCTTGATCTACCGCAGACCCCGGGCACGCGGCTGCGGATCGGCGAAACGGTAGTCTGATGATTACGCGCGAAACCGATCCGTGCGAGCGCATGGAAGCGCTCGCCCCCGGATTGAAGGCGGCGCTGCTGCCAGATTGGCGCGGGGGTGCGTGTTCGCGCGTCCTGGTCGGCGGGACGATCCGCGTCGGCGATGCAATTGTGGTTCTTGAGGAGTGATGGACATGACGCGGGCCTTCAAGACGTTGGACGACATGGGCGATGTGCGCGGCAAGCGCGTGCTGGTACGCGAAGATCTCAACGTGCCGATGCACGACGGCGCGGTGAGCGACGATACGCGGCTGCGCGCGACCGTACCGACGGTGACCGAGCTTTCCGACAGGGGCGCGATCGTGCTGATTCTCGCGCATTTCGGGCGCCCCAAGGGCGTCCCCTCGGCCGAGCTGTCGCTGAAGCAACTGGTTGGCCCTTATGCGGTCGTGCTCGGTCGGCCGGTGACCTATGTCGATTGGGAAGGCGATGCCGCAGCGGTTGCGGCGTTGCAGCCCGGCGACATTGCCGTGCTGGAGAATACGCGCTTCTTTGGCGGCGAGGAAAAGAACGATCCGGCGGTGATCGACCGCTTTGCGGCGCTGGGCGACCTGTATGTGAACGACGCCTTCTCCGCCGCGCACCGCGCGCACGCCTCGACCGAGGGGCTGGCGCACAAGCTGCCGGCCTTTGCGGGCCGCGCGATGGAAGCGGAACTCGACGCGCTCGACAAGGCGCTGGGCAACCCTGAGCATCCCGTGGCGGCGGTGGTCGGCGGGGCCAAGGTTTCGACCAAGCTCGATGTGCTGAAGCATCTGGTTACCAAGGTGGACCACCTCATCATCGGCGGCGGCATGGCCAACACCTTCCTTGCGGCGCGCGGCGTCGATGTCGGCAAGTCGCTGTGCGAGCACGAACTGACCGGAACGGCTGAGGAAATCTTCGAGGCAGCGGACAGCGCAAACTGCACGATCCATTTGCCCTATGATGTGGTGGTGTCGAAGGAATTCCGCGCCAACCCGCCGGTCCGCACCGTCAATGTGCATGAAGTCGCCGCCGACGAGATGATCCTCGACATCGGACCGGCTGCGACCGAGGCACTCGCCGATGTGCTCAAGAATTGCCGGACGCTGGTGTGGAACGGGCCGCTGGGCGCGTTCGAGACGCCGCCGTTCGACACGGCGACGGTTGCGCTGGCGAAGACCGCCGCCGCTCTGACCAAGAGCGGCTCGCTCGTCTCGGTGGCGGGCGGTGGCGACACGGTTGCCGCGCTCAACCAGGCGGGCGCAGCGGACGACTTCACCTTCGTCTCGACTGCCGGTGGCGCGTTCCTGGAGTGGATGGAAGGCAAGGACCTTCCCGGTGTCGCCGCGCTGTCGCGCGGATGATCAGCTTTGCGGGGTCGGTGGTGCCGGCTCCCGCAACAGCGGGACGAGTTCGGCGTTGAGCGAATCGAGATCGAACGCCGCTGCCTTGGCGTAGCGGACATGGCCCGAGCGATCGATGATGTAGTTGGTCGGAACCCCGCTCAGGATCGGGTAATTGCCCTTGATCCGGCGTGCGGAGGGCATGTGCATCACCGCAAACAGCTTCTTCAATTGGAAGAGCGGCAGCGAATCCTCGGTGGCGATGGTGAACACCTTGAGGCCGTGGATTTTTTGCAGCTCGTAATACATATCGAGCGTGGGCAGTTCCTTCTTGCACGGCCCGCACCAGGTGGCCCAGAAATTGAGCACGACGACCTGGCCGCGCAAGGCGTCTGACGAGACCTTGCTGCCATCGATCAGCGTGAGTTCGAAGGGTGGCGCGACATCACCCACCTTGGGCGCTCCGCCCGCGCCCAACAAGGCGACAGCGGCCAGCGCCAATGCGCCCGACAGTGCGACTTTCGAAAAACGGCGCATGGCTTTCCCCCCTCAGAGATGCCCGCGAGCGTGCCGCGCCCCAAGGCGCGCGTCAAGCGTTGCCCCGGAGGATCGGGGTCGCTAACACCCGCGGCCATAACAACACCGCTTTAGGAAATGGGAGCTTCCGATGACGCCACAGGTCAAGGCCATTCTCGACAAATATGAGTCGGACAACCCTGCAACCAAGGCCAATCTCGCCCGCATCCTGATGCAGGGGAAGCTTGGCGGCACCGGCAAGCTGGTGATTCTGCCGGTCGACCAGGGGTTCGAGCATGGCCCGGCGCGCAGCTTCGCGGTCAACCCGGCGGCCTACGACCCCCATTATCACTATCAGTTGGCGATCGATGCCGGCCTGTCGGCTTATGCGGCACCGCTCGGCATGCTGGAGGCGGGGGCGGAGACCTTTGCCGGGCAGATCCCGACGATCCTCAAGGTCAACAGCTCGAACAGCTGGGCGCAGGGCGCGAACCAGGCGGTGACCGGCAGCGTCGAGGATGCGGTGCGGCTTGGTTGCGCGGCGATCGGCTTCACCATCTATCCCGGTTCGGACGATTTGTTCGACATGATCGGGCAGATTCGTGAGCTTTCGGCCGAGGCAAAGTCGGTCGGCATCGCCACCGTGATCTGGTCCTATCCGCGCGGCGGCATCCTGCCCAAGTCGGGCGAACTGGCGCTCGATGTCGGTGCCTATGCCGCGCACATGGCGGCGTTGCTGGGTGCGCACATCATCAAGGTGAAGCTGCCGAGCGACCATATCGAGCAGAAGGAAGCCAAGCCCCTTTATGAGGGCACCGACTGGTCGAAGCAGGCGGACCGGGTGCGCCATGTCGTGCAGGCGAGCTTTGCCGGGCGGCGGATCGTGGTGTTCTCGGGCGGCGCGGCCAAGGGTGCCGATGCGGTCTATCAGGACGCGCGCGACATTCGCGATGGCGGTGGCAACGGCTCGATCATCGGTCGCAACACCTTCCAGCGCCCGCGCGCCGAGGCGCTCGAGATGCTCGCCAAGATCATCGCGATCTACAAGGGCGAGGAGTAAACCCGATGTCCGGGGCGGCGTGGGAGGCGGTCGACGGCTATATCGTCGATCATTTGCTGGGTGACGATGTGGTGCTGGATGCAGCCCTCGCTGCCAACGCCGCCGCCGGACTGCCGCAGATCGATGTCTCGCCCGCACAGGGCAAGATGCTGCATCTGTTCGCGCGGATGGTCGGCGCGCGGCGCATCCTCGAGATTGGCACGCTTGGCGGCTATTCGACGATCTGGCTGGCGCGGGCCCTGCCCGAAGACGGGCGAATGGTGACGCTGGAGATCGATCCGCACCATGCGGCGGTGGCGGGCGACAACATCGCGCGCGCTGGCCTTGGCGAACGGGTCGAAGTCCGCGTCGGCGCGGCACTGTTATCGCTTGAGGCGATGATCGCGCAGGGAGAAGCGCCGTTCGACCTGGTGTTTGTCGATGCGGACAAGGAAAATTGTGTCCCCTATGTCCGCTCGGCTATGGCGCTTGCGCGACCGGGCACGACGATCGTGGTCGATAATGTGGTGCGCGACGGCGAGGTGCTCGATCCGGCAAGTGCGGACTCGCGCGTTCGTGGGGTGCGGGCGCTGTTCAAGATGATCGCGGACGAACCACGGCTGAGCGCCACAGCGGTGCAGACCGTTGGCGCGAAGAAATGGGATGGCTTCGTGCTGGCCGTGGTGGGAGCCGTCTGAACGCGATGCCCCAAGAGTTCGCCTATCATCGCAGCCTTGGGCCGATGATAGGCGTACTGCTCGGTATTGCGATCGTCGAGATGTGCGTGGTGCATCTGGTGGTGGGCGCGCTGTTCGGGTGGACGGTTGCGCTGGTCGTGGGGGTGCTCGACCTTTCGCTGGTGATCGGCCTGGCGCTGTTGCTGCGTTCCTTCCGGCGACTGCCGGTGACGATTGCGGATGGCGTGCTGACGCTGCGGGCGGGCCTGTTGAAGTCGGTCGTGGTTCCGGTAGGCCAGATTGCGGGCTTGCGCGCGACCTGGGATGCGGCGGCGCTGAAGCAGCGCGGCGTGGTGAACCTTGCTTTGGTGAGTTGGCCGAGCGTGGTGATCGACCTCGATCCGCCCGTGCCGACGCGGCGCGGCAGGCAGGTCCACGCGGTTGCGCACAAACTGGACGATCCCGCCGCTTTCCATGCCGCGATCACCGCGCTATCGCGCAGGGATGAACAGTGAAGACCCGCTAGGCCCGCTCGACCCCGATTTCGCGGTGCAATTCCAGCGCGACGACCGTCGGCCGCGCTGTCAGCTTTATCTTATTTCGCCGCTCGAAGTCGGTGGCACCTTTCCCGATCGCCTGAAGCGCGCGTTGGATGCAGGCCCGGTCGCGGCGTTCCAGTTTCGCGTGAAAGACATCGACCAGCACAGCGCCGCGGCCCTCGCCGAGCCGTTGCAGCGCATTTGCGCGGATGCCGACGTCGCCTTCATCGTCAATGACAGCATTGCGCTCGCCAAGCGGCTGGGCGCGGACGGCGTGCATCTGGGGCAGGGCGATGGCGACCCGCGTGAGGCGCGCGCGCAGCTTGGGCCAGCGGCGCAGATAGGCGTCACATGCCACGACAGCCGCCATCTCGCGATGGAAGCGGGCGAGGCGGGGGCCGACTATGTTGCCTTCGGGGCCTTCTACCCGACGACCACCAAGACGACCGAGCATGTCGCCGATCCGGTGCTGCTGAGCTGGTGGTCGACGGTGTTCGAGATCCCGTGCGTCGCGATCGGCGGTATCACACCGGTCAACGCGCCGCCGCTGATCCGCGCCGGTGCAGATTTTCTCGCGGTGTCGGGCGCGGTGTGGGGCGGGGACGAGGCGGCTGCGGTACGCGCGTTCGAGGCCGTGCTCGCCGCCTGATGGCGCTTCAGTAGGTGTTCCGCCCGGCGCGGATTTCAGCCTTGGCGGTGAACAGCTTGCGGGCGGTGGTGCCGGCATCGCGCACCAGCACCATCACCTCGTCATTGACCTGGATCTTCTCGTCGGGGGACGGCCGCAGGATGGCGGCACCGCCGCGCTTGATCTGGACGATGAAAAACGCACCGGCCGCCTGACGTTCGGCCTCGCCGACGGTCAACACACACATCGCCGACCCGGCGTGCGCCGAGACGATTTCCAGATCCAGGCCCATTTCGCCGAGTTCGCCGCGCGCGCGTTTGAGCGCCGCGTCCGATCCCAGATCCGCGCTTTTCGGGAAGAGCACCATGCGTGCGATGCGTTCGGCACCGATATGGGTCGGCAGCACGACATGGTCGGCCCCGGCGCGGCGCAGCTTGCGTTCGGTCGTCGGGGCCTCGCCGCGCGCGATGATTTCGAGCGTCGGGTTGAGATTGCGCGCGCTGAGCGTGATGAAAACGTTCGCCGCGTCGTCTGGCAGGACTGTCGAGAGTACACGTGCTCGGTCGATCCCGGCCGCGAACAAAATCTCTTCCTCGGTCGCGTCGCCTCCGATGCACAGGTGGCCGGCGGCTTCGATTTCGGCGAGGCGATCGGCGCTGCGTTCGATCACGACCAGCGGCATGTTCGCCTCGGCAAGGTCGCGCGCCAGCATCGTTCCGATGCGACCAAAGCCGCAGATCACGACATGGCCGGACAATTTGTCGATTCGCGCGCGCATACGGTTGGCTCCCAGGATCTGGCGCAGTTGCAGGACGGTGAAAAACTGGACGAGCGCACCGGTCAACAGGATCATGCCGGTGCATCCGAACACGATCGTCGCGATCGTGATGGTGTGCAAATAGCCGGTGTCGATCGGCCTGACTTCATCATACCCGACCGAGAAGACGGTCAGCAGCACCATGTACGAGGCGTCGACGAAGCTCCACCCCGCCGCCATATAGCCGAGTGTCGCCAGGACGATCACCAGCCCGACATAGCCGAGAATAGTGATCAGATTTCTGGCAGGCGAGCCGAGAACGGCTTCAGCGTCGGCTAGGATCTTGCGCACGGAGGAGGACTGTTGCCCAGCGGGACGGGCAAGTCCAGTGGGCGATTAACGGCGCAAGGTTACCAGTGCCGCACGCGCCCCGTATCGACATGGACGAAGCCGTCGCGCGGATAATAGCCGACACCGCCGCCGCCCAGAGCGAGAGCTGCGCCGTGCAGCCGGTCGAGCGTCACGCCGGGCACCATGATGTCGGTCGCCTTGCCCAGCATATGCTGGCTCTGGCTGGCGACGCCGGTATGTTCGCCGCCCTTGGCACGGAGCGCGGCGTTGGTCGCGGGCGAGCGATAGCCCGAGATCAGATTGATCTTGCTGCCGCCGCTCAATTCCAGCTTGTCGCGCAACTGTACGAGCAAGGCGAGCAGACGGCGGTCCATCACCGTCGATTCACCGGTGCGCCAGTCGCGCAGGCCATGGTTCAGCTCGGCCAGCCCCTCGGGCAGGAAAGTCCCGTTCCGCGCGAACAGCGCATCGACGGTTTCGTTATTGTGGACGTTGCGAATGGCGAGGCGCCATTCCGTGCCGACCGCCATCGCCGGAAAAGGAAGCGCAAGCGCCGCACCGCCAACCAGCGCGCCGCCAAGCATCGCGCGTCGGGACACTATCATCGCTTGAGGCATCGCGCTGGACACAAGCCGCTATTCCAATCGTTTGTCTGCTTAGATTACTATGTAGGAGATTGAAGCGATGCGAAAAACCTTGGCCGGATCGGCTTGTCTGGCAATAGCATCGCTTGGCCTTGTTGCGGCCGCGCCGGTGGGAACCATCAGCGCAACGGACACTCCAGCGCTCGATCTTTCGACGTTACATGTGCAGGTCATCCTCGATCATCTTGGCTTCTCGCCCGGCGTGCTGGATGGGCGCGCCGGGAAATCACTGGTGGCGGCGCTCAAGGGCTTTCAGGAAACGTGCGGGCTGCCGCAAACAGGCGAGATGGATCTGACGACGCTGCGCGCGCTGCATCCTTATGCGCAGTGGCGGCCGACCCAGACGATCGCGTTGACCACCGACATGCTGGCCGGGCCGTTCGTCAATCCGCTACCCAAGAACCCGCAACTGCAAGCGAGGCTGACCACGCTCGGATATCGCTCGCCGATGGAGAAGCTCGGCGAGATGTTTCACACCAAGCCGTCGGTCTTGCTCGAATTGAACAGTCCGCAAACCCGGCTGGTGCCGGGCAGCAAGATCGTCGTGCCCAACGCGATCGCCGCCGACCACGCTTATGATCCCAAGCTCCCCGAGAAATGGCGGCAGACGCTCAGCGACCTGAACGTCGACTCGACTCAGCCGACGGGGGCCAAGGTGGTGGTCGACAAGTCCGAGGAGGTGCTGCGCGTTCTGGACAAGGACGGCAAGCTGGTCGCGCAGTTCATGGCGACGATGGGGAGCGAGCATGATCCCTTGCCGATCGGCACCTGGAAGATCCTCGGGCCGTCCTACAATCCGCCCTTCCACTACAATCCCAAGCTGTTCTGGGACGCAAAGAAGGGCGCAAGGGCGGCGTTGCTGCCACCGGGTCCAAACGGGCCGGTGGGCGTGGTGTGGCTTGATCTGTCCAAGCCGCATTACGGCATCCACGGGACGCCTTCGCCAGAGACGATCGGCCGGGCCGAAAGCCATGGCTGCATCCGCCTGACCAATTGGGATGCGGCGCGGCTGGCGATGATGATCAAGCCGGGCACGCCGGCTGTGTTCCAGGAATAATCCGTGGGGTGGTTGGGTCGTATCGCGCTGTTGGTCATTGCCGTCGCGGCGGCCGGGTGGATCGCCTTGCTGGCATTGTTGCCCGACGCTCCGCGCACGGCGGCGGGACTCACCACGCGACCGGTTGTGGCCGAACGGAACCCGTCCGGCACGCGTCTGGTCGTTCCGGTGGCAAGGGTGGCGCGCGGCGCTCTCATCGAGTCCTGGGGCGATCCGCGGGAGAATGGGCTGCGCCTGCATCACGGCACCGACATTGCCGCTCCGGCGGGCAGTCCAGTGCTGGCAGCCGCGTCCGGTACGGTTGAGAAGCTGTTCACAAGCGCGGCGGGCGGCACCACCGTCTATGTCCGCTCGCCCGACCGGCGCTGGACGTATTATTACGCGCATCTTTCCGCCTATGCGCCGGGGCTGCACGAGGGGCAGGGTGTCGCGGCTGGAACGGTGCTCGGCTATGTCGGCGATACCGGCAATGCCGGTGCGGGCAATTTCCACCTGCATTTCGGCCTGACGCGCACCACGCCCGAGCAGCATTGGTATGAAGGGGAGGATGTCGACCCCTACCGCTATCTTGCCGGACAGCCCTTGCCCGGCTAAAGGCCGCGCCTTGCTCTTTCCAACTACAGGCACCCCCATGAAGATCAACGCGGTCGAAATCCGTCCCGGCAACATTCTCGAATATGAAGGCGGCATCTGGAAGACGGTGAAAATCCAGCATACCCAGCCGGGCAAGGGTGGTGCCTATATGCAGGTCGAGATGAAGAACCTCATCGACGGCCGCAAGACCAACGTCCGCTTCCGCTCGGCGGAAAGCGTCGAGAAGGTCCGGCTCGATACGGTCGATTTCCAGTTCCTGTTCCGCGAAGGCGACACGCTGACCTTCATGGACAAGATCAATTACGAGCAGATCTCGCTCGACGCCGACATTTTTGGGCGATGCCGCCGCCTTCCTGCAGGATGGCATGGATGTCGTGATGGAGCTGTGGGAAGAGCGGCCGATCTCGGTGCAGCTGCCCGACACGATCGAGGCGCTGATCGTCGAGGCCGACGCGTGGTGAAGGGGCAGACCGCTTCGTCCAGCTACAAGCCCGCGATCCTGGAAAATGGCGTGCGCGTGATGGTGCCGCCGCACATTGGCGCGGGCACGCGCATTGTGGTCGATGTTTATGAACAGAGCTACGTCCGGCGGGCCGACTAACTAATGTCTCCCTCTCCCCGCTTGCGGGGAGAGGGTCGGGGAGAGGGGCTGGATCGAGCGCGCCCTTGGCCAAACACGCAAAATGGTCTATCTACTTGGTCCAAGAAGGACCCGCCCGATGCACATCTCCGTATCCGACGCCAAAGCCCAACTCACCGACCTCGTCCGCCGCGCCGAAGCCGGCGAAGAGATCACCCTCACCCGCCGCGGCCACCCGACCGTGCGGCTGACGCGCGTCACCGACGAAGTCGACATGGCAGCGGTGCGCCAACGGCGTCTCGATGCCATCGATCGCGCCATAGCGGCGGCGCGCGAACGTGGCCCCGATGGCAAGCCCAGCGCCGCTCGTAGCGCGGATGATCTGTACGATGACAACGGCCTGCCTGCATGATCGTCGTCGATACGTCGGCGCTGATGGCGATCCTGCTGGGCGAACCCGAAGCCGACGCGTGCCGCGCCGTCGTCGCCCGCGAACTGGACATCCGCATCGCGGCACCGACCCTGACCGAAGCCCTGATCGTCGCGGCCGGTCGCGCATTGCACGGCGAAATGGCACGCTTGATCGACGATCTCGCGCTGACCGTCGAGCCGCTGACCGTAGAGCTCAGCTACGCCGCCGTGCGCGCCTATCTCCGCTGGGGCAAACGTCACCATCCCGCCGCCCTCAACATCTGCGACGTCTTCGCTTATGCGCTGGCGACGGCGCATAACTGCCCGCTGCTGTTCGTTGGAAACGATTTCGCGCAGACGGATGTCATCGCGGCGCTGGCGGGGTGACGCGCTCACCCTAACAAACGCTCTCTCGCGACGCGCCCTCACCTCAGCAACGGCTCAGCGGTGCCCCGGTAGCTGAGACATGGAGTCGCGCCGCCTGATATCTTCACACCCACAGCGCTGCCGGAAAATTCCACCCAAAATCCCGCTGTCCTACAAACCTGCCACTATGACATACAATCGGCGATGCGCCCCTATCCCGCCTTACCGCCCGCCGAGCCAGACGCGGCCGCGGACATCCCCTTCACCCCCGTACCAAGCGGCTCGACGCGGCATGACGGCTGGACGCCCGAGCGCCAGCGCGTCTTCCTCCAGCAGCTCGCCCGCATCGGTGTGGTGTCGGCGGCAGCTGGAGCGGTCGGGATGTCGGCGAAATCGGCTTACGCGTTGCGCAAGCGCGCTGGTGCGGAGAGCTTCGCGGCGGCATGGGAGGCGGCGCTTGGCGAAGGGCGGGACCGCGTAGTCGATCTGGCGATCGAACGCGCGCTCATCGGCACCGCGACGCCGATCTTTTATCGCGGGCGACAGATCGGGGTGCGGCAGGCGTTCGACAATCGGCTGGTGCTCGCCGTGCTGCGCGCGATGCCGTCGGTCGAGCCGGATACCGTGAGCATGCAAGCGGCGCTGGCTGCGCTGGGCGACACGCCCGCCCCCGATGAGCGCACCGAATGACCGCGCCCCGGCACGCCGCTCGTCGCCCGTCGCCACCGCTTCCGCGGTGACATGGGCTTACCTTCGTTACCTTCCCCCAATTTGCAATGCCGCTGGCCTCCGCCTGCGCCCGGCCGCATATAGGGGCTATGCTGTTCCTCGCGCTGAAGGCCCTGATCTCTGGCATCGTGATTGCCATCGCCTCGACGCTGGCCAAGCGCTATCCGGGGTTCGGCGCGCTGGTGGCGTCGCTGCCGCTGGTGTCGGTGCTCGGCATGGTCTGGCTGTGGGGCGAGAAGCCCGACCCCGCCAACATGGCGGCGCACGTCCAGGCGACCTTCTGGTATGTGCTGCCGTCGCTGCCGATGTTCCTCGTCATTCCCGCCTTGCTGCGTGCAGGCATCGGTTTCTGGCCCGCGCTCGGGCTGGGCTGCGCGCTGACGGTATTGCTGTATCTCGGCATGGTCGCGCTCGCGCCGCGGATCGGCATCGCGCTGTAACGCGCCAAGCTGTACGCAGCCCTACAAACGCGTTCAGCAACCATCGCGACAGTAAAGCGTAAAGAAGACCCACGCCCGATCGTCGGGCCGAAAGGACAGGACATGAAGCTGACCCACCTTATCGCCGCCGGGCTCATGGTTGCCGGGCTTGGTGTTTCCACTGCAGCCTCCGCGCAGGACTATCGCGGCGATCGCCCCCGTTATGACCATCGCTACGATCATCGTGGCGACCGCCGCGACTGGCGCGACCATGGCCGTTATTATGGCGGCGATCGCCACCGTCCGCGCTGCCACACCGAATGGCGTCATCACCGTCGTGTGACGGTCTGCTACCGCTGACCCTGGCGCGAGGAGGGGGCCCCCCTCCTCGCCCAAAAATGTCATCTGGACGTCACAAAAAAGTTCACGGCATGAAGGGTAGCCGTTCGCGGCATCGCATACCCCTTCCCAGTCGGCGATTGCGAACATCGTCTGCTCATCAGGCGCCCCGTGAACCGTCCCACCACTTTCTTCCCGCTGTCAGCACCGCTCTATCCCGGCAGCACGGCGCAGCCTGGCCTGATCCCCGGCCGCTGGCTCGTGCTCGGCTTCGCCTTCAGCGCCCTATGCGTCGGATCGCTGCTGTGGGATGCGGGGATGACCATCCGTCCGCGCACGCCCAGCACGCTGATCTTTTCGATGTTCGCCGCGCTGGCGATCGGGCTGCGCTATGCCATGCGAACACCCGCCAGCCCGGCGCAGCGCGTCGCCCGCGATTTATCGGAATCGGTCGGCCTGTTCACGGGGATCGCCTTGCTCGGCGCGGTCGCCACCTATCCGCTGGCGGCCGATACGCGCGGCAGCATCGATCCGCTGCTCCAGCAAATCGACGTCGCGCTGCGGTTCGACTGGCTTGCCTGGTATCGCGCGGTCGCCGCCCATCGGTCGCTGCAATTGCTCGGGACCGCCGCCTATCAGAGCATCTTCGTCACCCCTGCTCTGATCCTCGGCTATTGCGCCTGGGCCGACAAACGCACCGAGGCGCGTGCCTTCATCGCCAGCTTCTGGGTGGCGGCCGTGTTATGCCTGTTGCTGTTCCGCTATCTTCCGGCGGTGGGGCCACTCGCCACGCTGTGGCACGGCCCGGTCCCCTATCTGCCGGAAAGTGCGCTGTACGAGGCAGAACTGATTCCCCAATTGCGGGCCCACGCGTTACTGGAGATCGATCTGGGATCGCTGCGCGGGCTCGTCTCTGCCCCCAGCTTCCACACCGCAAGCGCGGTGCTGTACATCGCGGCAGGCTGGCCGTTGCTCCGGCTGCGCGGGCCGGTCGTGGTCCTCAGCACGGCGATGTTGCTCGCCACACCGGTCGAGGGCACGCATTATCTGGCGGACATGGTGGCCGGTGCCGCCGTCGCCGGGGTTGCGTTGACGCTGGTGGCGATGGTGCGCCGCCATTTGGCGGCGCGCGGGCGTTAAGCCTCCACCGCCATCAAAGCGGCTTCGCCATATTTCGGATCGTTGGCGGCGAACAGCGGGTTGGCATCGAAGTCGCGCTCGGTCAGGCCGACGCCATTGAGCCCGGCCAGCTTGAACGTCCCAAGCTTCAGTTCGCGCGGCGGCTTGCCATCGCGCTCGAGCACGACACCATCCACGAACAGGTCATCGTGGCGCGTATAGATGATGTGCGGTGCGAGCGTAATATCGGTGCGATTGTAGGTCGCGCGCAAGCACCGCTTCCGGACAATAGCTTCGAAGACAGTCGGAACGGGGCCGGTCGGCCCGGATGGATTTTGCACGGCGTAGCCCTGATACTCGGGAGTCTTGATGACGATGCTGTACCGAAAATGGTGCGATGCAGCAAGAACCAACTCCACCCCGATCGTGGGAGCGCGCTGAGAGCGGAGAGCCTCATGTTCAATTCCTGTCGCCTCCAGGGGGCGTCTGCCCTAACAGCGTGCGCGATGTCGCATCCCTTGATCACCTCGCTGGATCTGTCCCCCCACCCCGAAGGCGGCTGGTATCGCGAAACGATGCGCCAGCCTTCGCCGGATGGCGGCCGCGGGCTGGCGACGGCCATTCTGTTCCTGTTGGAAGATGGGCAGCGGTCGCACTGGCATCGTGTAGACGCGACCGAACTGTGGTTGTGGCATGCGGGCGCGCCGCTCACCTTGTTGATCGACCAAAGTGAGCACCTGCTGTCCGGGGAAAGCCCGCAAGCAATCGTCCCTGCCCATGCGTGGCAATCGGCCGAGGCGCGCGAAGGCTGGGCGCTGGTCAGTTGCGTCGTCACCCCCGCCTTTGATTTTGGCGGGTTCGAGCTGGCACCGCCTGGCTGGTCCCCGCATTGAGGGAACCGCATCGGCCTCCGCCCGTTCGAAGCGAGCAAGGAGACGATGCCATGTTTACTGACAACACCGCGAACGACGCGGAAATCGAAGCGAAATTCTGGAAGGCGTTGCGCTCCGACCGGACGATGATGCTCGGCCTGGCCGGCGTGGACGAGGGCCATACGCGCCGATGACGGGGCAACTCGACGGCGACGAAGATCGCGGCCCGATCTATTTCTTCACCGCGAAGGACACCGAACTGGTCGCCGACCTGAAGCACGACAGCCGCGCCGTCGCCACCTTCGCATCCAAGGGCAATGATGTGTTCGCGACGATCCACGGCACGCTGGTCGCCGAGAATGATCGCGCGGTCATCCACCGGCTGTGGAACAGCTTCGTCGCGGCTTGGTATGAAGGCGGCAAGGACGACCCCAAGCTGCAATTGCTGCGGCTGGATACCGAGCGCGCGCAGATCTGGGTCGATGCGTCGAGCATGCTCGCCGGGGTGAAGGTGCTGCTCGGGATCGACCCCAAGCAGGATTACAAGGACAAGGTCGCCGAAGTTTCGCTCGGCTGACTATAAATGGGGGGAAGGCCGCTTGCACTGTGCGGGCCGAGGATTAGCACGCTCGCATGATGGATGGCCTTCCTCTACCCCGCCGCTACGCGGCCATTGCCGCGCTTTGCCTCGGCACCGCGCTGATCATCATCGACGGTGGCGTCGCCAACATCGCGCTCCCAACGATCGCGCGCGATCTTAAGATCGATCAGTCGTCCGCCGTGACGGTGGTAACGGTCTATCAGTTGATGCTGGTGATGCTGCTGCTGCCCTTTGCCGGGCTGGGCGAGCGCATTGGCCTTAAGCGCATGTACCAGATCGGGCAGATGGTGTTCACCGTCGCCACGCTGCTGTGCTTCTTTGCAAAGAGCCTGCCCTTCCTGCTCATCGTCCGCGCGGCGCAGGCGATGGGCGCGGCAGCGGCGCTGAGCGTATCCTCCGCGTTGATCCGCTCCACTTACCCCGCCAAGCAGCTCGGCAGCGGGCTTGGCATCAATTCCGCGATCGTCTCGGCGGGGGCCGCACTTGCGCCGTCGCTCGGCGGGTTCATCCTCGGCGTGGCACCATGGCCATGGGTGTTTGCGAGCGCCGTGCCCTTTGCGATCGGATCGCTAATCCTCGGTCGCGCGCTGCCCGATACGCCGCCCGGCAACACCCCGTTCGACGTTTTTCGGCGGCGTGATGTGTGCGGCGATGTTCGGGCTGATCATCGGTGGTCTGGAAACGGCGGTGCATGGCAACAGCCCGGTCGTCTCGGCCGCGATCGTGCTAACCGGGGTTCTGGTCGGCTTCTATTTCGTGCGGCGCGAGCGCGGCGAGACCGACCCGATCCTGCCGATCGATTTGCTGGAGCGCCCGGTGCTGCGCTTGTCGGTGATCGGTGCCTATACCGCCTTCATCGCCTCGATGACGCTGATCATCTCGATGCCCTTCCGCCTGACCAGCGAGTTCGGCTTCACCGCGCCCGAAATGGGGTTGTTGATGGCCCCGTGGCCGCTCACCAACATCATCGTCGCCCCGCTGTCGGGCTGGCTGTCGAGCCGCATTCCGGCGGGCGCGCTCGGCGGAATCGGCATGGCGATCTCGATCGTCGCGTTGCTGCTGATCGCCGACATGCCAGCCCATCCGACGCATTTCGACGTGATCTGGCGAATGGCGCTGTGTGGCGGAGGCTTTGGCACCTTTCTGCCACCCAATGCGCGCCTGATTATCGGTAGCGCGCCGCGCGAGCGCGCAGCGGCAGCGGGCGGCCTGGTCTCGACCACGCGCCTGCTCGGTCAGACGACCGGCGCGACGCTTGTCGCCGCGCTGCTCGCGCTGGGGATCGGTGGCGGTGCCACTCCGCCGCTGGTTGCGGCGGGGCTCGCCTTCATTGCCGGGCTATGCAGCCTGGCGCGCCTGCGTCCATCCATCCGTATGCCGCAAGGCGAAGAAGCCGCCGATGTCCAACCGGCCAGCCAGGTTCGCTGACCGGCCTTCGCAGCTTCAGAACACCGCCTTGCCGTCGCCGCCCAGCATCGCCTTGCGCACCAGCGGGATCGGCGGCCCGCCATAGCGCAGGAACTGGTCGTGGAACGCCTTCCACCCCGCGCGGCCGCCATGCGTCGCGGTCCAGTCGGTGCGGAGCTTGCGGATCATCAATTTGCCCATCGTGTAATTGAGATAGGCCGGGTCATAGGTGCCGCGCGCCGACTGCTGCTTGGCATTGCCCTCGTCCTGATAGCATTGCTCGACGAACATTTTGCGCGATTGCTCCTGTGTCATGCCCTGGGTGTGCATCCCGATCGCAGAAAGATAGCGGCAATCGCGCAGCAGCGCGTTCGACAATTGTCCGATATGCGTCTCGGCATCGCCCTTGTGGAGCCCGGCTTCCCACATCATTTCCTCGGCATAATGCGCCCAGCCCTCGGCAAAGGCATAGCCGACGAACAGCCGCCCGAAGATGGACGGCGAGGCATTGGCATGGCGGAATTGCAGGAAATGCCCCGGCATCACTTCATGGACCGAGGTGAACAGCAAATCCATCTTGCCGGGAATGAAGCCCTCCTGCTCGGCCTTGCTCCACGCCGGGTCGGGCGGGGAGATGTAGTAAACCGAGGGGATGCCTTTCTCGAACGGCCCGGGCGGATCGATATAAGCGCTGTTCTGCCGGTTATAGGGCGGGCTCTCCTCGACCAAAGCCTGTTCGTTGTCGGGGATCGTCACGATGTCATTGGCGAGCACGAAGGCGCGCAATTCGGGGATCTGCTTGCGCGCCTCGGCGACCGGATCGTTATTGGCAGGCTTGTTCGCGTTCATCTTGGCCATGCAGGCCGGGATCGTGGCACCGGGTGCGAACTGCGCGCACGCCTCTGCGAGCGCCTTCTGGTTGCGCAGCAGATCGGCCTTGCCCGCCGCCTCCAGCGTCGCCAGCGGCACGTCGACGCCCTCGGTCATCTTGATCATGCGCGAGAAGCGGTCGGCCCCCAGCGCAAAGTCCTGCGTCGCCGATCCGCGCTGGCTCTCCACCCATTTGCCGAGATCGTGCATCGCCTTGGACGCGGCCGTCGCGGCCTTGTCGAATTCCTCCTGCAGCGCCGGGCTCTTCACATCGGCAAACGCCTTTTTCGCATCGCCGGTGTAATAATCGCCAAAGCCGTTGAACGCCGCCACGCCGAAATTGACGTAGCTGAGCGGCATCGGCGCCTTGAGGTTGGCTTTGATCTGCGCGGCCGCGTCGGGGATCTTGCGCAGGAAGGTGATCATCGCGCGCATCCGCGTCGGCGCATCGGCATAATGGCGCGCGATATAGACGTTGGGGTCGAGCCCGGCATTCACATACCAGGCCGGGTTGCGGTGCGGCGAATCCGCATCTTCGAGCCAGAACAATTTACCCTGTGCCACCGTCACCAGATAATCGCGTTCGAACGCTTCATCCTGGCTCAGCTTGGCGGTGTCGAAGGCCTTGGCCTTGGTGATTGCCTCGCGGAAAAAGTCGCCCTGTCGTTTCAGGCCACCCGGCGTCCAGTCACCCAGCCCGCCATCGAAATCATGCCGCCCCTGATACACCGCGTCCGCCGGGGAAATCTTGAACCAATCCTCGATGAAGGTGTCGCGGAAGCTCTTCCAGTCGGCTGTGGGCAATGCTGTGAGCGGAGCCATCGTGCCCGTCGGTTCAGCCGACCGCGCAGTACACGACACCAGCGCGAGCCCCGCAATGCCCGCCAGTAACACCTTGCGCATGTTGATCCTTTTGATTCGTGTACGTGCGGAAGCTGACAGCTTGCCGCAACCCGCGCCAGCCCTCCAAGAGGACCCCAGAGAGCATTTTCGTATCAGATTATCCACAGAGTGGAGACCGTTCCGCGCACGCGCCAGCGCGGTGAGCGATCGGCCTCCCGAGATGACGAACCTATTTACAGGTTACAGCAACAGTCCGATCGACCAGAAAGACCCAATCAGCGTCACGACCGCTATCGTTGCCTGGAATATGCCCCAAGCATCCGATCTGCAAAAACCTCCAGGTGCTTTGATTGCCACGCGAATAGCCATCATCCCTCTCCTCGACCGGCGACGTTATGCGTCGCTCGTATCGAAGAGGAGGCTGATCCTGATAATGGAGCCGGTCAAGAGAAATGTACCGGTGGCGCAGGCACCCGATGAAAAGACGACTAGAGAGCATCGCGGCGATATCATTGTGGGCCTTTGCCGCCGTCAACCTGCCACCCGCTCAGTCCCGCAACGGATCACCAAAGGACGGGACTGCTCATTTCTCCAGCGGAACGATCACTTCATCCTGGTGTGCTACCCCCAGATCCTTGCGCGCCAATTCATCGACCAGATCCGGATCGGCATGTTTCGGGTCGAGCAGATCGACCCGGTTCTTCAGCTCGGCGCGCGTCTTGTCGAGCATCGCCAGCTGCTGCTGCTTCACAGCAAGCTGGCGCTCGATATCACCATAGGCCAGCGCCCCATTCGGCCCGAAGATCGCATACCCCCCGAAGAACACGCCGACGATCATCAACGCCGCCGGCGCGATGGCGCGGCGGAGCATGGTGCGGAGGAGAGATGGCTTCTTGATCACGGCCGCGATTCTCGCGCATCGCGACTCGTGGATCAAGCCCGTATTTACTACATTTTTACGCGCGGATGACGGAGCGCCCGGCATATACGCCAGCCCCCTCCAATTCCTCCTCGATACGGATCAACTGGTTGTATTTGGCGAGCCGGTCGGAGCGTGCGAGGCTGCCTGTCTTGATCTGTCCGCAATTGGTCGCGACAGCCAGATCGGCGATCGTGGAGTCCTCGGTCTCGCCCGAGCGATGCGACATCACCGCAGTATAGCCCGCTCGGTTCGCCATCGAAACGGCTTCGAGCGTTTCGGTGAGCGTACCGATCTGGTTCACCTTGACCAGCAGCGAATTGGCATAGCCGCCTTCGATGCCGCGCTTCAGGCGCTTGGGGTTGGTGACGAACAGGTCGTCGCCAACGAGCTGAACCGTGTCGCCGACGAGATCGGTCAGCGCCTTCCAGCCCTCCCAATCGTCTTCGGCCATGCCGTCTTCGATCGAGAAGATCGGATAGCGGCGCGTCAGATCGGCAAGATATTCGGCCATCTCATGGCTCGACAGGCTCTTGCCCTCGCCCGAAATCTCATACTTGCCGTTCTTGTAGAATTCGGTCGCGGCGCAATCGAGCGCCAGCATCACGTCGTCACCGGGGGTGTACCCTGCCGTCTCGATCGAGCGCAGGATGAATTCGATCGCTTCGTTGGTGGACGCAATGTTCGGCGCGAAGCCGCCTTCGTCGCCGACCGAGGTCGCCAGACCCTTTTCGTGCAGCGCCTTCTTCAGCGTGTGGAAAATCTCCGAACCGCAGCGCACCGCCTCGATCATCGAGCTCGCGCCGACCGGCACGATCATGAATTCCTGGAAATCGATCGGATTATCGGCATGTTCGCCGCCATTGATGATGTTCATCATCGGCACCGGCAGCACATGCGCCGCGACGCCGCCGACATAGCGATAGAGCGGCAGCGTGCGCGCATCGGCCGCTGCCTTGGCCACCGCGAGGCTGACGCCGAGGATGGCGTTGGCACCCAGGCGGCTCTTGTTTTCGGTGCCGTCGAGCTCGATCATCGTGTGGTCGATCTCGCGTTGGTCCTCGGCTTCGAAACCGAGCACGGCATCGGCAATCTCGCCGTTCACGGCCTGAACGGCGGCATCGACGCCCTTGCCGCCCCAGCGGCTCTTGTCGCCGTCGCGCTTTTCGACCGCTTCATGCGCGCCGGTCGAGGCCCCCGAAGGCACCGCCGCGCGGCCGAAACTGCCGTCTTCAAGCATTACATCGACCTCCACCGTGGGGTTGCCGCGGCTGTCCAGGATCGTGCGGGCGTGAATGTCGATGATTGCGGTCATGGAACGATCCTTCTAACGGGTCTGAGAGGGTTCGCGCGTGCCTCTATCGGCTAAGTCGAACGCCCGCAATTCGCATGGGGCAACCCTTGCGCATTTGCGGCCGCCGATGGAACCGGGATACGGGCTTGCCGGTTACGTGTTTCAGACACTTCAACGAAGGGCGCTTGTCATGGCTACCACTCCCAACGATACGTCCACCACCATCCACGAGGCGCAAGCCGCCGCAACCGAAACCGCGCAGGAAGCTGCCAAGGCCACGCTCAGCGCGGCGCAATTGTTCAAGGACAGCGCGGCCAAACTCGGCAAGGAAGCCGTCGATCGCGCGAAGACCTATGCCGAGGACGGCAAGGCGCGTGCGGGCGGTGCGCTCGATGAGATCGTCAAGATGATCAACGATGCCGCAGGGACCGTCGATGAAAAGTTGGGCGAGCAATATGGTCAATATGCCCGCACTGCCGCCGACAAGGTCGCTGGTTTTTCGGAAGGGCTGAAGGCCAAGGAACTCGACGACTTGATCGAGGACGCCCGCGGATTCGTGCAGAAAAGCCCGGCGATCGCCATCGGCACTGCGGCCGCGCTCGGCTTCGTGCTGGTGCGGCTGATCCAGTCGGGCCTCGCGGCCGATCACGACGACAAGGCCTGATCCGGCCATACCGGGGGGCAATGATGGACAGGCGTGAAGACCCGATCGAACAGGAGAGCCTTGCCGCTCTCCTGTCGCGTGTCGTCGGCGATGCGGAGCGAGTCGCGCGCGCCGAAATCGAACTGCAGAAGGCAAAAATCGTCGCGAAGATCGACGATGCTCGCAACGCTATCCTGCTCTTGGTCGCGGCGATTGCGATTGGATCGGTCGCGTTGACCGCTTTCGTCGTTGGCGCGTTGCTGGTCCTGGCGCAGATTATCGGCCCGTTGGGCGCGACCGGGGCGGTGGTTGGCGCGCTGGTCGTGCTGTCGGCTCTGTTGGGATGGTTTTCGATGCGGCAGTTCAAGCGTCTGTTCGGCGCGACCGAGGAGCAGGCATGACCGGGCGCGCCATTGGCACTCGGCTGGCATTGGCCCAGGCCCGCGCCGAGCAAGCCCGCGCGCGCCTGTCCGAGACGATCGGAACGTTGCAGCATCGTGCCAGCCCGCAAGCGCTCGCACAGGACATGGCCGAGTCGCTCAAGGCGCGTGGAGTGGAGGCAGTGCTTGGCGCGGTCGACAGCGCCCGGCGTCGCCCGGCGCGCTTCGGTATTGCCGTCGCTGCCATTGGCCTTTTGTTGGCGCGCGGTCCCATCGCACGCACCCTTCGTCGTCGCGCTGCGACTCCCCTTCCCAAGACAGGATCCCGCCCATGACCGATGCCAAACCCGCCAAGCGCGCATCGAAGGCCGTTGCCACCGTTCGCGATGCCGCATCCAAAGCGGTTGCCACCACCACCAGCACAACGCGCGCAGCGACCGAGAAAGCGATTGCCGGGATTGAAGCCAATCCCATCGCCATCCTGAGCGGCGGGATAGCGCTTGGGGCGCTGATCGGCGCTTTCGCACCGCGCAGCGCCGCGGAACGCAAAATTTTAAGGCCGGTCGGCAAGCGTCTGAACGAAACCGCGCGCGGTGCCGTCGATGCCGCCCGCGACACCGCCAGGGCAGAGTTCGACGTGCTGGGCCTGTCGCGCGACGCGGCGCGGGATCAGGTCGGCAAGCTGCTGGGTGGCGTTATCAAGGCGCTGGCCACTGCCGGCACTGCGGCGCTCGCGGCACGGGCTGTCGCCAGCCAGGCACAGCCGGAGCAGGCTCCCCCGCCCGCCCCGACCCGGCGTAAGCCGAAAAAGGCAGTTTCGGGCGAATAAACCTGCTGCGAACGGTTCCCGAACGCGCGTCTCGCTCCTAAGACGAGCGAGAAACCCACGCTTTTTCGGGAATGTGATTTATGAGCAAACTCCACCTCGTCTTCGGCGGCCGCGTCAGCGATCCGCGCGGGCTCGATTTCGATGATCTCGCTCGATCGATATCGTGGGCGTGTTCCCGGATTATGCCAGCGCCGAAAAGGCCTGGCGCGCCGCGGCACAGCGCACGGTCGATGATGCCGAGATGAAATATGTGGTGGTGCATCTGCACCGCCTGCTGCAGCCAGATTTGCTCGCGCCGGGCGCGTGAAGGCTACGCCCCTCTCCCGCAATGGGAGAGGGGCGTCACGCAGCGTTTTTAGATGAACTCGATTTTCGAGACGACATAGTAGCGATCGCCCGACGGGACGGTCACTTCCACCTCGTCCTCAAGCTTGCGCCCGATGAGCGCGCGGCCGAGCGGCGAGTTATACGAGATGCGACCGCCCTTGGCGTCGGCCTCGGTCTGGCCAACAATCTGATATTTGATCGGCTTATCGTCTTCGTCGAGCAGCGTAACCGTTGCCCCGAACACGACCTTGTCGCCCGACAGGTCCCGCGGATCGATGACCTGGGCGCGCGAAAGCTTATCCTCGATGTCGCTGATCGAGGCTTCGATCTGGCCCTGACGCTCCTTGGCCGCATGGTATTCGGCGTTTTCCGACAAATCGCCATGCGCACGCGCTTCCTCGATCGCGTCGACGATCGTCGGACGCTCCGCCTTAAGCCGTTTCAGGTCCGCAGTGAGCCGCTCATAGCCCTCTTGCAGCATCGGCATCTTTTCGACGGTAGCCATCCCTCTTCGTCCTTCGTCTTCAAAATTCCCCGGTTGGCCGACCCTGCTGGGCCTGCCCGCACGTTGTTCTCATGTGGGGAATTAGGTGTGCGAGTGCGAATAATAGGATTGCAAAGGCCTGACTTCAAGGCTGCGCGTCGAAAGGGCGACAATCGCCAGTGCTGCCTCGACACTGGCGGGGGCTGTCGTGAAGTACGGGATCTTCAACGCCAAGGCCGATCCGCGGATCGGCGAGCTGTCCTTCAGGCTCTGCCAGCCCTCGGTGGTATTGAAGATCAGATCGATCCCGCCATCCTTGATCCGGTCGACGATATGCGGCCGACCCTGCGCGACCTTGTTGACGCGTTCGACCGCGACACCGTGTGCGGCCAGGTAATCCGCCGTACCACCCGTCGCGACGATGGTGAAGCCATGCGCGGCAAGCGCGCGCACGCCCGGCAGGATCACCGGCTTGTCGCCATCTTTCACGCTGACGAACAAGGCTCCGCTCTTGGGCAGGACAGTGCCCGCGCCAATTGCGACTTGGCAAAGGCGAGCGTGAAATCGGGATCGATCCCCATCACCTCGCCCGTGCTCTTCATTTCCGGCGACAAGACCGGATCGACGCCGGGGAAGCGGTTGAACGGGAACACCGCTTCCTTGACTGCAAAATAGTCGATGTGGCGATCGACCTTGGGCAAGTCCGCCAGCTTCTCGCCCGCCATCACCCGCGCGGCGATCTTGGCGATCGGCGCACCGATCGCCTTGGCCACAAACGGCACCGTGCGCGAGGCGCGCGGATTGACCTCGATGAGATAGACGAGGCCGTCCTTCACCGCGAACTGGATGTTCATCAATCCGACGACCGACAGCGCCTTGGCCAGCGCGACTGTCTGGCGCTCGATCTCGGCGATGATCGCGTCCGAGAGCGAATAAGGCGGGATCGAGCAGGCGCTGTCGCCCGAATGGACGCCGGCTTCCTCGATATGCTGGAGGACGCCCGCCACCGTTACGTCGGTGCCGTCCGAGATCGCATCGACATCGACCTCGATCGCGTCGCGCAGATATTGGTCGATCAGAACCGGGGATTCGCCAGACACTTGCACGGCTGTCTGAATATATTCCTCAAGCTGCGCGCGCCCGTCGACGATCTCCATCGCGCGGCCGCCGAGCACATAGCTCGGGCGCATCAGCACAGGATAGCCGATACGCTCGGCGGCAACGATCGCCTCTTCGCGGCTGCGCGCCAGGCCGTTGGCGGGTTGCAACAGCCCAAGCTTGTTGACGAGGGCGGCGAACCGCTCGCGGTCCTCGGCCAGGTCAATCGCATCGGGGCTGGTGCCAAGGATCGGGATTCCAGCATCCTGCAGCGCCTGCGCGAGGTTGAGCGGGGTTTGGCCACCAAACTGCACGATCACGCCCGCCAGCGTGCCGTTCTGCTGCTCGACATGCAGGATCTCGAGCACGTCTTCGGCGGTCAGCGGTTCGAAATACAACCGGTCGCTGGTGTCGTAGTCGGTCGACACCGTCTCCGGGTTGCAATTGACCATGATCGTTTCGAAGCCGACATCCGCCAGCGCGAAACAGGCGTGGCAGCAGCAATAGTCGAACTCGATCCCCTGCCCGATCCGGTTGGGACCACCGCCAAGGATGACGACCTTCTTCCGATCGGTCGGCTGGCTCTCGCATTCGGGCTCGCCGAAGCTGGGCGCTTCGTAGGTCGAATACATATAGGGCGTCTTGGCGTTGAACTCGGCGGCACAGGTATCGATCCGCTTGAACACAGGCCGCACGCCGAGCCGGTGGCGCAACGCGCGCACTTCCTGCTCGGTCACGCCACCCGTCATCGCGACGACGGCGTCATGCACCAGGCCCGACCCGCGCGCGACGCCGCGATCCATGCCTTCGCGCAGATTGGCGGATTTGAGCGCGAGATAGGCAAGCCGTTTGTCGCTGAAGCCCATCGCCTTCAGGCGGCGCATCCCCGCCGCCTCGATCGGCAGGCCATTCCGGCACACGTCTTCCTCGGCCGCGACGATTTCGGCGATCCGTTCCAGGAACCACGGATCGTATTTGGCAAGCGCATGAACCTCAGCGACGGTAAAGCCCTCGCGCAAAGCCTGTGCGGCGACCAGCAGCCGGTCGGGCGTGGCGACGGCCAGCGCAGCCTCAATCTCAGCGCGCGGCGCGCCGACCAGGCGGTCGACCATGTTGAAGCCGGACAGCCCCGTCTCCAACCCGCGCAGCGCCTTCTGCATCGATTCATGGATGTTGCGGCCGATCGCCATCACTTCGCCGACCGACTTCATCGCGGTCGACAGCACGGCCTCGGCCCCCTTGAACTTTTCAAAGGCGAAACGCGGGATTTTGGTGACGACATAATCGATCGTCGGTTCGAACGACGCCGGGGTCGCGCCGGTGATGTCGTTCATGATCTCGTCGAGCGTATAGCCCACCGCCAGCTTGGCAGCGACCTTGGCGATCGGAAAGCCGGTCGCCTTGGAGGCGAGCGCCGAGGAACGCGACACGCGCGGGTTCATCTCGATCACGATCAGACGGCCGTCCTTGGGGTTGACCGCGAACTGCACGTTCGAGCCGCCCGTCTCGACGCCGATCTCGCGCAGGCACGCGATGCTCGCGTTGCGCATGATCTGATATTCCTTGTCGGTCAGCGTCAGCGCGGGCGCGACGGTGATCGAGTCGCCGGTATGGACGCCCATCGGATCGATATTCTCGATCGAGCAGATGATGATGGCATTGTCGGCGCGGTCGCGCACGACTTCCATCTCATATTCCTTCCAGCCGATCAGCGATTCCTCGATCAGCACCTCGGTGGTCGGCGACAGATCGAGCCCGCGCCGCACGATCTCCAGAAATTCCTCGCGATTATAGGCGATGCCACCGCCCGACCCGCCCATCGTAAAGCTCGGGCGGATGATCGCGGGCAGCCCGGTGCGTTCGAGCCCGGCGAGCGCCTCTTCAACGGTGTGGGCGATTGCCGAACGCGCGCTTTCCAGCCCGATCTTGGTCATCGCGTCGCGGAATTTCAGCCGGTCCTCGGCCTTGTCGATGGCTTCCGCATCGGCACCGATCATCTCGACGCCATATTTCGCCAGCGTGCCGTCGTTGAACAGCGCCAGCGCGGTGTTAAGCGCGGTCTGCCCGCCCATTGTCGGCAGAATCGCGTCGGGGCGCTCCTTTTCGATGATCTTGGCGACGATCTCTGGCGTGATCGGCTCGACATAGGTCGCATCGGCCAGCTCGGGATCGGTCATGATCGTCGCCGGGTTCGAATTGACCAGGACGATGCGATAGCCATCCTCCTTCAGCGCCTTGATCGCCTGCGTGCCCGAATAATCGAACTCGCACGCCTGGCCGATGACGATCGGCCCCGCGCCGATGACGAGGATGGAGGAAATGTCGGTGCGCTTGGGCATTGGTCTTCAGGCCGCTTTCGGGTTAAATAATTGCATTGCAATCAGGGGAGACGCGATATGGGCAGTATCACCATTCGCAACGTCGATGACGAGATCAAGTGCGGCGCGCGGTTGGCTGCCGCGCGACATGGTCGATCCATGTAAGCGGAGATCAAGGCTCTCCTCGAACGAACCTACCGCTCGCCCGAAGACGAACGTGCCGAACGGATCAGAGCGATGTCCGGCACCGAGTTTGTGGCGCATCTTGTGGCCGTTGCGAACGGCGCGACCCTCGACATCCCGGATAGGGAGCATGAAGAAATCGCGTTTCCCGATCTGTGATTCTAGTCGACACAAATGTTTGGAGCGCGCTGAATCGCCCCGCTTCGCATCCATAGGTATCGATCTGGTTTGCGGCAAACGCGCCGCAGGATTGGTTGTCGACGATCGTGATTGCCGAGATCCGTTCTGGCATAGAGAACCCGACAACCGCCGAGCGACGGCCAGCCCTGGAGCGCTGGCTCGCCGATATCGAATTGGCTCACGCAGGTCGCACGCTATCGTTCGATTCGGCAGCAACGCATATTTTGGGGACGCTGGTGGCTCGGCGCAAATTGCAAAAGCAGGAAACAAAGCTGCTCGACCTCCAGATTGCCGCGCAAGCGATGGCACACAATTGCCCCGTGGCGACGCGCAACGTGAAGGATTTTGCCTGGACCGGAGTCGCCCCGATCGATCCGTGGCGGGCGTGACGCCTGTCATTCTGCGCCATCTTCCGCGGTGCAGCCCCAGCCGTCATATTCCACGTCGTAGATCAGCTCGATCTGCAGGCATTTGAGCGTGAGCGCGCGGATCGCGTCGTCATCCGACGTCTGCTCGCGGCCGAGGAACAGGCTGATCTCGCCGTCCTCATCCTCTTCGCGCTCGATCACCTCAAAGCCCAGTTCCTCGGCATCCTCTTCCAGCCGGTCGAGCGCGGGCTGCTGCCGCGAAAGCTGACATCGACCGCACGGACGATCTCGGGACGGTCGCCATTCTCCCGCAGGCTGGCGAGCACGTCCTTGTCAGCGGCCCATTCCTCTTCGAGGCGCACGGGGGGAGACTTCTGGGAGGGTCATAGGGTGGCCTCTTGAGTGGTGATGCGCTTTGGCATTTTAGTTTTTCTTGGCCCCGAACAGTTTGCTCAACAGGGACTTTGGCTTATCGCCAACTGGATCGACCAGATCAGGTACCGGGCGGACGACAAACGTTTCCCAGCCATCGTACACAACGTCGTGGCGTTCTGCCGCTCTTACCAAGATAGGCGTGAGTTCCAGAAACGTCGAAAAATCTACCGGCATTTCACGTGTCAGAACCACTCCAGTCGGATCGTCGAGCCAGTGATCGACACCGTACCCCCAAGCTTCCAACTCTACCGCCAACGGATTCAGTCGGTCCTTTGGTCCGTAGAACCAGAAGTCCGTTTTCCTGCTGCTAAGGCCCGTGTCGCCGTTCTTCTCAAGATTGGAGATTACACTTCGGTCCCCGTTCAACTGTAGTTCGACCACCGTCGGAGTCACGAGACCGATCAATTTCGCGCGGTCGCTTGGTATCGTTGCTGCCAGCGAATACCCCGCTATATCAAATCGTTCGAGAATTGCGTCCCACTCAATCGGTGCGGCATGGGCGAACACGATACGACGCTCACCACCTCCGGTCACGCTGGCAACGTGAAAAGCCCCGGAATCCAGCAAAGTCAGTTCAGCAGCCAATCCCTCTTCAACCGCATAGATACGATCGCTGTGTTGCGGCATGCCGGCTTCGTTGACCAAGGTTGGGTCAGCTTGACAGTGAACGACGGTCACCAGAGCATCGCGAAGCGCATCCTCCACCAAAGAGTTTCCGGTGCGCGCTAAAATCACGAGCGGCTGTCCTTCGCCGGAAAGTCGATCGAACAGCATCCAAGTGTCAGCGTCGCCACCAACAGATTGATCGATCGGCGACGTCACTCCAACATCCCCACAAACTTCTCGAACAGATACAGGCTGTCCTGCGGGCCGGGGCTCGCTTCGGGGTGATATTGCACGCTGAAAGCGGGGCGGTCGGTGAGTTCGATGCCCGCATTGGAACCATCGAACAGCGAGACGTGGGTTTCGCGCGCCGTGGCGGGCAGCGAGTCCCGCTCGACCGCGAAGCCGTGGTTCATCGAGGTGATCTCGACCGCGCCATCGCTGAGGCGCTGCACCGGATGGTTGGCGCCGCGATGCCCCTGGAACATCTTGGTGGTGGTCGCGCCGACCGCGAGCGCGAGCAATTGGTGGCCAAGGCAAATGCCGAACAGTGGCAGCCCCGTGTCGAGCAATTGCTGGATCACCGGTACGGCATAGAAACCCGTCGCGGCGGGATCGCCCGGGCCGTTCGACAGGAAGATGCCATCGGGGGCGAGCGCCATAACCTCGTCAAAGCTCGCGGTGGCGGGCACGACCGAGACATCGGCACCGGCGGCGGCGAGGTTGCGGAAGATGTTGCGCTTGGAGCCGTAATCGATCGCGACGACGTGGGGTCTTTTCTCAAGCCCCTCCCTTCAGGGGAGGGGTTGGGGTGGGGCAGTTCAGCAGACGCGCCG
>NZ_JSBN01000068.1 GCF_000797515.1 Sphingomonas sp. Ant H11
CTCAGCCCGTCGGTGCGCCGCGCGGTGCTCGAACACGGCGTCGATCCGGCGACGGTCAAGGGCACCGGCAAGGACGGTCGCCTGACCAAGGACGATGTCCTCGCCGCCGCCGCGACGCCAGCGCCCGTCGCCGCGCCGAGCGAACCGCTCCCGGTAACCCCCTCGGTCGCTGCCGCCACTGGCCGCAAGGAAGAGCGCGTGCGCATGACGCGCCTGCGCCAGACCATCGCCAAGCGCCTGAAGGAAGCGCAGAACACCGCCGCCCTGCTGACGACGTTCAACGACGTCGACATGAGCGCGGTGATTGCGGCGCGCGCCAAGTACAAAGATCTCTTCGAGAAGAAGCATGGCGTTCGCCTGGGCTTTATGGGCTTCTTCGTGAAGGCGGCATGCCTTGCGCTGAAGGACATCCCCAGCGTCAACGCCTCGATCGAGGGCGACGAGATCGTCTATCACGATTATGCCGATATCTCGGTCGCGGTGTCGTCGCCGGGTGGGCTCGTCGTGCCGGTGGTGCGCGATGCCGATCAGATGTCGGTCGCCGAAGTCGAAAAGACGATCGGCGATTTCGGCAAGCGCGCCAAGGACGGCACGCTGAAGATGGAAGAGATGAAGGGCGGCACCTTCACCATCTCGAACGGCGGCGTGTTCGGTTCGCTGATGTCGACCCCGATCATCAACCCGCCCCAGGCGGCTGTGCTCGGCCTGCACCGCATCGAGGACCGCCCGGTGGTGGTGAACGGCGAGATCGTGATCCGCCCGATGATGTATCTGGCGCTGAGCTACGATCACCGCCTGATCGACGGGCGCGAAGCGGTGACGTTCCTCGTCGCACTGAAGAACGCGATCGAAGACCCGACCCGGATTTTGATCGACCTGTAATCGCGAACTGAGATTACCCATATTCCGTTCGTGCTGAGCTTGTCGAAGCACTGTCCTTTTTCATCGGACGGAAGAGAACGCAGCCCTTCGACAAGCTCAGGGCGAACGGAGTGACACATGGCTGACTACGATTACGACGTCCTCATCATCGGTTCGGGCCCCGGCGGCTATGTCGCCGCGATCCGCGCGGCGCAGCTGGGTCTCCGCACCGCATGCGTCGAGAGCCGCGAGACGCTCGGCGGCACCTGCCTCAACGTCGGCTGTATCCCGTCCAAGGCGATGCTGCATGCGTCCGAATATTTCGATGCCGCCGCCAATGGCACGATGGCCAAGATGGGCATCAAGGTCACGCCCGAGCTCGATCTCCCCGCGATGCATGCACAGCGCATCGATGCGGTGACGCAGCTGACCGGTGGCATCGCCTTCCTGTTCAAGAAAAACAAAGTGACCTGGCTGAAGGGCCGCGGCGCGTTCGTCGATGCGCATACCGTGCAGGTCGGCGAGCAGACCGTCACCGCCAAGGATATTGTGATCGCGACCGGGTCCTCGGTCACCCCGCTGCCGGGTGTGACGGTCGACCAGAAGGTCGTGGTCGATTCCACCGGCGCGCTTGAACTGGCCAAGGTGCCCGAGCATCTGGTGGTCATCGGCGGCGGCGTGATCGGGCTTGAGCTGGGCAGCGTGTGGCGTCGGCTGGGGGCCAAAGTCACCTGCATCGAATATCTCGACCAGATCCTGCCGGGCTTCGATGGCGACATCCGCAAGGAAGCCAACAAGATTTTCCGCAAGCAAGGTATCGAATTCAAGCTCTCGACCAAGGTCACTGGCGTTTCTGTGAGCGGCGACACCGCCAGCATCACGGTCGAACCCGCGGCAGGTGGTGCCGCCGAGACGATCACGGCGGATTGCGTACTGGTCGCGATCGGTCGTCGTCCCAACACCGATGGTCTGGCGCTCGAAAAGGCAGGCCTTGCCACCAATGCGCGCGGCCAGATCGACACCGACCACCGCTTCCAGACCGCGGTTCCCGGCATCTGGGCGATTGGCGACGTCATCCCCGGCCCTATGCTCGCGCACAAGGCAGAGGACGAAGGCATTGCCGTTGCCGAGAATATCGCCGGGCTGACCGGCATCGTGAACCACGATGTCATCCCGAGCGTGGTCTACACCTGGCCCGAAATCGCGGGTGTCGGCCTGACTGAGGAAGCGGCCAAGGCCAAAGGCGAGATCAAGGTCGGCAAGTTCCCGATGGCAGGCAACAGCCGCGCCAAGACCAATCACGAGCCCGACGGTTTCGTGAAGATCATCGCCGACGCTAAGTCGGACCGCGTGCTCGGTGTGTGGGCGATTGCCGTCCCAGCGGGCACCATGATCGCAGAGGCCGCTTTGGGCATGGAAATGGGCGCGACCAGCGAGGACATCGCCTACACCTGCCACGCTCACCCGACGCATAGCGAAGCGATCAAGGAAGCGGCGATGGCGGTACGCGGGAAAGCGATCCACGTTTGATCGCCCGAGGCCGTAGCGAAAGCTACGGCCGAGGCTTGCCGCGATCAGACCGGCCGGCGGCGCTACGGCGCCGACCGACGGCATGGGCTTTGCCCATGCCAGTTTGGGCCGCGTCCGTGATAAGCCCGCCCCAGCATTCATTTCCTCGCGCAGGCGCGCTACAGGAGTGCGGATGCTCCCCCTCGCTCCCTGGCAATTCGGCTCGATTCTGCCGTGGCTCGATCTGTTCGGGATCGCGGTGTTCGCCATTACCGGGGCGCTGGCGGCGGCGGGGCGCGGGCAGACCTTCGTCACCGCCGCCTTTTTCGCGCTGATCACCGGGGTTGGCGGCGGATCGGTGCGCGATTTGTTGATCGGTGCGCCGGTGTTCTGGGTGCATGATCCGCTGGTCGCCGCCATTTGCCTCGCGGTGGCGGTCTTGGTGTGGACGACACCGCGCGGTTGGTGGCAGGGCGCGCACGCGCCGACCTCGGCGCTCGACTGGCTCGATGGCGTCGGATTGGCTGCCTATGCCGTGTTCGGCGCGGCCAAGGCGCTGGCCTTCGGCATCCCGCCCGTGCCCGCAGCCTTGATGGGGGTGGTAACGGCGTGCGTCGGCGGCATCATCCGAGACGTGCTGGCGGGCGAACCGTCGATCCTGATGCGGCCCGAACTCTATGTCACGGCAGCCGCGCTAGCGGCGGGGCTGCACGTCGCGCTGGTCGAACTGGGCGTATCGCCGACGCTCGCGGCGGGCGTGGCGGCAAGCTGCGGCTTCGCCCTGCGCGCGGCGGCGATCCGGTGGCGGTTGGGGCTGCCGGCTTATGGGGCGAAATAGCTACCGTTAGGGAAGACGCCATACGACTTTGTGCATCGCGTGCGCTGTTGCAGGTTTTCCGTCACGATCGATGACCGGGGGGTAGCGTCCCCTCTTTTTGAAAGCGCGACAGGCGGCGTCGTCCAGAGGTTTTGAGCCACTGGATTGGACGACGCGACAATCCCCTATCAGGCCGTTGGTTTGGATCGTCCATACGATCACGGAGGTGCCCTCCGAATTCGATGCCATAGCTTCGGATGGATAGTCGTCGGTGCTGAGCCACGTCGCAATCTCAGTGCGCGGTTTGGGCGTCGGAACGCGGTCGCGTTCGTTGGGATCAATGCCCCAGCCTTTAAGCAGATCGTCCTGACAGGCCCTCAGCGCCGCCGCCGCGCCCTGCATGCCGGGGACTGCGAAGCTTTTGTGGGTTCCGTCGGCCAAAGCGATCGATACGCTGGTCGAGCGCAATAACTTCGCCGCGATATCGCCTTCGGCGTTCAAGGTGGTGAGGGTGTTGTTCCTGGCGGCTATGCCATAAACGGCAACGTCGCTCTGGAACGTTTCACCCGACGGCTGCAGGGTCAGCGTACCCTTCAATTTCTCGTAGCGTTTTGCGGGCATGCCCGGCGATACCGTGATGACTTCAAGCGTGTCGCCGAGCGGGAATGGATTGAACCCGATCGACGTGACTGCGGGTGCCGTTCCATAATCACGCGACAGGATGCAGCCGGCATTGGCATAGTCCACGGTCCACTTACCGCTTGGGACCAACGGAGCGTCGTTGGGTGCCGTCGTAACTTGCATCAGCAGCGCCGCGATCGCGATCGTCCTCATTGCTTGCCCCCCAGCATAGTGTTTTCAGGACTTTAGCGGTTCATCGCTGCTCTGCAACGGATCGTTTTCCGTTCCATTCGTGGTATTGCTTGGGACTGCGGAGTGCAGCGATTGCAGCGGGCCGCACGACCATAGGGTTGATCTGCGACCACCAATGCCCTGACCTGGAACCGCATCCGGTCGGTGTCGGATTAGGACGCCTCACCGCCATCCATGTCATGGTCCGTCGGCTCGTCCGCGTCGCGTTCCTCGACCGCCGCTTCGCCGCCTAGCGCCGCGAAGCGTTCGTTCGCCAGCCATGCCAACCGATCCGCCTGCGTTGCCAGCGCCCGACGCAGCCCGGCCTGCACGTCGCGTCCGGCGATAATCTGTGCCAGTCGGGCGATGGTTAGCGCCCGCCGGGCGATCCGCACATCGGGGTGTTGGCGGAGTTTGAGCACGTCGGGGCTGACGATCTCGCCTTCGATCGCCGGTGGCAGCGCGCATAACGGGACGTCGGGCGGATCCTTTTCGTTGAGGATGCGCCCGAAATCGCTTTCGCTGACAAGCTTCATAAACACGCTGCGTTCCAGCGCGTTGAGGTGGTCGGCGGCGGCGCGCGCAGCGGGCACGCGTTTCGGATCGCCCTTTACGTCCTGATATTCAGGCAAAAGCCAGACCTTGATCGTGCGCACTTCAAATGGATCGAGCACCGACATCGCCACCGCGTCGGTGCGCTGGTTGGTCAAATGCCGCCCGATCCGCCCGCCCACGGTTTCGCGCGTTTGGCCGACATAGATCGGCTCGCCGTCATAATCGAAAAAGGCGTAGACGCCCCATTTCACCGCCCCGACCGAAATCGAGACCCCGGCTTTGGTTACCGGGGCCTGGTCGAAGAAATCGGAGAGTTTCTGGCGCTTGAACTGCTCGAGTGCGCGGCGCAGCTCGATCGTCTCATCGGGGGCGTTTTTTGGTGTCGATGTCGGCGACCCGACGCCGGGTCGGCGATCGTGGCTCCTTAAGCAGAGGCAAGGGCGATCCCCGATTGCGTCAGCGCGGGTTCCAGCACCCATTCCGCAATGTGGCGCACGACCGGAACGACCACGCCATCGCCCGTCAAATGATAGGCATCGTTATAGCGCTCGGGCAGGCGATAGGCTTCGGGCAGCCCCATCAGCCGGGCGGTCTCGCGAGCGGAGATGAGCCGCGTGCGCACCTTGCCCTTCTCAACTGCCAGGATCGTCTGCCGGCTGGACCCGCCCCCTGGCGTGCGCAGGCAGCCCGCCAGATCGAACCGCACTTCGGCGCGCTGCACCTTCTTGCCGTTCTCGATCCGGGTGCGCTTGTACACCGCGCCGACCGCCCTGCGCGCATTGCCAGCGACCAGATCGACCTTCGCGCGGTTGCCGTTGCTCATCATCGTCAGCAGCTTCCGCGTCTCGGCGGCGCTATGCCATGCGACGTCCCGGGGATGATCCTCGATGATATCGATAAGCCGGGCTTGGCGCGTTGCCGGGGGCAGGGGCGGTGAACCACAGCCATTGCGCGCGCAGCTTTTCCGGTAGCGCGGCTTGTGCCTGCCGCAACCGCTCGGGGTGCCAGCGATCGACCGCCCAGGGGCTGAAGACGCGGGCGGGCACCTCTGTCGCGCGATCCAGCGCGATGACAAACAGACGTGGGCGCGACTGCGGCACGAAATGCTGCGCGTCGATCACCATCGCGCCCAGCCAATAGCCGGCATCCCCAACCGTCTGGCACAGCGCGGCAAAGTCCGCGCCGTTCCGCGATGTCAGCAGCCCGCAGACGTTTTCCAGCACGATCGCGCGCGGCTTTCGGCCTTGCGTGCTCACCTCCTGAATCAGGTTCCAAAACGGCCAGAATGCGCCCGATCGCGTGCCCGTAAGCCCGGCACCGGCCCCGGCGAGCGAGAGGTCCTGGCAGGGGAAGGACGCCCACACCAAATCCGCTTGGCCGGGCAGTTGGCGGGGTGTTACCTCGCCGACATCGCCAAGCAACAGCTCGTCCGTGCCCCAATTGTCGGCATAGGCTTTGGCCTTTTTGGGATCGAAATCATTGGCGAACAGGCATTGCCACGCCCCGCCCAGCCCCGCGCGGGCCATTCCGCCGCCTGCGAAAAATTCGTAAAAGCCGGGCCGTTCGTTCATCGATTCACCATGCCCGATCGCTTGCCCGGTGCAAGCCCCCTGCTTGTCGATGCCGACTGGCGACGCCATGTTGGTTTTTGCCCGATTGCCATTTGCCTTTCAAGAACAAATCTGGAACACGTCCTTCATGCTGACTCATATTTCGGTGCGCGGCGCGCGCGAGCACAACCTCAAGGACGTGTCGGTCGATATTCCGCGCGATACGTTGACGGTCATCACCGGCCTGTCGGGATCGGGCAAATCGAGCCTCGCCTTCGACACCATCTATGCCGAGGGGCAGCGGCGCTATGTCGAGAGCCTGAGCGCCTATGCGCGCCAGTTCCTCGAACTGATGCAAAAGCCCGATGTCGACCATATCGAGGGCCTCAGCCCCGCGATCAGCATCGAGCAGAAGACCACCAGCCGCAACCCGCGCTCGACCGTGGCGACCGTCACCGAGATTTACGATTATATGCGCCTGCTGTGGGCGCGTGTCGGCATCCCCTATTCGCCCGCCACCGGCCTGCCGATTGCGGCGCAGACCGTCAGCCAGATGGTCGACCGGGTGATGGCGCTGCCCGAGGGCACGCGGCTGTATCTGCTCGCGCCGGTCGTGCGCGGGCGCAAGGGCGAGTATCGCAAGGAACTGCTCGAATGGCAGAAAGCGGGCTTTACGCGCGTGCGCATCGATGGCGAGATTTACGAGATCGACGAGGCCCCCGCGCTCGACAAGAAACTGAAGCACGACATCGAAGTGGTGGTCGACCGCTTGGTCGTCGGCCCCGACATGGCGACGCGCCTGGCGGAGAGCTTCGAGGCGGCGCTGAAGCTGGCCGAGGGGCTGGCTTATGTCGATCTGGTGGACACAACCGTGGCGGCGCTGGCTCTCCCTCTCCCCCCTGGGGGAGAGGGCCGGGGAGAGGGGCAGTCGCAAGCG
>NZ_JSBN01000069.1 GCF_000797515.1 Sphingomonas sp. Ant H11
GGGCCCAGTTGCAGCGTCAGAGCGTATCGAGCGCTGTCCGTCGCCACAGCCACCTTCGCGACTAGGCCCCGGCCTTCGCCGGGGTGGTGGATTGGTCGAGTGGCTGGCAGCAGCGCTCCCCAATGCTCACCCCGGCACCGTGGTCGGCGCGGACCAGATCATCGCCTCCGCAACCGAAAAAGCCGCGCTCCATGCACACACTGGCGCGATCGCGGTCGACATGGAATCGCACATCGCCGCCCGCGTCGCCGCGCGCCACAACCTCCCGTTCGCGATTCTGCGCACGATCTCGGACAGCGCCGATCACGCGCTGCCCCCCGCCGCTCTGGTCGGCATGAAACCCGATGGCGGCGTCGCGCTCGGCGCGATCCTTGCCTCGCTCGCGCGCAACCCGGCGCAACTCCCCGCGCTGATCCGCACCGGGCGGGAGGCGGGGGCAGCGTTCAGTGCGCTACGCCGCGCGCTGGGTGCGCTTGAAGCCCTCGGGATCGGCGGCCTTGATCTTCGCGAGTTCACGCTCGACGTGTAGCGAGTGGACGTCGCTCGCCTTGCGGGCGTTGGACAGGTCGATATCGGGGGCCATCGGACCTTCGGTGCGCACGCCGTTGCGGCCGATCGCGAACATCTTCAGCGGATGGCGGATCGAGTCGCTCGCCGCCGTGCCCTCGAACCCGCAATGCACCATGCAGTTCGAGCACTTTTCATATTTGCCGACGCCATATTGATCCCAGTCGGTGCCTTCCATCAGCTCGGCAAAGGTGTCGACATAGCCTTCGCCGACCAGATAGCATGGCTTCTGCCAGCCGAAGACGGTGCGCAGCGGCATCGACCACGGCGTGCATTCATAGGTCTGGTTGCCTGCGAGGAAATCGAGGAACAAGGGCGAGTTGGTGAAGGTCCACGCCTTGCCGCCATCACCTTTCCGGAACACATCACGGAAGAAGTTCTTGGTGCGCTCGCGCGTCAGGAAATGCTCCTGATCGGCGGCGCGCTCGTACGAATAGCCGGGCGAGATGGTGATCTCGACGCCACGCTTCTGCATCTCGTCGAAGAACGCAGCCAGGCGGGTCGGGTCCGCCCCGTCGAACACGGTGCAATTGACCTGGACGCGGAAGCCCTTGGCTTTGGCCATTTCGATCGCTTCGATCGCGACTTCATAGGTGCCGGCCTGGTCGACCGCATGGTCGTGCATGCCCTTGTCGCCATCGAGATGGATCGACCAGGTGAAGTATGGCGACGGCTTATAGTCGTCGATCTTCTTCTTCATCAGCAGCGCGTTGGTGCACAGGATGACGAACTTCTTCTTGGCGATATAGCCCTGGACGATCTTGGGCATGTCGCGGTGGAGCAACGGCTCGCCGCCCGCGATCGAGACGGCGGGCGCGCCGCATTCGTCGATCGCGTCCATGCACTGGTCATAGGACAGGCGCTGGTTGAGGATCGCATCGGGATAATCGATCTTGCCGCAGCCCGGGCACGCCAGATTGCAGCGCAGCAGCGGCTCGAGCATCAGCACGAGCGGATATTTACCGCCCTTGATGTGGTTTTTCAGGGTGTAGGCGCCAATGCGCGCAAGCGGGGCTAAGGGAAGGCTCATGGGGGTTCCTATGCGCTCAAAACGCGCTGTTGGGAAGTTGCAGGCGGGTCGCGCAACTCACGCGGCAGACCGAATTCGAGCGATTCCTCGACGCCTGCCAGCTGTGTCACCTCGACCGGACCAAGTTTGCGCAGCGCCGCGATCACGCTGTCGACCAGCTCGTCCGGCGCGGATGCGCCTGCAGTGAGGCCAACGCGCTCGACGCCCGCGAACCACGCCGGATCGATCGCGCTGCCATCGGCGACGAGATAGCTCGGCAAGCCCTCATCCTGCCCGAGATCGCGCAGACGGCTGGAGTTGGAGCTGTTTTCGGAGCCTACCACCAGCAGCAGATCGGCCACCTTGCACAGATCGCGCACCGCGCTCTGGCGGTTCTGCGTTGCGTAGCAGATTTCGGAAACGTCGGGCCCGATCAGGTTGGTAAAGCGCTTCGCCAGCGCGGCGATCACATTCTTGGTGTCGTCCACGCTCAGCGTCGTCTGGGTGATATAGGCGATCTCGGCATCCTCGGGGATGTCGAGCGCAGCGACATCGGCCTCGGTCGAAACGAGATGGACGGGCGCATCGACTTGCCCGCGCGTGCCGATCACTTCGGCATGGCCTTCATGCCCGATCATCACCAGCGTCCGCCCGGCCTTGGCATAACGCCGACCCTGCAAATGCACCTTGGTCACCAGCGGACACGTCGCGTCGAACACCGGCAGCTTGCGCGCCTTGGCCTCTTCCTCGACGGTACGGGCGACGCCGTGCGCGCTGAACACCGTCATCGCGCCCTCGGGCACGTCTGACAGTTCTTCAACGAACACCGCGCCTTTTGCGCGCAGCGTGTCCACGACGTGGCGGTTATGGACGATTTCGTGGCGGACGTAGACCGGCGCGCCGTAGCGGTCGATCGCGCGCTCGACGATCTCGATCGCGCGTACGACGCCTGCGCAGAAACCGCGCGGGTTGGCCAAAATTACTTGCAAAAACTGTCCTTCCGTCCGCTCAAATGCCGAAAACCGGGCGCGGGGCCGGAGGGCACGCACACGGATCCGTCATGTATGCCTCCCGGCCGCTTATTCTAGCCGCGTCGCAGCATAAAGAAAGCAGGAAAACCTATATCTTCGGGTGGGTGGTTTCCCGGCCGGGCACCCGATAGCGCCTAAAGCGTTCATCGGCGCTACAGCGGTTTGTGCTAGGGCCGTTGCGGTGATAACGGCCAGACCAACTACCTGGGTCATCGCCAAATGTCCCAATAGGAGCTTTCGATGATTTTCTCCCTGCGATACGTCGTGCCGATGGTGGCATTGTGCAGCGCGGTTCCGCTTGCCGCGCAAGCCACCGATCCGGCGCGGGCCCCCGTCCAGACCCTGAACGATGGATTGCTGACGATCATGAAGGGCGGCAGCGCGCTCGGCACGCAAGGCCGAATCGCGCGGATCGGCCCGGTCGTCGACCAGACCTTCGACATCGGCCTGATCACGCGGCTGTCGGTGGGGCCCGATTGGGTAAAGGTGGCCCCGGGCGACCAGGCCACGCTGGTTTCGGCGATGCGCCGCATGACGGTTGCCCAATATGCCTCGAACTTCAGCACCTATGGCGGTGAGAGTTTCAGCATCGACCCCCGCGTCGAGACGCGGGGCACAGACAAGCTGGTACGGACGACGCTTTCCGCGCCGAAGGGGGACGCGGTCCCGATCGGCTATCGCTTGCGACAGAGCGGCGGCAAGTGGAAGATCGTGGATGTCTATTACAAGAATGCGATCAGCCAGTTGGCGACGCGGCGCGCCGATTTCGCGAGTGTTTTCGCCAAAGGCGGTGCCAAGGCCCTGATCGCGCATCTCGACGACTTGGCCGCCAAAGGCGGGCGCTAAGCCGGGTGACGATTCGATCGACGACCAGCGCGCTGGCGGTGGCGATCGCGCTGCTGGCCGCGCCCGTCACGGCTGCACCGCAGTCGGC
>NZ_JSBN01000007.1 GCF_000797515.1 Sphingomonas sp. Ant H11
CGGCGAACGCCGCGACGGCAAGGGGATCAGGCGGCTTGCGCGGCGAGGACGACGGGGAAGTCGATGTCGGTCTCAGCCACGTTGTTGATATAGTTGGTCAGCACATTGAGCGCGACCGACGCGACGATCTCGATCACTTGCGCCTCACTAAAGCCGACAAGGCGGACAGCAGCGATGTCGGCTTCGCTGACCTTGCCGCGCGCGGCGAGGACCTGACGGGCGAACACGATCGCGGCATCGGCCTTCGCGTCACCCGAATGGCCGGCGCGGTTGAGCGCGATCTCGGCTTCGTCGATCTTGGCGAGGTTCAGCCCGAGATAGGTGTGCGCCGACAGGCAATAGTCGCAACCATTGGCCTGGGCGACGGCGATGGCGATCCGTTCGCGCGTCTTGGCATCGAGCGTGCGGCCCAGTGCGGCGTTGAGGCCAAGATAGCCTTCGAGTGTGGCGGGGCTGGTGGCGACGAGGCGGAACAGGTTGGGGACGACGCCGAGTTGCTTCTCGACGGCGTCGAGCAGCGGTTGCGCTGCGGCGGGGGCATCTTCACGGGCGGGGATGGCGAGGCGGGACATCGAAACTTCTCCGGGCTGGCGGCTGGATGCCGCTTGCCCATTGAAGATGTCATTCCTGAGTGATTGTGATAATCTGTTCATTATACAATTCACTCATGCGGATATCGGGATAATCGCGGGGCGGCTGGAAGAGCTGCGCACCTTCGTCGCGGTCGCCGACTGGCGAGCTTCGCCAAGGCTGCGCACCACATACGGTATCGCCGACTGCGGCGAGCCGGGCGGTGGCGGGTCACCTTTCACCTTCGGGCGGCGGCACATCCTGCCGTTGGTGAACCGCCCGTCATCCCGACGTGCGCGTTTCGCTGACGCTGATCGACCGGGTTCGGCTGCGAACTTCCGGCGCTCCTGCAACGGGACAAGGGCCTGACGCACCTCTTTCGCGAGGTGCATGAGCAGGCGGCCTGGCTGCCGCTGGGGCGGATCACGCTTCATGGGCTCGCTGCGATCTTTCACCATGTGGTCGCGACGATGTGCTGCAGTCGATGCTGCCCTGGAAGCAGGCGTCGTGGGCAGAATCGCACTTTTTGGTCGATTTCAGGGAATAAACGAAGGCGATCTCCCGTCTTGCTCTCCGACCCCCCAATTGGAGTGCTGCACATGGACCTCTTCGACACGCCGGCCGATCGCCGTGATGCCCTCAGGTGCATGGCATGGGCAGGGACCGGCGCGCTCTGGGCGATGTCCGGCGGTGTCGCCTCGAGCACGATGCTCGTCGGCAAGGGGACGCGCGCCGACGTTGTTCCGAGCTTCACCTTCCTGCAGCTTAGCGACAGCCATGTCGGGTTCGCCAAGCCCGCCAATCCCGATGCGCGCGCGACCTACCGCGAGGCCGTCTCCAAGGTGATCGCGATGCCGGAAAAGCCCGACTTCATCATCCATACCGGTGACATCACCCAATTGTCGCGCGACCAGGAGTTCGACGATGCCGACCAGATCCTGAAGGAAGCCGGCATCCAGACCTTTCATGTGCCTGGCGAGCACGACATGCTCGACGAAGGCAATGGCAAGGCGTTCCTCGCCCGCTATGGTAAGGGTAGCAAAGGGGCGGGCTGGTTCAGCTTCGACCATAAGGGTGTCCATTTTGTCGGGCTGGTCAATGTTGCCGACCTGAAGCCGGGCGGGGCAGGGCGGCTCGGTGCCGAGCAGATTGCGTGGCTGGCCAAAGACCTGGCCGGTCATGCGTCCTCGACCCCAATCGTGATCTTCGCGCATATTCCGCTATGGATGCTCTATGCCGAATGGGGCTGGGGCACCGATGACGCCGCCCAGGCGCTGACCCATTTGCGCCGCTTCGGCTCGGTCACGATCCTCAACGGCCATATCCACCAGATCGCCCAGAAGGTGGAAGGCACGATGATCTTCCATACCGCGCGCTCGACTGCCTTTCCGCAACCGATGCCGGCGACTGCGCCATCGCCCGGCCCGCAAGTCGTGCCGGCGGGGCAGCTGCGCGGTCTGCTCGGCATTACCGAGGCGACGTTCAAGCGCGGCGAGCATCCGATCGCGCTCGTCGACACTACGCTTTCTGCCTGATCCCGGAGATTATCCTTATGGTCCGTTATTCTATCGTCCTGCTTGCCGCGCTCGCCGGTGCCGTCGCCACGCCTGTTGCCAGCCGCCCCGTGGCGGCCCAGGCAGCCGCAGCCGCGCCGATGGTTCATATCTCGAACTTCACCTTCGGGCCCCAGGTGCTGAAGGTGAAGGTCGGTCAGACCGTCACCTGGGTGAATGACGACGACATCCCGCACACCGTCGTGTCGGGCACGAACCTGTTCAAGTCCAAGGTCCTCGACACGGGTGACAGGTTCAGCTTCACCTTCACCAGGGCGGGTGCCTATGGCTATTTCTGCTCGCTCCATCCGCATATGACGGGCAAGGTTCTTGTCTCGGCTTGAGGGAGGCGCGCGGATGCGCGGTGGCGTGGCGTGATGGGCGGGCGCGGCAGCATTTTTCGGCCCCGGCTCGTCCCAGGCGGACGGGCGCGGGCGGAGGGTGCCGCCGCGCCCGAAGATGCCCGGCGTTTTTTCGCGAGGTCATGCTGCCGCATCTCGATGCGGCCTATAGCCTCGCGCGCTACCTTGCCGCCGACGCGACGGCGGCCGAGGACATCGTCCAGGAAGCCTTTCTCAACGCTTTTCGGGCGTTCGGAACCTATCAGGGCGGATCGGCCAAGGCATGGCTGTTCGCGATCGTCCGCAATTGCTGGCGCGACCGGGCGAGCGCCGAACTCGGCCGCAGCCGGGTGCTGGTGGACCATGCCGGCTTGACCGAGGGCCAAGCGGCGGCACTCGACAATTATCCCGATGACGGGGAATCGCCTGAAGCTGCTGTGCTCCGTCAGGAGGAGGTCGAGAATGTCCGTACCGTTATCGCCGCCATCCCGGAGCCGTTCCGGGAGGCGCTCGTGCTGCGTGAAATGGAGCAGATGTCGTACCGGGAGATTGCCACAGTGACCGAGGTTCCGATCGGGACCGTAATGTCCCGCCTGGCGCGGGCGCGCGACATGCTGGCGACGTTGCTGCTGCCCCAGCCGGACGCGCAGCGGGAGGAACGCGCATGACCGGGTGCGAGGATCGGCTGCTCCAGCTTCACGCGCTGCTCGACGGTGAACTGGATGCGGTGAACAGCGTCGCGATCGAGGCGCATTTGAAGAGTTGCGTCGGCTGTGCCGAGGCCTTCGCCCGACTGGAAGCGGTGCACGCCCAAATCAGCGACCCCGCATTGCAGCTCCAGGCCCCCGCGTCGCTGCGCGCGCGGATCGAGGCCGACATCGCCGCCGAGCGTCCCGGGCGTGTGCTGGGTAGCATGCCGCGCCGCAGCCGCTCAGCCGGTCCGTGGCTGGCCGGCGGTGCATTCAGCGCGATGGCGGCAAGCCTGGCACTGTTGGTCGCGGTGCCGCAGCTTACGACGGGAACGATCCAGGACCAGCTGGTCGCGAGTCATGTGCGCTCCTTGCTGGCGAACCACCTGACCGATGTCGCGACCTCGAACCGTCATGTCGTGAAACCCTGGTTCAACGGGCGGATCGATTTCGCACCGCCGGTGCCCGAACTGGCAGCGCAGGGCTTCCCGCTGGTCGGCGGGCGACTGGACTATCTCGATGGCCGGGTCGTCCCGGCGATCGTCTATCGTCGGCGGTTGCACACCATCAATCTGTTCGTGATTCCCGCAGGCACCTTCTCGTCGCCGGTCGGGATTGCGACGCGGCGCGAGGGCTATAGTCTGGTGCGCTGGACGAGCGGCGGACTCGAATTCTGGGCGGTGTCGGACATCGATCCGGGCGACCTCGAACTGTTCCACCACGCCTTTGCGCGTGCGGCATCATGATCGGAGGTCCGGTGCCAGTTGGCGGTCAGTATCGTGACGTCGCGTGCAGGGCGGTGCTGCTCGCGAATGACCGGAAATGCCCCAAAGGTCCACCGTGAACCGCGATGGCGTTCGTCCAAAGCTCGTGCTGCGCGGAATTAGACCTATCTGTAAGCGCATCGCGGGAGCTGAACCGATTACGTATACTTTTCGATAAGTGCGGTGATGCGCTGCTTGCGGCGCACTACCTCGTCGAGGGTAAAGCCAAGATCCTGCGCCTGGTGTATGAAGGTGAGTGTTTCCAGGATGTCTGAGCTGTAGTTCCGGTAGCCATTTTCGCCTCTTACCGCGAGGGGGATCAGCCCGCGCCGCCGGAGAGAGATTCCTCGCGACTGCTGGTCATTTCATGAGCGTCGCCCAGATGGCACAGATCTTGAGGGACCACCTTGGCCACGCGGCCCACGCCGTATCGACACGCCAATTGCCCAATTGGCTATTGAGAGCGGTCGCCCTCTTCGATCCCGAAGTGAGGAGCTTGTTGCCCGAGCTTGGAAAAAGAAAAGATGCGACCGCTGCTAAGGCACAGCACCTGCTCGGTTGGAACCCTCGCCCCCCTGAAGAGGCGATCATCGCGACTGCTACCAGTCTGGCGGAACTCAACTTGCTTAAATCCCGCTAGGTCAGTTCTTCAAGCGGAGTCCCGCGGGGCGACTTCCTATGGTTTGGTGTCGAATTTTCCCCGCAGCCTAATCGGTCAGACCAGCCGTATCGCGCACCGGCAGCGCGGCAGCGCATCACCTCGATCGCATCAACCTCAGTGAAATCATCCCAGCGTCGAGACCAAAATCCTCCGGTCTCTGAACCCTGAAACTGTCCCATGAGACCTAACGTCGAACAAAAGATGCGCAAAAAGTGAAAACGTTTCACAAAGGCGTCATACTGCGATGCGACAGCGCGGTACCGAATCGGAAAAAAGGGGGACAAACATGGCTTTCAAGAAAATATCCGGAGCCGTAGGGGCCCGGGTGGCCAGCGGCGCGCTCGTTGCCATCCTGTGCGCGCAAGAGGCGCATGCGCAGCGCACGGAGCCCCCGGGCACCACACCAGCGAGGTCGCCGCAGCAGATGGGAGCGACATCGTCGTGACCGGGCAAAAGCTCGGCGCGGGCAAGGCGCGCGCGACGTTTGAGCTTGACCGTACCGACATCGCCGACCGTCCGTTGGGCGCGGACATCACCCAAAGCCTGGCCAAAGTGCCGGGCGTCAAGGTTTCGACCGGCGACGCCCGAGGCGGCTCGTTCTCGTTCGAACTGTTCTTGCGCGGTCTTAACAAGGAACAGATCGGCCTGACGCTGGACGGTATTCCGACTGGCGATGCGCGGTTCAACGGCGGGTCGCCGCCACAACGCTTCATCGATTCGAGCAACATCGGCAGCATCGTCGTGTCGCAGAGCGCGGGGGACATCGGCGCGCCATCACGCTTCGCGCTCGGCGGTTTCATCGATTTTCGTACCGAGGAGCCGGCCCGCGACTTCGGCGTGACGGCGGAAGGGGGCGTCGGCAGTTTCGACTATAATCGCGCCTCGCTGCGGATCGACACCGGCAATCTTCCAGGCGGTGTCGCCATGTATGGCAGCTTCTCGCACCAGCGGAATGCTGTGTGGGCGGGGCCGAATGCGCGACATTCCAATCGCGACCATGGCGAGTTCAAAGCGGTCAAGACGTTCGACAACGGTTCGTTCCTGAAGGCTCGGGTGTCATATAACAGCCAGTTCGACAACGACTTCAACATCGTGACGCTGGCGCAGTTCAACGCGAATCCGAAGAGCGATTTCCTCAACGATACGCTGACCGGCATTCCCAATCAGGATTTGAACTATGGCGGCACCTTCGGCGGGGCGCGCCGCGATTTCCTCGCCTATCTCAACGGCAAGTTCGTCCTTGCCGAACATGTGACCCTTGCCATCAACCCCTATTACCAGACGCTCGACGGCTATTCGCTAAGCTATCAGAACCGTCATCGTCAGCTTGTCGGCGCGGACCCGTATGCGGTGCTGGGGTATACCGCGAGCGGCGGCGCTGTGCGCCCGGCGCTGGCAACGACGTCCAATCCGAACGTGGTCGGTGGCCCGGCCGACATGCGCGTCACGCCGCGCAAGCGCGAACGCTACGGCAGCACAGCGGAGCTCACGATCGCTGACCTGGTGCCGCGCAATAGCGTCCGCATTGGCGGCTGGTTCGATGGCGGCACGTCGTCGGAGGAACGCGACTTCTATCCGATCATCCCCTCCACCACGCAGCTCGCGTGGAAGGGCGGTTTGCCATCCTATGTGCTCTACAATCGGTCGACGTCGATCACGACGCTCGAATTTTACGGTCAGGATTCCTTCCAGCTTGTACCGGGCGTGCTTCGCCTCGATGCCGGCGTAACGTGGTACCATGTCCGATATAAAGCGCAGTCGCCGCTGGAATATTCGGCGAAGCTCGATTTTTCGCAGAATTCACCAGTTCAGCCAAAGGTCGCGTTCAGCCTCACACCGCTTGCCCACCTCGAAATCTTCGGCGGTTTCGCTCGCAATTTCTCGGGCATTCCGGAGGATGCTTTTCTCGGCTCGACCGCCGTCATCCAGCCCGGCGACCTCAAGCCGCTGCAGTCGAGCAACATCGACGGTGGCGTGCGCTATACCGCTAGGCACGTGGCGCTGTCCGTACAGGCGTTTCATGTCCATCTGAAAAACGGCGTGGGAATCGTGCCCAACGATCCCACCGTCACCGACCCGATCGACATTCAGCGCGGAAACCTCGCCACGCGCGCCGCGAGCATCCTGGGGCAGACCACCAACGGCGTCGAGGTCGCGGCACTTGCGACTTTCCCGTGGATCGACGCCTATGCGACCTATTCTTACCAGCAGGCAAAATATGATGACGCCGCAATCGGGTCGCGCGACCGGCTCAATCTTGCCTCGGTCGGGATCATCGCGGGGAGCGATGTCCGCGATATCCCGCGCAACAGCGCCTATGGTGAACTGACGCTGAAGCCCTTTGCGAGGGTGCGGCTGCAGGCCAATATCAAATATATCAGCAGCCGGGTGGGGGGCGACATCATCGCGCCGACCACCTTTCAGGAAGTCGCGATCGACCGCATCCCGGGTTACACGCTGGTCGGCGCAATGGCCCGCTATGACCTGCCGCAGATCGGCGCGCTGAAGAATGCCTCGATCCAACTCAACGTCGATAACGTGTTCGACGTCGGCTATATCGCCTCGGTCACCAGCGCGACCGCGACGGCGACCGAAACCGGTTTGCCCGGACGGTCGCTTGGCCGCTACTTCATCGGTGCGCCGCGCACCGTGACGGCCTCCTTCAGAGTGAGGTTCTAAGGGTGCCGAGCGGGCGCTCAGCAGCGATGGCGCTTTTCGCGATGAATCTCATGTCGACCGGGGCTGACATGTGTCACGCTCGGTCGGCAGCGGCCGCGCGGATTGTTGCGACCGCCGATGTACCGTCAGGTGCGGGCGACGGGCATGTCGGGGGCATTTCGGGTCTGGACTATGACCAGAGGCAGCGCGCGTGGCTGATGATCAGCGATGACAAGTCAGAACATGCGCCGGCGCGTGCTTACCGCCTGCGTCTGCGGCTCGCAGGGGATCGGCAACTGGCAGTCGACCATATTACGCCGGTGACCCTTCGGAGTGAAGCTGCGCGCGCTTACCCTCAGCCGGGCCATGGGAGCGAAGCGGTCGACCCGGAGGCCATCCGATTCACGCCGGATGGCAAAGACTTCCTTTGGTCAAGCGAGGGCGACGCCGCCGATGGCTTCGGTGCCAGCGTTAAGACAAGCGGACGCGATGGCCGCGTCCGCGCTCTTGTCACCTTGCCTGGCAATCTGCAAAACCGAGGGCGTCCCAACCGAACCGTCGAAGGTTTGAGCTTTGCTCCTGACGGCGCGCTTTGGGTCGCGATGGAGGCCCCATTGCGCGGAGACGGGCCGGTAGCCGATGCTGATCATGCGGCGGTCGTCAGGTTCACGCGGCTTCGCGCGGGGCGACCGCCTCAGCAATTCGCGTATCGGGTCGACCCGGTCGTTCGCGCGGTCGCGCATCGACTGTCCGACAATGGCGTGAGCGAAATTCTCGCCTTGGACGCTGAGCGCCTGCTCATTCTGGAGCGATCCGGCGAGCAGCAGGATGATGGAACGTTTTCGTTTTCATTGCCGCCTCTATCTCGCGGATTTCGGTGGCGCGCCCGACGTTGCTGACGTGGCATTTCTCGATACGGCACAGCCGACCTCGCCAAAACGGCTGCTCGTGGACTTTGACGCGCTTTCGCCGGAGGCGTCGGGCAATCTCGAGGGGATGGCATGGTGGCCAGGTACCACTTCGTCCAGGCACAACCGCAAGCTCGTCCTGGTCACCGATAACAATTTCGACGATCGCGTCGTGACCCGCTTCGTCCTCATCGATCTGCCCGCTCACCTGCTTGCGCGCGATCCTCGGCGACTTGTGGATCGATTTCGATAAACGTACCCAAGGCTGTGCCAGGTTGGAGGGAATAATAACCGCAATGGGGGGACGCGAAGCGGGCAAGACCACCGACGCTGAAGGATCTCGCGCGCGAAGCCGGTGTCTCGCTCACCAGCGCGTCTTATGCCATTAATGGAACCGGCTCCGTAGGTCCGAAGACCCGCGCGCATATTCTCGATGTCGCAAAACGCATCGGCTTTCGCCTCAACCTGAGCGCGAAATCGATGAAGTCGGGCCGCTCCGGCATGTTGGCGCTGGTCATTCCGGATCTCGGCAATCCGTTCTTCGCGGCGCTGGTCCAGGCGGTTTTTCGCGAGGCCCGCGCGGCGGGGTATCAAATCTATATGACCAACACCGAAGGATCTGAAGAGATCGAGGCGGAAGCGCTGGCGATGGCGGTCGGGTTGCGCGTCGACGGCCTCATATGGTTTTCGATACGAGACAAGGACACGTCGGACGGCATCCTGTCCAATACGCCGACGGTCGTGCTCGATCGCTCGGTCCCTGGATATGACACCGTGAGTGTGGACTATCTGGAGGCGGGGCGTCTTGCCGGGCAGTATCTTCTGGAACGCGGCCATCGCCGGATCGGGATTGTGTCCGGCCCTCTCGATATCGCCAGCATGCGGGACCGCTGCGCGGGTGTGGTCGAGGCCTTTCAAAAGGGCGGGGAGATCGTCTTCAACCTGGAGAACAGCTTTTCGCTCGACCTCGAACCGATCGTCAAATCGCGACTGATCGAGGACCGCCCGACGGCTATCTTCGCGGGGGCGGACATTATCGCGATCGGCGTCATTCGGTTCGCACAGACCCTGGGTCTGTCGGTGCCTGCCGATCTGTCTGTGCTGGGGTTCGATGATATCGATCTCGCCAGCCTGACACAGCCCCAGCTATCAACTTGCGAAATCCCGATCGAACACCTCGCCGGACGCGCCTTGCAAACGCTCGTTGCTCGAATCAAGGGTCGGGACGATGCCATCCAGTCGTTGCTGGTGGAATCCCGCGTAATCGAGCGAGAGTCCGTTGCTCGCCTGCTGCCGTTGCTTTCCGTCGAAGCTTAACAACAACATTATGCCGCCGCGGACATCATCGATGCGGCAGAGTAACTTGCAATCCAACGCCTTCGGAAGCCTGGAGTGGTTTAATCTGCGACATCCACGCCGAGGTGGCGGACGGTATTTTCGATGTTCACATCGCAACCTCGCAGCGTGCGGTCACGAAGACGACGGTGCTGGTCACCGCGTCACGCGGTCGAACCAGCGCCGCCGTGATGGGCGTCAACCCGGCGCGGCAACCCCATCGTGTTGCGCAGACCATCCGCCCCCCAGTGCCCGGATCAGGCGGATGCTCGCCTGTAGTCGGCGGGTCTCGAGGTCGAGCGCGGCGCGACGAGTGCGCAGCGCCGTGGTCTGCGCAGTGAATACCTCGAGATAGGTGACCGCGCCCTTGTCGTAGCGGTTGAGCGAGAGGCGCTCGGTCGCGGCCGCCTGGCGCACCGCCTCATTCTCGGCCGCAGCCTCGTCGCCAAGATGGTGGAGCTGCGCGAGATTGTCCTCGACCTGCTGGAATGCGCTCAGCACGGTCGCGCGATACTCGGCACCGGCGCTCGCCCATCGTGCCCGCGCGACCGCAAGCTCGGCTCGTCGGCGGCCCCCGTCGAACAGGTTCAACACTGCGCCAGGGCCGATCGACCAGATCGTGTTCGACGCGGACAGGAGACCTGGCAGGCCGGTATCCTGGAAACCGGCGCTTCCGCCGAGCCGGATCGCTGGGAAGAAGGCGGCCTTGGCGATCCCGATTCCGGCATTGGCCGCAGCGACGCGGCGTTCGGCGGCGGCGATGTCAGGACGTCGCTCGACCAAGGTTGCCGGCAGGCCGAGCGGCACGACGGGGATCGCGAAAGGCGTCGTTGCGGGGGCGATGGTGAAGGCCGAGGCGGGTGTTCCGACCAGACTCGCGATCGCATGTTCGGTCAACGCGCGGGCGGCGGCAACGTCGGCGAGCTGCGCGCGGGCCTCGGCGAGCTGTGCGCCCGAACGGCTGGTCTCGATCCCGCTGACGATCCCGGCCTGGAAGCGCCGCGCGATCAGATGGTCGGCCTTGGCAAAGGCGTCGACGGTCTGCGCAAGCAGCTCGGATTGCCGGTCAAGCCCGCGCAGCGCCATATAGTCGGAGGCAAGCTCGGCCTGCAGGCTGAGCCGGATTGCGGCGAGGTCGTCGCCCGAGGCCTGCATTTCGGCCTTGCCTGCGGTAACGCTGTTGCGCACGCGGCCCCACAGGTCGACCTCATAGCCGAAGCCCGCCTCGATCGTGTTGGCACCGTACACGTCGGGCTGGTTGCTGCCGCGCAGCGGGCGATGGTCGGACTGGCGGTTGCGCGTGATGCTGGCATCGGCACTAAGTTGCGGGAGCAGCCCGGCGCGGGCCTGGCCAAGATAGGCGCGAGCAGTGTCGTAGCGGGCCAGCGCGCCGGCGAGCGTCGGATTGTCGCTCGCGACTTTCTGTTCGAGACCGTCGAGCTGTGGATCGGCGAACACGCTCCACCACGCGTCGGGCACGATCGCGCCGGGCGCGACTGCGGGCTGCCAGGCCCCGGCTTCCTTGAAAGCGGGCGGCGTTGGCGTGATCGCCGGATGGTAGGGTGGGGCGAACGAGCAGCCAGCGAGGCTCGCCAGCGTGATCGCCGCGATCGCCGCGCGCAATCGGTCAGCCACGCGCGCCTCCTTCCACGCGCACCAATTGTCCGTCGGTGAGAGAATCGGGTGGATTGTCGACGATCTTCTGCGTCGGCGAGAGCCCCGACAGCACTTCGACCGTCTGGCCGAGATCGCGCCCGAGCGTGACGCGCTGGAGGTGGATGTGGTGCGCGGCATCGACCGTCGCGACTTGCGTGCCCTGCGCGCGGAACAGCAGCGTAGTCGAGGGGATCTGCACCGTGCTCGCTTGCCCGCGCACATCGAAGCTGACTTGCGCAAAGCCGCCGGGGCGCAGCGCACCGTCGGGATTGTCGGCGACGAGCTGGACCTGGAAGGTGCCACTTTGCGGCGCGATCGCGCCCGAATTGCCGACGACGTGTGCGGTAAAGCTGCGGCCTGGATAATCGGGCACGCTCAGCGTGGCGGTGAGTCCCGGCGTCATCGTCGCCGAATAGCTTTGCGGCACGCTGACATAGATGCGGATTCGCCGTGTGTCGGCGACGACGAACATGGGTTGCTGCACCGAAGCCCCCGGCCCGACCAGATCGCCGATATCGGCAGAGCGCAGCGTCACCGTCCCGCCAAAGGGCGCGCGCACCGTCGCAAAGGTTTTCAGCGCGAGCAGCCGCCCAAGATCGGCGCGGGCGGACAGCACTGCGGCGTTGCGCACGGCGAGATCGCCATTCTTCTCATCGACTTCCTGTTTGGAAACCGAATTGTCGGTGAGCAAGTCGTTCCAGCGCGCCGCTGTGCTGCGCGCAAGACCGGCATGTGCCTGCGCGCTGACCAAAGCGGCGCGCGCGGCGATGATCTGCTGGTCGAGCTCGGGCGTGTCGATCCGGCCGAGCGGCATGCCCGCCGCAACCGGCGCGCCGATATCCTTGTACCAGCCGCTGACATAGCCGCCGACGCGCGCATAGAGCTTGGCCATGTTCCACGCCTGCATCGTGCCGGGCAAAGCGAGCGTGTCGCCCGCCGTCGAGGATGTGATGGCGACGAGATGGACCGTCGGCACCGATCGCGCGTCGGACCAGGTCTGCGCTTCGCTGGTGTCGTGAAAGCGAACAAACGTACCGGCGGCGACCACGCCTGCTGCGACGACGAGCGCGGCGATCCCGGCGGTTTTGAGACCCCTGGGCGGGGCGGCGGCGAGGGCTTCATCCATGAGCGAGCTGTCCGATTGTCGAAGGGGTGGGGGAGGGGCGGCGTTCGCGGCGATGCGCGATCGCGAAGACGACGGGCACGAACACCAAGGTGGCAAGCGTCGCGCAGATCAGTCCGCCGATGACGGCGCGGCCAAGCGGCGCATTCTGCTCGCCGCCTTCGCCGAGACCGAGGGCCATCGGGGCCATGCCGATGATCATCGCGAGCGCGGTCATCAGCACCGGGCGAAAGCGCGTCGCGCCCGCTTCGGCGGCGGCGCGCAGCGCGTCGCCGGTCTCGGCCAGTCGTTCGCGCGCGAAACTGACCACCAGCACCGAATTGGCGGTGGCGACGCCCATGCACATGATCGCACCGGTCAGCGCGGGCACCGAAAGCGGGGTGTGCGTGGCGAACAGCATCCATACGATCCCGGCGAGTGCTGCGGGCAGCGCCGAGACGATGACGGCGGGATCGACCCAGCTTTGGAAATTCACGACGATCAGCAGGTAGATCAGCGCGATTGCCCCGATCAGGCCGAAGATGAGCCCCGAGAAAGCTGCGTTCATCGTCCGCACCTGGCCGCGCAAGGTCACTGCCGACCCAGACGGCAGCGCCGCCTTGGTGCCGTCGATCACCTTCTGGATATCGCCCGCCACCGCGCCGAGGTCACGCCCTTGGGTCGTTGCATAGACGTCGAACGATTGTTGCAGCGCATAGTGCGTGACGACCGCAGGCGATGGCTCGCGGTGGAGCGTGCCGAGCCCGCCGAGGATCTGATAGGCACCAGAGCCCGATCCGGTGATGGGGAGGTTCTGGAGGTCCGACAGCGAGCCGGTGCGGTATTGCGGCGTCTGCACGACGATCGGGTAGGACACGCCGTTTTTGGGGTTGAGCCAGAAGGCGGGCGCGATCTGCGAGCTGCCCGCGAGGTTGACGGCGAGGCTGCGCGTCACGTCATTCTCGGTGATTCCGACGCGGTCCGCCTGCGCGCGATCGACGTCGAAGCCGAGTTCGGGCGCGGCCTCTGTTTGCTGGACGCGGACGTCGGCGATACCGGGAATGTGGCGCATCCGCTCGGCGAGCAGATGGGCATAGGCCTCGCTATGCTTGGCATCGCTACCGGTCACCATCACGTCGATCGGGGCGGGTGCGCCGAAGTTGAGGATCTGGCTGATGATGTCGGCGGGCAGAAACGAGAAGACCGAGCCGGGGAAGGCATCGGGCAAGGCTTTGCGCAACGTCCGGACATAGTCGGCGGTCGGTTTGTGGTTTTCGGCGAGTGTCACCAGGATATCGCGTCCTGTGAGCCGACGCCGCCGGTGTTCGAATAAGCGCGGTTGATGCCCGATACGGGCATGCCGATATTGTCGACGATCGACACCAGCTCGTCGGCGGGAATGGTCGCGCGGATGCGGTCCTCGACATGGTCGAACAGCGCTGCCGTCTCCTCGATCCGCGTGCCGATCGGCGCGCGGACGTGGAGGTTGATTTGCCCGGCGTCGATCGTCGGGAAGAAATTGCGGCCGAGCATGGGCACGAGCGCGAACGACAGCAGGACGACTGCCATAAAGGCAGGAATGAACACACGCCGCCGCGCCAGGGCGAAGGCAAGGACCGCGACATAATAAGCGCGTACTGCTTCGAAACGATGCTCGAACCCGCTCTGGAAGCGGATGAAGACGTTGCGCGTCTCCGGTCGACCGGTCCGGGCATCGTGCGACACCATGATCTCGGCCGTGTGCTGGGTCGCATGTTCGCGCAGCAGGAAATTGCCCATCGTCGGCACCAGCGTGCGCGACAGGATGAACGACGCGATCATCGCGAACACCACCGCCATCGCCATCGGCGCGAACAGGAAGCCAGCGATGCCTGGCAGGAAGAACATCGGCAGGAACGCGATGCAGATGCACAGCAGCGATACGAAGGCCGGCTGGACGATCTGCTGCGCGCCATCGAGGATCGCGTCGCGCACCGACTTGCCCTGTTCGAGGTGCCAGTTGATATTCTCGATCGTCACCGTCGCATCGTCGACCAGGATGCCGACCGCGAGCGCGAGCCCGCCGAGCGTCATGATGTTGAGCGTCTGCCCGACCACCGCCAGCCCGGCGACCGCGGCGAGAATGGCGAGCGGGATCGAGGCGGCGATGATTACGGTCGAGCGCCACGAGCCGAGGAACAGCAGGATCATCATGCTGGTCAGCGCCGCCGCGATCGCCCCTTCCTTGATCACGCCCGATACCGCCGCCTTGACGAACAGCGACTGGTCCGAGAGCGGCTGGACCTTGAGCGAGGGCGGCAGCGTGGCCTTGAGCCCCGGGAGCAGCGCCTTCGCCTGATCGACGATCGCGATCGTCGAGGCCGCGCCCGATTTCAGGATCGTCATCAGCACCGCGCGGCCGCCATCGACGCGCACGACGTTGCGCTGCGGCGGCGAGCCATCGCGGACATGCGCCACGTCGCGCATGAACACCGTCGTCCCGTCGACGGTCTTGATCGGCAGGTCGTTGAGCTGATCGACCAGTTCGGGCGAATTGTTGAGCCGAACGTTATATTCGAACTGGCCGATCTTGGCGGTGCCTGCGGGCACGATCTGGTTCTGCGCGGCAAGTGCTGCACCGACGTCGCCCGCCGAGAGGTGCCGCGCCTGCAGCGCTGCCGGATCGAGATCGATCTGGATCTGGCGTTCCTTGCCGCCGTAAGGCGAGGGGATTGCGGCACCCTGCACCGAGGCGAGCGCGGGCCGGATGAAGTTCTGGCCGAGATCGTAGATCTTCTGCTCGCTCAAGTCCTTCGACGACAGCGCGAGCTGGAGGATCGGGACGGTCGAGGCGTTGTAATTGAGGATCTGCGGGGGGGTGATGCCCGGCGGCATCTGCTTCAGGACCGTCTGCGAGGCTGCGGTGACCTGTGCCGAGGCAGTGCGGATGTCGACGCCGGGCTGGAAGAAGATCTTCACGATGCCGACGCCGTTGAGCGACTGGCTCTCGATATGGTCGATATCGTTGACCGTGGTCGAGAGCGAGCGCTCGTAATAATAGACGACGCGGCCCGACATGTCCTTGGGCGGCAGGCCGCGATAGGTCCACACTGCGGCGATCACCGGAATCTTGATGTCGGGGAAGATATCGGTGGCGGTTTCGAGCCAGGCGATCGATCCCCCCAGGACGATCAGGATCGCCAGGACGACGAAGGTGTAGGGCTTGCTGAGGGCAAGTTTGACGAGCTGCAGCACGGTGGACCCGATGTTTCCAGAGGAAAGACGGGGCTCCATTTATGCGTGTTGCGGTGCAGCGCTAATTAAATGAATTTCACCTCAGGAGGCGGCCGGCGCTTGGATCCGCACGATCAGGCCAGGGGCGGCGTCGCCGAGCTCAAGTGTAAAGCCGTGAAGATGGGCGATCGCCGCGACGATGCTGAGCCCCAGCCCGCTGCCGGGGATCCCCGCCGCATCGACACCGCGATAGAAGCGCCGGAGCGCCGCGTCGCGCTCGTGCGGAGCAAGACCGCGCCCAGTGTCGCGGACGGTCAGGCTCAGCCCCCCGGGATCGAGCGTTGCCCCAAGCACCACCTCGCCACCCACGGGACTGAACTTGATCGCATTGTCGAGCAGGTTGCTGATCGCCTCAAACAACAATTGCGGATCGCAGCGGATCGTCGCGTCGGGAATCGGCGCGAGCCGCAACGTGACGCCAGCATCCTCGGCTAGCGGCTCGTAGAGCTCGCACAGGCTGTCCAGCAACGGTGCGAGCGGGACGGTGGTAAAGCCCGCCTGGCGGCCGCTCGCTTCAAGCTGCGAGATGCGCAGCAAAGCGCCGAACCGTTCGAGCACGAGATCGAGATCGACCATCGCGGCATGGCTGAGCGCGACCGCACGCGGATCCGCGTCGGGCAGCGCGATCGCGCGTTCGAGCTGTCCGCGGACATGCGCCAGCGGCGTGCGCAGATCGTGCGCGACGGCGTCGGTCACGCCCTTGACCTGCGCGACCACGCGCTCGACCTCTTCGATCATCGTGTTGACCGTGCCTGCGAACAGATCGAGTTCGTCGCCGCGCGTGGTGACCGGCATCCGCAGGTCGAACCGTCCCGCAGCGATCGCGCGGCTGACCGCCTGGAGATCGCGCACGCGGCGCAGCGGCGCGAGGCTCAGCAACACGCCGGCACCGAGCACGAGGACCACGATCGCTATGCCGCTGCCAATGAGGATTTCGAGAATGCGGCGGCGCAGATCGACGATGGGGGGCGATGTCGCGCGCGATCAGGATTGTCTCCCCGGTCGGGGCCTCGATCGCCAGCACCCGCAGCGGTCCGTGCGCGCCGGGCTTCGCGGCGATGTTGACGGGATGATCGAAGCGGAAGTTTCGAACGATGTTGAGATTGCCCACGATCGGTTGGCCGCTCCGCGATTGCAGTGCGAAATAGTTGAGGCCGCTGGTGCTATGGGCAAGCGCGCTGGCGATCCGTTCGGGCAGCGCATCGGGCGAACTCGCGCGCAGCCTGCTCGCTTCGATTCGCAGAACGCGGTCGGAGCGTAACGTTAGTTCGCGCGCCGACAGCCCGTAGATCAACCCGAGCAGCGCGATAACGCCCACCGCAAACACCAGCCCGAGCAAGGCTGTCAGCCGAAAGGTGCTGGTCCGGCGGATTTGCCCGAGATGCAGCCGTTCAATCGGCATCGAAGCGATAACCTTCGCCCTTCACGGTGACGATCGCCGACGGCCGACCGGGCCGGTCGAGCTTCTTGCGCAGCCTGGCGATATGCACGTTGATGAGATTGGCACCTGGGTCGAAATAATACCCCCATACCTGCTCGAAGATGATCCGGCGGCTTAGCGTGTCGCCCGCATGGCGCACGAGGAACTCGAGCAAGCGGAACTCCATGTGCAGCAGGCGCACCGGCTGCCCCGCCACGGTAACCTCACGCCGGATGAGATCAACAACGAGGTCGCCGACCTGCAATGTCGCGGCATTGGCCGGGTCCTCGCGCCGACGCAGCAGCACCTCGATCCGCATCGCCATTTCCTCGGGCGCGAACGGTTTCACCAGATAGTCGTCGCCACCCGCGCGCAAGCCCGCGATCCGCTCGTCCACGTCACCGAGCGCGCTGATCATCAAGACAGGAAGCGCGATGCGCCGCGCCCGTAATGCGGCGACGACCGACAAACCATCACGACCCGGCAGCATGCGATCGAGCGTCGCCGCATCGAACGGCTCCCGCGTTGCGCGCTCCAACCCAAGGTCACCGTCGGCGACGTGGGTCGTCACATGGCCATGCGCCTGCAGCGACGCCACGATGTGGTCTGCCGTGGCAGGATCGTCTTCGATGACAAGGATGCGGGCCATGACGGTTCCTTTATGCGTCATCGCGGCGGTAATAGGGCAGCCCCGCGCGCCTCCCTGGTGTTTCGATGCGGCACCGCTTGTGAGTGGCGCGACAGAGGGGTGGTCTAGCGGCCACGACCGTGAAGCTGAACACATCGCAGAAGCTGGGGAACCGTGAGGAAATTTTGAACGTCCGATTCCGGGCCCTCGCAGACCGATCAGGAAGCGCCGCTATTCGTTTGCGTCTGCCCGCGCAAAAAGATCGTCACGCGCATTCCGTTCCCCGGCGTGGACTCAACGTCGAGCGTTGCTTTTGCGTTTTGACGAAGCGACTGAACGATCATTGCGCTCAGCTTACCCGGTTTCGGCCAGTGGGTGCCGACAGCCAGCCCAATCCCATCGTCCGCGATGGTAACGCGACACCCGGCGGGATCAACGAGACTGTGCAACGAAATTGTCCCCCCGCTTCGTCCCGTGAACGCGTGTTTGAGCGCGTTCGTCAAAAGCTCGTTAACGACGAGCCCGGCCGGCATCGCGACGTTAACGGACACCGGCCAGGTGTCGACCTGAAGGTCAAGGTGAATGCCCTCCACGGCGTGAGCACGCATTACCGCCGATGCGATCTCGCTCAGATAGACGCCAAGATCGATCGTGACGCGATCCGAGGTCTCCGACAGCGAGCGGTACAGCAGCCCGAGCGCCTCGATCCGGCCCGCCAGTCGGTCGAAGCGGGCGGTCGTCGTATCATCGGGTATCGTGCGGGATTCGAGCCGGATCAGCGCCGTGATCATCTGGAGGTTGTTGGTCACGCGGTGCTGCAACTCACGCAGCAGCGTGTCCTTTTCGCGAACGGCGGCCTGGAGCTCGGTTTCATCGTCATCGGCGCGGCGGCCGGCTTCTGCGAGCGCGACAAGCCGGAACACCGGCTCGCCACCATCGTCCTGAATGAGGTTCGACCAGACATCAACCGCCACCGGTTTTTCGCCCCAGTCGAGTTCGAAGGTGCCGACGAAATCCTCCCCCAATGCAATGGCTTCGCTCAAGCCTTCGCCACCGTCCGTCGCGACCGCGCTGGAGGGGAACATGCTCCAGTCCTTGCCGAACAGGTCGGGCGCGCTTCTGCTCGTCAGCCGCTCGAATTCGATATTGGCATATACGATGCGCTCCTCAGGCGTGAGTTCGGCGACGGCAATGGCGATCGGGATATGGTCCAGGAACTGCTTGAAGCGGTCGCTTTCCAGGGCATTGGCGAGGTCGGTTGTGGCGAGCAGCTGCTCGACACCAGCGGGGCGATCATTGGGACTCGCCGGATCGGATATGTTCATAAGTCCGCCTTACCGAGCAAAAGCGCAATCACTGCAACAATTTGATCAGGCGCAAATGGCTTGGGTACGATTTGGCTGCCTGGAACGCTCTTTGCGCTCCATTCATGAGCACTCGCGCCGCTAACATAGACGACGGGTACCCCTGGCATCGCTGCCCGCGCCTCGTTGGCAACCTCCCATCCATTGGGGCAGGCACCAAGATCGACATCGGTTACAAGTCCGCGCAAAGCCGAACCAGCGGACGCGAGTTTTTCCAAAGCCTCGTTGCCGTCGCTCGCGGTCCAGACATCATAGCCGGCATCGCTGAGCGCCGTTTCAACAAGATGCTGCGTAAAAATTTCATCCTCGACGTAAAGTATAAGCGGCTTTTCTACATCGGGCATGGTGGAGCTTTCAGGAACGTCGATTGCCCGGTCGGGCGATGTGCGTGGCGCGGCTATTGTGTCGCTGAGAACGCACAATCGAGACGTTCGTGCCCGGATCGGCTGCCTTGATTTCGATCGTGGCCTCCAACTGTTTTGGCGATCGTACCCACGATCCCATTTCCACGGCCGGGTTTCACTTCTGCGTGGTCGCTGGGCATACCTGCGCCGTCGTCGCCGACCATCGGCGCGTCGCTGCATACTCGGCGATAATCGCTCCGGTTCGGTAGCGACCGGGGAGTGCGTGCTTCGGTGCGTTGATGACGAGTTCCGTGATGATGGGACCGAGGCTAAGATGGGGGTGCGCCGCCATGAAGGCGCCGAGGATAGCCGGACACTGCCCATGACGCCCGCTACGTTATCGCGCAGGACGGAGCGTGGCACGCACGAGCGCGTGGAACGCCGGATATCGGTGCCGATTAAGGCAGCCTGTCCGTTAACCGATGCGCGTCGGCGCAGCGTTCCAGTCGGGCGTGGTGTCGCCCAGCAAGTTGCGTACGAAGAAGCCAAATTGCCGACGCGTGACATAGTCGATCGGGCCGGTTGAGCGGCCGACGCTGTGTTCGCCGCCCGGTACCGACAATAGATCGAAATCCTTGTTCGCCTTGATCAGTGCATCGACCACCTGCATCGTCGACGCGGGGTCGACATTGCTGTCCTGCTCGCCGACGATCATCAGCAGCTTGCCTGTCAGCCGCCAGGCATTGTCGATGCCCGAGGCGGCGGCATAGCTCTTGTCGACTGGCCAGCCGAGCCACTGTTCGTTCCAACTGATCTTGTCCATGCGATTGTCGTAGCAACCGGCATAGGCCACACCGACCTTGTAGAAGTCGCCGTGGAACAGCAAGGCGTTGAGGGTACTCTGGCCGCCGGCGGAGGCACCGTAGATACCGACGCGGGTGATGTCGTAGGATGCGTCGCGCGCGGCCAGCGCGCGGTGCCACGCGATGCGATCGGGGAAACCCGAATCCCCGAGATTCTTCCAGGCGACGTCCTGAAACGCCTTGGAGCGATTGGCGGTGCCCATGCCGTCAATCTGGACGACGATAAAGCCGAGATCGGCCAGCGCCTGCATCCCGATCACCTTGTCGCCACCGGCGTGATAGCCGAACGGCCAGAAACCCTTGGGCACGAAGCTGTCGTGCGGACCGGCATAGATGTTCTCGATCACCGGATATTTCTTGCGCGGATCGTAATCGCGCGGCCGCACCACGATCCCCCCAGATATCGGTCTTGCCGTCGCGGCCCTTGGCGGTGATGACTTCGGGCGGGCGAAACCCGGTGGCAACCAGGCGCGTGTCGTCGCCTGTGGTGATCCTCGCCACCAGGGTGGCGTCGTCCGCGCGGTGCAATTCGCTGATCGTGGGCAAGTCGACGCGCGAATAGGTGTCGACGAACAGCGTCATGTCGGGCGAGAAAGCAACGTCATGATCCGCGTTGGCGGGCGTCAGCGGCGTCAGGTGGCGGCCGTCGAAATCGATGCGGTAATAATGTTTGAAATAGGGGTCCTCGCCCGGGTTCATGCCGCTCGCGGCGAACCAGATCACGCGCTTGTCATCGTCAACTTTGACGACCTCGCGCACGACCCAATTGCCATGGGTGATGCGATTTTTCACACGGCCGGTATGGCCGTCGATGAGATAGAGCTGGTTCCAGCCATCGCGCTCCGAGGCCCAGACGATCTCGTCGCCGAGCCCGTGCACGGTATGCGCGAACCGACGATCGGCATAGACGAACGTTGCGGCGTTTTCCGTGACTGCGGCGTGCGCCTTGCCCGTGTCGGCATCGACCGCGATCACGCGCGCTTGTTGGAAGCCGCGGCGGATATAATCGAACTCGACGCTGTGCCCGTCGCTGCGCCAACGCGGTTGCGAGAGTTGATAGGGGTTGGGGAACAGCTCGGCGTCGATCACCGTCTCCCGCCGCGTTGCGACGTCGAAGAGCACGGGCTGCTCCTGGTCGATCGCGTCGCCGGGCTTGGGGTAAAGCTGCGTGCGCAGCGCCGGCTGCAGCCGTCCCGCCGGTGCCGCCTCGACGCGCAGCACCTGGCGTGCATAGCCCGGGCGGACACGGTAGAGCAGGATGTGGCGGCTGTCGGGCGACCAGGCGAGCGTTTCTGGATCATAGAAGTCGCCGGCCGATCCGTCGCTGCTCAGGCGGATCGCGTCCTTGCCGCCCGGCCTCCGCAGCACGAGTTGGTTGTCCTCGACCAGGGCTTCCCATTTGCCGTCGGGGGAGGGCGCTGGCCGATTGTCGGCGGGTATGGACAGATCCCGGACGACACCGAAGCCGCGCGGGCGGCGATGGTCGGCTACGACGGCACATGCGTGTCCGTCGAGCGCGCAGGACCAGGCTGCGCCGTCCAGCTCGAACAGGATGGCCGTGCCGTCCGCATCATAGTCGAACGCCGCAAATGGCAACCGCAGTGGCGCGACGGGATGCCCGAGCGCGGCGGCGAGCGCGTGGGCGATTTTCACCTGATCGAACGCCGCCGATTTGGCGAGAGTTCGGCGATCGACCGTCTCGAAGGCGAAGCGCCCTCGACCGTTTTGCGGTAGAAGAAGTGACCGCCATCCGCGGTCCAGCGCGCCGGCCACGCCACGTCGCGCGTGAGATATTGCCATTGCTCGCGCAGACCGATCGAGCGGGTGAACGCCGCCGCGTCGGGCGCGGCGAGCACCTTGGCCGGAAAGCACAGGGCGGCGATGGCGAGGACGAGGGCCTTGGCGCGGAGAGGGATCATCGGAGGGTCTCGGTCGATGGAAAGGAGCGTGCGGTAGGAGCGCAACGCGTCAAGCGCGTGTCGCGAGGAGCGGCAGCATCGCGGCATGGAGGCCATCGCCCGTCGCGGTGAGGCGGATCGCGCCGCCGCGCTCGCCCGCCTGGACGATCGCCATGCACAGGCCATTGAACGCCGAGCGAGCGCTGGCATGGTCGGGTTCGAGGCAGCGCGGGTCGCCATTGCGACGCCGAGCAAGGTGGCGTCACCGTCGAGCGTGAAGGTCACGCGGTTGCTGGCGGTCGGCACCTCACGCCGCTTCGCATCGAGGATGGCGGCGCGCACCACCGCGACCTCGCCGGGTGCCAAGCTGCGCCGGTCGCTGGTCAGCCCGATCCGGTGCGGCGTGCCGGTCGTCTCGCGCACTTCGGTGAGGATATGGCGACCGCGTGCGAAGGCGTGTGCCTCGATCCTGCCGGGGGCATAGGGCACCTGCCATTCGAGGTGGCGATTGCGCGTCACGCTCTGGTGCCCGAGGCTGTGGCCGTTGAGAAACAATTCGACCGTGTCGCAATTGCTATGGACCCAGACCGCGATCTCCTGGCCCTCGCGCCCCGCCCAGTTCCAGTGGGGGAAGAGGTGGAGCGCGGGCTTGGCCCCCCACCAGGCGCGGTAATAATGATAATTGTCCTTGGGGAAGCCGCAGCTGTCCATCTGTCCGAAATTCGAGGCGTTTTTCGGGCCAGCGCTCGAACGGCGTCGGTTCCCCGCGATAATCGAACCCGGTCCACACGAACCCGCCAGCGAGGAACGGGCGAGCATCGTAGAAGCTCCACCATGTCTCGGCGGTGGTCGCCCATTTCGGGAAGTCCGTATCGTAAGCGGGCACGATCCCGGCGGCATCGTCACGTTTATATTCGCCGCGGGTCATGACGGTGCTGCCCGTTTCGGTGCCGATCATCGGCATCGTCGGGTGCGCAACGTGATAGGGATCGATCGCGTCGAGATAGTAATTGCAGCCCATCACGTCGAGCACGGGCGACGCGCCCTCGCCGAACTTGCCGTTGAACGCTTCGGTGACGGGGCGTGTGCCGTCGAGTTCGTAGACCCGGCGCTTCATCGTCGCCGCGATTCGCGCCCCCGTCGGTGTGCCGCGGTGGATTTCCTCGTTGCCGAGGCTCCACAGGATGATGCTCGGATGGTTGCGCCCTTGGCGGACGATCCGGTCGAGCTGGCTCATCGCTTCGGTGTTGCTCGACATCTGGCGGGTCTCGTCCATCACGAGAATCCCCATCGCGTCGCACGCCTCGAGGATCGCGGGGGGAGGGCGAATGGTGCGTCGAGCGATAAGCGTTGGCACCCATCGCCTTCAACCGCTCAAGCCGCCAGACGTGGAGGCTGTCGGGCACCGCGAAGCCGACGCCGGCATGATCCTGGTGGTTGCATGTACCCTTAATCTTCACCGGTGCGCCGTTGAGGAAAAAGCCGTGGTCGGGATCGAAGCGGATCGTACGGATGCCGAAGCGGCTGACCGTGCGATCGACGGCGACGTCGGCGATGATGATCTCGCTCGCAAGACCGTAGAGCTGCGGCGTGTCGAGCGACCATAAGGCCGGATCGGACAGCCGCGCCTCCTGCGCGACGCTGGTCCGGCCCCAGAGCGGCAGCGCGAGCGGATCGGACAGCAATTCGGCCACGATCCGCCCATCGGGCCCCGTGACGCGCGAGCGCAGCCGCGCGGTGGCGGCGGGCCCATCATTGTCGATTTCGGTCTCGATCCGGACGATCGCGCCGTCGGTGCGCACCTCGCAGCGGACCGTGGCACCCCATTGGCGGATATGTGTCGGCGCGGTTTTGACCAGTCGGACGTGGCGATAGAGTCCGGCACCTTCGTACGACCACGCTTCGCCAAGGCTGACGTCGCAGCGGAGGACGAGAATATTCTCCTCGCCGGGCTTGGCGAAATCGGTGATGTCGATACGGAAGGGCGCATAGGCACTTTCGTTCGATCCGACGACGAAGCCGTTGAGGATGACGAGGCAGTTGCGCGCGACGCCGTCGAATTCGAGCGACAGGCGTTTGCCCGCATCCTCCGCAGTGATCGGGATCGCGCGGCGATACCAGCCTACGCTCGTTGCGGGCCACATCCGGCCGAGCGGTTTGAAACCCTGGAATGCACCGATATGGTCGGCCTCCGCACCGGGTGCGCCGAACCGCTCGAAGGGGAGATCGACCGCCCAATCATGCGGCAGATCGACCGCTTGCCAGCCGCTGTCGTCGAACTTGGCCTCGGCAACCGGTGTCCCGACATCGCCGGATTTCCCATAGGTGTCGTGGCCGGTACCGAAACCGAAATCCTTCGCTGGATCCGCCGCATGCCCGAGCGCGAAGCGCCAGCCGCGGGCGAGTGGCACGATCGCACGCGGATTATCGATGGCAGTCGGCCCCCCTGCCGCGCGAAGCGGTGGCGCAAGCACAAGTCCGCCCGCCGCGCCGGCGGTCTTGAGGAGATCGCGGCGCGACGGGCGGGGCATGGAGAATCCTTTAACAGTGTCGGCAACGTCCCTTCATGGGAGGTGCCGCGGACTTGGACTTTCAGAAGGCGACGGTCGCCCCGACGAAGATCGTCCGCCCGAGCGGATCATAGACACCGGGATAGGTATTGCCATTGCCGAAGCTCGCCAGAATCCCCTGCGCGATGGCGGGCGGGTCCTTGTCGAGCAGATTGTTCACGCCCGCGCGGAGCGTCAGCCCCTTGGTGAAGTTGACCGTCGTCGCGAGATCGAAATAGCTGTACGCGGGGATCTTGCTGTTGATGATGCTGCCTTGGCCATTCAGGAACGCATTGTCCGACAAGCTCGAAAGCGTGACGCTGTCGAGATAGCGCCATGCGAGCGACAGCGTGGCCTTCTCCTTCCCCGGGATCATCCAGGTGGTGCGCAACTGATGGCGCCACGTCGGCGACGGCTCGCCGCAGGTATAGCCGTACAGGCCCTTGCAATTGTACGTCCCGAGCCCTGGCAGCGGCTCGGTCGAAAGGTCGAGCAGGAAGGTGCCGACAAGGTCGAGGTTGACCTTGCCGAAACGGTTGAGGTCGAGCGTGTAGCTGCTCGTGATGTCGAGGCCCGACGTCTGGAGCGAGCCGGTATTGATCGTGGTGCCGACGACGTAACCGTTATTGCCGAACAGCACGCCGCTGCGCGGATCGCGGTGGAACAGCCCGCAATAATAAGGGTCGCCGGTCGAGGCGCATTGGCTGATCGTCAGCGAAGGCGAAATCGTGCTGATGTAATCGGTCACCTTGATGTTGAAATAATCGAGCGACAGCGTGAAGGTGCGCAGCATCCGCGGGGTCAGCACCAGACCGATCGTGTAGGTGTCGGCCTGTTCGGGTTTCACATCGCGATTGCCGCCATATTGCTGCACGCAGACCCCCGCCGGGCATTCGGGAATGTTGCCATATTGTGCCGCCGTCACGCCGGTGCGCTGGCAGACCGTGAGCGATGCCGCCGGGCTGGAGCCGGCGCACGGATCGGTCGCGGTCACGTTGCCAAGGCTGACCGCGCCGAACAGTTCGCTGATGTTGGGCGCGCGGAAGGCATGATTGTAGCTCGCGCGCAATCGCAGGTCGCTGCTCGGTGCCCAGGACAGTTCGCCTTTGTACGTCAGCGCGTGGAAATCGGATTTGAAGCCGGTCGAATCCTGTTGGTTATGGTAGGTCGAATAGCGTGCGCCGCCGTTGATCGTCAGCGCCTTGGCGAAGGGCAGGTTCGACAGGATCGGTATCTCGAGCTCGCCATAGCCTTCGTTCACGGTGATCGTGCCGTCGGAGCCGACATAGCCGTTCTGGATCGCAATCGCGTCGCCGCTGGCGCTCAGCGTCTCGCGGCGATGCTCGGCACCCAGTGCGATGCCGATGCCGCGATCGGCCCAGGGGATCTGAATGCCATATTGCCCGAGGTCCCCGTTGATCGTGCCCGAAACCACCGTCTGTGTATTGCGACTTTGCGTCGAGCTGTTCGAAAAGAGATAGGGCAGGGCGGTGGCGCTGATCGCGCCGGCGGCGAACACGTCGATCGGCAGGCAGGTCTTGTCCGTTCCGTCGATCACCGACTGGCAGGTGGGGGTGCCGTTGACGTTGACGACGTTGAGCGCGCGCTGCGCCTTCACGTTGTCGACATTGTTCATATAGGTCTCGTTGTACCGCACCAGCGACCGCAGATAGTTGACGTCGTAGCTGAAGCCCTTCGCGAAACTGCCGCGCACGCCGGCCGTGTAGCGGAAATCCTCATGCCGTAGATCGTCGCGGCGCGGGGTGGTCAGGCGCAGACCGATAAACGTGTCTTCGGTCTGCGCGGTGCCAGCGGCTGCGCCGCACAAGGTGGTGGCCTGGCTCGCCGACAGAAACGGATTGTTGCAAGGGATCGTAAAGGTCGTGCCCTGGAACAGCGCGGACGGTGCCGCCTGTGAAAAGGTACGGTCGTTCATATACATGAAGCTGCCGTAGATCTCGGCAAGCGAGCTCAGCTTGAACTTGGCGAAAGCGCCTGCCGTGTAGCGCGTGTCGGAGCGCTGGAAATAATTGGTCGGCGAGTAATTGTACGCGAAGCTCGAATCGTAGGGTACCCAAGTGTGCTTGCCGTCCTTGGTATTGTCGAGCGTCTTGCCCTTGTTCGGGCCGGTCAGCAATGTGAACAGGCCGTAGGCGTTGTTGCTGGAACCGCCGCATTTCAGGTTGGTCCCCGCATCATCCACGGGGTCGAGCGCGCATGCCGAAACGTCACGTGAATCCTGGGTTACCGGCTGCGCCGTGCGATAGCCGCCATAAACGGTGATGTTGCCGCGCCCGTCCGCGAAATTCTTGCCGAAGCTCGCATTGACGTCGGTCTTGCCGCCGTCGAACACGGTGCCCGGCGCTTGCGGATAGCCCTTGGTGTTGACCAGGCCATGAAGATAACCGTTGCCGTTGTCATGTTGGTTGAAGCTGCTTTGCGCGTCGATCCGAACGCCGTCGAGATTGTCGCGCAAGACGAAATTGACGACGCCCGACAAAGCGTCCGACCCGTATACTGCGGAGGCACCCCCGGTGACGACGTCGATGCGCTGGACCAGAGACGACGGCACGAAATTCACATCGATCGCCTGCTGCGGCAACATTCTCTGGCCGTTCAGCAGGATCAGCACGCGGCCGGCCCCGAGGTTGCGCAAATTGATGTTCGACGTGCCGTCAGACCCGTTCGAGACGTTCTCGTTCGCATCGGCGGTGAATTGCGGAAGCTTGTTGAGCACGCTCTCGACGCTCGTCGCGCCCTGATAGCGGATCTCGGCTTCACCGACCATCGTAAGCGGGCTGTTGCTGGTCAAATCGCGGCGTTTGATGCGGGTGCCGGTGACCACGATGTCGCTGCTTTCGGGCGTGGCCACGGTCTGCTCTGCCGTCGTCGGCGCAGCGGCGATTTGCGCATAAGCGCTGGTCGACAGCAATGCGGATACCGATGCAGCGAGAGCTGCTCCCCGGCGGGAGTTGCGAATGGTCATAAATACCCCTGATTGGCCCTTTGCCTTCAGGCGAATGCACCACGCTCGCGGGGGTATGTCAAATATAATATACGATATTCGGTATTCAAAAGTCTCTGCGTTTCGCAAGGGTCTGACGTTACACGTTAAAAGATTGCATATAAAATACCGTATACCCTAGGGTGAAGGTTAGGATGTTGCGGAGGGTGCGATGGTTGAGGATGCGCGAAAGAGTGAGCGATGCGCCGAGCGAGCGCCCGAACGCTGCCCGACATTCGATGGCGGTTGTCCAGCATGACGTCTGTCGGCAATCGCCCCGCGACCGATGACACCAGCCGGTTTGGAGTGTCGGAGACGCCTACCGACGCCAGGACCGTGCTCGGCCATCCGCGCGGCCTCTTTGTCCTGTTTTTCGCCGAAATGTGGGAACGCTTTTCCTATTACGGCATGCGCGCGATCCTGATCTTTTACCTGACCAAGCACTTTCTGTTCGCGAAGGATCATTCGTACGCCGTTTATGGCACCTACACCTCACTGGTCTACATAACCCCAGTGATCGGAGGTTATCTGGCCGATCGCTTTCTCGGTGCGCGCAAGGCGGTGCTCGCGGGGGGTGTCTTCATCGTCACCGGCCATTTGCTGATCGCGCTGCTCGAAGGGCCGGCCGGAGCACAGGGCTTGTATTTGAACGGTTTCTATCTCGGTCTTGCCGCGATCGTGGTCGGAACGGGCTTTCTCAAGGCGAACGTGTCGGTCCTGGTTGGCGAGCTGTATGCGCGTGGAGATCGGCGGCGCGACGGCGCTTTCTCGATCTTCTATATGGGGATCAACCTCGGCGCGTGGGTTGGGCCGATCCTGATCGGTATCCTCGGGGAGACGGTCGGCTGGAGTTATGGTTTCGGTGCGGCGGGCATCGGTATGCTGATCGGGCTCGTCGCGTTTTGTGGTGTTTCAAAAGGATCTGCGCGGCGCGGGTCGGCCGCCCGGCGCGTTGCGCGGCGCGCCGTGTTTGCCGGGCTTTCGCTCGAACCGCTAATCTATCTCGGGGGTATCGGTGCGGTCGGCGTCGTGTGGTGGTTGATCCGATCGCAAGGCGCGGTCGGGATTCTGCTGATTGGCTTTGCGGTGCTGACGGTTGGCTATATCGTCTGGCGGTCGGTGTACACCTTGCCACGGGTCGAGCGCGATCGCGTTTTTTGCTGCGCTGTTTCTCGTCGCGCTGAGCCCGCTCTTCTGGGCGTTGTTCGAACAGGCCGGATCCTCGCTCAACGTTTTTCACCGACGAACGCGTCGATCGGATGCTGTTCGGCTATCAGATCCCGGCGGCGGTCTTTCAGTCGATCAACTCGGCTTTCATCATCGTGCTTGCGCCGCTGTTTGGATGGGGGTGGGCCATGTTGGCGCGTCGGCGGCTGGAGCCCAACGTGCCGCTCAAATTTGGGATCGGGCTGATCCTGGTCGGGCTCGGTTTCCTGGTGTTGGTTGCCGGCGCGGCACCGCGCGGTGCGCTGACCCCCGCGCTGTTCATCGTGCTGGTCTATCTGTTCCACGCGATGGGCGAATTGTGCTTCTCGCCGATCGGCCTGTCGTCGATGACTCGATTGTCCGTTACGCGAATGACGGGCTTGATGATGGGAACCTGGTTCCTGTCGACAGCGGCGGGGAATTTCATCGCCGCCTTGATCGCCCAAACGACTGGTGCCGCAAGCGCGGGCCCGGATACCATCCTGAATGTCTATACGAGGATCGGTGGATTTTCGATCGTAGTCGGTCTGGGGGTCGCGGCGCTCAGCCCATTGGTCGTGCGTCTGATGCACCTCGATACGATCGCGGACACGTCGAACGTGGCCGATACCGTAGCGGTTTAAGCGGAAAAGGCATCGCCGCAGCCTTGAATCACAAGGCGCAAATTGCGACTTGTATACTTTATATCGTATGTCATAACTCTGTCATGGGACGTGTGGCGAAAGGGCCAGGCGAAGGACCTTGAGGGGAAAATCGGCATGCGAATGAAAGTTGTTCTAACGCTCACCTGCTGCATGGCGGCACTATCGGCCACGTGTCCCGTGGCTGCTGCCGCAGCCATCGCACCTTCGGCTATCACGCAAGACGCCGCTTCAGCCGCGCCGCTTAGCAAAGCCGAGCGGATCGCCGCTCGGCGCAAAGCGCGCGCAGAACGCGAGGCCGCGCGCCGCCGCGGCAAAGCGGTGCAGCAAGCCGTTGCGGCCGGTGCCGATTCGGCAACCTATAAAGGCGAAGGCGGCAACGACATCGTCGTCGTCGGCCTGCGCGCCAGCCTGAAGTCGGCGCGCGACCGCAAGCGCAACTCCAAGCAGATCGTCGATTCGGTCGATGCCGAGGACGCCGGCAAGCTGCCCGACAATAACGTACCGGAAGCGCTTGCACGTGTTTCGGGCGTGCAGATCGACCGCGCACACGGCGAAGGCCAGAACGTCACGATCCGCGGCTTGGGCGATGTGCAGACGACGATCAATGGCTTCGAGGCGGCAAGCGCCGGGTCGCGTGCGCTCAATCTCGCGGACATTCCGGCCGAATTGCTGAAGTCGGTGCAGGTCTACAAGACCCGCAGCGCCGATCAGATCGAAGGCGGCATCGCCGGAACGGTGAACGTCGAACTCCGTCGGCCGCTCGATCTAAAGAAGGGGCTGACCGTCGCGGGGAGCTTTCGCGAGACCTTCTCCGACATCGGCAACACCAAGAGCCCCTATGCCAGCTTGCTGTTGGCCGACCGCTTCGACACGCCGATCGGCGAGATGGGCTTCCTGCTCAACGGCTCCTATACCAAGAACAATTACAATGAGAATTATGTCGCGGCGGAATCGCCGTTGCGATCGGCATCTATGTCGGCAGCCCGGTCTATAACGCGCAGTCGGCGAGCCTGAAGAACACCATCATTCCCTACGCCGTCACTTATGGCGTCGAGTCCGGTTCGGTTGAGCGCCCATCGCTCAATGCTTCGTGGCAATGGAAAGCGAACGACCATCTCGATTTCGTGCTCGAAGGATCATATTTCGGCGCACGCGAAACCAATTACAGCGATTATCTGAAGGTGCAGACGAACGTCGATACCGGCGTCTATTCGGATATCGTGACCAATCCGGACGGCACGATCCGCTCGGTGACCTATTCGACGCCGTCCACCGGCGGGCTTCCGGGCGGTCCATTGAGCCTTTACCAGAAGCGCAAGACCGACGGCTACACCACCAACTTCGAGACCCACTGGCACAGCGACAAGGTCCAGATCAATTTCGGCGCACAGTATAATTGGTCGAAGACCTCGGTCTATTTTGTGCAGCAGCAGTACCACTTCCCGGTCGGGACGTCGGTGCATACCGACTTCAACTCCGCAAATGTTCCTGGCGGCGGTCCCTATGTGACCTTCCTTGGAACCGACTTGAGCAATCCCGCCAATTACAAGCTGTTCCAGGTACATGATCAGAACGGTACCAACAGCGACACGATGTTCGCAACCAACCTCGATTTCACAGTCAAGACGAGCGACGAAGGCCTGCTGCGATCGGTCCAGTTCGGCACGCGCTTCACGAAACGGACATCGGGATACGTCTATGGGTATCGCGATGCGTTCTTCAGCAATGTGACGACAGGGCCATCGCTTACGACGGTGGGAAGCCAAACCGGCATCGGAACAGTCGCGACGACGCCCGATATCAGCGGTGCGGGCCAAATCCCGACCTGGTATCATCTCAATGACGCCCAGTATTACAACAACTTCACCGCCGTGCGAAATTACATCATCGCCAACGGCGCGGACCTGGCTGGAGCGGACTGGACCAAGGCGGAGCCCGGCGCGACCGATCTCGGTTCGGGCTTTGCCGAAACCGAGCGGACGTTTGCAGCGTACAGCCAGGGCAATTATGCGTTCAAGGCGGCGGGCATCCCGATCGACGGCACGTTCGGCCTTCGTTTCGTCAACACCTGGGGCACAGCGGCCAGCGCGCAGAATGCCTATCAATTGGGTGCTGACGGCAAGATCCTGAAGAATGCGAATGGTCAGGCCGTTTACAATACGGTCGTGACGAGCGTTGGCAGCAAGGGCAATTATGTGGACTTGCTGCCAAGCGCCACCGGCGTTTTGCACTTCACGCCGACGCTGCAATTGCGCCTGTCATACACCCACAACGTGCAGCGGCCGGATTTTTACTCGCTCCGCAACTTCAGGGAATTGCGCGATGCGATCGCGAGCCCGACCGGGACGGTCTATGCCGGAAATCCCGCGCTCAAGCCGGTCCAGGAAAACAACTATGACGCCTCGCTCGAATATTATTTCGGCAAAGGCGGCCTGGTGTCACTGGGCACCTTCCTGAAGAATCAGACCGGGTTTATCTATACCGTTCGAGCATCGGAGTACGTGCCCGAGGTCAACGCGATCCATCCGGTCGAGCAACCGCGCAATGCCGGGCCGGGCAAGACCTTCGGTCTTGAAGCGCAGGTGAATACGTTCTTCGATTTCCTGCCCGGCTTCGCCAAGCACTTCGGCGTGAACGCGAACTTTACCTATCTGCCCGTGGCGACGCTGGATTTGGCGGGAGACATTCCGGATGTGCCGCATGGCCGCGACGCGCCGTTCACCTCCAAATATTCCGGGAACATCGCGTTATTGTATGACACGCCGGTACTGAGCGGACGCCTCGCGTATAACTATCGTTCGTCCTACAAGACCTATGCCGATTATGTTAATCCAGGCTATTCGGTCTATTCGGCAGATACGTCGCGCCTCGATGCCGCGATCAACGTTACGCCGGTCAAGTTCATGACCTTGAGCGTCGAAGGAACGAACCTTCTGCACAACAATGTCAGGACCTATTTCGGTGCGTATAATGCATTGCCAGTCGGCGCGCGCCAGCAGGCACGCGTGATTCAGGCGGGTGCCCGGTTCCGCTTCTGATCATTGGCTTCTATGGTTGCTGGGAAGGACCGCGACGCAAGTCGCGGTCCTTTTTCGTATGGGCGGCGCATGCGCGACCGGCGTGGAAACAGACCATGTATCGGCGGAGCGAAATCGCGGCCAATGCACGTTGACGGGGTCTGAGTGCGCGCGGCAAAATGCCGGCGGGGCAGGGGCCCCGCCGGCATTTGCGTTCCTCTTGTCCGGACTCAGTGCGGCGTGAGCGTTACGGTCGTCTGACCGGCAGAGAGGGGAATGGTCCGGCCGCCGCGTGTATCGGTGCCCGCGTCGGTGGTATAAGCGCGGCCGCCCTTTGTGGTCGTTTCGACGAACAGGCGTGCTGCGGGGGTGGCGGTGGTGGCGGGGTCGAGCGTCAGCGTGATCGTGCCGGTCTTGGGCGTATAGCGCGCGGTGGCGATCTTGCCAGCCTCGAGCGTGATCCATGTCCCCGCAGGCGCGACGAACAGGCGTGCGCGCGCGCCGTCCTTCGGCATGACGCTGACCGAGTCCGCCGCCTTGGTAAGATTGCCGCCATAAGCCAGCCAGCCGAAGGTCGTCCTCGACCAGATAGGTCGCGGCGGCATAAGCATGGCCGAAAAAGCCCATGCCATAATCGCCGGTATAGGGGTCCCACCCCATCCGGTCGGGCCAGCTGTGGAAGGCCGCGGACCCGAAGCCGTCGCGATCGATATTGGTGATTCCGCCCATCATGCCGCCATAGGCGACGCGCAGCAGGTGCGTGTCGGCTGGGTTGGCGCGATAGGCATCGAACAGCGGGACGCGTTGAGCGCCGAACCATAATGGTGGATTTGCCGCTCGATCCGCGGATATTTGCCGCCGTAGAGGAAATCCCAATAGCGCCGGGCATTGCCGTTATAGCCCCAGCTCGGGATCGTCGGATCATAACCGAGGATCGCGTCGCGCGTGGTGTCCGCCTGCGGCTGATAGCCGAAATAGCGCATCCAGGCGTAGACTTCGGGCTGGCCGGTCGAATCCCACGCCATTTCGCTGCCGAAGGGATATTGTAACGTCTTCCAATGGTCGGCGCGGCCTTTCATCAGCGCTTCCATATTGGTCGCTTCGGCGGTCATCCCCTCGCGCTTCAGGTCTTTCAGGATGTCGACGAACACGTCGCCCTCCATCAGGCCGAACTGCGTGTAATAAGGCGCATCGCGCATCATCGCGGTGACGGTGCCATAGGCATGGTCGAGATACCATTTCCAGTCGTGCGCTGTCACGAGCCCGGGATGGTTGCGCGCGAGCCGATAGAGCACCCAGTGCCCGATCGCGACGTGCGGGTAATTGTAGGCGCGGCCGAGATCGTCGGCATCCTTGTGCGACCACGACGTCCAGTTCCGCCAATTCTCGGTCGGATCGTAATAGCCGGGATGTTCCTTGGGGTCATAATAGAAGATGCTCTTCTTGACCGCACCGGCATGGTCGCCGCTGGCAATTTGCAGCGTGCCGACAACGGTTTCGTCGACCAGCGCCTCAAGCTTGGCGACCTCGGTCGCATCGGGATTGTCGAGCTGCTTCATCATCGCCGCGACCCAGCTGCCCGCGCCGCCTTCGTCGCTCATCCCCGAAATCCACACGCGTGGTTCCTGCGTCAGGATCTTGCCCGCTTCCTTGTCGTAGGACAGGATCGCGGGGGCGCGGTGGAACGGGTCGGTCTTGTCGTCATACCATTGCCTGGTGGTGGTGAAGCGGCCGATATCGGCCATCACCTGGTCGAGCGGCTTGGTGATGTCGTAGCTGACCGTCTGCACCGTGCCATCCGCATAGGTGATGCTGAGCCGCGCCGGGCCCCAGCCACGCGCCTGCACGTCATAGCGCGCCCAGCCTTTGGCAGCCGCAGTCGGCGTGGCGATCAGCGCACCTGCCGGGAAGGATTCGATCCTGGCGACCTTGCTGCCATATTTCAGGAAGAGCGCGGCGGTGAGATCGGTCGGCACGACATAGCCGGGAATGCCGACCGCGACCGGGCGGTGCTGCGCGGCGAGCGTGGTCTCGATGCCGCGAATATCGGGCGACTGCACGAAGCGCACGCCGACATCGCGGCGTTCGCCGGGGGCGAGCGTGATGCTGGTGGGCGCGTTCCATTGCGGCCCGGCCTTGCTCCATTCCTTGTCGGCATAGCCCTTTGACGCGATCGTCCAGTCGTAAAACCCTTCCGAGGTCTGGCTACGCTGGCTTTTCTCGGTGAAGGTCGTGCCCTTGGGGGCGGCGCGGTCCTGCGGGAGCGGGACATAGGCTTCGAGCGGGCTGTGCCCCTCGGGCAGGACAAGCAAAGCGGAGCCCTTTCCGCTCAGCCGGGTCACCTGGAGATAGCCTGCATCGCGCCCGATATAGGGATCGACGAAGCTCGCCTCGGCATGCGCCTGTTCGAGCGTGCGGTCATCGATGATGTTGTCGAACACCATCGGCATACCAAGCACGCCGATTTCGACCGGGGTCGGCGACGTGTTGACCAGCGTGAAGCGCAGCACGGGTGACCCGCCGACGTTGAGCCAGCGGCGTTCGACCCGCAGCGGCAGGCCATCGCCAAGCGAGGCGGTGATGTCGGCTGCGGCGAGCGTCGTGGGGTTGGTCGGCAATAGCGTGATCGCCTTGCGCCGATGCGCCGAGGCATAGTCGCGCCATTCCCCGCCAGGGTGCGTAGCCGCAGGTTTATGTCGCCGACATGATTGTAGCCGTCGCCTTGCCGTTCCGGCTCGCGCTTGCCGGGGACGAAATCAAAGGTCGGATCGGCGAGCGGTGACAGGCCGGCAAGGGTCTGCGTGTCGTTGCGCAGAAGCAGTTGCAGATTGGCGACACGCACCGCCGTGGTGGCGATCGGCTGGTAGACCGGCTTGGGTGGTTGGGCGTCCTGCGCCATGACGCCGAGCGGAGTCGCGATCGCCAACGCCAGGAGCGAGACACGCAGCATGCGGGGAGGGAGCATCGAGTTTCTCACTGTTTGGCGGCGGCGGGCGCTGCTGGATGGGGGCTCTGGTCTTCAAACGCGGCGTCGGCAGGTGGTGCCTCGTCGAGGAGGTTGCGGACGAAATAATCGCGGAACTTGCGCCAGAAGAATGGCTGGGCGACGCGGTGCGTGGTGTTGGGCAGCACCACCATGTCGAAGCTGCGATGCGCCTGGATCAGCGCGTTGCCGAGCCGGAAACTCTCGGTAATCGGCACATTGTCGTCGATATCGCCGTGGATCAGCAACAATTTGCCCTTTAGGTTGCCCGCGACCGACATGTTGGAGTTGCGATCCCACACCGCCGGGTCTGGATTGCCCATCGTCACCTCGGGCCACCAGGCTTTGTCGAGCCGCAGATCGTGATTGCCCGACGATGAGACCGCGACCTTGAAGAAATCGGGGCGCCGGAGGATGAAGCGCGCCGCGTCATAGCCTCCGGCCGAGCCGCCATAGACGCCCACGCGCGTTGTATCGATATAGGGGTAGCGCGCCGCCATCTGGCGGATCATCGCGATGTGATCGTCGAGCCCGACCTCGCCGAGATTCTGGTACGCCGGCAAGCGGAACGCCTGACCGCGTTGCGACGTGCCGGTCGCATCGATCACCACGACGATCGCCCCAAGTTGCGCGACGCTGCCAGGCCCGTTCAGCAGCGTGTCGCCGAACGCACTCGGCACGACGTGCATGGTCGGACCGGTATAGACATTGTCGATGATCGGATAATGCCGCGTCGGATCGAAATGCGCCGGGCGATAGATCATCGCATAAAGCGGCGTCTTGCCGTCGGCGGCAAGCCCGCGAAACGGCTCGGGCATAGTGAAGCCGGTCGCGACCAGCGCTGACGCGTCGGCATGGCCGAGCTCGTAGAGGATGTGTCCGTCGCTGGTGTCGCGCACGACGGTGCGCGTCGGTACGGTCGGGCTCGACATCGCGTCGATTACGAACCGGCCATCGTCGGAGACGTGCAACTCATGCTCAAGGGGTTCGGGTGTGAGCAGGACTGGCTGGCTGCCGTCGAGCGTCACGCGGTACAGCGCGTGATAATAGGGGTTGCGGTCGGCTTCGCGGCCGACGCCGGTGAGCAGGATCGAGCGCTTCTCGCCATCGACATAATTGACCGACGTGACCTCCCAATTGCCCTTGGTCAGCGGTATGCCGCCATTGGGATCGTCGGGACGCACCAGGTAAAGCTGTGCCCACCCAGTACGCTCGGACACGTCGAGTTCGCCGCCCAGTTCGGGGGCTGGTTGCAGAAAGCTCGACGTCACCGTGACCAGCGGCTTCATGGCTTCGCGCGCGGTGATCGTCGATGCGCCGGTGACCGGGTCGGACAGGTAGACGACAATCTGGCCGTAGCCGCGCTCGACCCATTGCGAGCGGACCTTGCCCGCCGACCAGCTCAGATCGGGATCGGCCGGATAGAGCAGCGATTCGCTCGGGACTTGGAGGGGCACGATCTTTGCCTTGCGATGCTTCACCGCATCTTCGACGTCGATCACCAGGCGGCTGGCTTGCGGCAATTTCGCCGCGCCCGCGAGCGGATAAATGTAGGAGAAACTGCGCGGATAGAAGGCCCCGGGCGGCGTTTCCTGCGTCATCGTCAAGCGCTGCACGTCGGTCGTATCGAGCCGCCAGGTGAGGATGCGCTTGCTGTCGGGCGACCACCGTACCGACACCGGCAGCACGGGGTCTTCGGTGCCTTGCTTCAGGATTTCCGATAGTTCGGCGATGCCGCGACCGTAAGGTTTGTCGCGCGTGCCATCGGTGGTGAGCGCGACGCGGCGCTTGGTCCTGAGATCGACCGCGACCAAATTGTGATCCTCGGCAACGATGCGGAAGCGGCCGTCGGGCGAAACCGCATCGTCGCCCTTGGGCGAGGCCTTGACGGCCTCGGTCAGAGCGCCATCCTTGAACGTCCAGCGCTTGTCGAACGCGCCGAAACCGAGCACGCCTGTTGCCGGGTCATAGTCCGGAGCGTCCAGATATAGGCCGCTCGGTGGGCCCGATTTGCCGGTCGCGTTGGAAACAAGCCGCGCCAGTACGGCCTCGTTGATAACCGGACGTGCCTCGCGCGTTGCGAGATCGAGGAACAGGATATCGCGGGCGTCGGTCGGGCCGCGACGGAACAGCACGCCATTGCCGTTATTGATGAAGTGCGCGTCGAGATTCTGATCGACGATCAGCTTGCGCATGGCATCACCAAGGTAGCGGTCGGCCAATTGGTAGCGCTGTTCGATCGTCGGCAAAGGCGCGGGATTTGCGCGAGCCGCGATCGGTGCCAGCGCTACGCCGGTCAGCAGCGCTAGGTGCACAATGAGACGCCGATGAGTACGTGGTGACGATAGGCTTGGAGCAGGCACGGCGATCCCCTTTTGCGGCACGATACAGCAGGCATGTCACCACTCGTCAATAATATTATACGGTATATGATCGTGAAGGGCGGTGTTGGAATCGTCGGGCCGATCAACAGCATGGGAAGGGGCGTTCTGCGATTGACCTCTCTTTCCAACCGCCCTAATCGTATACCGTATTACAAGGGAGTGATCATGCAGGGCACGCGTCGCGAAGTGATGGCCGGAGCAAGCGCCTTGGCGCTGCTGGCTGGGCCAACCGCAGGGTTTGCCGCCCTCGCCGCAGGTTTGCCGCGCCGGGCCACGCCGTTTCCTTTGTCGGCGGTGCGCTTGCGCCCATCCGATTACGCGACTGCCGTCGAGGTCAACCGCGCCTATTTGCTGCGCCTCAGCGCGGATCGGTTACTGCACAATTTCCGTGCCTATGCCGGGCTCAAGCCCAAGGGTGAGGTCTATGGCGGCTGGGAGAGCGATACCATCGCCGGTCATACGCTTGGCCATTACATGTCGGCGCTGGTGCTGCTGCACGAACAGACCGGCGATGCGCAGGCGAAGGTGCGCGCCGACTATATCGTCGATGAGCTGGCGGAGGCGCAGGCGGCGCGCGGCAACGGCTATATTGGCGCGATGCAGCGCAAGCGGAAGGACGGCACGGTCGTCGATGCGATCGAGATCTTCCCGGAGATCATCAAGGGCGATATCCGCTCGGGCGGATTCGATCTCAACGGTGCTTGGTCACCTTTCTATACGGTGCACAAGCTGTTCGCAGGGCTGCTCGACGTGCATGCGAGCTGGGGCAATGCCAAGGCGCTCTCGGTCGCGACCGCTTTCGCCGGTTATTTCGAGCCGGTGTTCGCGGCACTCGACGACGCGCAGATGCAAACCATGCTCGGCACAGAATATGGCGGGCTTAACGAGAGTTTTGCCGAACTGTTCGCGCGGACCAAGGATCGCAAGTGGCTGGCGATCGCCGAGCGGCTGTACGACCGCAAGGTACTCGATCCGCTGACCGCCGGACAGGACAAGCTCGCCAATTTTCATGCCAACACCCAAGTGCCCAAGCTGATCGGGCTTGCGCGGATCCACGAATTGACCGGCGAACCGGCAAAGGCCGCTGCGCCGCGCTTCTTCTGGCAGGCGGTGACGCAGCATCACAGCTATGTGATCGGCGGCAATGCCGATCGCGAATATTTCTCCGAACCCGACAGCATCAGCCGCCACATTACCGAACAGACCTGCGAGCATTGCAACACCTACAACATGCTCAAGCTGACGCGACAATTGTATAGCTGGCAGCCCGATGGCGCGCTGTTCGATTATTACGAGCGCGCGCATCTCAACCACGTTATGGCGGCGCAGGATCCCAAGACCGCGGGGTTCACCTATATGACGCCGCTGCTGACGGGGGCGGTGCGCGGATACTCGACCTCCGCCGACGACGCGTTCTGGTGCTGTGTCGGCACGGGCATGGAAAGCCATGCCAAGCATGGCGAGTCGATCTTCTGGGAAGGGGAGGGTGCCTTGCTGGTGAACCTCTACATCCCCGCCGACGCGACGTGGCGCGCGCGCGGCGCGGCGCTGACGCTCGACACGCGCTATCCGTTCGAGCCGACCTCGACGTTGACGCTCGCCAAGCTCGCCCGCCCGGGTCGCTTCGCGATCGCGCTGCGCGTGCCCGGCTGGGCTGCGGGCAAAGCCGCGGTGCGCGTGAATGGCCAGCCGGTCACCCCGAGCTTCGCCAGCGGCTATGCGATCGTCGAGCGACGCTGGAAAGCGGGGGATACGGTCGCGATCACGCTGCCGCTCGAGCTGCGGATCGAGGCGGCGCCGGGCGACGACCGGACGGTCGCGATCCTGCGCGGGCCGATGGTTCTCGCCGCCGATCTCGGCACGACCGAGGGGGACTGGACGTCCCCCGATCCGGCGCTGGTCGGCACCGATCTGCTTGCCAGCTTCCGACCGAGCGCCACACCGGCGAGCTACACCACCAGCGGCGTCGTGCGGCCGGGCGACCTGAGTTTCGTGCCGTTCTACAAGCAATATGAACGGCGCAGCGCGGTGTATTTCAAACGCTTCTCCGAAGGCGAATGGAAGACCGAGCAAGCCGCGTTCGTCGCCGAGCAAGCGCGGCTCAAGGACATCGCCGCGCGGTCGGTCGACGTCGTCCATCTCGGCGAGATGCAGCCCGAGCATGATCACGGCCTGATCTCGGAGCTGTCCTTCCCGACAAGCTATCGCAACCGCAACGGGCGTGATGCGCGATCGGGCGGCTTCTTCGAATTCACGATGAAGGCAAAGCCCGGGCCGCTCGTGCTGCAGGCGACCTATTGGGGCGAGGAGCGAGGGCGCGATTTCGACATTCTGGTCGATAATGTGAAGATCGCGACCCAGCATCTTGGCGGCGACGTGCCGGGCAAGTTCATCGATATCGAATATCCGCTGCCACAGGCGCTGACCGACAAGAAAAGTGCGCTGAAGGTGCGCTTCGTACCGCACGACCGCAGTTCGGCGGGGCCGGTGTTTGGCGTGGTGCTGTTCACGGCCAAGCCCGGCACCGTCAAATGACCATCGCGACCGCGCCGGTCTCGGTGCGCATGACGCTGGCGGAGGTCCGTGCGCTCGCCCGGCGCGTGCTGCTTCAGGTCGGGCTGTCGGGCGATCACGCGCACGCTGTCGCGGAAACGATGGTGGCGGGTGAACGCGACGGCTGCACCTCGCACGGTCTGTACCGTCTGCTCGTCGCCGCCAAAAGCGTTCGTGCCGGGACAGTTGCGCCCGAGGCGATTCCGCTTCTGTCGGAGCCGGCCCGCGCGCTCGTGCGGGTCGATGGCGGCGGCGGCTTCGCCCAATTGGCCTTCGAAACGGGCCGCGCAATGCTTGTCGAAAAGGCGCAGCGTTACGGCATTGCCGCTCTGGCGCTCAATAATGTCGTGCATTTCGCCGCGCTCTGGCCCGAAATCGAATGGCTGGCAGAGAAAGGTCTCGTCGCGCTGGCCTGCACGCCGAGCCATGCCTGGGTCGCGCCTGCCGGCGGTACGCAGCCGGTGTTCGGCACCAATCCGATCGCCTTCGGCTGGCCCCGCCCCGGTCGGCTGCCGTTCGTCTTTGATCTGGCGACCAGCGCGGTGGCGCGCGGCGAAATCGAGCTGCATCGTCGTGCCGGTAAGCCGGTGCCCGACGATTGGGGGTATGACGCCGCAGGCCAGGCGACGACCGACGCCGAGGCCGTGCTCGCGGGGGCGATGCGCACCTTCGGCGGGCACAAGGGGTCGGCGCTGGCGGCGATGGTCGAGTTGATCGCCGGGCCGCTGATCGGCGACATGACCAGCGCGGAATCGCTCGCCGCCGACGGCGGCGCGGGCGGATCGCCGCTCGGGGGTGAGTTGATCGTGGCGATCGACCCGGCGGGTTTTCTCGGCGATCAGGTCGAGGCGCACCTTGCGCGGGCCGAAGGTATGTTTGCGGCGATCGAGGAGCAGGGCGCGCGCTTGCCCTCGCAACGCCGCTACGCAGCGCGCGCGCAGAGCATGGTGCACGGCGTCGATATTCCGGCGGCGTTGCTCGCCGACATCGATGCCCTGGTGGCAGGAGAATGAAGATGCGGCATGGCTGGTTACTCCTCGTGCTGCTTGGCACAGCGATGCCGATGGTGGCCGACGCGGCACCACGCAAGACGGCGGGCCGCGCCGTTTCCGCCGACGATCGGCTGAAGGCGATCTATACCGCTGAATATGCCTGGCGGCAGAAGATGCAGGGACCCGATGAGAACAGCCCGCCCGAAACCCAGGCCCATTTGCCCGATGTGGGCCCGAAGGCTCAGGCGGCAAAACTCGCGCGCTGGACCGAGACCGAGCGCCTGCTCGCCGCGATCCCGTTCGCGCAGTTATCGACAAAGGCAAAGGTCGATTACGCGGTCTATAAGGGACAGATCGACGCGCTGCTCGCCGAACAGACCTATCGCGATTACGAAAAGCCGCTCAATTCCGACACCAGCTTCTGGGGCGACGTCGCTGAAGGAGCACGCCGCAGCTTTCACACCGAGGCCGACTACCGCGCCTATATCGCGACCCTGCGCGAGCTGCCGGGCTATTTCGACGCGCAGATCGCCAATATGCGCGCCGGTCTCAAACGCGGGTTCACGCCGCCCCAAGTGACGCTGCAGGGCCGCGACATCGGCGTGGCGCAAGTCGCCGAAGCCAAGACGCTGGCCGACAACCCGCTCTATGCGCCCTTCGCGAGCTTCCCGGCGGCGATCCCGGCAGCGACCCAGGCCGCGCTGCGCAAAGACGGCGCGGCGGCGATCACAGAGGCAGCGGTGCCGGCGCACGCCAAGCTGCTCGCTTTCCTGCGAACAGACTATATTCCGGGTGCGCGCAAGACGCTGGCGGCATACGATCTGCCCGACGGCAAGGCCTATTATCAGTCGAAGATCCGCGAGTTCGTCACGCTCGACATCAGCCCCGACGCGATTCACGCGATTGGGGTGTCCGAGGTCGCCAAGATCCACGCGCAGATGCTCGACGTGCTGCGCCAGGTGAAGTTCGATGGCGACCTGCCCGCCTTCCTGCATTACCTGCGCACCGATCCGCGCTTCTACCCCAAGACCGCGCAGGATCTGCTCAACCGCGCCGCCTGGATCGCCAAGACCTTCGACGGCAAGGCAAGCGACTGGTTCGGGCATTTGCCGCGCAGCCGTTTCGCGATCAAGCCGGTGCCAGCCGACCTCGCGCCCTTCTACACCGGCGGGCGCGGCGGCCCCGGGATCTATCTGGTCAACACCTGGAACCTGCCCTCGCGGCCTTATTACCAGATGGTCGCGCTCACGCTCCATGAATCGGCACCGGGCCACGCCATGCAGATGCCGCTTGCCGCCGAAAATACCGGGTTGCCGCAATTCCGTCGCGACGCCTATCTCTCGGCGTATGGCGAGGGCTGGGCGCTGTATTGCGAGCAGCTCGGCGACGATATGGGGATGTATGACGATCCCTATGATCGCTTCGGCATGCTCAGCTACCAGATGTGGCGCGCGGCGCGGTTGGTCGTCGATACGGGGATCCATACGCAAGGCTGGTCGCGCGAGCGTGCGCAGCAGTTCCTGCACGACAATACCGCACTGTCCGATCACGAAATCGAAACCGAGGTCGATCGCTACATCGCCTGGCCGGGGCAAGCGCTGAGCTATTACATGGGGGAGCTGGCGTTTCGCAAAGCGCGCGCACACGCCGAGCAGGCGCTCGGGCCCAAGTTCAATGTGCGCGCGTGGCACGACGCGATGCTTGAGCTGGGTTCGGTGCCGCTCCCGGTGCTCGATGCGCGGACCGATCAACTGATCAAGGATGGCGGCAAAGGCCCCTATCCCCAAACGGAATGACGATGCGACGCTCCATCCTCGCCCTCGCCTTGCTGACAACGACCCCGCTCGCGGCACAGGAGACGGTCCACAGCAACGGCAATCCGATCCTCGCGGACGGCCGCTATTATTCGACCGACCCTGCGCCGGTCGTGATCGGCGATACCTTGTGGATCCTTGCGGGGCGCGACGAGGCTCCGCCGGGCGTCAATGATTTCATCATGAACGAGTGGCAGCTGCTTGCCACCAAAGACCCGGCCAAAGGCGACTGGACGCACTATCCGGCGATCGCGCGGCCCGAAAGCGTGTTCAAATGGGCCGAGCCCGGGCACGCTTATGCCGGCCAGATCGTGCCTGGGCCCGATGGCAAATTCTACATGTATGCGCCCGTGTCGGAGGCGAAGAGCGACGCCCCCGACCGCTTCGCGATTGGCGTCGCGGTGGCCGACACTCCGGTCGGCCCATGGCGCGATGCGCATCCATCGGGACCGATCCTCTCGCAGCGCGTGCCCGAGCGCACCACGATCCAGAATATCGATCCGACCGTGATGATCGACGATGATGGCACGCCGTACATCTATTGGGGCACGTTCGGGCAGTTGCGCGGGATGGCGCTCGCCCGCGACATGATTACGCCGACCGGCCGCGAAATCCGGGTCGACGGGCTGAAGGGCTTCTTCGAAGCGCCGTGGCTGATGAAGCGCAAGGGCGTCTATTACATGCTCTACGCTGGCAATAACGCCGGGCCGACGAGCGACTGCACGCCAGCGGTGTATCATGCCTGCATCGCGTATGGCACCGCGAGCTCGCCGCTCGGGCCGTGGACCTATCGCGGCGTGATCCTGAAGCCGGTTTCCTCGACCACCTCGCATTCCGGGGCGGTCGAGTTCAAGGGCCAATGGTATCTTGCCTACCACACCGCCGACGCGGTCGGCGGCGGGCATTTCCGGCGCAGCGTGGCGCTCGACCGAATCGAATGGGACGATAGCGTGACCCCGGCGCGAATTCGCCCGGTCGTGCCGACGCGGTCGCCCCAGCCAACGCCAGCACCGACGCGGAACGTCGCCGGTTCGGCCACGGCGTTCGCTTCGAACACCCCGGTGCCGGTGCAATATTGGATCAAGGCGCTCAACGACGGTATTCGGCGCGAGGCTCCGCTGCCGCCCGACATGTGGGGCACCTGGCGCGGTGCCGACAATCCGGCGCATCCGTGGATCGAATATCGCTGGGCCAAGCCGGTGACGCTCAATGGCTCGCGCATCTGGTTCTGGGCGGATCATCCGGCCGGGGCGGGCGAAGGCGTTGCGCCGCCTGCGCGCTGGCGGATCGACTATTGGGACGGACGCTGGAAACCGGTGCCGCAACCGAGCGGTTATGGCGTCGCGGTCGATGCGGCGCAGGAGACGCGCTTTGCCACAATCACCACGCGCTGCCTGCGCGCGACGTTCGACGCTTCGCAGGCGGGCGGTGCCACCGCCGGAGTTGCGGTAACCGAATGGGAGGTGATCGCGCCTACGCAGCAACGGCCGACCGCCGCACCTGTCGCCGCGTCGGAGCCTTGCGGCTCATGACAGCGCTTAGCCGTCGCGCTTTGCTCTGTTCGGCGGTCGCGGTGGGCGCGCTCCGCCTAGCTCCGGCGGCGTGGGCGATGGAGACACCGCAACGGCGGGTGGCGCGCACCCTTCAGGCGCGCGCGTCGCGCTTCGTCGTCGGGACCGACGCGACCGGTATAACCAGCCTGTCCGTCCGCGATGATCCATTCCCGACCGATTATGTCTATCCTGGCGTAGCGCTCGGCACCGCGCGCATCGTGTGGCGGCACGGCGTAGGGGACTGGGAGCGCTTTGACAGCGCCCGCGCGTGGCAGTACGCACGGTGGAGACCGATGCTGGCAGGAAGGCCAGCTACGCGATCGCCGACACGCTCGAACTGCAGCTCGAACAGGGGCTCGAAGGAGCGGATCTGGTGTGGCGCATCACGCTGCACAATGTGTCGGCCGTCCCGGTCGAGATCGGCGATCTGATGCTGCCGTTGCCGATGAACAACATCGCCGGCGCGGCAAAGGACGACGGCAACGCCGTGCTGAAGCACAGCTTCGTCTCGGGTCACGGCTCGCATCTGTTCTGGATGCGGCGCAACAGCGTGGGGCCGTACCTCCTGTTGATGCCCGAGCGCGATACCCAGCTTGAATATTGGGATATGGCCGCCGCCGAGAACCATGACGACGGCTATTGCGTCTACATCCATGCCGCCGCCGCGGCGGCCGAAAGTGCGGCCAAGGGGACACGCTGGCGTATTCCGGTCACGAATCTGATGCTCGCGCCGGGCGAGCGGCGCAGCTACGCGCTGCGCTTCAGCCTGGTCGCGGACTATGCCGCCGCGCGAGACGCGATCGCCGCTGCGGGCGGGATCGATGTTGAAGTCGTGCCCGGCATGACCGTCCCGAGCGATTTGTTCGTGACGCTGGCATTGCGTTCGTCCGACCCGATCCACGGGATCGATGCCGAGCATCCCGCTGCAACGCAGATCGAGCCCCTCGGAGAACGGGCGGGGCGGCAGCTATACCGCGTACGCTTTGGCCGTCTCGGCGAGAATCGCCTGACGATCCGCCACGGTGACGCGCGCCTCACGCATCTCGAATTTTTCGCGACCGAGCCGCTCGAGACACTGATCGCCAAGCGCGGTGCCTTCATCGCCGCGCACCAGCACCGCGATCCGACGAAATGGTATCGGGGTTTGCTCGGCGAGTGGAACATGCAGAGCCAGACGCTGCTCGGGCCCGACACTTATGATCAGATCAAGGGCTGGCGTATCTACGAAGTGACCTGCGACGATCCGGGGCTCAGCAAACCCGCTTTCCTCGCTGCCAAGAATGCCGAGCACCCGGTCCAGGCCGAAGTCACCGCGCTCGACGACTATATCGAGCACTTCGTATGGGGCGGGCTGCAGCGCAGCACCGCCGAGACCTATCCCTATGCGATCTATGGCATCCCCGACTGGAAACAGAATCGCGACAGTGCCGATGCTGGCACCAAGGGGAAGCTGCACATCTGGCGGGTCTACGATTACCCGCATATCATCCTGCTTTACCTTTCGCTGTATCGCATCGCGACCGACCACCCCGGCGTCGCGACGCGGCTGGACGCGAAGGCCTATCTCGAGCGCGCGTTCGGCACGGCGCGGGCGATGTTCACCATCCCGAAAGCGCTGGCGAACTGGTCGGCCTATGAGACGGGCTTCTACAATGAATGCGTCCTCCCGGAGCTGATCGTCGCGCTGGACGCTGCCGGTCGATCCGCGCAGGCGCAGGAATTGCGCGAGTTCTGGGAAACGAAGGTGCGCTTCTTCGTCACCGGCGAGCCGGATCTGTTCGGCTCCGAATATGCCTTCGATTCGACGGGATTCGAATCGACCCAGGCGATCGTGCGGTACGCGCTCGACCATCCGGTCGCGGGCGTTTCGCGCGACGCGGTCAAGGCGTTCAGCGCTCGGCAAATGGCGGCCAATCTGTTTTGCCGTGGCTGGCTCGAACCGGCTTATTATCTGCTCGGCAGCGATTATCGCGGGTCGGGTGGCAATGCCTATACGCTCAGCTACATGGCGCAGATGGGCGGCTGGGCGGTGCTCGACCACGCGCTTCGCGATCCCGTGGATCCGCATACTCTGCTTCGGCTTGGCTATGCGTCGTTTCTCAGCAGTTGGGCCCTGCTCAACAGCGGGACTGCGGAAACCGATTACGGCTATTGGTATCCGGGCAAGGCCAATGACGGTGCGGCAGCAGGCGGATTTGAGCCGGCCCCTAACGGGCTGACCTGGCTCGATCAGCCGCATCACCGCGGCGCATGGTATTATGCCTGCGAAATCGATCTGGGCTTTTGCGGTGCGCTACGCAGCGCGGCGACGATCGTCGCGGATGATCCGATCTTCGGGCGGATCGTTTTTGGCGGCACACTGCGCGAGGGCGACCACACGATCGCGGTCGTGCCGCGCGATGGCGTGCGGCGACGGTTCCACGCGCGCTGGGCCGGCGGGACGGTCGATCTCACCTTGCACGCCGGGCGCTTTGCCGCCGATCGTGAGATCACGCTTTCGCATGACGGGCGCAGCGTCGGATTTCTTGTCGAACACGGCGCGGCATCGGTCACGCTCGATCTCGGCGCAGGACGGTGGCGGGTCGCGATCGAGGGGGCGATCGTCACGGAGGCTGGCGGCACCATCCCGCTTGCCTTGCGCGGTCCTTCGCCCGTTGCGGTTACGCTGACCCGTCTGGCCTGAACCCATGCGCCATTCGGGCTATCCCATCGGCGCGTTCAATCGACGAAGGGACGGTCGAGCGATGGTTGGGGTTGGGTGAACCACTGCGCGCCGGTCGCGGTCACATGGAAATGATCCTCGAGCCGAATGCCGAAGCGATCGGGCACGACGATCATCGGCTCGTTCGAAAAACACATGCCCGGTGCCAGCGGGGTACGGTCGCCGCGGACCAGATAGGCGGGCTCATGAATCGACAGGCCGATGCCGTGCCCGGTGCGGTGCGGGAGGCCGGGCAAGCGATAGTCGGGCCCGAGCCCCGCGCGTTCCAGCACCGCGCGTGCTGCGGCGTCGATCGCTTCGCACGGCACGCCGGGCTCGACCGCGGCGAAGGCAGCGGCCTGTGCTTCCTGCTCCAGCGACCAGAGTGCGCGTACATCGTCTTCGACCTGCCCGAAGGCGTAGGTTCGGGTGATGTCGCTGTGATAGCCATCGACTGTGCAGCCGGTGTCGATCAAGACGAGACTGTCGTCTTCGAGTTGCTGATCGCCAGGCAGACCGTGCGGGAACGCGGTCGCACGCCCGAACTGGACGGCGCAGAAGGTCGAGCCTGCCGCGCCAAGCGCGCGGTGTGCGGCGTCGATGAAGCGGATCACCTCGCTTGCTGCGATGCCGGGCCTGAGGATGCGCGCGGCGCGCCGCTGGACTTCGAGCGTCATCGCTTTGGCTTGCTGCATCAGCGCGAGTTCGGCGGCGGACTTGATCATGCGACAGCCGTCGATCGCGGCGGCACCGTCGATCAGCGTTAGACCATGCTGGCGCAGACGCTCGCCATAATGGAACGGCAACAGCGGATCGACCGCAAGCGTCGTACCGCGCGGCAGCGCGTCTGCGACTAGCGCGCTAGGGTCTTCGTCTTCCTCCCACAGCAAAGGCTCGGCAGCGACGGCCAGGCCCGCTTCGAGCGAGCCCAGTTCGAACGCCGGACAGATCAATCGCGGTGTACCGGTCAGCGGTAAGAGCAATGCGACCAGCCGCTCGGTCGGGGACCATGGCAGGCCCGTGAAATAGCGCAGGCTCGCCCCGGCATTGACCAGCAACGCGGTCGCGCCGGAGGCTTCGGTCAGGGCGCGGGCGCGGTCGAGCCGGTCGCGTCGCTCCGCCGGTGCGATCGGCGTGGCGGGTATCTGCCATCGACCGAGGTTCGCCAGTTGTTCGTCCGCCGTGGATCCGCCGATCATCGTCTGCCTCCCTTGCCGCCAAACCGTTCGAGGTCGAACGGGGCCATGTCGATAGGATCCGGGTGCCCGGTGATCATCCCGGCGACGATTTCCGCCGTCACCGGGGCAAGCGTGAGCCCGAGATGCTGGTGCCCGAACGCGTAGAAAAGATTGTCGGCGCGGCGCGACCGGCCGATCGCCGGGAGATAATCGGGCAGGGTCGGACGGCTGCCCATCCAGCGCGTGAAGGGTCCGCCAATGGCAAGGCCGAGGTCGCCAACATGCTGTTCGAGCCGCTCCCATTTGCGCGGGTCGGGCGGGCCGTCGACAGTGCCGAGCTCGACAAAGCTTGCCGCCTGCACTTGCTCGCCAAAGCGCGTGACGATCATCGAGCGATCCTCGAACACGACCGGCGGGAGGTCCTGTGGCCAGCCGGCAGCGGTTCCGCGAATGTGATAGCCGCGCTCGGCGATGATCGGCGCGCGATGCCCGATCGCCGCGACGAGCGGTGCCGAGCGCACGCCTGCGGTAACGAGCACGCAGTCGGCGTCCAGGCCGGGGATCGTCGCGTGTCCGCCCTCGCGCACCAACGTCGCCTCCTGCTCGACGATCGTGCCACCCGCCGCGCAAAACGCTTCGCTCAGCATGGCGGCGAGCCTGGCGAGATCGGTGATCTGGCCGGTACCGCAGAACTGGATGGCACCGGCAAGCGACGCCGTCGTCGCGCTTTCGAACGCCGCGATTTGCGCAGGTGTTGCCGCGGCAAAGCGCGCGGTGCCGGTATCCGCTTGCGCCCACGCCGCGCGTCCTGAAGCTGCGGTCGCGGCGCTTTCCCAAACGACCAGGTGACCGGCTTCGCGCAGCAGATCGGGTGCCTCGATCGCCGTCACCAGGCGTCGCCAGGCGGGCAGGGCGTCCGCGAGCAATCCCGCGAGCGCACGTTTGCCCGCGGCGAAGCGTGTCGGTCGGGCGGCGGCGACCATGCGCAAAGCGAACGGGAGCCACTCCCCGATCGCGGCGAGCGGCAGATCGAGTGCTCCACCGCGTGCGAACAGACGGTCCCCCGCCGAGCGCAACGTCGCGATCGAGGCAAGCGGGGCAGTTTGCTCGGTTGCGATATGCCCGGCATTGCCCCAGGATGCGGCATCACGGCGTGTCGAGCGTTCGACCACAACCACTGCATGCCCCGCCCGCGCGAGCCGTAGCGCGCAGCTGAGGCCGACCACGCCGCCGCCGATCACCGCGATTTTCACTTTTGACTTTCTCCTGTTGCCCTGCAGCATTTCACTTCGTATACCGTATTCCAGATCAAACAAAAGGACGGATCACGGAAAATGGCAATCGGTTGGAGGGGTGTTTTCCCCGCTGTAACGACGCAGTTGCGCGCGGATCTGTCAATCGACCTGGCCGACACGCAGCGCGTTGTCGACGACCTGATCCGCGACGGCGTCACCGGTGTGATCGCGCTTGGCACGGTCGGTGAAAACAACTCGCTCGAATATGATGAGAAGGTCTCGGTGCTCTCGGCGATCGTCGAAGTCGTGGCCGGCCGCGTGCCCGTGCTCACTGGCGTTTCCGAATATGATACGCGCCGCGCGGTGCGTTATGCGCAGGCGGCGGAGAAGATCGGTGCCGACGGCCTCATGCTGCTGCCGCCGATGGTCTATGTGCCGCAACCACATGAGCTCGTCGCGCACTTCAAGGGCGTCGCGAACAACACCGCGCTGCCGATCATGCTCTACAACAACCCGCCGGCCTATCGCACCGTGATCGACAAGGCGGTGCTGACCGAGCTGGTCGATACGCCCAACATCGTCTGCGTAAAGGAATCGGCGCCCGACACCCGCCGCTTCACCGATTTCCGCAACCATTTCGGCGACCGCTATGTCTTGTTCGCCGGGCTGGACGACGTCGCCCTGGAAGGGCTCTATCTCGGCGCGCAGGGCTGGGTGTCCGGCCTCACCAACGCGTTCCCGCAGGAATCGGTCGAACTGGTGCGCGCGTTCGAGCGCGGCGATCACGCCAAGGCGCTCGAAATCTATCGCTGGTTCATGCCGCTGCTGCATCTCGATGCCGAGCATGATCTTGTGCAATCGATCAAGCTGGCCGAAGAAGTGATGGGGCGCGGGTCGGAACGCGTGCTCCCGCCGCGCTTGCCGCTGATCGGCGAACGCCGCGCAAAGGTGATTGCGATGGTCGAAAAGGCTGCGGCGACGCGTCCGACGATCGAAGTGGCCAAGGCGGCCTGAAGGTAGAGCGTGCGCCACACTTTCTTCTGCATAGACGGCCACACCGCCGGAAACCCGGTTCGTCTGGTGGCGGGTGGCGCGCCGCTCCTGAAAGGCGACAGCATGTCGGCGCGGCGGCAGGATTTCCTGTCGCGGTTCGACTGGATCCGCACGGGGCTGTGCTTCGAGCCGCGCGGGCACGACATGATGTCGGGCGGTTTCCTCTATCCGCCGACCACGGCCGATGCCGATATCGGGATCCTGTTCATCGAGACATCGGGGTGCTTGCCGATGTGTGGGCATGGCACCATCGGCATGGTCACGTTCGGGCTCGAACATGGGCTGATCCAGCCCGCGACCCCTGGCGAATTGCGGATCGAGGTGCCGGCCGGGGTGATCGACGTGCGCTACACGACCGACGGCGATAAGGTGACGGCGGTGACCATCACCAACGTCCCTGCCTATGTCGCGCAGCGCGGCATCGCGGTCGATGTCGAGGGGATCGGCCCACTGACGATCGACGTCGCTTATGGCGGCAATTTCTACGCGATCATCGAGCCGCAGGGGGCCTATACCGGGCTTGATGCGCTCGGCGCGGCGCGGCTGGTCGAGCTGAGCGGGCGCATTCGCGAAGCGGTGCGCGCGCAATACGAGCCCGTCCATCCGCTCGACCCGACGATCCGCGGCGTCAGCCACATCTTGTGGGCCGACGCGCCGCTCGCCAACGACGCCGACGGTCGCAACGCGGTCTTCTATGGGGACAAGGCGATCGATCGATCGCCGTGCGGCACGGGCACCTCGGCGCGGCTGGCACACCTGGCTGCGACAGGGCGGCTGAAGGTGGGGGACCGCTTCGTACACGAAAGCTATATCGGCAGCCGCTTCATCGGTCGCGTTGAAGCGGATACCATGCTTGGCGATCTGCCGGCGATTATCCCGTCGATCGAAGGATCGGCGATCGCCACCGGATTTAATACGATCTGGATTGATCGTGCCGATCACTTCTGGGAAGGTTTCCAGGTTAAATGAGCAAACCCGCCGTTTCTCCGGAGCACGCCCGCATGAGCATCGTCGTTCGCACTTTATCGGAACGCGTATTCGAGATCGTCCGCGAGCAAATCGTCACTGGGCAGTTGCCGCACGATTTGCCGATCCGCCAGGATGCGCTGGCGGCCGAGTTGGGGGTCAGCAAGATCCCGCTGCGCGAGGCGCTGGCGCGGCTCGAGCAGGAAGGGCTGCTGACCAGCCAGGCCAATCGCGGCTATTTCGTCCAGCCGATGTCGAGCGCCCAAGCCGAGGAAATCTTCGAGCTGCGGCTTGCGGTCGAGCCGGTTGCGGCGGCGCGTGCCGCGCGCGTCGCCACCGAAGCCGACCGCCGGGCGGCGATCGAAAGCTTCGAGCGGCTCGATCAAGCTGCGGAAGGAAATCTCGCCGAGGTGGCGATCCGCAATCGCGACTTCCACACAGCCCTCGTCCGCCCGGGGGATCGTATCCTGACCACCCAGGTGGTCGAACGTCTCACGATCCTCGCCGAGCGGTATGTCATCGCGCATCTGGCACCGGCCGGCCGCGACGAACGCGCACATGTCGAGCATCGCGGGCTGCTTGATGCCTGGCTGGCGCGCGACGAAACCACTATCGAGTCGATGCTGAGCGAGCATATCGCCGCCACGCTCGACGATCTGCGCATTGAGTTTGCGGCAGCCGCCGCGACCTGATTCATCATTCCAGGAGAGGTCATGTTCGGACCACGTAAGCCGCTCGACAGCGTTACGAGTCACCCCAAGAACGCGCGCCTCGCCAAAACGTTAAGTTGGCCGCATCTGATCGCGCTGGGGGTCGGCGCGATCGTTGGCACGGGTATCTACACTCTGGTCGGCGTCGGGGCCGAACGCGCCGGCCCGGCGGTGATCCTCGCCTTCGTCATCTGCGGGCTCGTATGCGGATGTGCCGCCTTGGCCTATGCCGAGCTCGCAACGATGATCCCTGCGGCGGGCAGCGCCTATACGTTCAGTTACGCCGCGCTCGGCGAAGGCATCGCCTGGATCGTCGGCTGGAGCTTGATCCTCGAATATTCGCTCGCCTGCTCGACCGTGGCGGTGGGCTGGTCGGGCTATCTGGTCGGTTGGATCGAGTCCGCAGGCGTGCATCTGCCGCACGCGCTGCTGGTCGGGCTGCATGGCGGCGGCATCGTCAATTTGCCAGCGGTCGCGGTGGCACTCGCCGTGATGGGCATGTTGATCGCGGGAACGCGCGAAAGCGCGACGCTCAACATCATCCTGGTGGTAATCAAGCTAGTGGCGCTCGGCGTCTTCGTCGCCTTTGCCGCGCCCAATTTCCACACCGCCAACTTGCATCCGTTCATGCCCTATGGCTTCGGCAGCGACGGCAAGCATGGCGTGATGGCGGCGGCGGCGATCGTATTCTTCGCGTTCTACGGCTTCGATGCGGTCGCGACCTCGGCCGAGGAGACCAAGAACCCCGCGCGCGATCTCAAGATCGGCATCATCGGGTCGATGGTATTGTGCACGATCATCTATATGGCGGTGGCGATCGCTGCGGTCGGTGCGCTGCCGTTCACCGCGCTCGCCAATTCGCCCGAGCCGCTCGCTTTGGTGCTGCGCAATCTCGGGCAGCCGCTCGCGGCGCATCTCATCGCATTGGCCGCGATCATCGCGTTGCCCTCGGTTATCTTGGTGATGATGTACGGTCAAAGCCGCGTCTTCTTCGTGATGGCGCGCGATGGCTTGCTGCCGCGTCGCCTCGCGAAAGTCTCGCAGCGTACCGGCGCGCCGACGCTGATCACCGTGTTGACCGGCGTGACGATCGCGCTGGTCGCGGGGATATTCCGGCTCGACGAGATCGCCGAACTCGCCAATGCTGGGACCTTGCTCGCCTTTATTTCCGTTGGCGCGTGCCTGATGGTGCTGCGCCGCACCGCGCCCGATGCCAAGCGGTTGTTCCGCGCACCCGCCCCCTATGTGGTCGGCACGCTGACGATCATCGGCTGCCTGTATCTGATGGTCAGCCTGCCACCGATGACGTTGGTGCGTTTCGCGGGCTGGAACGTGATCGGCCTGGTCATCTACTTCGCCTACAGCCGACAGCATAGCGACGTGACGGCGCGCGCGGCATCGGTCGCGGCGCTTTGAGCGTGCGACCATGGCGGCACATGGTCGCGGGTGCGGTAGCGTGGCTGGGAATGCTGCTCGCCGGATCGCCAGCCGTCGCGCACCCGCTCAGCTTCACCCCGGCGCAGGGGGCCTATGACATCGCGTTCGTGTTCCCCGGCGCACCGGCCAACCCCGGCATCCGCATGCTCGAGCTGCACCGCGCCGCCGACGGGAGCGTGTCGGGCTGGGTGACGTCGGACTGGTATGGCCGAATGACGATGCAGCAGATCGTCGTGACGCCGACGCTGCTCAGTTTCGACATGCGCAATCTCAACACGCCGGGTGTGCCCATCCGTCATTGGCGCGCGCGCGTTCGCGGGCAGAGCGTGCTGCTCGACGGTGGCATCTGGGAGTCGACGGTCGCTCTGACCGGGCACCGCGCCACCGCTGCCGAACGCACCGCGCTGACGTTCCACGAAACCACGCTGCCGGCGCTCGGTACGCTTGCGCCCGACGGCCTCGCTTTGACCCCGCCAATGGGGTGGAGCAGCTGGAACAAGTTCGCCGACAAGATCGACGACACCACGATCCGCGCGATCGCCGATGCGATGGTCTCGACCGGATTGCGCGATGCGGGCTACACCTACGTCAATATCGACGATGGCTGGCAAGGCGGGCGCGGGCCCGACGGGCAGATCCGGCCCAACGCCAAATTTCCTGACATGAAGGCGCTCGCCGACTATGTTCACGCGCGCGGGCTGAAGCTTGGCCTCTATTCCTCGCCCGGGCCACGCACCTGCGCCGGCTATGAAGGGAGCTACGGTCATGTCCGGCAGGACGCGAACACCTTCGCAGGCTGGGGCGTCGACTATCTCAAATACGATCTGTGCTCCGGCGAATATTTCTACGCCGATGCCGACACCGTTCAGCGCAGCTATTACGAAATGGGCGTTGCGCTCCGCGCGACCGGGCGGCCGATCGTCTATTCCTTGTGCGAATATGGCCGGTTCCACGTCGGCAGTTGGGGCAGGGCGGTGGGCGGTCATCTGTGGCGCACGACGGGTGACATCACCGACGATTATGCGACGATGGCGCGGATTGGATTCGAGAAGAATGGCGATCCAGGCGACGCCGGTCCGGGCGGGTGGAACGACCCCGACATGCTCGAAATCGGCAATGGCGGCATGTCCGAAAGCGCCTATCGCACGCATATGACCCTATGGGCGATGTCGGCCGCCCCACTGATGATGGGCCACGATGTCCGTACGACGAGCGAGGCGGCGAAACGCCTGCTTGAAAACCGCGGTGTGATCGCCATCGATCAGGATGTCAGGGGTGTGCAGGGCAAGGCGGTGCGCAAGGATGGCGGCTCGGAAATCTGGCTCAAGCCGCTGGCAGGTGGGGCATATGCGATTGCATTGTTCAATCGTGCCGATGCGCCCGTTACCCTGACGCTACGCCCGGCCGATATCGGGTTGGGGTCGTTCACGGCGATGCGCGACGTCTGGACGGGGGTTGCGCTCGACCCGCAGGTCTCGACCTTCACGGTTCCTGCCAACGATGTGGTACTGCTGCAAGTTCGCGGGGATGCGATGGCAACAAGGTAAAGTTGGCAAACGGCGTCATCAGGTCGATCACGGGTAAAGTGTGACACCGTCCGGTGCGGGTGCTGCCAACAAAACGCACCCATACCTAGCCGTTTCACATCCGCTGGTTGCCCCAACCGCTTTGCCCGGTTGTCCAGGCTGGCGGGTATCGAGGCGCAGATCGACTAAAAGCGCCAGCCCGCCTGCGAAAAAATGGCGGGAGCGGCCGCGCCGCTCCCGCTAAGGGTCCCGAGGGGGGATTAGAAAGTACCGCGCAACCCGACCAGAACCTGTCGACCCGGCTTATACTGGGTGAAGGTGTCGTTGCTGAACTGGAAATAGGATTTCAACGTCGCATCGGTGAAGTTCGCGACGTTTACCGTTAGTTGCGGCAGATTTTTGATGCCGAAGATCTTGTCGAGATCGAATGCCGACGAGAAATCGTACGACGTATAGTCATTGTTGAACAACGCCGCAGCCGGAATGCCGTTCTGCGCGGCACCGCTGCTTTGCGAACCACGGCGGGACGTCGTCGAGACGCGCAACATCACGCCATGCTTCTCGTAATAGCCGGTGATATTGTAGGTGAAGGGAGCGACGCCATAAGCGATCGCGGCGCCCTTGCTCGTCTGGTCGACGATCGTCGCGTTGGCGTTGAAGCCGAAGCCGGTCACGCCGATGTGCTTGGTCAGGAAGTCGAGCGGCTGGACCCACTGGAATTCGAGGCCGTTGATCGTCAATTTGTCGGGCACGTTGGTCTGCGACGTAAGTTGGACCTGCGCCTGGGTCGGGCCGCCGCGCGAATTGAGCGCGATTTGCTGCGTCGGGTTCAGCGTGTCGTAGGTGATGCCATATTGCGCCAGGAAGCTGAACGGCACCGTCGTGATATTGGTGGTGGTGAAGCCGGTGATCGACTTGCGGAAGGCGTTGACGCTGATCACCCCTTCACGACCGGTATAATATTCGAAGCCGAGGTCGAGATTGGTCGACAGATAGGGTTTGAGCGCGGGATTGCCGATCGTTGCCTGGTCGGCCGAGGGTGCGCCGAAGTTGACGCCGGGCAGCTGCGCCGAGGGATCGGGCCGGGTCATGGTGCGCGACCCGGCGACACGGACGACGGCATGCGCGCCAATGTCGTAAGCGAAGGTCGCGGCGGGCAGCCAGTTGCGATATTCGTTGCGCGTAGTCACGCTCGTCGAGATGTTCGGATACCGGCTGCCATCGGGCAGCGAGGCACCGCCGGCGAGCGTGTTGCGCGGATCCGGCAGCGACACCGTCCCCGTGATCGTCTGGATCGTGTCGACGAAGCGCAGGCCTGCATTGAAGCGCAGCGTGTTGCCGCCAAGCTCCTGCGATCCGTTCAGCGTGGCGAAGGCCGACTTGACGACCTCGCGAATATAGCCGCCGCTTGCGCCGGTGTTCGCCCCGCCCGAGGCGGGCTCGTTATCGTGGAACTGCTGATAATTGGTCGCATTGGCGAATTTCGGGAAGTCGACCGTGACGAAGCCGGCCGGCCCCGGGATCAGATAGCTTGGAAACGCGCTGTTGGGGACGAGCGAGCCGCCATAGCTGACGGTGCCGGTCTGCCCGGCGGTCGCGCCGGTGCCGTAGCCGGGATAGGTCGGGTAGCCTGCAGGAGCCGCGCCGGGCGAATTGATCCCTGCGCATGGCGGCTGGCTGTTGGGCGACCCCACAAAGATGCTGGGATTGTTGCCGCAGACCGCATTCTGCCACGCCTGGCTGTTGTCGAAGCCCTGGATCAGGCGGGAGACGTCGTCATAATCACCGCCGACCTTGAGGTTCAGCTTGGGGCCGCCCCAGGTCAGATCGGCGCGCGCGCCCTTGGTCTTGTTGATGCGCCGCTCGTCCTGGATGTTGACGCGGGAGCCGGCGTTCCAGCCGAAGTTCGCCGGATTGTTGAGATCGATGTTCGGCGTGATCACCGGGCCGTTATCGGTGTTGGCGTAGGTGACCGTCGTGCCCACGCCAAGCGGGGTGGTCGCGCCGACCGTCGGGCTTTCGCGGTGGAAGGTCGAACGCGAGTAATTGCCCTGCGCCGTCAGCTTGAGCGTGTCCGAGATTTCCCATTCGCCGCCCGGATTGACGCTGAACAGCTTGGTCGTCTCGATATAGGGGCGGAATTCGTCGAAGAACTGGGCGTTGGCAAAGGTGCCGCCGGTGACCGAGCAGCCTGCGCTGCAATCGGCCTTGTCGAACGTCATGTTGAGCGGAATGATGGCGCTATTGCGCACGATCCACGCCATATCCTCGCGGATCAGATTGTTATGCTTATAGCCATACAGGCTATCGACATAGAAATGGAGCGTGTCGCTCGGGCGCCATTCCACGCTGACGATCGCGTTGACACGGTCGCGCGTTCCGCGCTCGTCGGAAGTCCGCCCCAATCGCGGTAGCAACGCGTTATCGATCTGCTGGATGGTGGCACCGGGATTGTGCGCCAGGAGGAAGGCCTGGTCGATGACAGTCCCCGCCACCAGACCGCCGCCCGCGCCTGTCGGCACGACCGAGGGAATCGTCCAGTTGCCGCCGCCGGTGCTGTTGCAACCGGTCGCTGCGCCGCACTGCGCGGCGGTCAGCGCCGGATTGGTATAGCCGATCGTCTCAAAGCCGCGTGTATCGGTGAATGAGCGCTGGCCGGACAAACCGGCGAGGATGCCGATCGTGTCGTTGTGCCAGCTGCTGATCAGCGAGCCGCGCACGCCGATCCGGTTGGCATCGCCTTGCTGCGACCCTTGCACATTGTACGCCAGGTAATTTTTGGCGCGGTCGAACGGCCGGGCGGAACGCAGATCGACATTGCCTGCGGCACCGCCTTCGAGCAGATCGGCGGTATAGCTTTTGTTGACCGTCAGCTTGGTGAAGAGATCGGTTGGGAAAAAGCTGAGGTCGACCGAGCGATCGGTACCCTGAGCGTCGGTCGCACCCGAGGACGCAACCGCGATCGGCGCGCCGTTCAACGTCACGTTGGTGAAATTGGAACCAAGCCCGCGGATGGCGACATTGGTGCCTTCGCCCGTAATGTCGCGCGTGATCGTCACGCCGGAAATGCGATTGAACGATTCGGCGATGTTGGTGTCGGGGAACTTGCCAATGTCCTCGGCGAAGATCGCATCGGTAAAGCCGGTCGACGCACGCTTGGCATTCGTCGAGAGCGCCAGGCTGTTGCGATAGCCGGTCACTACGATGTCGTCGGTGGGTGCTGTATCGGGCAAGGTTTCTTGCGGCGAAGCGCTCGATTGCACGGCTGCAGGCGGGGAAGCCTGCTCGCCAGAGCGTGGCGGAACAGCTGTGGACTGCGCGAACGCGTCCTGGGCGCAAAGGCCTGAAAGAATGGTTGCCCCAAGAAGCGCGCCCCGTGTCAGGCGTGCGGCACCGGTGAGAAAGCTCATGTCAGATCCCCTTCCTAATTATGCACGCGCCACGTTTTCCAGCGCTATGATTGCGCTACCATTTGGCCTGACAGGCAGTGTCTGTCAAACACAAAAAAGACAAGCTGTAAGGCCAATCGATCAGATAATTGCGCTGCGGGCATTGCTGCGGCATGCTGCGCGGAGGGTGCTCACCGCTCGTGTTGCGGGGATATGATGCGCCGCAGGGCAACCGGAAGGACGATGGGGAAATTGAAGACCGTACGTCTCTACGCGGACATCGCTCGGCAGATTGGCGGGCAAATTCTTGCTGACCATTATCCGATGGGCACACGTCTTCCCTCGGAGCGCGAGCTCTCGGAGGCGTTCAACGTATCGCGGCCGACGATTCGCGAAGCGTTGATCGCGCTGGAGGTGGATGGGCTCGTCGACATCCGGATGGGGTCGGGGGTGTACGTTTCTGCGAAGACCCCGCGCGGCGGCAAATTCTCGGCGATCGGGGTGGGGCCGTTCGAGCTTCTGGAGGCGCGCCGCGCTATCGAGGGCGAGGCCTGCGCGATCGCCGCCACGCGCGTCGATGCGCATGACATCAAGGAACTCAAAACGCTTTTCGATAATCTGGTGGCTGCGGGCGAAGATGTTGAAAAAGCCGAGACGTTCGATCACCAGTTTCACATCAGCATCGCCAGAGCCACTCGCAACAGTGCGATTTCCGGCGCGGTCGAGGCGCTGTGGCAGGCCCGGCTGCGTTCGCCGCAGGAGAAAGCGATGTCTCAAAAGGCGCATCGCGCCGGGGTCGGGCCGCGAATCGACGAACATTTTGCAATCTTTGAGGCGCTCGCGGCACGCGACCCGGATTTGGCGCGCGGGGCGATGCGGGCGCATCTCGACAAGGTGCTCGCCGCTCTGATCCAGGCGACCGAGGTCCAAGAGATTGCCGAGTTGGACGCGAGTCTCACGGCGCGGCGGCAGAGATTCGGCCTGGCATAGTCTCTCGTCCGGGCGGCGCGGGGGTGTGGGGTTCCGCTAAACCTGCCTGACAGACATCATTGACAAGGTGGCGCTTAGGCTATCATGGTAGCGCTATCGTAAAGAGGCCGCCGCAGAGCGTCCATCGCTTCGTCGAAGCGACCGACAGGAAGGATGCCATGACCGGACACGCCAGTCCTCGCGCGACACGCCCCTGCTGCGATCGCATGATCGGCGCGGCGAAGGTCATGCCGACCTGATCGCTGCCATACCTTATTCCTCCCCACCCGCTCGGAAAGACCCCATGCCCCAGATTATCGATGCCAAGGTGATCGTCACTTGCCCTGGCCGCAATTTTGTGACGCTCAAGATCGAGACCGAGAACGGCGTTTACGGTCTTGGCGACGCCACGCTCAACGGGCGCGAGCTTTCGGTCGCGAGCTATTTGACCGACCATGTCATTCCCTTGCTGATCGGGCGCGATGCGCATCGGATCGAGGACATTTGGCAATATCTCTACAAGGGTGCCTATTGGCGGCGCGGCCCGGTGACGATGAGCGCGATCGCGGCGGTCGACACCGCCTTGTGGGACATCAAGGGCAAGATCGCCGGGCTCCCGCTCTACCAATTGCTCGGTGGTGCGAGCCGGGATGGCGTGATGGTCTATGGCCATGCCAATGGCGTCTCGATCGATGAGACAGTCGAGGTCGCACGCGATTATCAGCGGCAGGGGTATAAGGCGATCCGGCTGCAATGCGGCGTGCCGGGGCTGCCCTCCACTTACGGCGTGTCGAAGGACAAGATGTTCTACGAACCTGCCGATGCCGATCTGCCGACCGAGAATCTGTGGTCGACCGAGAAATATCTGCGCGTCGTGCCCGAGCTGTTCAAGGCGGCGCGCGCGGCGCTCGGCTGGGACGTGCATCTGCTGCACGACATCCACCACCGGCTGACGCCGATCGAGGCGGGGCGGCTGGGCAAAGATCTCGAGCCGTATCGCCCGTTCTGGCTCGAGGATGCGACGCCTGCCGAGAATCAGGACGCGTTCCGCCTGATCCGCCAGCACACCACTACGCCGCTTGCAGTGGGGGAGATCTTCAACTCGATCTGGGACGCCAAGCATCTGATCGAGAACCAGCTGATCGACTATATCCGCGCGACCGTCGTCCATGCCGGCGGCATCACGCATCTGCGTCGGATCGCGGCGCTGGCAGATCTTTACCAGATCCGCACCGGCTGCCACGGCGCGACCGATCTGTCGCCAGTGTGCATGGCGGCGGCGCTCCATTTCGATCTGTCGGTGCCCAATTTCGGCGTACAGGAATATATGCGACACACCGCCGAGACCGATGCGGTGTTCCCGCATGCCTATAGCTTCGAGCGCGGGATGATGCATCCGGGCGAGAAACCCGGCCTTGGCGTCGAGCTCGACGAAGTGCTCGCCGCGCAATACCCGTATAAGCGCGCCTATCTCCCGGTGAACCGTCTCGAAGACGGCACGATGTACAATTGGTGAGCGGCCTCGCACGACCGCGCGGTAACGTCCGCTGGGTAATTTGCGGCCTGCTGTTCGCCGCGGTCGTGCTCAGCTACGTCGATCGTCTCGTCCTGCCGGTGCTGAAACCTAGCTTGCAGGCACAATATGGCTGGAGCGAGCAAGGGTATGCCAATCTCGCAATCTGGTTCCAGGGCGCTTACGGCCTCGCTTATGTGCTGTTCGGTCGCCTGGTCGACCGCGTCGGCGCGCGGATCGGCTATGCGCTGGCGGTGACCTTATGGACGATCGGCCACGTCGCGCACGTGCTGTTCACCAGTACGCTCGGCATGGCATTCGCGCGGGTGCCGCTCGCGATCGGCGAGGCGGGCGCGTTTCCCGCAGCCCTCGCCGCGACGGGCGAATGGTTCCCCAAATCCGAGCGCGCACTGGCGATCGGCATCTTCAACGCCGGGTCGAACGTCGGTGCGATCGTTACCCCGCTGGTCGTGCCGGTGATCGCGGTGACCTTTGGCTGGCGGATGGCGTTCATTGCCACGGGCGCGCTGACGATCCTGTGGCTGATCGCCTGGCTTGGCTTCTATCGCCGTCCGCGCGACCATGCCTCCGTCTCGGCGGAGGAACTCGCCTGGATCGAACGCGAGCCGGCCGAGCGGGCGCGGCCGATCGCGTGGCGCAAGCTGCTCGGGCTGCGCCAGACCTGGGCCTATATGCTCGGGCGCTTCCTGATCGATCCCGTGTGGTGGACTTTCCTGTTCTGGCTGCCCGATTTCTTCAACCGGCAATACCATGTGAAGATGCTCGACTTCGGGCCGCCATTGGTCGCGGTGTATCTGCTTGCGGATGTCGGTTCGATTGGCGGCGGCTGGCTGTCGTCGCGGCTGCTGTCGCGCGGCTGGGCCACGGGCCGCGCGCGCAAGACCGCGATGTTCGCCTGTGCCCTGTTCGCGCTGCCGATCGCCTTTGCCGCGCACGCGCCAATCTGTGGACCGCAGTACTGCTGATCGGTCTCGCCTGCGCGGCGCATCAGGCTTTTCGGCCAATGTCTATGCGCTGCCGGGCGACCTGTTCCCGCGCGGGCGTGCTGGATCGGTGATCGGGCTCGGCGGGCTGACGGGTGCATTTGGCGGGATGATCATGGCGAAGTTCGCGGGGACGATTCTCGCTACGCTCGGCAGCTACCAGCCGATTTTCCTCGTCGCATCCTGCGCCTATCTGGTCGCGCTCGGCGTGATCCATGTGCTCGTTCCGCGCTACGCGCCGGTGTCGCCCGAGCAGATCGCGTGATGCGTCGCGCCGTTATTCCATCGGGAGACTAGCCAATGATCGTCCGTTCTGTGGCCGCGATGCTCGCTCTCTCCACCCCTGCGCTGGCCAGCGCAGCGCCTGGCCCGCGCTGTGCGACACAATGGAGCGCGAGTTGGGCGTCGTCGCAAAAGGACCCGGATCAGGCAGATACCGGGATTGCCACGAAATTGCGCGACGCGACGCTGCGCCAGACGGTGCGCCTGTCGGGCGGCGGCGCGCGGCTGCGGATCCACCTCTCCAACCTTGTCGGCACGGCCCCGCTGACGATCGACTCGGTGCATCTCGCCCTGGCCGAGGCGAGCGGTTCGGCGCGTGTCCGTGCCGGCAGCGATCACACGCTGTCGTTTGGCGGGCTTGCGCAGGTGACGATCCCCGCCGGTGCCGAATATGTGTCGGATCCGATCCCGTTCCCGGTGCCAGATCGCACGACGCTTTCGATCAGCCTCCATCTGCCGCAGGCACCGAGCGGCGTGACCGGCCACCCCGGTTCGCGCACGAGCAGCTACGTCGCCGCCGGCAACCACGCCGCGGATGCGGAGCTCACCGGCGAACGTGTCGAGCATTGGTATTTCATATCGGGCGTCGATGTCGCCGGATGTGGTGGCACGATCGTCGCGCTCGGCGATTCGATCACCGACGGGCGTGGTGCCACGACTGACGGTGACGATCGCTGGACCGACGTGCTCGCCGCGCGCCTGCCAGTGGGCGCGGGCCTGTCGATCGTAAATCAGGGCATCGGCGGCAATCGCGTGTTGCGCGACGGGCTCGGGCCCAACGCGCTCGCGCGGCTCGACCGCGATGTTCTGGCGCAGCCGGGCGTGCGCTATCTGATCGTACTCGAGGGGGTCAACGATCTCGGCGTGCTGACGCGCGACCATCCCGTCCCGGAGGCCGAGCATGCAGCACTCGTCGCCGATCTCGAGCAAGGCTATCGCCAAATCGTCGCACGCGCGCACGATCGCGGGATCAAGGTGATCGGCGCGACGATCCTGCCGTTCGGCGGATCGGCTTATTATCATCCCGGCGCACCCGGCGAGGCAGACCGCGTCGCGATCAACCGCTGGATCCGCAGCGCCGGGGTGTTCGACGCGGTGGTCGATTTCGATGCGGTCATGCGCGATCCGTCGCGTCCCGAGCGTCTCGCGCCGGCGTTCGATTCGGGCGATGGTCTGCACCCATCCCCGGCAGGCTATGCGCGGATGGGGCAGGCGGTCCCGATCGCGCTTTTCCGATGAGCCCATATGGGCGCGGGCTGGGCCAATCTCTGTCCCACCTGGCCCCAGTGCGCTTGCGGGCAGCCTGATGGGCTCTCCGCTCGCTGCTGCGCTCCAGATCGACCGCCGCAGGCCCTGCTTCGACATCGCGGTGCCATGCGGATCGCGGGCGCGGCCCTGCGATCATGCGATGCGCGACGGGGCCAAGGGGCAGGTGCCGGAGTTCGGGGAAGACGCCTGGCATCGGCGCGGGCCGTACCACATGGCAATGGTCGACGCCTCGGCCGCGCGCGGCGTGGACGGCGACAACAGTTTCGATGCCTCCGATGCCGTGCATCCGGTGCGCTTCAGTGGCGCGCAGGATGGCGGGCGGCTCGCCTTCGATCTGTCGGCGAGATCGATCGTGGTTGGACAGGTGCAATGAGGCGGAGCGGCGGGGCATGCCTCTCGGCGGCGTCGGACGAAATTCGGAGAGCAAGATGAGCGGCTATTCACTTCCGGCGCTGTCCCGCCGCACATTGCTGGCTAGCGCAGGGTGGGGGGCGGCACTCGGTGCGCTTGCGGTGCCATCGTTCGCAGCGCCCATGGCGGATGCGGCCCCGGACCCGCTTACTGCATTCCGCCTGATTGCCGATTCAAAGCCTGCGACGGTCTACGTGGATGCTGATGCCGACAGCGCGGTCCGGCGTGTCGCCGCCAGCTTTGCGGACGATCTCGGGCGCGTGAGCGGGAGCCGCGCGGCGCTGATCGAAGGTCGGATCGTGGATGTTCGCGGGCCTGTCGTGATCATCGGCGTTATCGGCCAGAGCCCAGTGATCGACCAACTCATTCGCGCCGGCCGCATCGAAGCGGCCGATCTACGCGGCGAGTGGGAAGCCTTCCGCCAGATCGTCGTCGATGACCCGATGCCCGGCGTGGCGCGCGCGCTGGTGATCGTCGGCGCGGACCGGCGTGGCGCGGTGTTCGGCACCTACGATCTCTCCGCGCGGATCGGCGTGTCGCCATGGCATTGGTTCGCCGATGTACCGGTGCGCCGCCAGCGCGAGATCCTTATCCCCGCGGGCAGTCGCCGCGATCAGCCCAAGGTCAAATATCGCGGCTTCTTCATCAATGACGAGGACCCGTGCCTGTCCGGCTGGGCGATCAGGACATTCGGTGGCGTGAACGCGGCCATGTATGCGCACGTGTTCGAGTTGCTGTTGCGCATGAAGGGCAATTATCTGTGGCCCGCAATGTGGGGCAAGGCGTTCGCGGACGACGACCCCGCGAGCATGGTCCTGGCCGATGCGATGGGCGTGGTCATGGGCAATTCGCACCATGAGCCGATGCTGCGGGCGCAAGCGGAGTGGCACCGCCACCAGGACCAGGGCATCACCGGCGGACCCTGGGATTATACCAAGAACGGCGATCATCTGCGCGCCTTCTGGCGCGGTGGTATCGAACGCATGACGTCGAAAGGGGGCGGCAAGGCCTATGAGTCCGTGGTCACCGTCGGCATGCGCGGCGATGGCGACGAGGCGATGGCCGAGGGCACCGCGACCGGGCTGTTGGAACAGGTCGTCGCCGACCAGCGCCGGATCATCGCCGAGGTTACCGGCAAACCAGCCAGCGCGACACCGCAGGTCTGGGCGCTCTACAAGGAAGTGCAGGACTATTACGACCACGGCATGAAGGTGCCGGACGACGTGACGCTGCTGTTCTCCGACGACAATTGGGGCCAGCTCCGTCGACTGCCCGATCCAGCCGCGCCGCCGCGGTCGGGCGGCTATGGCATCTATTATCACTTCGATTATGTCGGCGGCCCGCGCAATTACAAATGGATCAACACCAATCAGATCGAAAAGGTCTGGCAGCAGATGGACCTTGCCTACCGGCACGATGTCCGCACGATCTGGATCGCCAATGTCGGCGATATCAAGCCGATGGAATACCCGCTCGCTTTCTTTCTGGCGCAGGCGTGGAACCCGGAGGCGATGACGCCCGAGGCGCTCGCCGCCTATCCGCGCGCATGGGCCACCGCAACGTTCGGGCCGGAGCAGGCCGGCGCGATCGGCGAGATGATAACAGCATACAGCCAGTATACTGCCCGCCGCAAACCCGAACTGATCGACCAGACCAGCTTTCCGTTGGGCGGGGCAACCCCGGCGGGGCTCGACGGTGGCGAATTCGGCGCGATGGTTGCAGAATGGGACGCGCTGGAAGCGCGCATGCTGGCGGTGCGAGACCGGTTGCAGTCCGATCAACGCGACGCATATTACCAGCTTATCGAATATCCGATCGCCGCAATGGCGAACCTCTACCGCATGTATTACGGCACCGCTTGGAATCGTCTGCTCGGATCTAAAAATGATTCGCGCGCCAACCACTTCGCCGATCAAGTCGAAGCCGCGTTCCATCGCGACGGCGAACTGGTGCAGCGGTACCACAGCATCAACGGCGGCAAGTGGAACGGCATGATGGCGCAGGTTCACATGAACTACGTCATCTGGAACGACCCGACACAGCAGACCATGCCAAGCATCGTCCGCGTCGGTGCCGATACGCCGAAAGATCGTCGACAGCCGGTCCCCAAATTCATCGCGCGCGCGCCCGCGCCGCCTGGAATCGTTGCGATCGAAGCCACGGCGTTCAGCCGCGTGCGCGACGGAAAGGGCTTGCGTTGGACACCGGTCGCGCATCTCGGCCGTACCGACGGTGCGATGGTTGCTCTCCCGCAGGGGCACCCCGCTACCGACGCGGAGGACAGCGTCTTTCTGGAATATGATATCGTGGTGCAACAGGCCGGGCCCGCGACCTTAGCGCTGTATCTGGTGCCGACCCTTGACGTCGCCGGGCATCACGGCGCGCGGATCGGGGTGTCGATCGACAATCGGCCGGTCCAGATTTTGCGTGCATCGCTCGAAGCAACGGGCGGCGATCAAAATTCTGAGGCGAAGAAACGTTAGGCCGACGCAGTGTGCAATAATGTCGTGCGGCTTTCCACTGGTCTCGGGGAACTCGGAGTCGGTCGTCACACAATCAAAGTCTGGCGGTTCGATGATAACATGGTCGTTCAGAAGCTGGTCCTGGCGACGGTAACTGAACCACTTTCGTATCTCGGGCCTGTGTCATGATATTCGTGGCGTCGGGAGTGGCTGTCGCCTGTTAGAGCGGCTTAGTGGGCTCGAAGTTGCAGCCCGCTTGCGGAAAGTTTTCACCGAGAGAATTTCGACGAGGTGGACGCTTTGCGATCGTTCGCAACTGAGGTCGGCTGACCCGTGGCGCAAGCCGCTGCAGAACGGCTTCGTCTAAAGCTTTAACGGTCGCGCGCGCGACGGGTGCCTGAACGAACAGCTGTTCCGAGCCGACTACCGTGCGCCCGCATAGCAGCTTGGCGTCGGGAAGGGCCGGATTGTCCGGGATGGACCAGATCCACCGGTCCCGATTTCAAATCCCATCAAAATAATAGGAGTTAGTAGTTTTTCTATCAGGCATTGCGAGAAGGCGTCTTCTAGCCTGCTCAGATCAGCATCGGTCGGGCCCGGGATATCGGCGACACCGAAGCAGCTGTTGATCTGGCTGGAGGCGGTTTGCGTGAAGGGAGTGGAACGGGTTCTTTCAAAGGCGAGCCAAGGCTCTGGCCGGGTGCGGGCGTGGTCGCCTCGGGTGGGGTTGGTTTCGCTGGCACTGTCTGCGGCAGCGATCGCCCAGGCCGAGGGCGTGCCACCGAACGCGGCAAGCGAGACTGTGTCATGGAGCCTTGATCCCGTCGTAGCGCCCAGCGCTGCCAGCCGCGCAATTCTTACCGTTCGGGGCTCGATCCGGGAGGGCTGGCACGTTTACGGGTTGAAGCAGTCAGCCACTGGTCCAACGCCGCTCGTGGTATCCGTCGAGCAAAACGCGGTCGCGACAGCGGCGGGGCCAGTCGGCGGCAGCGCGCCCATCGTCGCGCTTGATCCAGCTTTCGGCTTCGTGACGCCATACTATGCGCGCAGTTTCAGCGTGACGGTTCCGGTGCGGTTGCGTTCGCGCCTGACGCCCGGGCGACAGGTCGTTCCGGTCAGTATCCGCTACCAATCCTGTGATGGCCGGATTTGCCTGCCGCCCAAAACGGTCCATGTGACGGTGCCGATCACCATCGCGGCGAAGTCCTGACCATGCCTCGGTCGATCCCAGATCGGTCCGGCAAGCGCTCGGCGCGGGGCCCGGCGTTGAATGTGGTGGGTTCCTGGGGGCTCGGCCTCAGTGTGCTGGCCTTGGGCGGCACGATTGCGACGCGGTCTTTCGTCGATCCGGCCAACGCGCAAATCGCTGTCCAGAACCAAGGATATGTTCCCTATAGCGACGCTCCGATCCGGTATCGCGACCCGGTCAACGATCCTGTCGCAGCGGCGCAACGCGCGTTGGACCAGGGCAGCGCAAAACTCTCCTACGACAAGGATCGCGGCTACCTCCCATCGGTTCTGAAGTTGCTCAAGATACCAGTAAGCTCGCAAACCCTGGTCTTCTCGAAGACAAGTTTTCAATTCACGAAGATCTCGGCCGACCATCCTCGCGCGCTTTACTATAACGATGACGTCTATGTCGGGTCGGTCCATCAGGGAAAGACCATCGAGTTGGTCTCGTTCGATCCGATGCAGGGTGCGATTTTCTATCTGCTCGACGACGTTAAATCGGACAAGCCGACTTTCAAACGCGCCGAACTCGATTGCACGCAATGCCATATCGCGGCCGGCACGCGCGGCGTGCCTGGCGTGTTGCTACGCTCGGTCTATCCCTCGCAGACCGGCAATCTCACTCCGCGCGCGCCGCAATATATCACCGATCAGAAGAGCCCGCTCAAAGAGCGATGGGGCGGCTGGTACGTCACCGGCGCGCTGGCTCCGGCAACGATGGCCAATGCCGCAACCGTTGCGGGGCCTGCCGATGTCAGCCCGGGCGCTGACAAGCCGCTGCCCAGGCTCGCTCCACTCGAAAAACCGTTCGATGCGTCCGCCTATCTCACCCGGACCAGCGATCAGGTCGCGCTGCTGGTGCTCGCGCATCAGACGCAAATGCACAATCTGATCACACTGACCAACTACCAGACGCGGATCGCGCTCTATGCGCTCGCCCAGAACGGTGGAGCGGCCACCGCTGCATCGCTCGATGGCTTACCCGCTGCCACCCAGGACAAGATTCGGCGGCCCGCCGAACAATTGGTGCGGTATCTGCTCTTCGCTGGTGAAACGCCGCTCGGCGGACTCGACCGTCGCAAGGTGATCGCGTCGTCGGCCTTCGCGCGCGAGTTCGCGGCACAGGGCGCGCGCGATTCCAAAGGCCGGTCGCTGCGAGATTTCGATCTTCACGATCGGATCTTCCGCTACCCGTGCAGCTACCTGATCTATTCGTCGGCCTTCGACTCGATCCCGGAGCCGGCGAAGGGGTATGTCTATCATCGCCTGTTCGAGGTCCTGACCGGGCAGGAGCAGGGCGAAGATTTCGCGCGCCTGTCCCTGCAGGATCGCCGGGAAATTCTCTCCATTCTTCTTGAAACCAAGCCAGGCTTGCCGACCGAGTGGCGGACCTACGCAAGCTCCAACCGTCTGCGCGTGGCGCAGAGGGCGATGCCCGGACGAAAACCTGCGACCTGACCTAGCGTATTCAATTTCCAGCCCAACGATCGGAGTGTGCCATGAAGAAGACTTTTAAGGCTACAGCATTTGCGGCCACCTTTCTTGCCAGCGTCGCGGCGACAGCCGTAGCTGCCGATACCGGCAACGGCGCGGTCGTCGGTCGTTGGGACGCCACGCTTTCGCGCGACGGCGTCGAGATCCCGTTCCGCCTCGACATTGCGGCTGACGGATCGGCGATCAAGGGCGTCTTCTATGACGGGTTCAAACCCTATGACGGGACGACCAGCGCCACATTCCAGAATGGCAATCTCGTTTTGAACGTCGATCACTATCTCACCACCATCAACGCCAAGCTCGAGGGCGGACAGCTCAACGGAACGGTCGTTGCCCAGAATCGCGAAACCAGCAGTGACTACAGCTTCCACGCGGTTCGCCACGTCGACGCGCCGACGACCACAGTGTCGTCGGTGCCGCAAGTTGCGGGCATTTGGGAGATTCCGCTCGCTTCGCCGTCGTCCAAGGGGGAAAAGGCGTTCCGCTTCGTCGTGCAGCAGCGCGGTGACGAACTCGCCGCCTCGATCCTTCGTATCGACGGCGACACCGGTGCCTATACCGGCGCATTCAAGGACGGAAAGTGGGTGCTCAGCCACTTTGACGGCAGCCGTCCCGGCGTGATCGTCGTGACACCGAAGGCCGATGGGACGCTTGACGTCCAGCAGCAGATCGCCCGGGCCAAGGCCGTGGCAACCGCCGTGGCGAAGCCCGCCGGCAACGACTATGCCGCCGAAACCGCGCCCGACGGCCGCTATGCCAAGACGCTCGTCGCCTATCGCCCGGACGTAGCGCGCGCGAAGGGCTTTGCGCAGCCCGACAGCTTCCTTACGCACACGACCGTCACCAATCCGAACGAGACCTTCAAGTTCGCCTTCCCGGACAATGACGGCAAGATCGTCACGCAGGACGATCCGCGCTTCAAGAACAAGGTCATCGTCGCGGTCGTCACCGGCACCTGGTGCCCGAACTGCCATGACGAGGCACAATATCTGGTGAAGCTCGACAAGAAGTATCGCGACAAGGGACTGGCGATCGTCGCGCTCAACTTCGAGGAGCCTGAACAGCTCGAAACGCTGAAGCGTCAAAAGGCGTTCGTGAAGCAATATGGCGTCAAATATACCTATCTCGAAGCCGGTTCGCCGGCGCAGATGTGGGAAAAGGTGCCGCAGCTCGCGCATCTCGACACCTGGCCCGCGACCGTCTTCATCGGACGTGACGGCAAAGTGCGGGCGGTCCATTCGGGCTTCGCGTCGCCCGCAAGCGGCGAATATCACACCCAGTTGAACGAGGAATTCACCACCCGGATCGAGCAGTTGCTGGCCGAGGCCCCCGCAACCGTCGCATCCGCCGAAACACGGGCACCGACGGTGCTCGCCGCCAAGTAATCTGAGTCACTGCTTCAAGAAAGGGGTGCCGTATGACTACGTCTCTTAGGAAAATCGTACTCGCGCTGGCGGCCGCAAGTGGAGCGGTCGTCGCGTCGGGGGCCTATGCTGCCGATACGGCCCCCATTGCAGGCCAGTGGGATGCCGTGCTGACCGACAACGGACCCGAGGTCCCGTTCCGGTTGGATATATCGGGTGCAGGTCCGACGCTGCGTGGGACCTTCTACGACGGCTTCCGGCCGTACGAGACCACGACCAGCGCGAGCTTCCGTGACGGAAAGCTTGTGCTCGAATCGGAGCATTACCTCACCACGATCAGCGCGACGCTCAATGGCGGGAAGCTCGTTGGAGAGACGACGCTGCAGGGGCCGGGCTATGGCATCAAATACGGCTTCCGTGCGGTGCGGCATGTCGATGCGCCCGTGGCTGCCGCCACGAATGTGCCTGCGGTCGCGGGCAATTGGGTGATCCCGCTCGATACGCCGTCGTCGAAGGGCGAAAAGGCGTTTCGTTTCATCGTCGAGCAGCGCGGTGCCGAACTTGCCGCGTCGATTCTGCGCATCGACGGCGATACCGGCGCGTTTAGCGGCCGCTTCGCCAACGGCAAATGGCTGCTCAGCCATTTCGATGGTCACCGGCCCGGTGTGATCGAAGTGTCCGCCAATCCCGATGGTACGCTCAACGTCGTTGCGCATTATGAGGCGCTGGCGAAAGCGCTGCGTGGCAATGAAAGCGGCTATTCGGAAGGTGGCTATGACGCCACGCCGCGCTACACCGCCTATCGGTCGGATGTCGCCGTCGCAAAGGGCCTTCCCCAGCCCGACGACTTCAACACGCACACGACCGTTGCCAATGCGAACGAGACCTTCAAATTCGCCTTCCCGGACAATGACGGCAAGATCGTCACGCAGGACGATCCGCGCTTCAAGAACAAGGTCGTCGTCGCGGTCGTCACCGGCACCTGGTGCCCGAATTGCCATGACGAGGCGCAATATCTCGTCCAGCTCGACAAGAAATATCGCGACAAGGGCCTCGCGATCGTCGCGCTTAATTTCGAGGAGCCTGAGCAGCAGGACTCGCTCAAGCGACAAAAAGCCTTCGTGAAGCAATATGGCGTGAAATATACCTATCTCGAGGCCGGTTCCCCCGCACAGATGTGGGAGAAGGTGCCGCAGCTCGCGCATCTCGACACCTGGCCTGCGACCGTCTTCATCGGCCGCGACGGCAAGGTAAAGGCGGTTCATTCGGGCTTCGCATCGCCCGCGAGCGGTGCATATAACACGCAGTTGCAGCAGGATTTCACCAGCAGGATCGAGCAGCTCCTCGCGGAGAAACCGGCGGCCGTTGCGCAGACCGCAAGCACTTCGGCTCGCCAGGTAGCACTCCGGTAACCCTGGCCTGGGGCGGAGCCTCGCGCTTCGCCCCCGCATCGCCCGATCCATGCGCTGGAGCAGATCGGTGCAAGAGGCGCGTCGGTGGGCGTTTGCAAGCGCGGCGGTCGAATTCGGAGTGTGTTTGTGCGTTGGAGTGTTTTCGTTCTTGCTGGTGCTTCGACGCTCTTCCTGATCGCTGCGGCCGGTTCGGAACCGGTCGATACACGCCTGCACGGCGCGGTCTTGTTCGAAAATCGCTGTGCGCGCTGCCATGGTGTGAACGGCGATGGCGACGGCGGACTCGGTCCGTCGTTGATCGGGGTCGTCGGCAAGCCGGCGGCAAGCCGACCGGACTTTCCCTATTCGTCTGCGCTGAAGGCGAAGGGCGGCGTCTGGACGTCGGCTGTGCTGGACCAGTATCTTGCCGATCCGCAGGCCTTTGCACCCGGTGCCGACATGGATGCTCCGTCGCCCGATCCGGCGGAGCGGTCCGCCATCATCGAACATCTCAAGACGTTGAAATAGCAGGTCTGCGATGAATTTTCCGGTGAGATGGAAATCAAGACAGGTGGCGACCGCCGATGACGAGGTTCGTCCTTCGTCGGACACTGTGGTGATATGGGACGGCTGGGTACGCGGCGTCCACTGGCTGATCGCCGTCCTCTTTGCGGTGTCATGGTACACGCATCGCGCCAATCTGGAATGGCATCGCTACGCCGGATATGCGCTCCTGACACTTGTCCTTTTCCGCATCTATTGGGGGTTTGTGGGCAGTACGACCGCGCGCTTCGCCCATTTCGTCAAGGGGCCTGCTGCGATCTTCCGCTACGGGCGTACGGTTTTGGGCCGCGGGCAATCGACGCCGGTCGGCCACAATCCGCTCGGCGCGATCTCGGTTGTGCTCCTGCTCGGGCTGCTGCTGGCGCAATGCCTGCTCGGTCTGTTCGTCACCGATGTCGATGGACTGGAATCGGGGCCGCTTTCGGGGCTGGTCAGCTTCGATACCAGCCGGACACTCGCCGAATGGCATGGACGCTTGTTTACCGCGCTGCAAATCCTCGTGGGAATCCATGTTGTCGCGGTGCTGTTCTACCTGTTCGCAAAGCGCGAAAATCTGATCGGGCCGATGGTGACAGGCTGGAAGCGGTTCGTCGAGACGGTGGCACCGCTCCCGATCGGAAAATGGTGGCACGCCGCCTCCGCGCTGGTCGTCATTGCGTTGTTGGTTTGGTTAGTGGTGCGCAATGGCTGAACGCGGTCGAAACTATTCCTCCAACGCCGCAATACTTGTCACATTGTTTCTGAATGCCCTTGGGAGATAGAAAATGCGATACAAACGCCTCACACAAATCTTGCCGGCTCTTGCCACAGTGCTCGTCGGGACCGCCGCGATCGCGGCCACCGCCAGCGATGTGATCGCGGCGCGCCAGGCGCATTACAAGGATATCGGACGCGCCTTCAAGACGATCAATGACCAACTCAAAACTGCGACCCCCGATCTCGCCGTGATCCAGGCCAATGCTGCGATCGTGACCCGCCTCGGGCAGCAACAGAACAAGGAGAACTGGTTCCCGGCAGGCACGCAATCTGGTCAGGGCCTGCAGACCGCCGCGAAACCGGCGATCTGGCAGAACCCGGCGGATTTCACCGCCAAGCGTGCCGATTTCGCGAAAGCATCGGCGACCTACGCTGCGATTGCGGCGAAGGGTGACTTAGAGGCGATCAGGACCGCGACGGCAAATGTGGGGAAGACCTGCAAGGGCTGTCACGAGACGTATCGCGATCAGGACAAGAGCTGACCGTTCAAGACGATCAGGCCACCCCTTGGCCGAAGGACAAAAGGCGGACGCGGGCGGGCGGGCCTCTGAGCCCACCCGCCTGATGCGCCCCATCGCACGCTCGCTACGACGACCTCCGCGATTGAGAAGCGAGCAGCGTGACTCACGCGACCGTCGCGATGAAGGCGGTGCGGTACTGTAAATAATAATTCATCTTATCTATCGTAATAACGAGTCAAAAACTGACGATATTTTCAAATATAAATCACTAAATATATATTTGTAGATAATGCAAAGCTATGGTTTTTTTGCCTAAATAATTAAATGATATCGACCTAAAGTCGATCATATGTATTCGCCATTTTGTCGAATAGATAACTTGTGTCAAAAAATGATTGAAAACTTTTGATTTTGAACAAGCAAGATTTGCTCCCTTATATCCTATCAAAGTAGTAGGGTATTATCGCTTCTGCGGACCGAAGGTGCCGCACTCCCAAGAACGGGTCGCATCCCGAATGCCACTGTCGACGGACGGTCGAACAGAAGGCGCTCGCCAGAATGAGCTTGGGAGACAGTAAAAGGGGAACAGATATGAAATCCGTCAAAGCGTTGCGTGCCGCTCTTTTGGTGTCGGCATTCTCTCCCTTTACCGCTCATGCCGCAGACCCGGCCAGCGCCGTGCCGCCACCCGTGCAGTCCACCGATTCCGATCAGGATGTCATCGTCACGGGCACGCGCCTGACGGGGGTCCGCGCTGTCGACAGCGCCGCCCCGATCGAGGTGATCGACGCCAACAGTCTTGCGCGCACCGGCAAACCCGATCTCAACCAGGCGTTGAACACGACGGTGCCGTCCTACACCGCGCAATCCTTCGGCGGGGACGCGGGCAATCTGAAGCTGTCGGCGCGTTTGCGTGGGCTAAGCCCCAATCACGCGCTGATCCTCGTCAATGGCAAGCGGCGTCATGGCTCGTCGAACCTGACGGTCGGGAGTACCGGTGGTTTCGGCGGGGCTGCATCCGCCGATCTGGCCTTCATCCCCACCGCAGCGATCGATCATGTCGAGGTCCTGACCGACGGGGCTGCTGCGCAATATGGCACCGATGCGATCGCCGGTGTCATCAACATCATCCTCAAGAGCAACTATAAGGGCGGGCAACTCGTCGCATCCGGCGGCGCGTACGGCGAAGGGGACGGGGCCACGGTTGCGGTGGCCGGCAATTACGGAATCGGGTCGAAGGACTCTTATCTGAACGTTTCGGCGGAACACCGTTATCACGACTATAGCGATCGCGGCGGCCCGATCAGCGCGTGTTCTCGGCGACCAATCGCGCCAATCCGGCCTTGCCGCTCCTGCCCGGCTACCCCCATCTCAATTTGATTTACGGCGACGCCAAATACAAATTGACCACCGTCTTCTACAATGCGGGCGTGAAGCTGGGCGCTGTCGAGGTTTATTCATCGGGCAGCTATGGTCATCGCTACGGCCAGTCGCGCCAGAACTACCGCTTCCCGAGCATCGCGCCGACGATCTGGCCGCAGGGGTTCACCCCCGTGCTGACGACGAGGAAGACGATTACGCGGTGACGGGCGGGATCAAGGGGGATCTGTCCGATTGGCATTGGGATCTGTCGTCCACCTATGGACGGGACATCAACCGCATCCACAACAACAATTCGGTGAACACCTCGCTGGTCGCCGATACCGGCACCAGCCCGACCAATTTCCACGTTGGGGATTTCGTCGGGAGCCAGTGGACCAACACGCTCGACCTTGCGCGCGGTTTCGACATCGGCCTCGCCAGCCCGCTTAATATTGCTTTCGGTGGGGAATTCCGGCGCGAAACCTATGAAATTCACGAAGGGGATCCCGCATCCCGTTACAAGGTTGGCGTCGCCGCCTATCCCGGATTCGCGCTGACCGATGCCGGAAAGCATTCGCGCAACAACGTTGCGGGCTATATCGATCTGGCCGTCAAGCCGGTCGAGAAACTCCAGCTCGACGCCGCCGGTCGCTTCGAACATTTCAACGATTTCGGCAATACTCTGGTCGGCAAGCTGACCGGACGCTATGACGTCTCCCCGGTGTTCGCGCTGCGCGGGACGGTGTCGACCGGGTTTCGCGCGCCCACGCTGGCCGAACAATATTATTCCGCGACCAGCGTTTCGCCGACGACGGCGAGCGTTCGCTTGCCCGCGAACAGCGCGGCCGCGCGCCTGCTCGGCTTCACTGGTCTCAAGCCCGAGAAATCGACGAACTTCAGCGCTGGTATAGCGTTGCATCCGGCGCGCAAGCTCAGCGCGACGCTGGACGTCTACCAGATTTCGATCAGGGATCGGATCGTCAGCACCGGCAGCATCTTTGGACTACAGACGATCGGTGGCGTTCGCATTGTCCGCTCGCAAGCCGTGACGGATGCGATTACGGCGAACGGCAACACAATCGACCCCACCGTCACCTCGACGTCGATCTCGACCTATGTCAACGGTGCCAACAGTCGCACACGCGGGGTCGAACTGGTCGTGAACTACGGCGCGCCGCTCGCAGGCGACGCAACGATCGATTGGACGCTCACCGGTAATTACAACGATACGAAGCTGACGAAGATCGCAACGTCCTCAGCGCAGATCGCCGCATCGGGCCAGAAATATCTTGATCAGGGGGCGATTTCCTATCTCGAGACGGTGTCGCCCAAGCTGAAGCTCTCGCTTGATACGCTGTTCCGCAAGGAAAAGTGGACGATCGATTTGCGCGGGACGCTGTTCGGCCGCTCATCGGTCTATGTCGATGGTGGAAGCACCGGTGCCTTTGTCAACAACGTGTTCGGCACGCGGGGTATCGTCGATCTCGATATTCACTACGATATCACCCACCGTATCGGGGTGTCGGTCGGCGGGACCAATCTGCTCAATACCTATCCCGAGAAGATCAATCCGATAACTTATGCGGCGGGATTGGCTGCAGGCGGCAACGGTGTCGCGACGACCGATAGCTGGTCACCATATGGCATCAACGGCGGGTATTATTACAGCAGGCTTACGATCAAGCTCTAGAGCCGCGATGTGGCCGGGGCCTTTGACGAGAAGGCGAATGGCCCTGCATGCTGGCGGCTGCGGTGCGTTGTCGATGGAATCGGCAATGCACCATCTACGCGTCGCACGTGGGGCGACGCGGTCGAGGTTCCACCAAAAGGTCGCTGACCGTCCGCTGGACGACGTCCCCCCTGGGCAGCGCGACCAACCAACCCGTCATGTTGCGCAGCTTCGGCACGCGAGTGCTCATCGGGCATTCGCGATCCTTTCCTATCGGTGGATGGGATTCATTTGCATTGGAAAAGATAATTCATACTCGACAGATAGGAATTGAAATTCGTAATCGAGGAGGCGGCGGGTGCAAGGGGAGGGCGCATTCTGTGCTGATCGAGTATCAAGAAGCGCACTCCGGCTATGGGCAGCGGTTGGGCCTGCTGGCCCTTGGCGTGTGGCTCTCGGGCGCTGCCTTCCTGGTTGGCGTGCTCGCCGTCGAGGGCGCGTCGGCGGGTAACGCGGCACCCATCACCATTCAGTCTACGATGGATTCGGCGATCGACCCATCTGCCGATGCGTTGTGGGCGTCGGTCGGTACCGTCGAGACGCAGCGTGGCACGGCGCAGCGCGCGCCCCAATCGACCGCCGAATGGGGCAGGCTTCTGGGGCATGCGCAGACGTTGATTGCGGGCGCGCGCCAGCTTCAGCGTCCGGGCCTGGCTGTGGGGGGCGATGGGCATAGTCCGCTCGCAGACGCGTCGGTCCCGGGTACACGCACGGCGGTCCAGATTCGTGCCGACATCGATCGCGACCCGGCGCGGTTTGTCCGTGCCGCCCAACGGCTGGAGGCGGGCGGTCGCAGGCCTTGGCCGCGATCACCGCACGCAACCCCGAGCGCCTGATCGCTGCCGGTGCGGCTATCGATGCGGCGTGCGAGGCCTGCCATGCCGCCTATTGGTATCCGCGCGGGAAGCCGCTGTCCTTGCCCCCCGTCGATCGCTTCGATGCGGTCGCTGGTCGTCCGTGATCGTCCTTCCTTTTTCTCGTTTTGCAGGAGGCTTATCATGACCCTATCGAAGACACGCTTCGTATTGGCGGCGGCCCTAGGGCTTGCCGCGGTGCCCGCCACCGCGCACCATTCCTTTTCCGCCGAATTTGACGGATCCAAGCCCGTTCGCCTGACCGGCAAGATCACGAAGATCGAATGGACCAATCCGCACTCCTATTTTTACCTTGAGGTAAAGGGGCGCAACGGCGTCGTTTCGACCTGGGCGTGCGAGGGCGGCGGCCCCGGTGCGTTGTCGCGGCGCGGCTGGAAAAAGGGCGACGTGAAGATCGGCGACACTTTGGTGGTCGATGGCTATCTGGCCAAGGACGGATCCCATACGATCGACGCGCGGCGCGTGCTGCTGCCGAGCGGCCGCTCGATCTACGGCGGGACGCCCGGCGATGGCGGTCCGGGCGACGGCGATCCGCGCAACGGCTGAGGCGATGTCGTCTGTCCTCGCCTTTTGCCAGTGGTTGCATGACCTGCCGATTTCGCGCGCGCTGAGCGAGTCGGATTGGGCGTTTCCCATCGTCGAAAGCGTGCATGTGCTGGCATTGACGCTGATGGTGGGGACGGTCGCCCTCGTCGATCTGCGATTGCTGGGCATTGCCTTGCGGCGGGAGCAGGTTTCGGTGGTGGCGGGGCAATTGTTACCGCTGATGTGGATCGGCTTTGCCGTGATGGCGCTCAGCGGGGCGGCCTTGTTCGCGTCGGAAGCGGTGCGCCTGGCCGGCAGTGTGGCGTTCCAGTTGAAGCTGGTGCTGTTGCTGCTGGCCGGGGCCAACCTGGTGGTCTTCCATTTTACCGCATATCGGCATGTGGCGACGTGGGACCGGGGAACCGCCACGCCGCGCGGCGCGAGGATCTCTGCCGCCGTCTCGCTCCTGCTGTGGTCCGGAATCGTCGTCTGCGGTCGCATGATCGCCTACTTCCATTGATCGGGGTGGCCGGGTCATGATCCATTCGCTTTTCCTGTGGCTCGGCCAGACCGGGCTGGGGACGTTTTATGCGCGAATCCACCTGGGGGTTTGCGATCGTCGAGACGATCCATTTGCTGGGGCTCGCCGTGCTTGGCGGGGCGGTGCTGGTGGGGAATCTGACGTCAGGCCGGGTGCTGTTCCGCCGCAGCGATGGCGCGGCGATCGTCGCTGCCGTTCGACCGGTGTTTCTGGCCGCGTTGGCGGGCATGCTTGTGTCGGGCGTGTTGCTCGTCGCCTCCAAGCCCAACCGCTATTATCTCGACGACACGTTCCGCACGAAGATGGTGTTGCTGCTGCTCGCGGTCCTGTCGTCCTTCGTTGTCCAGCGCCTCGCGTTCCGGGCCGGTCATTCGCCCGCGCTGATCCGGTTGCTCGCCCCGATTTCGTTGTTGCTGTGGCTGGGGGTGGGCGTGTGCGGGCGCATCATTGGCTTCCTCTGAAACCCGTTCGTCCGCCTGCTCTTTTGAGGGGATTTCCATGAAACGCATTGTCCGCCGCTTGCCCTATCTGGCGTTGCTCGCCAGCCTGGCGTCGCCCGTGATGGCGCAGGATTCGCCCCGCCACAGCGCGCCCTCGCCCGAGGTCGAAGGAGACGGTGCGTCGCTCCGCGGCGAGGAGCCGACCGGCGCACCGCAGCCGGCCCCGCGGGATGCGGCCGGGCACCCCGATTTGACCGGCTATTGGAAGCCGGTGCCCGAAAAGGGTAAGCCGGGTGGCAATATCGGCAAGGATTTGCCCGGCTTCAAACTACCGCTGACAGCGGCGGGCGAGGCGGCGCTGCAGCACAATCTGACCAAGACGATCGACCCCGAGGCTCTGTGTATCCTCGGCGGTATTCCGCGGCACGACGCCAGTGGTTTGCCCTTCGAGATTCTGCAAACGCCCAAGCGGCTGGCGTTTCTCTATCTCTATTCGACGCATCGCTTCATTCCCACGGACGGTCGCCAGCATGAGGTTGACCCCGAGCCACGCTTCTTCGGCAATCCAGTCGGCACCTGGGAAGGGGACACGCTTGTCATCGATTCGATCGGCTTCAAGGATGACAAGATCTGGATCGACGAAAACGCCAATCCGGCGAGCGGGGAGATGCACGCGGTCGAGCGTTGGACACGGCCCGATTTGCATCACATCCATCTGGACCTGCTGGTGGATGACAAGAAATTCTACACGCGGCCGTTCACCTTCGGTCGAACCTGGGTGTTGGGCAAGCCGGGTGAAGGGCTGACCGAATATTCCTGCGCCGAGAACAATGTCGACGCGGCGCATATCGGGCCGGGGCCGGGTGCTATTGGCGCGGATGGCAATCGTGGTGCAGATATCCCCAAGAAGCTGCCGGACAATCCGCCGCCGCCGGAATTTTATGAGGATCACAAGAAATGAAGGAGCGAAGGGGAGCGGCGTTAGGGCGAGCTCGCGGGGACAAGGGACGGTCGCGAGCGGGGGCGGGAATGCGCCATGCGGCAATTGGCGGCCTGTTGCTGACCCTGCTGGCGAGCAGCACGCTCACCGCCGCTCGCCAACGGGCCGTACCCAAGGCGGACCCCGCGCGCGCGATCCATGAGAAACTGATCGTGCTCGACACTCATTTCGACACGCCTGCCAATCTCGGACGGCCGGGATGGAGCATAACGGATCGCCACAGCGTCGGCGTCGATGGCGATCAGGTGGATTATCCCCGCATGGTCGAAGGCGGCGTGGATGGCGGTTTTTTCGCGATCTATACCCCGTCGGGACCGGCCACGCCCGAAGGCGACCGGGCGGCGCGCGACTTCGGCATCAGGCGGGCCGTGCAAATTCGCGAAATGATCGCCAAACATTCCGACGTGTTCGCGCTCGCGCTGACCGCTGACGATGCGATCCGGGCGCGCGCGCGGCAAGCGGTTTGTTTTCCTGAGCATGGAGAATGGATATCCGTTCGAGGGTGATCTCTCGCTGATGAAGACCTTTCGCGGGCTTGGCGTTACGATGATGGGGATTACCCATTTCAAGAACAACGCGCTCGGCGACAGCGCCACGGACACGCCGCAATGGCACGGCCTTTCCCCATTGGGGCGCGAAGCGTGGCGGAGGCCAACCGGCTCGGCGTGGTGATCGATGTCTCGCATGCCTCGGACGAGGTGCTGCGGCAGACCGTCGCCTTGTCCAGGGCACCGATCATCCTGTCGCATTCGGGCCTGCGCGCGATCCACGATCATCCGCGCAATGTGTCGGACGCGGACGCGCTGCTCGTCGCGTCCAAGGGCGGAGTGATCCAAGTCAACGCCTATAGCGGTTATATGATTTCTCCTCCCGCCCCCAATCCCGGGCGTGACGCCGCGACCAAGGAACTGATGGCCGGGTACATGCGGATGGACACGCTGAGCGTGGCCGAGAAGCGCGCGCTGGTCGCCCGGCGCAAGGCGATCGAAGCGAAATTCCCCGCGCCGCGCGCCGATTTCGACATGTTCATGGCGCATCTGTTGCACGCGATAAAGCTGGTCGGAATCGATCATGTCGGGATCAGTGGCGATTTTGACGGGGGTGGCGGTGTCGATGGCCTCGACGACGTCACCGCTTATCCAAAGGTCACCGCAGCGTTGCTGAAGGCGGGCTATAGCCCGGCCGATATCGGCAAGGTGTGGGGTGGAAATGCGCTGCGCGTGCTGCGGGAGGCCCAGGCTTTGGCCGATCCCGCCGCTGTCCCCAAGGTGCCGGTAACGGGATAGGGCCTCGATGCCGCCGCGCCGCAGAGGGCGTGGTCGAAGCGCCCAAGCACGCGCTGCCGCGCTATCAGGTCCACTGCGCGAGCCAGTCCGCAAGCGCCTGCGGCGTCATGTGCCGGGCATCGCGCAGTGCCAGCGTATGCCCGTCATTGACCAGGCGGTTGGTTTTGGGATCGACGATCAGAACGGCCGGCGCGCCGCGATCATAGTGCGCGCCATAGCGATCGGCGATGTCGAGATTCTTGTCGTAGCGGCCGATATCGACTTCGACGATGACGAAATGACGATCGAGGAAAGGCCTTACCTCAGGCAGCGCAAAGATCCCCGCCAGTACCCGACAATCTGGGCACCAATTGCCCCCCATGTCGATCAACAGGCGTTTGCGTTCGCGTTTGGCGCGTTTGATTGCGGCGGCGAGATCGGCATGCGCATCGGCTTTCTCGTCATAGGGCAAGGGCAGTGGCTTGGCCAAATCGTCGATCGTCGCGGCCGCTACATGCGGAGCGGGGGCTGGCGTTGCCGCGCTGGCCCCGGTGACCAAAACGGATGCGAAAGCAAGGACGGCCAGGGTTTTCATGCAAGTCTCCACCTTTGACAAAACCATGCGATGCGATTGCCGCTCGGCTGCGCGCATCATTCGCCGGGCCGCTTTGGGCGGATGACCGGAACGGACGCCTCGACCACGCTGTCGGGCGGCACATCGCCGCGCAGCCACACATTTCCAGCAATGCGTGTGCGTGCGCCGATCGTGATCGGGCCGAGCAACACGGCACCGGCGAAAATGACGACATCGTCGGCGATCGCGGGGTGGCGTCGCGTCGTGCCGCCCTCTACGGCTGCCGCAGCCCCGCCGGCCGGCAACGGCTCTCCCCCCAGCGTGACACCTTGATACAGCCGCACACGGTTGCCGATCGTTGCGGTTTCGCCGATCACGATCCGGTGCCGTGGTCGATAAAAAAGCTGCGGCCGATCTGCGCGCCGGGATGGATATCGATGCCGGTTTCGGCATGCGCGATCTCGGCGATGACCCGCGCGACCAGCGGAGCGCCCAGCCGATGCAGGCGGTGGGCGAGCCGATAGTGGATGATCGCCGCCAGCGACGGATAGGACAACAGGACCTCATCGACGCTGCGCGCCGCAGGATCATTGGCGTAGCCTGCGTCGACATCGTCATCGAGCGCGCGCCGGATGTCGGGCAGGCCTGCTGTAAATGCGCCGAGAATGCGCTCGACCTCCAGGCCTTCGGCCACCCGGTCGATCTCGGGCCGCGCAACGCGCAGCTCAATCGCAATTTGCGCACCGAGTTGTGAAAGGGGCGATTCAAGCGTGGCCTCGACCCATGCGTTTTCGTTGCCGATCGTGAGTTCGGGCGGCCCTAGCCGCAACGGGAACAACGCGGTGCCAAGCTCGTGCAGGATCCGTCGAAGCGCCAATCGCGAAGGGAACTGGATGCCACGTTCGGCATGACGCGCCTGGCTTGCCCGCCAGTCGCGCCGGGCGTGCTGCAGGCCCTCCACGACAATGCCCAATTCGCGCGGAAAGGCGATCGAGGTCGGGAATGCGGTTGTTTCCGTCATCGTGGTTCCTGTTGGTTGAGAGCCGACAATCCCCGGTGGTCCCGAACAAAGGGAGCCGGCGACCGAACAGCGGGGACGGCCTGCTCGACATTTGCACGGGAGTCGGGGTCAGCGCCGAGCCCGGTTCAAGGTGCCGGGTGGCGCAAACGTCCGCATGCCGGTCCCATTTTTTACCACCCGTTCAATAGACCATCGCGGCGATGGGAATTCAGAAGAAATGCTGTGCCCGGAGAAAATCCGGCTTGTCGATCTTTGCAGGCATCGGGGCGCGAGGCCCGACGTTTGGCCGGTCTTCTGCGGCTAACCCGATGATTTTCTGAACGAAGCGGAGCGGGCTCGCTGCTCGCGAAGAAAAATTTTCACCGTTGAAAGGCGGGAGGCGGTTGTGACGTTCCATTTTCCTATCATTCTAATGGGAAATTGGGGGCGATAATGAAGACTTGGGTACGATCAGGATTTTACTCTGGTGTCGCGATCGGGGCGCTGCTTGCAGGCAGTCCACACGCCGATGCGCAAAACGCGGGTGGCGGGAGTGGCACCTGCCGATCGGTCCGAGCCGAGCGAAGACGTCCAGGCCGATCAAGGCTCCGCGGACATTTTTGATCACCGCCAGGCGGCGGAGTGAGCGCCTGCAGGACGTGCCGGCGGCGATTACTGCGGTTTCGGGCGACACGCTGCAGGCGCAGCATCTCGACCGGGTCGCCGATTATGCGGCCAAGCTGCCGAATTTCGCGGCGGTCCAGCAGAATACACGCGTATCCGGCCTTTATGTGCGCGGCCTTGGCGGCAACGCCAACAATGACGGCGCGGAGGGCGGCGTCGGCCTGATCGTCGACAACGTGTTTTTCACCCATGTCGGGTTCAGTTGGCTCGATTTCGTCGATCTCGACCATATCGAACTGGTGCGCGGACCGCAGGGCACGCTGCTCGGCAAGAACACCACGATCGGCGCGCTGATCGTCACCACCAAGCGACCGAGTTTTACCCCCGAGCTTAACCTCGAGGCGGGCTATGCCAATTACGGGCGCTACCAGATCCGGGCGAATGCGACGGGTCCGGTGATTGGCGACACGCTGGCCTATCGCCTGACCTATTATCGCGACGCGTCGAATGGCTGGGCGCGCAATGCCTATGACGGGCAGAAATATCTCGACGTCAATCGCTGGGCGGTGCGCGGGCAATTGCTGTTCGAAAGCGGGCCGGTCACCAGCCGTCTGATCGCCGAGCATTATGAGACCAGCGAATATAACAATTACTATCCCAATTTCGCCGATGCCAAGACGTTTGCCAACGGCGCAGTGCGCGCTGCCAGTTGGGACACGAAAGTTCGCGGGCTGTTCGGCTATACGCCGAGCTACGATGTCGGGCGCAATGCCGATCTCAACACGCAGGACCGCATCGACAGCCGTGTCACCGGCGTTTCCAACGAACTGACCGTTAAGCTCGGTGCGCATACGCTGACGGCGGTGTCGGCGTGGCGGCAACTGCGCTTTCGTCCGCGCAACGACAGCGACGGATCGCCCTTTTCGATTCTGCGGGCGGGCTATGACGTCGATGTCGACCAATATTCGCAGGAAGTGCGGTTGGCGTCGCCGACCGGCGGCGCGCTCGACTATCAGGTCGGTGGCTATTTCCTGCGCGAGGATCTGGTCAGCAACAACCGCTCGATCTTCCAGGCGGACTCGACCAAATGGTTCCTGACCGGCGCGCTGCCGACGGCGGCGTTGTCGCCCGCGATCCTCAACGGGGTCGAGTACGATCAATATGGCACACTGCACGTCACCAGCGGTGCAGGCTTTGGGCAGGCAACATGGCATCTTGCTGACCGGCTCAGCCTTACCGGCGGCGTGCGCTTCACGCGCGAGACCAAGCGGGCGTCCAATACGGGCCTGACCTTCGGCGGCGCGACGCTGCCGGGCGCGCTCGCGCCGGCGCGCGCCGCGATCCTGTCGGCCTTTGGCGGCATCTTTCCGACCTATGCCGATAGCCGCACGACCGACAGCTGGTCGTGGCTGGTCAACCCGTCGTACAAGATCAGCGATGCTGTGTTGCTCTATGCCTCGGTCAGTTATGGCGAGAAGTCGGGGGCAGCCAATCTGAGCGCGACGCCCAATTTGAGCGCGACGCCGGGGCCGGGCAAACCCCTCATCATCAACCCCGAAAAATCGACCGATTATGAGATCGGGGTGAAAACCAAGCTGTTCGGTGGCCGCGCAACGCTGAACGGCAACCTTTATTGGAACGATATTCGGGATTATCAGGCCGCGCAGATCGATCTGTCGCGGCCGACGCTTGGCAACTTCCTCGGCAATGCCGCCAGGGTCCGGCTGCGCGGTGTCGAGATTGAAGGCGAAGCGAAGCTGGGCGGTGGGTTCAGCGCGTCGCTCAACGGATCGTTCAACGACGCGACCTATCGATCGTACACCAATGCGCCGGCACCGATCGAGTTTAGCAACGTCGTTTCCACGGTCGATCTGTCGGGCAAGCGCGTCATCGGCTCGTCGAAATGGTCGGGGCAGGCGAGCCTCAATTATGATGCACCGATCAGCCGTCGCGTCGCGCTCACTGCGTATCTCAATCAGACCTATCGCAGCGCGACCAACCTGCTCAACCCGATTTCGGCTTATGGCTATCAGGGGGCCTATGGCCTGACCAATGGGGGGATCGGCCTGCACGGCACGGACGGGCGCTACTCGCTGCTGTTCTGGGCGCGCAACATCTTCGACAAGCGCTATGCGGTCGGGATCGGGGCGGCAAATTCGGTCAGCCCCTTCGTCAAGGTGCTCGGCGATCCGCGCACCTTCGGCGCGACGCTCAAGGGCAAGTTCTGAGCGTGGCCAAGCGGCAGATGAAATTGGGCGCCTTTCTGATGGGGGTGGGGCACCATCTCGCCGCGTGGCTGCATCCGTCGGTACGCCCGCAGGATTTGACCGAGCTGGCGCATTATACCCGACTGGCGCAAGCCGCCGAGGCGGCGAAGTTCGATGCGCTTTTCTTTGCCGACAATGTCGCGGCTTTCGGCGGCGGCCCGCTCGCTGAGCAGATCGCGCCGGTTTATTATCTCGACCCGCTGACCCTGCTGGCGGCGCTCGCGCCGGTAACGCAGCAGATCGGCCTGGTCGCGACGGTGTCGGCGACCTATTTCCCGCCCTATCATCTGGCGCGCAAATTCGCGTCGCTCGACCAGATCAGCGGCGGGCGCGCGGGATGGAATTGCGTGACCTCGGCGTCCGATGGCGAGGCGCGCAATTTCGGGCTCGACGCGCAGCTCGGCCATGCCGATCGCTACGCGCGGGCGCACGAATATCTCGATGTCGTGCGCGCGCTGTGGGATAGCTGGGACGACGATGCCTTGCTGTTCGACCAAAGCGGACGGCGCTTCTTCGATGCGGCAAAGGTCCGCCCGATCGACCATGTCGGCGCGCATTTCCGCGTCGCCGGGCCATCGCAGACCGGGCGTCCGGTGCAGGGGCATCCGGTCATCGCGCAGGCAGGCTCATCGGCGGACGGGATCAAACTGGCGGGGGCCACGGCGGAAATCGTGTTCACCGCGCAGCAATCGCTCGCCGACGCGCTGACCTTTGCCGATGCCGTGCGCACGGCAGCGGTAGCGGCGGGCCGATCGCGCGATGCGGTGGTGATCCTGCCCGGTATCATGCCGTTCGTGGCCGAGACGACGGACCAGGCACAGGCCCTGCACGACGAACTGCAGGATCTGGTCGATCCGCGCATTGGCCTCGGCCTTGTCTCGACGCTGATGGGGTGGGACCTGTCAGGCTATCCGGTCGATGGGCCGGTGCCGGAAGCCCCTACCACCAACGGCTGGCAGAGCCGCCAGAAGCTGTTCGTCGATACCGCCCGCGCGGAAGGGCTCAGCATCCGCCAGCTTGTCGCGCGCGTCGCCAGCGCGCGCGGGCACAAGGTGGTGATCGGCACGCCCGCGCACATCGCCGACGAGCTCGAAGCGTGGTTCGTGGCCGGGGCAGCCGACGGCTTCAACATTCTGCCGCCGACCTTGCCCGCCGGGCTCGATGACTTTGCGCGGCGGGTCATCCCCGAACTGCAGCGGCGCGGGCTGTTCCGCACCGAATATGAGGGCAGCACGCTGCGCGACCATCTTGGACTGCAGCGGCCGTTCGCGCGGCTGGCCGCATGACCCCTTTCGACGGAGGAGACTTGCCATGACGACGTCTGCCAATGCCTATCTCAACGCACCCGACCCGGACGGTATCCTTGACGTCCTTCCAGTCGGCGGCCGGATTGGCGCGGAGGTTCGCGGGGTGCGGTTGAGCGCAGCGCTTGACGACACCACACTCGCCGCGGTGCGTGCGGCGCTGGTCCGGCACAAGGTGCTGTTCTTTCGCGGGCAGGGGCATCTCGACGATGCCGGCCACGAAGCGTTCGGCAAGCGCTTTGGCAAGCCGGTTGCGCATCCGACGGTGCCGAGCCGTGGCGGCGATTTCCTGTTCGAACTCGATTCTCACATCGGCGGCCGCGCCAACCATTGGCATACCGACGTGACCTTCGTCGACGGCTATCCCTTCGCCTCGATCCTGCGCGCGGTGACGATCCCGGCAGCGGGCGGCGACACCGTGTGGGCGAACACGGCGGCCGCCTATCAGAACCTGCCCGAGGAATTGCGCCTGCTCGCCGACCGGCTGCGCGCGATCCACACCAACGCCTATGATTATGCCGCCCAGCGGCCTGAGGCGAGCGAGCGCGAAATCAACCTGCACAAGCACATTTTCGCCTCGACCGTTTACGAGGTCGAGCATCCGGTGGTCCGCGTCCATCCCGAAAGCGGCGAGCGTAGCTTGCTGCTCGGCGGTTTCGTCAAGCGCATCCTCGGCGTGTCGGCGAGCGAGTCGCAGCGGATCTACGAGATCCTGCAAAGCTATGTGACGCGGCTGGAAAACACCGTGCGCTGGCGCTGGAGCGAGGGCGACGTGGTGATCTGGGACAATCGCGCGACACAGCATTATGCGATCGACGATTATGGCGACCAGCACCGCGTGGTGCGCCGCGTGACGCTCGACGGTGAAATTCCGCGCGGGGTCGATGGCCGCGAAAGCCGCCAGATCCTGCCCGAACCCGCCGCCTTGCTGGAAGCGGCAGAATGATCCGTCGTCAGATCCTGGGCTTGATCGGCGGCGGTGTCGCGGCGCTGGCGCTGGTTGGCTGTGGGGCGAAGCACGATGCATCGGACACGGGCGTCGTCTTCGCCACGCAGAAGAACGGCGTTCCGTTTCTTGCACAGGCCCGCGGGGAATTCGAAAAAAGGCTGAAGGCGCGCGGGATCGGCCCGGTCAAATGGGTCGAGTTTCCCTCGGGCCCGCCGCTGATCGAGGCGATCCGCGCGGGGGCGGTCGACATCGGCCTGGTCGGGGATACGCCGGTGGTCTACGCCCAAGCGGCGGGGACCGATCTCTATTATGTCGCGGCGCAGAGCGTGCCCGGGCTGGTCGGCAGCGGGCTGGTGGTACCCAAGGGATCGACGGTCAAAAGCTTCGCCGATCTGAAGGGCAAGAAGGTCGCCTATACCAAGGGGTCGGCTTCCGAATATGCGATCGCTTCGGCGCTCGGTCGCGTCGGGCTGACGCTGGCGGACATCGTGTCGGTCAACCTCGCCCCCGGCGATGCGCAGACGGCACTGGCCAATGGCTCGATCGACGCGTGGTTGACCTGGGACCCGTATTTCACGCTGGCACTCGCCCGCAGCAATGCCCGTGAGATCGCCCTTCCGCCAAGCGACCTACGGACTGTTGCGCTCTACGTTGCCTCCGGCACCTTCACGCGGGATCGGGCCGAGGTGTTGAAGGCGACGCTTGACGAACTGCGCACCGAAGCAGCCTGGGGCAACGCGCATCGCACCTTCTATCGCGATGCTGTCGCCAAGGCGACGCGCCTGCCGCTGCCGGTGCTCGACGGGATGCTCGCCCGCTACAAGGACTTCCTGTTTGCGGTAGATCCGATCACCCCCGCCGATATCGCCACCCAGCAACGCGTGGCGGATTATCTGTTGGCGGCGAAGGTCATCCCGAGGAAGATCGATGCTGCGGAAGCGGCGTGGACCGGCTGGACACCCGCAAAATGAGCCGGGAACGGCGCTGGACTCTGGCGAACAGCGCGCTCACCCCGGTGATCGTGCCGGTGGGATTGCTGCTTGCCTGGCAGCTGGCTTCAAGCCTTGGCGTGCTGCCGTCCAATATCCTGCCCGCACCGACGGCGGTTGTGGTCGCGGCGGGGGAATTGATCGCCAACGGGCAACTCGTCGCCAATCTCGCGGTCAGCACCGCGCGCGCGCTGACCGGGCTGGTGGCGGGCGGCGCGATCAGTTTCCTGCTCGGGCTGTTGTGCGGTGTGTCGCCAACCGCGCGGCGGTTGCTCGACCCGACCTTGCAGATGGTGCGGACCATTCCGCATCTGGCGTTGCTGCCGCTCGTCATTTTGTGGTTCGGCATTGGCGAGCAGGCCAAGGTGCTGCTCGTCGCCTGGGGCATCTTCTTTCCGATCTACCTCAACACCTATCACGGCGTCGTTTCGACCGACCCGCAGTTGATCGAGATGGGGCGGATCTACGGCATGTCGCGCTGGGAATTGTTCCGCCGCGTGATCTTTCCCGGTGCCCTGCCCTCGATCCTGGTCGGCTTGCGCTTCGGGCTGGGCATCATGTGGCTGACGCTGATCGTCGCCGAGACGATCGCCGCCAATTCGGGCATCGGTTATATGGCGATGCAGGCGCGCGAGTTCAGCCAGACCGACATCATCGTGCTGTCAATCTTCGTCTATGCCGCGCTTGGCAAGCTGGCCGACAGCCTGACCCGCTTGCTCGAACGTCGCCTCCTGCGCTGGAACCCCGCTTATGCCTCGGCTTGATCGATGAGTGCGCCTCAGCTCCGCGTCGTCGCCCCGAGCGTCAGGCCGCGCACTGGCGCGCCGGTTGCGGTGCGGGGCCTGACGGTCGAATTCGGCGAGACCAGGGTGCTCGACCGGCTGGATCTCGATCTGGCGGCGGGCGAGTTCATCTCGATTGTCGGGCGCTCGGGGTGCGGCAAAAGCACCTTGTTGCGCGCGATCCTCGGACTGCTGAAGCCGAGTGCGGGGCGGATCGACACCGATGTCGCCGCCGCCCGCGTCGTCTTTCAGGAACCGCGCCTGCTGCCCTGGGCAAGCGTGCGCGAGAATGTCGCCGTCGGTGCGCGTGGCATTGCCGACCGTGCCGAGCGGGATCGCCTGATCGATGCGCGGCTGGCGGAGGTCGGGCTGGCCGACAAGGCGAATGCCTGGCCCGCCAACCTGTCGGGTGGCCAGCGCCAGCGCGTGTCGCTGGCGCGCGCGCTCATCAGCCGACCGCGCCTGCTGGTGCTCGACGAGCCGCTTGGCGCGCTCGATGCGCTTACCCGGATCGAGATGCAGGGGTTGTTGGAACGCGTCTGGGCGAGCGAGAGCTTTTCGGCGCTGCTGGTGACGCACGACGTCGCCGAAGCGGTGGCGCTTGGCGACCGCGTGATCGTGCTGGAGGGCGGTCGCATCTCGCTCGACATCCGCATCGACGTGCCGCGGCCGCGTCGGCACGGCGATGCCGAACTCGCGCGGGTTGAAGGGCTTATCCTCGATCGCTTGCTCGGGCGTTAGAAGGAGCCCTGCTTTACACCCTCACGTAACGCGCCCAGCGGCACTCTGCCCCGCAATTGGGGGGAGCAGCGGGCGGACGGGCGGCAATGCCTCAACCGAGCGGTTGGGTAGGTTCAGCTTGGGGAAGAGCAACTCGGCGACGCGGTACGCCTCCTCGATATGCGGGTAGCCCGAGCCGATCACCGTATCGATCCCGATATCGGCATATTCCTGCAAGCGCTCGGCGATGCTGTCGGGGCTGCCGACCAACGCGGTGCCCGCACCCGTGCGGACCAGCCCGATGCCGGCCCACAAATTGGGGGCGAGTTCGAGATTGTCGCGGCTGCCCTTGTGCAACGCCTGCATCCGCGCCTGGCCGACCGAGTCCGAGCCCTTGCTCAGCATTGCCTGGAACTGCTCGATCTGCGCATCGGAGACGTGCTGGATCAGATCGTGCGCGGCGGCCCAGGCGGCATCATCGGTTTCGCGGACGATGAAGTGGATCCGCAAGCCAAAGCGGATCGTGCGCCCGCGCTTGGCGGCGCGGGCGCGGACGTCGTCGATCACTTCTTTCAGTTGCTGCGGCGGTTCGCCCCAGGCGAGATAGACGTCGACATGCTCGGCGGCGATTTCCCGCGCGATCTCGGAGGATCCACCGAACCACACCGGTGCGTGCGGGGTTTGCACGAACGGGAAATTGAGCTGTCCGCCGGTGATTGACAGATATTTGCCTTGCTGCGTGACCGTGTCGCCGCGCGCCAGCTTGCGCCAGATGTCGAGGAATTCGGCGGTCTGTTCATAGCGTTCGGTATGATCGAGATAGATGCCGTCCTGTGCCAGCATTCGCGGGCTGCCGCCGGTCACGACGTTGAGCAGGGCGCGCCCGTTGCTCAGTCGGTCGAGCGCGGCGGCCTGGCGGACCGCTTCGGCGGGGGCGGTGAGACCGGGGCGCAGCGCCACCAGCAGTTTCAGGCGCTCGGTGAACGGCGCGATCGACGCGGCGGTGATCCAGGCGTCGGCACAGCCCGCGCCGGTCGGCATCAATACGCCGTAGAAGCCAAGCCGATCTGCGGTCACCGCCACTTCGCGCAGATAAGCAGGCGTCGGCGCGCGTTCGCCGATCGGCGAGGCGAGATAGCGCGCGTCGCCGCCCGAGGGGATGAACCACAGGAAATCAAGCGGAGTGCGTGGCTGCGATACGACTTGGATTGAGCTGCTGCCGGTTTCGTGGACACCAAGATAAGGTGTTTTCGGAACCGGAGGGTGTAGATGCAACGACGGAAGTTCAGCCGAGAGTTCAAGCTCGAGGCGGTGAAGTTGGTCCGAGATCGCGGCGTGGCGGTAGCGCAGGCCGCGCGCGATCTGGACCTGCACGAGAACGTGCTGCGCAAATGGGTCCGCGAAGCGGAAGCTGATCCCCAGTCGGCGTTTCCGGGCAACGGTCAGATGAAGCCCGAGCAGCAGGAGATTGAGCGGCTACGCCGCGAGTTGGCCCGGATGAAGGCCGAACGTGACATCCTAAAAAAAGCCGCGGCCTACTTTGCCAGGGACTCGATATGAAGTTCGGGTTCATCGCAAAGCATCGAGGGATCTGGCCGGTGTCGTGGCTTTGCGGGGCGCTCGATGTCTCGCGCAGTGGTTTCCACGCCTGGCTCGTACGCGCGCCAAGCGCCCGGTCGCTGAGCGACGAAGCGTATGCAGGGAAGATCCGCGCCAGCTTCATCTCCAGCTACCGAACCTATGGCGCGCGTCGCGTCTGGCACGATCTCTTGGCCGAAGGCTTTCATGCGGCCTGCATCGTGTCGAACGGCTGATGCGGATGCACGGCCTGATGGCGCGGCCTAGGCGCCGCGGTCTGCCCAAGGATCATGGCGAACGCTCGGTCATCGCGGGCAACGTGCTCGATCGGCAGTTCAGCGCCGACGCGCCGAACCAGAAGTGGGTGGCCGACTTCACCTACATCTGGACCGCCGAAGGATGGCTGTACGCGGCCGCAGTGATCGATCTGTTCTCGCGGCGGGTGGTCGGCTGGTCGATGAGCGACACGATGACGGCGCAGCTCGTCACCGATGCGCTGGTCATGGCGATCTGGCGGCGCGGCAAGCCCGATGCGCTGCTGCATCACTCCGACCAGGGCAGCCAATATACCAGCGAGCAGTTCCAGCGACTGATGGCCGACAATGGCGTCACCTGCTCGATGAGCCGGTCCGGCAACGTCTGGGACAACGCGGCGATGGAGAGCTTCTTCTCCTCGCTGAAGACCGAACGGATCGCGCGCAAAACCTACCGCACGCGCAATCAGGCAAGGCAGGACGTGTTCGATTACATCGAACGCTTCTACAATCCCACGCGCAGGCACTCGACCTTGGGCTATCTCAGCCCCATGGACTTCGAGAAGCAGGCTCATGTAGCCTAACTTGGTGTCCATGGGACCGGCAGCAGCTCACCCGCAACCAACGATACTTGCAATCACCCTGTCGCTAGAGCGGCAGGGCTTTTTGCGTTTGTTGCAACCCACAGAATACCCGCGAAGTCGCCCTGTACGGCGAAGCGCCGAGCAGGTCGTCGGTACTCACCCGGCTTCGCCAAGCGCACCGCGCGACGCAAGCAGACCGATGGCATTGGAATGGTTAAAGCGCAGCTCGGGTGTATCCTCGATCGGGATCAGACGTTCGTCTGCGGGGATTTCCAAATTCTGCTGGAAAGCGATCATCTACTCGGTGTCAGACGGCTCAAAATTGAACCGTTTTACCGCAGCCTTGCTTCCAATCGGCGAAGAGCAGCGCCGATCGACCACGGTGAACGGCGGTCAGCACGGAGATGCCTACGGCAGGCGGTCGAGAAAGCCGAGCATCGCTGCTGCAATTTCGGGGGCATGGGTCTCCAGCGCGAAATGGCCAGCCGGGTAGGAATGAACCTCGGTCGATGGGACCAACGTTCGGAAAAGGTCACGTCCTTTGGTTGTGAAGATCGGATCATTATCGCCCCACACGACCAGCGTCGGCAACTGCCTGGCTTTCAGGAACGCCTGCCACGCGGGGTAGAGTTCGACATTGTGCTGGTACTGGTAGAGCAATTCGACCTGGATCCGGTCGTTGCCGGGACGGTCGATTAACGTCTGGTCGAACACCCAGCGTCCGGGTTGATCCGGTTGGTACGCGTTACGCCCTCGACATATTGGAACTTGGTCGCCTCGGGCGTGAAGGCACCGCGAAAGACCTTTTCGGTTTCGGGTGTGCGGTTCTTCCAGGCCGCCGCGAAGCCACCGACGATCTGCGGGTTCCAGCCTTCCACATTGGCGACCGCATTCTGCACGACCAGGCCGCGCACACGTTCGGGGTGCAGGATGGCGAGGCGAATGCCGACCGGGCCGCCATAATCCTGCATGTAGAGGACATAGCGCGTCAGCCCGATCGTCGCCGTGAGCTCGTCGACGACATTGGCAAGGGTCGGGAAGTCGTAGCGGAAGGCCGCGGCGGATGGCGCGCTTGAATGGCCGAAACCGGGATAATCCGGCGCGATCACATGATATTTTGTAGCCAAAAGCGGGATCAGATCGCGGAACATATGGGAGGAACTCGGAAAACCATGGAGCAGCAGCACGGTTGGTGCCGTGACGGGGCCGGCCTCGCGGTAGAAGATGTCCAGCCCGCGCACCTTGGCAGTATGATACGTGACACCGGGTGCCGTCGCGACCGTAGCGGCGGCGGCCACGCCCGGCGTGTTGGCGAAGCTGCGGTCGGCAGAAGGGCGGCGGCGACTGCGGCCATAGCAAAATTCTTCATCATCGATCTCACTGACTGGGAAGGCCAAAGGGGCAGGGCGCGTCGCACCGCACCCACCATCTCGCCGATCCCCGCAATGTGCGGTCTTTCGATATCACCATCTATCCACTATTTATGAGAACTGGCCTCCCGAAATATGGAAGAGATCATGGACCGATTCGAGTCGATGGCGGCGTTCGTCGCGACGGTGGAAGATGGAGGATTTTCTGCTGCCGCTCGACGGACCCGCATGCCGCTCGCTACGATCAGTCGAAAGGTCTCCGACTTGGAAAATCTGCTCGGTGTCCGCCTGGTCAACCGGTCGGCGCGGGGGATATCGCTGACCGAAAGCGGCCAGTCCTATTATTCCGAATGCCGCCGCCTACTGGACGAGCTGGCCGAGGCCGAGCGCGCGGCGTCGGGCGAGTATCGCACACCGCGCGGCGAACTGGTCATCACCGCGCCGATCGTGTTCGGGCGCATGCATCTCGTGCCGATCGTGGTGGACTTTCTGCGCGCTTATCCCGAGGTCACCATCAGCCTCAGGCTGACCGACGAGATCGTACATCTCGGTGACGAGCAGGTAGATCTCGCGGTCAGGATCAACCGGCTCCCCGACAGCAGCATGGTCGCGACCACGATCGCGGACATTCGGCATGTCGTATGCGCGAGCCCCGCCTATCTCGCCGAGCGCGGCACTCCGCTGCATCCGGCGGATCTGGCCAGCCATGATTGCGTGTCCGGCAAACTCCTGTCGACACCCGATGGCTGGTCGTTTCGCATCGGCAAGGTCATCAGGCCGTTCCCGATCCGACGTCGCCTCGCCGCGACAACGGCCGAAGCGGCGATCGAGGCGGCTATTGCCGGGGCCGGCCTGGCACGCGCGCTCCACTATCAGGTCGCCGAGGCGGAGAAAGAGGGGCGGTTGGTGACCGTGCTCGGCAGGTTCGAACCCGACCCGACGCCGCTCAGCCTGATCCATTCGAGCGCTCGGCTCGTGCCGCTCAAGCTGCGGGCGTTTCTCGACTTTGCGGGGCCGCGCCTGAAGCAGCGCCTGGCGGACTAGCTTGCCTTAGTCCGCACGAGCGACCGCCTTCCTGCCGCGATACTGGGCCACCTTGTCGCGATTGCCGCACAGCGCCATGGTGCACCAGCGTCTGCGGTTGTTCTTGCCAACATCGTAGAACTGCATGGTGCAGGCCGGGTTGTCGCAGTGGCGCAGTCGCTGATGTTCGTAATTGCCCAGGAACTGCGCGAAATGCCAGGCGACTGCGCTCGCGACCGGCGGCCCGGCGAACTCGACATGCTCGTTCAGCGCGATGGTGTCACCGGTATCAACGATTCGACGCCTGATCGCGGAGTGCTGGATCAGGTGATTTATCGTCGCAATCAGGTCCCCCGGAAGCGGCTTGGACGCCGCGAGCCGGTCGAACGCGTCCGCCAGTTGTGCGCGCAGGTCCTGCAGGGCGGCCGGATCATCGGGCGCGTTTGCGAGGGCAGTTTCGATATTGGCCTGCCTGGCCCAGCGTTCCAACGCCGACGCGTCGCCGATCAGGTCTAGCGCGGTGCCCTTGATGACGGGCGTGGTGTTGACGAAGTCGATCCACAGGCTGCCGCCCAGAAAGGGCATTCCTTCGCGAAATTCTCCCGAAAACGGTTTCTGGTGCATCGGCTCGGTATCCTGTGTCCGCCGCCATGCGGCGACGCAATCCTTGTAACCGATAAAATCGTTCTTGACAGGTGCCTTTTAAAGAGACACCGTTAAATGGTAATTACAACGGTTACAAGGAAAGCCCCCATGACCAAGCCACTCAGTTCCACCGCCGGCGCGCTGCTGGCAACTTCGGCCGCCGCCCTGCTTGCCGCGACCCCACTTCCTGCAGAAGCGGCACCCGCCGCACCCGCATCGACGCAGACCTTCTACCGCACCGCGACGGTCGATGGCCTGAAGGTCTTCTATCGCGAAGCGGGGCGCGTCGACGCGCCGACCATCGTGCTGTTGCACGGCTTTCCGACCTCGTCGCACATGTATCGCGAGCTGATCCCGGCGCTGGCCGACACGTTCCACGTCATCGCGCCTGACTATATCGGCTTCGGTCAGTCTGCCGCGCCGTCGAACACCGAGTTCACCTATAGCTTCGACAGCCTGACCTCTCACGTCACGGGGCTGCTCGATCAGCTGCACCTGACCTCCTATGTGCTTTACATGCAGGATTATGGCGGGCCGATCGGCTTCCGCATTTTCGCCGCGCACCCTGATCGGGTGAAGGGTTTCGTGATCCAGAACGCCAACGGCTATCTCGAAGGCGTCGGCGACATGCCCAAGCAGGTGTTCCTGCCGCTTTGGGCCAAGCGCGACGCAACGACCGAGGCGGCGGCGCGGACCTTCCTCAAGCCCGAGACGACACAGTTCCAGTACAGCTTCGGCGCGAAGGACCCCGAAGCGATCAGTCCGGACAATTGGGTGCATGACCAGGCATTGCTCGATCGGCCGGGCACCGATGCCTATCAGCTTGATCTGCTTTCCGACTACAAGACCAATGTCGCGCGCTACGACAGCTGGCACGCCGCATTCCGGAAGTACCAGCCCAAAACCCTGATCGTGTGGGGCAAGAACGACCCGTTCTTTATCCCGGCCGGTGCCGAGGCGTTCACCAAGGACCTCCCCAAGGCCAAGCTCGTCTGGCTCGACGGTGGCCATTTCGCGCTTGAGGAAAACGTGCCGCTCGTCGCCAGGGAGATCAAGATCGCCTTTGCCGGGCACTGACACCCAACGCTGTCCGGCAAAGCGTTGCCGGTGCGGTTCTGTCTCCCCGTTGGAACCCGCCGGCAACGCACCCCTTGTTCCGGTTCGCCAGCTATTGTCCGGACACACGTTCGGCGCGGGTGGACCGTCAGACGGATCGAAAAAGACATGAGCATCAATCGCGACACCGTCGCGTCCTTTTATGCGGCACTGGCCGCCGGCGATGCCGGAGCCGCGCTGGGCACGATGGCGGAAGACATCAACTGGGTCGGCATGGACGGCTGGCCCTATCGCGCGACCGGCCGCGGTCCGGAGGCGGTTGCCGAAGGCATCCTCGCGCCGATGATGGCCGACTGGGAGCATCTGACGGTGACGCCCGCGAGCATCCTCGACGCGGGCGACGTTGTTGTCGCCACCGGTCGCTATGGCGGCGTTCACCGCAGCACCGGAAAGACGCTCGATGTCGCGTTCGCCCATCTATGGGAGGTTAACGATGGCAAGCTGGCAGGCTTTCGCCAGTTCACCGACACGCTGCTCGTCGATCGGGCGATGCGGTGATGGTTGCGTCTCGCACTGTCATCGTCACCGGCGCGAGCCGCGGCATCGGCCGTGCGACCGCGATCCGTCTGGCGCAGGATTTCGACCTCGTCGTCGCGGTGGCCCGCACCGAAGCCGATCTCGAGGATAGCGCCGCGCACATCCGCGCGGCGGGGGCAAAGGCGCTGCCGATCGTGCAGGACCTGCGGGACCCGAATGCTGCCTCGAACGTGATCGCTGGCACACTCGCGCAATCGGCAACAATCGACGCGATCGTCAACATCGCCGGTGCCGTGCCGCAGGCCGAGTTGCTGGCGATGACCGACGCGCAGTGGGAGGAGGGGCTTGCGCTCAAATTCCATGGCGCGCGCCGTCTTGCCACCGCGGGCTGGCCGCATCTCGCGGCCTCGCGCGGTTCGCTGATCTTCATGTCGGGGGCCACCGCCGAGGCACCCAAAGCGCTGCTCGCCGGGGTCTCCGCGATCAATGCGGCGATCTCCGGCCTGGCCAAGGCCTTTGCCGACCGCGGCATCGCAGACGATGTGCAGGTCAACACCATCCTGCCCGGAGCGGTCATGACCGGTCGGCGCCTGGCGATGATCGAGCATTTTGCCGCAAGCCGTAACCTAGCGTTCAAGGACGCGCTGCAGGTCTATGCCCGCGAAGCCAACATATCGCGGTTCGGCCAGCCCGAGGACATTGCCGCGCTCATCGCCTTTGCGCTGTCGCCGCCGGCCCGCTGGATGACCGGATCGAGCCTGCGGATGGACGGCGGCGAAACCAAATCCCTGTGACCAGCAGAAAGCCAATCATGCCCGACCGCCCGACGTCACCTTCGCTCTCGCGCCGCGACGCTATCGGCGCGCTGGCGTTAGGCGCGGCGATTCTGCCCTCCGCCGCGCGGGCCGCACCGACGACGTTCGTCGATGCGATCGCCTTCGATGGCTTCCCGATCTTCGACCCGCGCCCGGTGGGGGCGCTGGCGAAACGGCTGTTTCCCGATCGCGGCGAGGCGCTTGCACAGCAATGGAACGCCAAGCTGTTCGGTTATGCCTGGCTCTACACCTCCGCCGGGCAATATGCCGGGTTCGATGCGCTCGCGGATGCGTCCCTGCGCTATACTGCGGAGGCGCTGCACCTCACGCTCAGCGACCGTGATCGCAGCGCACTGGTCGCCGCTTATGCCGAGCTCGATCTCTGGCCGGATGTTCGTCCGGCTCTGATGAAGCTGCGCGCTGCCGGTGTTCGGCTCGCGTTTCTGTCGAACCTCAGCGAGGAGACGCTGCGCGCCAACATGGCGCGCGGTGGCATATCCGCGCTGTTCGAACAGGTGCTGAGCACCGACCGTGTCCGCCAGTTCAAGCCCGCCAGGGCGGCCTACGCCATGGCGCTTGACGCGTTCGGCCTGCCCAAGTCGCGGATCGGCTTTGCTGCCTTTGGCGGCTGGGATGCTGCCGGTGCCGCCTGGTTCGGCTATCGGACCGCCTGGGTCAACCGGCTCGGCGTCCCGCGCGAACCGATCGAGCCGGGCCCGGCGATCGTCGCGCCCGGGATGGAAGCGGTGCTGGCCCTTGCCGGTATTGCCTGACCACAATCGCGCGATCGAGCTGAAAGAGCTTGGCTGCGGGTTCCGATCCTGTTGGCTCATACCGGGCCGACCCGGCCAGCGTCGCGCCTTCGCGATCGCCGCGATAAGGCGTCGAAAGGGACGCGGCGAAGTCGTGATCGTAGCGGCCGACTGTCCAGATCTTGGGCGGGTGACGCCGCTCGATATGGCGCAGTCCCGCTTGCTGAAATGCGTTCTCGCCATCGTGCCGCGATAGGTGATCGGCATGCTCCGAAGCGTTCGGAGGAGGGAGGTCTGGACCGGTGGCTAGACGGAGGTCGTCAGATCGGTCAGCCAATCCGGAGAGATGCTGACCACCAGCCCTTCGAACATCCGGTCGCCACCAGTCAAAATCAGCAGGCCGACCAGGACGAGCAGGCCGCCGAGCACGCGCTTGCCGCCTTGTCCGGTGCTCATCAACCGGCCGCGCCAGCGCGACAGGAAACCGCGCGTTGCGGTCGCGATCAGCAGCAGCATTGTCGCAATCCCGGACCCGAAGGCGGCCATTACCAGCGCGACCTCCGTCAGATTCTGGCCTTGCGCGGCGAGCACCGTCGCGGCACCCAGGGTTGGCCCGACGCAGGGGCTCCACACCAGCCCGAGCAAGACGCCGATACCGGCCTGTCCGGCCAGGCCGAAGCGCTCGAGCCCTGACTGCCGCCGCCCCGCCCAATCGGCGAGCGGTGCCGCGACACGCGCAAGCAGGTCCTGCGCCTGCGGCACCAGCAACAGGACACCGATCAGGAGCAGGAGGATAGCGCCTGCCTGGCGCACGATCTCACCGTCGAAACCGGAGGAGGCACCAAGCACCGCGACCGTGAAGCCGACCAGCGTGAACGAGGCAACCAGCCCGAGCGCGAGCGCGAACGGGCCCCATTTATGGCGCTGCGCGGCGCTGCCGATCACGATCGGCACCAGCGGCAGCACGCAGGGTGACAGGATCGTAAGTGTTCCGGCTGCGAAGGCGAGCAGGGGGCTGAGGCCATTTGCCATGGGTCAGCGGCCGGTCGCAGCGAGGAGGTCGGCGATCTTTGCCTTGTCGGTCATGAAGGCGATTCGACCGGTTTCGCGGCGGCCGTGGAACGCGATCAGCGTCGCCTGTTTGGTGACCCCGAAACTGCGCCAGACGTCCTTCTGCGTGTCATAGTTGATGCGAAAGACGATCAGCTTGGGATAGGCTTCCGGCGTCGCGAGGCGCTTGATCGTGCGCGCCTGCGATCCGCAAACCGGGCACCACCAGGCATGGACGTCCAGCAGGATTGGGCGGCCCTGCGCCTGCGCCGCTTCAAAGGCCGCACGGTCGAAATCCGCGAACTCGGCGGCCTGGACCGGCATGGCAGCGAAAAGTGCAACGGGTGCGGCGAGGGCAATGGTGGCAGTGCGAAGGAACGACATAGTGAATCTCCCGGATCGACCCAGCAGGGTCTTCACCTCCCATTCGGTTTGACTGGCGGCCCGGTTACAGCGCAGGTCAGTCGAGCTGGCGTGCCTGCGCGAGCAGTGCGGTGACGGTCGCGGCGAGCAGGAACAGGATCATGGGCCCGCCCTGCGCCAGCACCTCGGCCGCTCCCGCTCCGCGCAGCAACGCCGCGCGCGCGGCGCAAATGAAATGGGTGAGCGGGAAGGCATTGCCGATCCAGCGTGCCCAGGGCGGCAAGGTCTCGAATGGATAGAGAAAGCCCGACAGGAGCATTGCGGGCAAATAGAAGGCGACGGCACCCTGTAATGCCGCGAGCTGGGTTCTCGCCCTGACCGAGATCGCATAGCCGAGCGCGACGTGCGCCGCTGCGAACAGCGGCAGCAACACGACCAGCGCCGCGACGCTGCCGCGCGTCGGCAGGTCGAACAACATGACACCCGCTGCCAGGACCAGCAGGCCCTGTACCGTGCCGATTGCTGCATAGGGCAGGAGCTTGCCGAGAAAGGTCTGGGCGGGGCCTATCGGCAGGCCGAGCAGCCCCTCCCAGCTGCCGGATTCGCGGTCGCGTGCGAGGCTCAGGCTGCCGAGCATGACCATCGCGATCATCACCGTCACGCCAATCAGCGCGGGCAGGAAGGTCCAGTCGGCGCGCCCGCCGGGGTTGTAGAGCCGCTCGACGGCGATACCGGGGCCGCTATCGGCGGCCTCAGCGCGCTCGGCCAGCCCGCGCCAATAGCCGCCCTCGATCCGCGCGACCGCAGCATTGGTCAACGCGGCATTCGTTCCGTCGACGACAATGCGCAACGGCCGCTGGATCTGGGTGGGGTTGGCGAACGAGCGGAGCGCGGGCACTTCGATGCCGATCAGCGCCCGTCCGGCGCGCACTGCCGCTTCGGCGGAGCCGGGACTGGACGACCCGGTGATGACGGTCAGCCCCGGCAGGCGGTGCAGCGCGCGGGCCGCGTCAGCGGCATTGGCGGGCGTTGGCGCAGCGATCGCGACGCTGACGCTCGTCGCGGTCGGGCGGATCGCATAGCCGAACAGCAGCACCTGCAGCGCCGGCACCAGGACCAGCAAGGTGAAGGTCGTACGCGAGCGCACCAGCGCAACACCTCGACACGGGCGACCGCCGCGATCCGTCCGAGCGCGATCACTGATCGTCTCCGGGGGCGAGCGCGGCGACCGCTGCCTCCAGCGTTGCGGCTCCACTTTTTTTCGATCAACTCCGACGGCGCGATCGGGCCCTCCACCTGGCCGTCCCGGTAGTGCAGGATCATGGGGCAGCGCTCGGCCTCGGCCAGGTCGTGCGTCGCGATGACGACGCCGTGGCCGCGTCCGGCCAGTTCGATCAGCCAGCGCCAGATATCGGTGCGGGTGACGACATCGAGACCGGCGGTTGGCTCGTCGAGCAGCAACAGCGGTGGTGCGTGAAGCATCGTCGCGGCGAATTGCACGCGCCGGCCCCAGCCGCCGGAAAGGCGCTCGAACCGCGTTGCGAGGACAGGGGCGAGGCCCCAGCGCGCCGCCGCCGTTTCGACGTGCCCTTTCGCATCGAGCAGCCCATGGACATCGGCCCGAAACCGCAGGTTCTCGGCGACGGACAGCTCGGGGTAGAGCGAAAGCCGTTGCGGCATATAGCCGATCCGCGCGCGGCGCGCGGTGCCAGGGTGCCGGATGTCGTCGCCGACGATGGTGCCGCTGCCAAGGTCCGGCCGGAGCAGTCCGGCGAACATCCGCAGCGTCGTCGTCTTGCCGCCGCCATTGGCACCGACCAGACCGACGATCGCGCCCGGCATCAGGCGCAGCGTCACATCGCGCACCACCGTGCGTGACCCGTAGCTTTTTGCGAGGCCGGCGACGTGGATCAGCGGTTCAGCCATGCTCATAGACAAAGCCGCCATGCATATATTTGGTCGCCTCGGCCCCAAGGATCAGCGCGCGCGTGCCGCTGGCAGGGCGAGCCTCGCGAAGCTCGGCGAGCGCAAGCCAGATCGCCGCCGAACCGGTATTGCCCAGCCGGTCGGCGTTCACGAAGAAGCGCTCGACGGGCAGTCCGAAATGCGTGGCGCTGTGTGCGCCAATCCGGCCGCTCACCTGATGTGGAATGATCGTGTCGACGGCGTCGAGCGCGACGCCGTGCGCGGCCGCAGCGTCCCGGCCAGCATCGAACAGCAGCGCGCCCGACGAAAGGATCGCGGCGAAATCATGATCGAACTCGCGGCCGCCCGCGCTGCGCATCTGCAGGCCCGGCGCACGGCCGAGCCCAAGCGCGCCGAACCATGCGGCCGCGACGCTGTCGCCGGTGCTCGTCGCCGGCCCAAGGATGATCGCGCCGGCACCGTCGCCCATCTGCACCATGTTGACCAATTGCCCCGAATCTTTCGCGACCCGGCCGGGGTCGAAGAACAGCGAGCCGGTCTCCGATCCGACGATCGCCACCGGCCGGGCCTCTGGTGCCGCCAGCAGACCGAATGCGATCATCAGGGCGTTGGCAAAGCCCGTACAGGCCTGGCGCAATTCGAGATGCGGACCGCGATAGTTCAGCCGATCCGCGACAAAGGCGATGTTGCCCGGCAGCGGCTGGACGGGGGTCGCGGTATGACCGATCAGATACCCGATATCATCGATCGCTAGGTTTGCCTCCGACAGCGCCCGGGCGATCGCAGCAGCCGCGAGGTCGGGATTGGCCTGGCCGGGGCGGGCGGCCTCGGTCGCGGCAGTGAAATCGCGGCAGACATGACGAGTGTTGATGCCCATGCGCCGCGCTACCGCCAGCGCCTCGCGGCGGCGCGGAAGGTCGAACCGCGCTGCGATCCGGTCGAGCAGCTGATCGGTCGATACCGCCTGGTCGGGCAAGGCATGGCCTGTGCCAAGCACCGCGACTCTTCCGCGCGACAGCCAAGTTCGATCCTGGGGTGTCGGCGCGGTCATGCCACGAGCAGGCCATCCGGCAGCCGTCTGATGTCGCGGTCGAGCGACACGGGATCGACTTGCATATCCGCAAAGGCGTCGCGGGCGAGCAGCAGGATATCGGCCAGCCCGTCGCGCGCCGCCGCGGCGGCGTTTCGCAGCGCCCGAGCCGATCCCGTTTCGAGCGCGAGCCTGCGCGCCACGCGCACATGGCGCGCTTCGTCGCGGTGGATGCGCCGCAGGACCGAAGCGACCTGGGGGTCGGCAGCGATCGGCCCGCCGGTTCGCAGCAGTCGGCCGAACATCGTACAGACGGCGGCGTCGAGCGCCGCGATCCGGGCGAGATGCAGTGCGGTGCCGCCGCGGACCAGCCCGATATGAAATCGACGAGCCGCTTCGATCTGGAACGCATCCTGCCTTGCCTCGGGCAGGCCGCGCTCCAGGTGTCGGATCAGCATGTCATGCAGGCGTTCCTCCTCGGCGATGGCACGAAGGGCGGGCGCGGCGCGATCATCCCCGGCGTGGCATGTGGCAAGGCCGTCAAAGGCCATACCGGCCGCTTCTTCGCCGCATCCAAGGAGTGGAAGCAGTGCCGCGAGGGCTGCGGCCGAGCGGGCGTCGAGCGCGACCCGCAGAGATGGAGAAGCGGGTTGCTCGAGACGACGCGCGACGTTGAAGCAGCGCGGCCGGCTTGCGCCGCCACTCCCCGGAGTATCGTTCACATCGCGGTCCTTCGCCCGACCTACCTTGGGTCTCGCCGTCTAGTTCGCCCGTTGCGGCTGATCGGTTACAGGAACCGAAAAGGGCCGCGTCACGGTAGCTCGGCGGTCCGTCCGGGGGGATCGGGCTTGGCGCGACGTCAGGGACGGTCAGACTGGCGGAGGGCTATTTGCTGGCATCGAAGGTGCCCGCTTTTACCGCGATAGGTTTGGCCGTCGGGTAGAACTGGACGAACGTCGTCTCGACTGCGGCGTGCTGCTGGTGACAGACATAGCAGCTCGCCGAGGTGGGGAGCACTTTCGCGGGCTTGTCGCCCTCCGCTTCGAAGAACCCCCAACCGGTTGGAAAACGTTTCGCGTCGCGGATGTGAAACTCGAGATAGGCGCGCTGTTCGGTCTGGAACTGCCCCGTCCGGTTGATCGAGCCGTTGGTCGCGCCGCGGCGGCCTTCCTTCACGAAGATGGTGCCCTGCGGCCAGTGTCCGGTCGCCTTGAACACACGCCAGGAGGCCGGGTCGACAAAGACATTGTCGAACGTATCGTGCCCGGCGATCGGCTCGTCACCATAGTTCATGTTCAACCCCGATGTCAGGAAGATCCAGTCGCGATAGTCGGCCGGGACCACAAGCTCGCCAGCACCGTTATAGCGGGGCACGTCGCTTGCGTTCGCGGCACCAATGAGCAGCAGTGGTGTCAGCAGCTTGAGTGCGCGTATCATGGTCATGGTCCTGTTCTATCGTTGGCTGGAGCGGTTGGCGGGATTCCTGTTCGGTTGCGTTGTCATGGAGAGTTCGTCCGGCGTGTGGCCGCAATGAGCGCCGCCAAGGCATCTGTCAGCATTTCCTTGATGGTCGGGCGGCATGGCGCTGCGTTCGGCAGCGGGATCGTGACCGACGCCTTCTCGACGACCTGCGCCGACATGGTCGACAGGATTTCGCGCAGTGCGGCATCGGCATGGTGCGCGCGCGGTGCGGCGTTCAACACCGCGACTGGCATAGCCGCGAAAGCCTCGCACGAAACCAGCCAGTCGAGCGCATTTTTCATGACGCCGCTGACCCCATGGGCATATTCGGGGCTGGCGATGATCAGCGCATCGGCTGCCGCGACCCGGCCCCGGAACGCCGTGACTGCCTGTGGTGGGGGCGACTCCAGATCGGGATTGAACAGCGGCAGTGTTTCCAGCGACACGATTTCGACGGCGACGCGACGGGCGCGCGTGCCGCGATCTCTCGAAGGAGCGCTGCGTTGACCGACTGCCTGCGAAGGCTGCCCGACAAGGCGACAATGCGTATTGGCCGGACCATCAGCCCGCGCCGACCAGGCGGGGATGTCCCTCTGGCCGTGGGAGCGGGGCGATCCACAGGAAGCGGCGGTCGCTCGCTGCGATCGGCATGTCGTTCACAGATGTCTCGCGGCGGCGCATCAGGCCATCATATTTGCCGGTGAAGGTCCAGCGGTCCTTGACCAGGCGATATTCCGTCGCGCGAACCTTGAGCCGCGCGGGCTCTCGGGTGAAGGGTGGCAGCGGCGCGCGGGGAAGCTCGACGGTCATAGAGAATCTCCACGGGCAGCGGGCGCGTCGCGCAGCACCGGATGCGTCGGCGGGC
>NZ_JSBN01000070.1 GCF_000797515.1 Sphingomonas sp. Ant H11
ATGGTCGCAGGCGCCGAGGCCCGCGCCCTCGCCATGCCGGGTCTGGGCACCGACGCGCGCACGGCAGCAGCCGATGAGGCGGTCGTGTTCGCGGCTGCCCATATCAGCGAGCACGACGCCATATTCCCGGCCGCGCGACTCGAACGCGATGCCGCCATCAGGGCGCGCGGCCACGCCACCCACGCCGACATCCGCGCTGCGATCAACCGCGCCGAGCACGCCCAGGCGCTCGTCATCCGTCACGCGCCGCGCATGGCGCAGGGTGCGACCGGCTATGCCACGCGCGAGGCTGTCGAGACCGAGCAGCACATGCTTGGCATCGAGCGCGAGGGGCGCGGCACGCTGACCCCGCTCTACGGTCGCATCCGTGCCAAGACCGTCGTCGAAGCCGCCAGGCTGCGCTCGGCCGAGCGCGGGCACACCTGGACCAAGGGGCAGGAAGACGCGACCCAGGCGCTGCTCATGTCCGCCAACCGCATCACCGGACTCCAGGGTGCGGCTGGCACCGCCAAGACCTCGACCGTCATCGCGACCTTCGCCGAGGCGGCGCGCGCCCAGGGCCTCACCATCCGCGCGATGGCCCCCACCAGCGCCGCTGCCGAGCTGCTCGGCCGCGCCGTCGATGCCGAACACATGACGGTCAAGCGCATGCTGCTCGCCGACCCCGCCCGAGGCCGGGACGGGCGGCGAGGTATGGATCGTCGACGAGGCCAGCATGATGGCCGCCAGCGAGGCCGATCAGCTCTTCACCCGCGCCCGCGACGAAGGCGCGCGCCTCGTCCTCGTCGGTGACGTGAAGCAGCTCGGGTCCGTGGGGGCCGGCCGCGCCTTCGCACAGCTCCAGGAAGCCGGCATGACGACGCCCGTCCTCGACCAGATCGTCCGCCAGACCAACGACCTCACCCGCGAGGCGGTCGAGGCCATGCTTGCCGGCGAGGCCGCGCGCGCGTTCGACGCCATCGATAAGGGGGGCGGGCGCATCGTCCAGCACGCCGAGGACGATATTCGCCGCGCGCTCATCGCGCGGGATTTCGCCGCGCTTTCCCGCGAGGAACGCGCCGGAACGCTCGTGCTCGATCCGACCCGCGAGGGCCGGCAGCGGCTCACCGACGCCATCCGGTTCGCGCTGCTCAACGACGGAACGCTCGGCCAGGACGCCGTGGTCGCGACCGTGCTGGAGCCGTGCGGATTGAGTAAGGCCGAGGCTGGCAGCGCCGCCAGCTACGTCCCCGGCAGCGTCGTCACGTTCCGCCAGGGCAACCGCGACGCGCGGCTCAGCCGGGGCCGTGCTTACCGGGTGGAGTCGATCGACGCCGAGGCTGGCACCGTGTCGCTCGTCTCGCCGCAGGGCAAGACAGTGGCATGGTCACCCGCGCGATGGGGCGGTGACCAGGCCGAGGCCTATACCGAGGTCGCAGCCGAGTTCCGCACCGGCGACCGGCTCCAGTTTACCCGCAACAACCGCGCCGCTGTCCGCAACAACGGCGATACCGCCGAGGTCGTCGCGATCGACGCCGAACACGCCCGCGTCACCGTCGCGAAGCAGGACGGCACCAGCCAGACGCTCGACATGAACCGGCTCGCCGACCGGCATGTGCGGCATGGCTGGGTGCGGACGATCCATTCCAGCCAGGGCGCGACGTGCGATCACGTCATGGCGCATCTGGAGAGTTTCCGCGCCAACACCGTCGATGCAGCGTCCGCCTATGTCGCCATCTCCCGCGCCCGCGAAGGAGCCGCGATCTACACCGACAGCCGCGCCAAGCTCACCGAGGCGCTCGGGTTGCGCGATGGCGCGCAGGTCGGGGCGATCGACGAGACTATGGGCCGGGAGCACCATATGGCGCTTTAGGCTGCATGGTCTCCATCTTTACTCAGATTGCCGTAATGCGCGTTCAAGAGCTAAATCAGCCTTTATTGATTCGGACGGAGTGAGGTTATCTCGTATTTGGTTATAAAGCTCGGAGGCTTCAGCATAATTTCTTAGGCGAAATGCTTCATCAGCGCGCGGCTTTATCGACGATATCTTCGTCTTGAGTTCCAAATCCTTTGCCCATATTCTTCTCTGATTGGCAAGATTTGAGAAAGTCTCATGATCACCCCTTACGGCATTAAGGGCATATTTAATGAAAATATCTCGCAGTCTTATCAAGCCTCTCCGCACATCTTCTGGCGTTGATGCGACAGCGTCACGATATTTAGAACCTAAATCGACATCATAAATAGTTATAATTTCCGATATATAATAAACAACGCCCTGATTTACAATTTCGCATCCTATTTCGTAGGATTGCCGACCATGATACAATACAACCGATAGCGAGTTATTGGAATACTCTACGAGAGTATCAGAACTATTTATCAATATCAGACCCATTCCTTCGAGAAATGAGAATATAGTCTTCGCCTCTTCAGCGAAATTGAGATTTTCTCTGCCTAATGGGGAAAGTGCCATTTTCTTACATATCTTTACTGGGGTGGAGTCCACATGTTATTTTCTGCATTGAACCTCCAACCTCGACTCTGAAGAAGATTGCGTTCCGCATTCAAGAACTGACCGCCTGTATTCCCGGGCGAAGCATCCCGAATGGGCAGACCTCGTGCCATTTCCTGTCTCAACACGCCAGCATTTTGAGACCAATTTGCTTGCGGGCTTCCTCTATCAGGAAGCCTATTTAACAGTGACTGCTCTCCCGGCTTTAGATTTTTAAGATCATTAACTCGACCGATTACTGTAGTTGTGGCTTTTGGTCCCGGAGATAGCCAATTCTTTACTGCCAATGCCAGGTTAATAACGCGAGTTACAGGAAACAGACTCATTAAAACGCATTCTGAACAATATCCTTGCGCCTTCGACCCCGGAGCAGGATCAGTAGATGCAGTCCTCGGGTCGGCTCCTCGTGCAGAATTCTTTGCTTGTAGGCCATCCGGGGGACCAATTTGGGCCGTAGCGCGGGGCCCAACCCCAGCTCCGGTCGTGCAGTCCCCTGCGGAGTTTTGGAACAGTGACCCCGTGCACATCCCGCTCGGGTCTTCGTTATTGACCGGATCGTTTGCGACATAAGCATAGAGGTTGTTCTGATCGGCGTATCCGATCGGGTCGGTTTGCAGGAACCGGCCGAGCCGTGAGGAATAGAACCGCGCCTTGTAGTAATACAGCCCGAGCTCAGGGATGTACGCTTGGCCGGTATACTGGAAGCGTCCGACGTTGCCTGATCCGGGGACGCCATATTCGTCATAGCTGTTGATCGATACCGGGTTGCCCCAGCAGTCGGCGGCCGCGACGATCGAGCCTTGCTGGTCACGGTGCAGGAACGTCATGTTCGAGCAGTCGAGTGCGGAGGTCGTCACCGCCAACACTGCTTCGTCTTCGCCCGGGCCGAACGCATAGCGACCGATCATCGTGCCGGCACCGTCATATTCGGCCACCAGCTGATCGCCGTCATAGACCGATTGCCGCGTGCCGCTTACGCTGCTCACCTGTGACAGTCGCCCCAGCGGATCATAGGCAAGCGACGCGTTCAGCGTGCCCGACGCCGAGATCAGCCGGTTCTCGACATCATAGCCGAACGTCGTGCCGCCGGTCGAAGTGAGGTTGCCGTTGGCGTCATAGCCGAGCGCCCCGGCACCGACTGCGGTGTATTGGTTCAGCCCGTTGGCCGCATAGCTCGTACTGGCAGTTGCATAGCCGGTGAACGCATAGCCGCTGTTCGAGCGCGTTTGCTGCGTGATCTGGTTCGCCGGATTATAGCCCAACGTCGTCGTAGTGTTGGCCGATCCGCTCGCGAAGCTTTGGCTCTGCGATGCCGGACGCGACACCGCGTCATACCCGTAACTGGTGTAGCTGCTCGCCTGGTTAGTCGACTCGCGCCGACCCTGCGCATCATAGACGATCGAATAGAACTGGGTGGCATTGTCAAATAAGGTCAACCGCCGCCGGTCGAGCCCGTCATAGCTGTAGTTCATCGTGTGACCATCGGGGTAGGTCAGCTGCGTGCGGTTGCCATCCGCATCATAGGCGTAGCCGAGCGTCCGCGACGTGCCGCCGACATTGGTCGTGGTCGATATTTGCCGCCCGAACCCGTCGAACGTGTTGGTGATGCCAGCTCCGCTCGCCGAGCCGAACCGCGCGTAGAGCTGCAAGCCCCGCAGGTCGTAGCCGTAATAGACGTCGGCCGTTGCGCTGCCGGGAATGTCTTTCAGCGTCATCCGGTTGAGCGCATCGTAGCTGTAGCCGATCACCTGGCCATCGCGCTTGCGCAAGCTCGTGCGGTTACCGTTGGCGTCGTAGCCATAGGCCTCAAAGTCGGTGCTGCTGACCGTGCCCGCCGCCGTCGGCGAGGGGAAGTTCCACTGCACTTGCCGGTCGAACCCGTCATAGCCCATCGACGCCTTGTTGCCGTTCGCGTCGGTCAGCGACGTCTGCTTGCCGTTGGCACTATAGGTGAGCGTCGCGTAATCCTGCTGCAGCGGCGTCGCATATGCCTTCTGCACCTTCAACACCTGTCCGACCCCGTCGTAGGTCATTTTCGTGATGCGATCCGGTCCATTCGACCCCGCCGTCCCGAGCGTGCACGCATCCGGCAGCGACCCATAAACCGCCGGGTTCATCCGCACTGCCGTGCACAGCGGCCGCCCGGCGCCGTCATAACTGAATTGGGTCAGACTGTAGGTAGTGCCGCTCGACGAAAGCGCCTCTGTGACTTTGCGGTCCATCACGTCGAACGTTGCCGTCACCGTCTGGAACACCGTGAAATTAGTATAGAGTTCCCAGTCTTTCGGTGCCACGCTCTCGGATTGCCAGCTCGACAGCTCGCCCTTCTCGACCTTGATCAGGTTCCCCGCCGCATCATAGGTATTGCGCACCGCCGCAAAATGCAGCGGACCGGACCCGTCCGGGTCCGGCGCGATCGTCCCGACCACACGACGCGCGAGGTCATATCGAACAGCCGAGGTGTAATCCGATGGCGAAGACTGCGCATCCGCGCGCGGCGCCAGTGCGGGCAGCAGCGCGGCGAGAACAACCGCTACTGCGGCGAGTAGAGGACGGACGATCACGAGCAACTAGCCAGGCCGGCGCGCGGGGTCGTCTCGCTGATCCTGTTGCCCTGCCAATCATAACGGTAGCAGGTTCGCAGGCTGACCCCACCGGCCGTCACGACCTTACCGCGCAACAGCAATGTGTTTGGTCCGCTATCCGGCCCATAATCGTATGTTGTCACCACCTCGTCGCCCGATCCTGCGGCACACCCGCCGCCTACCGTCGCGCTCGTCCTGCAAATACGATCTTCCGACAGCAACCAGAGCGGAGGTCCTGCAGCGCTATAGCCGCCCGCGCTGGTAAGCGTCCAAGCGTAGCGCTGGACATACGCGTGGCGCACGACTGCCTGGATTCCCGCGGCGTTTACCGGCAACGTTTCCGTCAACAGACCGCCATGGGTCGGATCATAGGAATAGGTGGTGACGTTTCCGTTCGCGTCGGTAACGCTCGTCGGCTTGTTACAAGTTACGACATTCGAACAACTCGCCGGATAGACCTTGTTGTCGGTCCCGATATCCGCGAGTCCGCTGCCCGACTTTGCTTGAAAAACCGTCGTGGTCGGCATCATCCGGTCAGTATAGCCATACGCGACCGCGTTGGTTTCGGGCAATCCGACGAAAGTGGGATATCGACCAAGGAACCGTGTATAATAGCGCTGCCCGTTTCCGTCGAGATAGGTAGTCATTACGCCGCCATGATACGAGAAACTCGTTTCATGGCCGGTAGGATCGATCCAGCCGGAATCGTCGTCAGGGAAGGAATCCGCGTTGTCATCCTTTCCATCGAACGAGCAGCTACAGATATACTGCCAGACAGATCCGTCGGCCATGGTTTGCTGGGTTATGTGGAGCTGCCCGGCTTGATAGGCATTATTGACCTTACATGTGGTGGTTCCAGGATCGGTCAGACAAGTAAGGCCGCCACTTCCATATATGTAATGCGCGGTATCACCCACGACGTTGGTCGCTGCGACCAGCTTCCCGGAGGTATAAGCGTAAGAGGCCTTCAACGTCGCAGCTACACACGTCGTGCTGGTCGAGACGACGCTATTCGCGAGGTTAAAACCGCACGCCGCTGATACGTTTCCATTCGAATCATAATCGAACACGACCGCATATCCGCGGTTGCTCCTCACAATTTTTGGCTTCCATTCCACGTAGGTGATCGTCGTCACCGCGCCATCTGGCGCGGTGATTGTCGCGTCGGAATTGGCACCGGGTGCGAAACGATAAACAGTGCCGTCACGATCGGTAAAGATATTGATCGCGCCCACGTGCGTCAGGCTCGTGCCATATTCATCAGTCTGCGGGGAGGGGGGGTAGTCAGAAGACAACGTGCCCCAGAACACATATTTTGTCCGCCCGATAACCACGGTGACGGTCGGGTTGATCCCGCCCGTATGACTTGATATTCTCAAATCAAAGTTATGAGTCCATCCGCCACCGAAGTAATGGCTAGATGTCTCGCGACCACCTAGATAAGATCGTTCGATTTTCAGCGGACCCACTGACAAGTCTTCGATCGTGACCGCATAGGTGTTATCCAGTAGATTCACGTTTGTTGGGCTGATCGAATACTGCCTCGGCGGCGTAAGAGACTGGGCATTCGCCACGGGTGCCTCAAAGAGTGTCACCGAGCAAAATATGGCCAAGCCAACGACGGCAGAACGCGCCAAATTCAAAAGAGATCGAGCCATCACGAACCCTCGCACTGGAATGAATTTCCTGTCACCGTTACCGAAAGTTGCCCGATCGCCGTGGCTCCGAGACTATCGGCAACCGTATAAGTCAGAGCATAAACTCCGGGCTCAACGGCAGTCAGGAGAACGGCGTTCCCTGAAATCGATGCGCTGACATTCCCTAAGCTGTCAGGCGTGACGGATTGGAGAGCCAATGGAACATTATTGTCAGGGTCATAGTCGTTTGCGAGAACGCTGACGCTTTTGCTGAGGTTGCAGCGAAAGCTGACGCTGTCCGATACCGCTACCGGCGGCTGATTAGTCGGCGTCGGCGTTGGGGTCGGCGTCGGCGTTGGGGTCGGCGTACTCCCGCAAGCCGACGCTCCCACGCTGACAATTTGCTGAGACCGGTTCCCTGCGGCATCGAAGCAGGTCGCCGTCACAATGCCGTTATTCGGCCCGCCGCTCCTCGCACTCGCGATCAGCCGTCCAAGCGCATCATATGTATAGGTAGTCGTTTCCTGGGCCAGCGAGGCGCCACCAGCAATTCCGGCGATGAGGGCAGTGCTGCCCAATAGCGCCCAACGCCTTCGCTTCATCGTGCCCCCCGACTCGGTACATTGTGGTCGAGATTATGCACGAGATGGGGTTGGCTCCAACCGAATTATTGGCCAACTCGGATCGAATTTTTCAGCTCTGTAACAGTCCGAATCAGCGCCGAGATGTTGGCAAATATCTTCCGACCGTGCATCGTGAGCCGAGACCGGCGTTTCCAAAACGGAGACATTCAGTGTCGTTGAGGGTGGGCAGATGGCGACCGTTTTGAGCAACCTGGCTATTTTGGGCCAAACCACATTAGCACTTGCCCAAGGCTCGTTGTCCGACCCCGCCGGGTCGGGCGTAATCGTCTCGGCCGTCCGCTGGCTGCAAGGTACGCTGCTAGGCACCGTTGCCACGGTTCTGGCGGTGATTGCGGTCGCGGTGGTCGGCCTGCTGATGCTCACGGGTCGAATCAATTGGCGTTACGGCGCCACCGTGATCGTCGGTTGCTTCATTCTGTTCGGTGCCGCCAGCATCGTCGCGGGGATTCAGTCGACCGCCGGTCTCAGCAACTAGCGCCGTGACGGGAATGGACCGCGATCCGCTGTTCGTCGCGCTCACGCGGCCGCAAATGTTTGCGGGCGTCACCTACAGCTATTTCATCATCAACGGAGTGGTTGCGACCGAGCTGTTCCTGATCTTCCATTCGCCCTGGGTGCTGCTGGCAGCTCTCGCCGTTCACCTGGTCGGCATGGTGCTGAGCGTGCGCGAGCCGCGCATCTTCGACCTGTGGCTGACGCGCGTTCGGACCTGTCCGCGGGTGCGCAATCATGCGATCTGGCGATGCAACTCCTACCGCCCCTGACCCGCGACGCGAAGGCAATGCGACGGGAGATGCCCGCAGGCAGTCACTTGCCCTATGCGCGTCACGTCGACGATCACACGATCGAAACCCACGACGGCTTGCTGATGCAGACGATCCGGCTGCGCGGCCTGTTGTTCGAGACCGCCGACACCGACGAACTCAACTACCGCAAGACCTTGCGCGATGCGATGCTGCAGGCGATCGGCTCGTCACGCTTCGCGATCTACCATCATATCGTACGCCGCCGAGTCGAGATCGATCTGCCCGCGCGCTTTCCCGATGATTTTTCCGCGCTACTCGATGCGCGGTGGCGCGCCCGGCTCGCGGCCAAGCAACTCTACGTCAACGATCTGTTCCTGACGATCGTGCGGCGCCCGCTGCAGGGCAGGATCGGCTTGGTCGACCGGTTGCGCGGGCGCGTTGGCAACGACCAGGCCGACCGGGTCTCGCATGAGGTCCGCGCGCTCGACGCCGCGCGCGAAGCGATGATCGCGCAACTCGGCAGCTATGAGCCGCGCCTGCTCGGCGTCTATGACACACCCAACGGGCCCTGCTCGGAGCCGCTCGAATTTTTTGTCGACGCTCTATCACGGCGAGATGCGCCCGGTGCTGTTGCCGCTCGAGGATCTGGGTGATTATTTGCCCTATCGCCGGATCAGCTTTGGCCAGGAGACGATCGAGCTCGGGCCGCATGGGGATGAAGGACGGCGCTTCGTTGGGGTCGTCTCGATCAAGGATTATCCCGGCCAGACCGCGCCCGGCATGTTCGACGACCTGATGCGGCTGCCGTTCGAAGTGACGATGGCGCAGTCGTTCGGCTTCGTCGATCGCCAGGCCGCGCTCGGCAAGATGAACCTTGCGCTCAGGCGGATGCGCTCGACCGAGGACGAAGCCGTGTCGCTGCGGGGCGAACTCGCGAACGCCAAGGACGAAGTCGCGGCGGGACGCGCAGGCTTTGGCGAACATCACATGACGATCGCGGTCCACGGCGCGACCCTCACCGAGGTCGATGCCGGCGTCTCCGAAGTGCAGGCGTCGCTCGCCGATCTCGGGATTATAGCGGTGCGCGAAGACATCGCGCTGGAGCCGGCCTTCTGGGCGCAGTTTCCCGGAAACTTCAAATATATCGCCCGGCGCGGGCTGATCTCGACCGGCAATTATGCAGGGTTGGTCAGCGGCCATAATTTCGCGCTCGGCCGCGCCAGCGGCAACCATTGGGGCGATGCCGTCACGCTGCTGGAAACGACCGCGGCCGGCCCATATCACTTCAACTTCCACCAGGGCGATCTCGGCAATTTCACCGTGATCGGACCGTCCGGCTCGGGCAAGACGGTGGTCCTCAACTTCCTGCTGGCGCAAGCGCGCAAGTTCGCGCCGCGCATCGTGTTCTTCGACAAGGACCGCGGTGCCGAACTGTTCATCCGCGCGATCGGCGGGCGATACGATGTGCTGCGCCCCGGTGTCGCCTCAGGCCTCAATCCGCTGCAAATCGCCGACAACCCGGTCAACCGCCAGTTCCTGATCGACTGGATCGCGCAACTCGCCGGCGGCGCCGACCTGGAAGACGTCGAGCGGATCAAGGACGCGGTCGATGCCAGTTTCGGGCAAGACGTCGAGCATCGACGGCTGCGCCACCTGGTCGAACTGTTTCGCGGCGGGCACCGTCCGCACGCCGCCGATTTGTGGGCGCGGCTGCGGCCGTGGTGGGGCGAAGGCGAGCGCGCCTGGCTGTTCGACAACGCGACCGACCGGACCGACCTCAGCGCGGATGCGGTCGGGTTCGACATGACCGCGATCCTCGACGATCCGGCGGTGCGCACGCCTGCGATGATGTATCTGTTCCACCGAGTCGAGGAACGGCTCGACGGGACGGCGGCGATCATCGTGGTCGACGAGGGCTGGAAGGCGCTCGACGACGATGTGTTCGTGCGGCGAATCAAGGATTGGGAGAAGACGATCCGCAAGCGCAACGGGATCGTCGGCTTTGCCACGCAAAGCGCGCAGGACGCGCTCGAAAGCAAGATCGCCAGCGCGATCATCGAGCAGGCCGCAACGCAGATCTTCATGACCAATCCGCGCGCGCGTGCCGAGGACTATGTCGGCGGGTTCGGGCTGACCACTCATGAGTATGAGATCGTCCGTACCCTGCCCGACGATGCTCGGTGTTTCCTGATCAAGCACGGCACCGACAGCGTGGTGGTGCGGCTCAATCTTTCGGGCGAGCCCGATCTGCTGACGATCCTCTCCGGGCGCGAGCGCACGGTGCGGCTGCTCGACCAAATCCGCGACGACGTCGGCGACGATCCGATCGACTGGATGCCGCGCCTGCTGGAGCGCGCATGATGGCGGCGTGCCGCGGCCTCTCGCCCGATGGGCCGTTTGTCAGCGACATGCTCGGCTATGTCGATTGCCAGGCGCAGACGATCGGTGCGGCGGGCTATCACGCGCTTGCCACGCCGGGATCGAGCGCCTCGCTCGCGCTCACCGGGCTGCTCACATTGTTCGTCGCACTGTTCGGCTATCGCATGTTGTTCGCTCAGGCGCCTGGAATCCGCGATGCCGTGGTTGCAATCGTCAAGCTCGGGATCGTGCTCGCCTTGGCGACGAGCTGGCCGGCTTATCGCACGATCCTGTATGACGTCGCGTTGCATGCTCCGGCCGAGCTTGCCGCGGATGTGGGCGGGGCAGCGGCGCTGCCTGGCGCGCGCGGCGGGCTCGAAGCCCATCTCCAGGCGGTCGATAACGGCCTGGCCGAACTGGTTCGGATCGGCACCGGCCGTCCGCCCGAAATCGACGAACCCGCTGCCCCCGACGCGTCGCCGCTCGCCCCGGAACAGCAGCAGCAACGCTTCCGCCAACTCGGACAGCGGCCCCATTGGGACCCGCAGCGTGATGCCGAGCTGCTCGGCACCGCGCGCACCGTCTATCTGACCGGCGCGATCGGCGCCTCGCGGCGGTCCGGCTGATCGCCGGACTTTTGCTTGCGCTCGGGCCGTTCTTCGCGCTGTTCTTGTTGTTCGATGCGACGCGCGGTGTGTTCGGGGGGTTGGGTGCGGGCGCTCGGCGCCGCGGCGCTTGGCGGCCTCGCGAGCGCAATCCTGCTGGGCGCGGAACTCGCGATCCTCGAACCATGGCTTGGCGCGATCCTCGCCGAGCGCGAAGCCGATATCGCGACCCCGGCCGTCCCGATCGAGCTGCTGGCATTCGCGCTGATCTTTGCAGCGACGCTGCTTGCCGGGTTGATCACTTCAGCCAAGGTTGCCTATGGTTTCCATGTTCCAGCCGTGGTTCGCACCGCATCGGCCCGGTTGATCGAGAATCTGCAATCGGCGGCGTTCGGCGAGCGCGCGGCGATGCAAGGCTACACAGACCGAGCGGACGCGCCCGAGCGCAATCGCGCGCACGCGATCGCCGATGCGGCGGCGGCAGCGCAGCGGCGCGAGCTGGCCGACATTCGACAGCAGGCGCTGGGGAGTCGGATGAGCGAACGCGGCCACAATCCGCAAACCCCGCTGCGCGGACCGCAAACGGCAGCTGCCGTTCCGATCGGGCAGTCCGCCCGGCGTCGCACCCGAAACCGTGTCTCGGCCGGTGCCAGCCGACGTGAGGCGATATGACCCGACCCAAGACCGACAAGCCCGAAACACGCGACGCCTATTACGAGCAAGCCGGAAGCTGGGCGCGCGACCGGCAGGACGCCTTGCGCGCCTCACGCCGCGTCGCCTGGATCGTGGCGGGGGCGGCGGTGGTCGTGGCCGTGTTCGAAGCGACCGCACTCGTCCTGCTGATGCCGCTCAAGACGGTCGAGCCCTATACGCTGATGGTCGACCGCAACACAGGCTATGTCCAGGCGCTCAAGCCGATCGACGCGCAGAAGATCGCGCCCGACACCGCGCTGACGCAGTCGTTCCTCGTCCAATATGTCATCGCGCGCGAAAGCTTCGACGTCGATGCGCTCCAGGACAACTACCGCAAGGTCGCCTTATGGTCGGCCGATCCGGCGCGCGCCGACTATATCGCCAGCGTGCAATTCTCCAACCCCGGCAGCCCGCTCGCGCGCTTTCCGCGTAGCACGGTGATCGAGACGCGGGTGAAGAGCGTGTCGCCGCTCGGCGGCAACGCAGCGATGGTCCGGTTCGACACGCAGCGCCGCGATGCGGGTGGCCAGCCGCTGCCCTTGCGGTCCTGGGTGGCGGTGATCCGCTACCGCTTCTCGACCGAGCCGCTGCAGCAGTCGGATCGCTTCCTTAACCCGCTGGGGTTTAAGGTGTTGCGCTATCGCCGCGATCAGGAACAGGCACCCGCTGCGATCGAGCCGATGGTGACGACCAACCAGCCGGCGACCGGCCCGCAATTGCCGCTTTATGGTCCCTATGGATCGGCCGTGCGACCGCAATCGCCAGCGCTGCCAGGTACAGGAACCGCATCGCCGGTCACGCCGCCATCGCTACCGCCATCGCCACCGCCCGCGGCACCCCGTCGAGCGCAGACCAACGAGGTCGCGCTTTGACGCGGGCGCGAGTCATCGCTCTGCTGCTGCTCGCCGCCTCCACGCCGTTGTCGGCCGAGCTTCGCCCGACGCCGGGGACCGGCGATCCGCGTATCCAGACCGTCGTCTACGATCCCGACCAGATCATCACGCTCCAGGTCGCGCCGGGCTATCAACTAACGCTCGAGTTCGACGCGGGCGAGCGAATCGAGAATGTCGCGGTCGGCGACAGCGGCGCCTGGCAGGTCACCCCCAACAAGCGGGGCGACCACTTGTTCATCAAGGCGGCGCAAAGCGGGGTCACGACCAACATGACGGTCGTCACCGATTCGCGCACCTACAGCTTCCTCCTGGCACCGGCCTATGGGCCGATGCCCGATCTGCCCTTTACGGTGCGGATCAAATCGGCGGCTCCCGCGATCGCCACGATCGATGCCAACGGTCCGACCAAGGTCGAGGAGGGGCTGTACAAGCTGAGCGGATCTCGCGCGCTGCGACCGGCTGCGATGAGCGACGACGGCGTTCACACTTATATCGAATGGGCTCCGGCGCAGACCATGCCGGCGGTGTTCGCGCTCGACCCGCTGGGTCAGGAAACCCTCGTCAACGGCATGATGCGCGACGGCATGTACGTCATCGACAGCGTTGCGAAGCGGCTGGTGTTCCGCCTCAACGCACAGACCGCTTATGCGTCGCGCCACTTGCCTCGCAAGCGCCGCTGATGCCGACCCCCTCGCCTGTCGATCCGCGGGGCGCGAGCACGGGGGACATCCGCCCGGTCGTCGCGACGTCAGCGAGCGGCGTGCCGTTGTGGCTGATGATCATGAGCCTCGTCTTGGCCGGCGTCCTGCTGTTCAGCGTGCTCGATTCGCGTCGCCGCGCGGCCTCTGCCCCGCCTGTGCGCCCCCGCACCGACGACAGCATCGACGTGGCGCAAGCTCCCCCGCCGCTGTACATTCCGCCGCCGCCACTCGCCCCAACCCCGACGCCGCTTCCCACCGCAACACCGGTGCCGACGCCGACACCCAAGCCGCCGGTGTTCGTGCCGCCGCCACCGCCGCGGATCATTTATGTGCCGCAACCCGTTCCGCCAGCGCCGATGCCTTCGGCTGCACCGCCACGCGTGTCGAGCGAACCCGTCCTGGTCATCGACACCGGCACGGGTGCCGCGGCAATGTCCCCGTCGGGCACGCCGGGCGCGAACACCCAATCCGGTTCCGGCACGCCGGAAGCCGCGACGGCGCATGCCTCGGTCATCCGACACCGGGAGACGATCGTCGCACGGGGGGACGTTGATCCCGGCCGTACTGGAGTCGGCACTCGACTCCACCCGGGCCGGGCCAGTGCGTGCGCTGGTCAGTCGTGACGTGCGCGGGTTCGATGGAAGCCGCGTGCTGGTGCCGCGCGGCAGCCGGCTATTTGGAGATTATCAGGCCGATCTTCAGCCCGGCCAGAATCGCGCGCTGATCACCTGGACCGAGCTGGTGCGGCCCGATGGTGTCACGATCGCGATCGGCTCGCCCGCATCCGACCCGCTTGGTCGCGCCGGCGTACGCGGCAAGGTCAACAGCCATTTCTTCACGCGGTTTGCTTCCGCCATCCTGCAATCCTCGCTCGACGTCGGGGTCAACCTTGCGTCGCGTATCGGCAATGGCAACTCCGCTGTGGTGGTCGCCTTGCCCGGTGCCTCGCAAACGCTGTCGCGACCATTGACCGGCGGGACACAGGCCAAGCCCACCCTCACCGTGCGCCAGGGCACCGCAATCAGCGTGTTCGTTGCCCGCGACCTCGATTTCACGGCGGTCGAAAACACCAGATGAGCCCAGCTACCGACCTCGGCCCGGTCTATTTGCGCCGCTATCTGGCGCCGCTCGCCGCAATGCTCGAGCGCCCCGACGTTACCGATATCTATGTCAACCGCCCCGGCGAACTGTGGATCGAGACGCTGGCCGGCGCGACCGAACGGCACGACGCGCCCGATCTCGACGGAGCAACTCTCACGCGCCTGGCACGGCAGATCGCCGCTTTGTCGCACCAGGGGATCAGTCGCGAGCACCCGTTGCTGTCGGCGACCTTGCCCGATGGCGCGCGCGTGCAGATCGTAGCGCCCCCCGCTACCCGCGACCACTTGGTGCTTGCGATCCGCAAGCACGTATCGGCCGACCTTAGCCTCGGCGATTACGTGGCGTCCGGCGCGTTCGACGACACGCGCAGCAGCGATGGCGGAACGCACGAACTCGACCTGCGCCTGCAGGCACTCCTGGGCGCAGGCGACATCGCCGGAACCTTGTCGGCCGCGGTCAAGGGACGCAAGAACATCCTCGTGTCCGGCGGCACGTCCACCGGCAAGACCACGTTCCTCAATGCCCTGATCCGCGAAATCCCCACCGACGAACGGCTGGTCCTGATCGAGGATACGCCTGAGCTGCGCATCCACCACGCCAATGCGATCGGCTTGCTCGCCGCGCGCAGCGCGCTCGGCGAAGCGCGGGTCAGCACCGACGATTTGCTGGGCGCATCGCTCCGAATGCGGCCCGACCGCATCATCGTCGGCGAGCTGCGCGGCGAGGAAGCCTATACCTTCCTGCGCGCGGTCAACACCGGCCATCCGGGTTCGATGACCACGGTCCATGCCGACAGCGCCGAGCGCGCGATCGAGCAGATTGCGCTTCTGGTCCTGCAAACCGGAACACGGCTCAACCGCGAGGACGTGCAGCATTATGTCCGCAGCACCGTCGATGTGTTCGTGCAGCTGGCTCGCACGGCCGGACGGCGATCCGTCAGCGAGGTCTTGCTTCGCCGTTGAAAGGGCGCGAACAGCGACTACACCATGGGTGTCGCGACAGGTTTCCTATTAGCGCGAGGGGCATGTGGATCAAATATCGACATCTCTTTCCAACCCGAGCGGGTCGAGTGCGCTCGTTGCTGCGATAACGTGGCTACAAGCAACGCTTCTCGGCACCGTTGCCAAGACAATTGCGGTGATCGCGGTCGGTTGTCTCGGTATGCTCCTGCTGTCGGGGCGCGTGCCGTATCGACGCGGCATGACGGTGCTGGCCGGTTGCTTCATCCTTTTCGGATCGGCGCGCATCGCGACGGGATTGCAGTCGGTGATAACCAGCAGCGACAGATTTTCGGGTTCGGTGGTCGTGGCGTCACCGCCTGTATGGGTTCCTCCAACCCCACCCCCTCCTGTTCCCGCCAACTACGATCCTTACGCCGGCGCTTCGGTTCCGCAACGGTGAGAACCCTTTCAGCACAGAATTCGAACGTCGAATTAAACCGGGAGAGTCGGCCAAGAGACGCACGTTGCGGAACGGCCACTCACATCCCAATGCCGATTCCCCTGCTCCGCCCCCGTCCGATCATGTCGGCAAGGCTCTGGCCGATGCTGCGCCCATCCGCTTCGGGCAGTCCGATCTGCGCTCGGCGATTGCGCAGGATCGATTCGACCTGCGGATCACGCTCCAGGCTTTTCGCCATGCCGATCATCTTGGTCTCGACCACCCGGATCTTGCTGTCCTCGTGGTTGCGTCGAAGCGCCTGACGCTGGCGCTCCAGCCCCTGCCAGCGCTGGACGAACACATCGGCACGCAGCGTCGGGCTCTCACGCATTTCCGCCTCCAGCTGCATCGCGCGGATTGTGGCGGTGGTTCGGCCGTGCGCGGACTCCTCGATCAGCCGATTGTCGTTTGCCATCGCGCTTTCGAGATCGTCGACAGCGTGCGGGCGAATGCTGTCGAGCGACCTCCGGCTGGCGACGAGTTCGGTCCTCTGTTCGTCGGTATAGGGGTCGCCAACGCTCTGCGCGAACCTCATCGCACGGACGATGCGGCCGTGACGCTCCACCGCTGCTGGCAGCACGGCGGCCGGGTCAGGCGCCCGCACCGGCGCGGGCGCGGCCAGATCGGGCGGTAGCCGGAGTTTCAGGCCAGCGAACATGTCGCGCTTCGGCGCAGGCTGCTGCTCCCGCGCTGGCGTCGGCAGCACGATCTGGCGCCGCGCCGCAAAGGCAGGTGCATAGTCCGACGCCATGTCCTTGGCGCGCTCGCGCGACAGCGTCGCCGCCAGCTTGCCGTGATCGGCAAAATCGTCGTGCCCGTAATGCAGTTCGACACTTTCGCGGTGGCGCGACAACGCGACATAGGCGGCATGGCGATCGAGCCCCGGCGTCGCCAGCACATGGACGTGGTCGACCGTTACCCCCTGGCTCTTGTGGACGGTGGCGGCATAGCCATGATCGAGCGCGGCATAGTCCTTCAGGTCGAACGCCACCGCGCGACCATTGTCGAGCAGCACCGCCATGCGCGTGGCGCTGACGCTCTCGATCCGCCCGAGCGATCCGTTCTTCACGCCAAGGCTGCGCTCGTTGCGACCGAACATCACCCGGTCGCCGGCCGCGAACTGCCGTTCGCCCTTCTCCACCTGCAAGGTGGCGTCGTCGCCAAGCTCCCCGTGACTACGCAGCCGTTCGCGCGCGGCCTGGTTGAGCGCTGCCACTTCGTCGTTGGTGTGGGTGAGGATGATCCGGCGCGCATCGGGCTGCAGGGTCCGTTCGCGGTCCCAGCGCTCGATCAGACGCCCACGCGCCTCGTCGCGCGTGTCCGCGGCGTGAATCGCACCATGGTCGCGATAGGCAGCGAGCGCTTCGCCGGTGCGCTCGGTGGCGAGCTGGCGCGTGGCGTGCCGCTGCCACTCGACCTTCTGCCGACGGATGTCGGTGATCTCGATGCTGCCATGGCGTTCCGCAATCGATCGGAACGCGGCGCCTGCTTCGATCGCCTGAAGCTGTTCGGGGTCGCCGACCAGCACGACTTTCGCGCCGCGCTTTTCGGCTTCGGCGATCACCCGCTCCATCTGCCGGGTGCCGATCATCCCGGCCTCGTCGATGACGAGAATGGATTTGTCGGTCAGCAGGTCGCGCTCCTGCCCCCATTGATGTTCGATGCTGGCGATCGTGCGCGACGCGATCCCCGATCCGCTCTCCAGATTTTCAGCCGCAATGCCCGACAGCGCGAGCCCCTGCACCTGATAGCCGGCGCTCTCCCATGCCTCGCGCGCGACGCCGAGCATCGCCGACTTGCCGGTGCCGGCATAGCCCAGCACCACGCCGATCGCTTGCGGCTTGGTCACATGATCGAACGCACTGCGCTGCTCGGTCGACAGCTCCAGCCCGCGCATCTCGGCACGCACCAGTGCGAGCTTGCGATGTTGCTCGGTCATGCCGTGGCGGCGGCTGGCTTCGAGCCGGATCGTCGCGCGTTCCAATCGCGCTTCGGTGTCGAGCATGTCGCGGCTGGTGAAGCGCTCGTCGCCGCGTCCGTCCTTGCCGAGCGCGACAAGGTCCGGCGCCGCGCGTACCGCCGCCATCACCTGGTCGAACTGCTCCTTGCCTTCACTATGGCGATGCACGAACATCGCCAGATCGCGGCGGGTAAAGGTTGCCTGGGTGCGCGTGATCGCGTCGAGCGCGATTGCGGGGTTGGCGAGCAGTTTCTCGCCATTGGTCCGCGCGATGGCATGGTGTTCTTCGAGCCGTTCGGAGGCCAGACCCTGCCCCGCCATCCGCGCGGCGGCGGGGCCGATCTTGTGCTGAGGCTCCAGCTCGATGCCTTGGGCTTCGAGCGACCGGTGATCGACGCGCGCATCGATATCGAGTTGGGCGAGCCTCGCGTTGACATGGCCTGCCCAGCGCTCGCGCCACTTTTCCAATAGGTCGGTGCGGTTCCAGTCGCGGTTCTTCGGGCCGAACCCGTCCGCGCCGACATTGCGCATCGTCAGCATGACATGCGCGTGCGGCTTCGCCATCCCATCCGCGCCGATATCCCAATGCAGATTGAGATCGGCGATCATGCCGCGATCGACAAACTCCGTGCGGACGAATTCGCGCGCGAGCGCGATGCCGTCCTCCCTCGATAGCTCGCGCGGGATCGCGAACTCGATCTCGCGGGCGATCTGCGCGTCGATCCGCTTCTCGGCGGCTTCGACTTCGTTCCACAGCTTTTCCCGGTCACCGAGGTGCTCGGGCGCGCCGTCGGGCAGCATCACTTCGGAGTGAACGACGCCCGCCTTATTCGAGAAATCATGATGGCGATCAAGCCGCTGGTCGTGGAGCCTTGACGCCGAGCGATAGGCGGCAGCGGCCAGCGCCGACGAGCCGTTGGCGCGGCTGATGATCTTGGCCGAGAAATGGTAAATCGCCATAGCGATCGCCCATCTACTACCAATCGAGCACGTCGGCACGACGTATAAGCGCGCCCTCGAAAGATTTCATCTATCTCGGGACTGGGTGATCCCAAGAGATTTCAGCGCATTGCGACTGATCGAACAGAGCGATATCTGGTCCGTCCTCACCAAGCAATTGAGGATGATCCGATGCGCAAACCTCGCGACTTCGATGCCGAACTAAAGGCGCTCAGCGACAAGGCCAAGCTGCTGCGCGACCGCAAGCTGGTCCAGCTCGGCGAGTTGGTCCTAGCCGCCGGTGCCGATGCGCTGCCGGTCGAGCAGCTCGCCGGCGCATTGCTCGCCGCGGCTCAATCCAGCGACACCTCGACAAAGGAGGCGTGGCGCAAGAGCGGCGCTGCGTTCTTTCAGCGGACGGCGCGCGGGGCTGCGCGTGGCGCTGGTCGCGGTGCGAGCGGCGATGCGGCGAGCGACGGCAGCGCGAAACCGAATCCTGCTGGCCCGCGCGCGGCATGACACGCGCGATTGGCAAGTGAAGCGCCGCGAACGAACGCGCCATCTGATCGAGCTTGGCGGTCTTGTTGCGAAGGCGGAACTGGTCGAGCTGACCGAGGATGACCGTGCCGTGATCTTCGGTCTGTTGCTGGAGGCGGCCGCGAAGCTGCGGAGCGACGACAGATGCGGGCAATTGGCGCTGTGGCGGCGACGAGGAAGGCGAGCATTTGCCGGCGACGAAACAGTCGAAGCGGCACGCCCTTTTGCGCCACGTTGAAGGGTTGGTGAGCAAGCCTCCTGGGTCAGTGCTTGAAACAGTGTTCGCGGTGCCAGGCAAGGAAGCTCGGATGCGGCCGGTCCGCCGATCTCGCGGGAGGCGTGGCCAAGCCGGTGCGATTGACGAGCGAGCGAATCCCCTCGGCATCGTTCGCTTGGCGACTGATCACGATTTCCAGCTCGTCGGTCAGGCTGATGAGGCCGCGGTCGAACATCCAATGGACCGTTCCTGACAAGGCCAAGCCGTTGTTGACGATGTCGGGGCCGCCGCGCTCCACCGGCCGGATATGGGCGGCTTCGACTTCGGCCCTGCCACCGCCATTGATGAGTTTCAGCCCGGTGATGGCACAGCGCGCGTCATAGGCGGTGACGACGCGGCGGCGGAACAGCCGGTCCCGCACCAGCCGGGAACCGAGGTAAGCGACCCGGTCCCGCGCGACTTCGTGCAGGAACGGCGTGCGTTCCTCGTGAACTACATTGTCGGTTTCGTCATCGACACGCGGCAGAAAGTCGTCCCTCTCCGCGGTGCCAAGATCGACGATGCGATTGAAATCGGTAATCGAGAGCGGCCGAACGGCCGACTGTGCCCGACCGGAGACTTTTCCCGCGTCGTTGAGCACACCGCGTTCCGCCAGACCGAGCGGACCGTTGAACGGCACGGGGTTAATAAAATCCAGATAGGTCCCCGGCTCGATCAGCGCCAGATACATATCCGGCGCCGTTGGATCGGGTACGACCTGGGCAACCTTCGCGGTGGCAAAATAGCCGCGCGTGCCGTGGATTTTGCTTGGCTCATAATAGATGATCCAGTCGCCGACACAGGCGCTCACGCGGCTGAGATATTGCGGCGGAAACTGATATCGCTCGGCCGGGCTGTCGTCGTAGATCGAATCCGATCGATGAATGAAAACGCCCTTGCCCATTCGTCGCGAATAGCCGGTCAGCGCGAGCGATGAAACCGGCTGTTGGAAGGCGCTCAGCCAGCGTCGCGTGCGGTCGCTTCCAACTGGGCAATTCGCTCGGCGCAGATGACATGCACGACGCGGCCCAGTTCCTCGACGTGCTCGCCGAGCCAGACCAGCTCTTCCTCGCTGATCCGGTAGTGCTTCGAATAGCGCGCCTTCACATAGGCTTCCTTGAGTTTTTCGAACATGCCGCGCTGCTTGCGGTTGTCATTAGGCCAGACGTGCACGAGACGAATATCAAGCCGTTCGGCCTGTGCGCGTAGGAATCCCAGATTGTGAACGTGAGGGGTGTAGAATTCCACCACGAGAAGGACGCAATGCAGAAGGCTTTCCGTTGCTTGGTGCAACAGGAAGGCTGCCTTTTTCCAGTCTCCTTCCTGCATGTAGAAGCGATAACCTTTTAGAAAACTAGCTGCACTGGGTATCCACTCCTCGAAATACTCCCTCGCCATATCCAATGCCGCGTGCGGCGTCTTCGGCTTGGGCTGGTGCAGTTCACTGTCGTCGCTCTGGTAGAGCGCGATGCCGTCGCGAGCGATGTCCATGAAGAAATAGCGCCCGTGCGCCAGCCCGTCGTTCACCTCCTGCAGGGTGTGGACGATGAAATTGACCGGGGTGCGCAGCGTCCTGGTGACCGCGAGCTCGCGATTGAGCCGGTCCTCGGCGGTGGACCAGAACTCGACGCGGTCGGTGAGCTTGTCGTGGTTGACGATGATCAGCAGATCGAAGTCCGATTGATAGCCCTTGGCGGTGTGCGGCTCGTCCACCCAACCGCCCCGCGCATGGGAGCCGTAGAGGATGACCTTGAGGACGCGCGCCTGCTTCTTCCAGTCCGAGGTCGCAATGGCGACCGCGTCGCCGAACTCCTCGAACAGGATTTGGACGATACGCTCCAGCTCGCGCTGCTTGGCCCGGGGAAGATGGTCGAGGTCGGTACGCATGTCGGGTGATCCTATCCGAGCAATCGCGCAAAGCGAAGCCTCGCGGGGCCTTGCCCCGCGAGGCCAGTCTTTCACCAGAAGCGCCACCAGCATTTGGCCTTCCCATCGAGACGCCGTATCAAGTTCAGCAGCGCTTCGGCGAACAGGCGTTCGACTTCGGCAACGGTGAGGCCGGTTCGCTGTGCGATCTCCTCATAGCCGAGATCGTCGAAGCGGATCGCGCAGAAGATTTCGCGCTGGCACCGGGGCAATTTGCGGATCGCCTGTGCGAGCCGTTTCAGTCGTTTGGGGTCGGGATGCTCGGTCATGGGACATCTCCCACAAGGGCTGGGGAGCTGGCGGCCTTGCGGCCGCCAGCATCGGGATCACGCTGCCTGCCGAAGCGGCAGCGGCTCGGGCGTGACGGCGAGGCTCGCCACCTTCCCGGCGCGAGCGACGGTCGCGACACCGCCACGTTCGGTGTAAGCGCTTGGCGGAAATGTCATCCAGCGCGGAACCCAGCCCGCCACCTTGGCGCGTCCGTTCTCGCCGGTCAGGCAGTCGCGGACGATCTGGCGCTTGACCTTGCCCGTCGCGGCTTCGTTCGCGGCTGCGACGCTCTCGCCCGCCACGTCGGACAGCACCGCCCCGAGCACTTCGCGGTCGCGGATCAGGTCGAGCAAGGCGTCATCGGGCTGCCAGACCTTCGCCATGTCGGTGCCGAGCATCGGCCCGAGCACCTCGATCAGCGCGCTCCCTGCTTCCAAAGTCTCGCCCATGACGATGGCGACCACGTCGAACAGCGCCGGGTCGGGAAGTTGTAGCAAGCGGACGAACAGCCCTGCCAGCCCATGCTCGCCGTCATCGCCGCCGATGACTGTCGGCGCCTCGGGATCGAACCCGAGCAGCGCCAGCACTGCGCGCCGCTTCTCGTCGAAGATGGCTTCCGATGCGCATCCCTCGACGCTCTCCGCAATCACATCGCTGGCGGTACGCTGCGCCTCGGCGCGGACGTTCCAAAGCGGCGAGCCGACGATGACATGTGCCACCATGAGCCGCAGCGCGACCGAGGGCTGGTCGGCAAGTCCCGCCCTCACCGCCGCATGCCGGTGCAGATCGACATAGTTCTGGATCGGCACGCTGATCTCGGGACGGACCGGCTTCTCGACGGGGTCGGCCTGCCCCCGTTTCCGCGCTTCCTTGAGCGTCACATAGCCCTCGTGGATCGCCACATCGCCGCGACTGCTCACCGCGATGAACACCTTGCCGCCCTTGCGCTTGGGGGTGCGCTCATGCTCCCAGCTGTGGAACGCTTCGCCGGTCGGCATCACGATCACGTCGGACCATCCCGCTTCGCGATACGCCTCGGCCTTGGCCTCAATGGCAGCGGTCTGCGCGGTCCAGAACGCCGATGCATCGGCAAAGTAGCGCTCGTCGCCGAACAGATCGGACACGATCTCGCCCGTATAGTCCGCAACATCGAACAGCGCGGCGCTCACCGGGATCGACGCGCCGCCGAACAGCCACCCCTTCAATGCCTGCCCGCTCGGGCAATAGGCGGTCTCGTCGTCGAGCAATGCCAGCCAGTCGCGCTGCCGCGCCTTCGATGCGAGGGTCAGATGCCGAACGGTGGCCGCATCGATCCGCCCCAGCCGATAGAGCGAACGGATACGCGGGAGCAAATTGCCGAGTGCCAGCGTCCGCTTCACTTGCAGCTCGGTCAGCCCGAAGGTGAGCGCGATATCCTCCGGGGTCCGCCCTTCGCGGACCAGCCGGGTGAAGCTCTCCCACCGCGTCACTTCGTCCGGGTCCAGCCGAGCGATGTTCTCGATCAGCGAGGCTTCGAGCGCTGCCGCATCGTCCCCCGCCTCCATGACCGCGCACGGCAGCGGTTCGATCTCGCCACCCTCGGACGCGACCGCCAGCGCCGCATGATAGCGCCGCTTGCCCGCCACGATCTCGTAGCTGCCTGGGCTTCCTCCTTCGGCAAGCTCAGGACAGGATTTTGCCCGCACGATCAGCGGCACGAGCACGCCGCGCGCCCGCACTGACGGCAGAATGTTGGCGATGTCCAGGGTCTTGCCCTTGGCCCGCATGTTCACAGGCGACACGGACAGATGGGCGATGTCGATATGTTTGAGTTCCATGGTTCTCACTCCTTCAAAACACCGCACCCGGCGCCGGAATGGCGGGGGAGCGGCAGGAGCGGACCGGCAGGCCCGTCGGCACAGGCAGGCTGCACCCAACGGGCTGCAACGCAGTGGAAGGCCTGAGCGCAGCTCAGGTTGCGGCCTGCCGCGACGGGCCTAAGGGACAGCGACGCTCCCCCGCCAGATCGACGCCGGAGGCGCAAACGCCATCGCGCCCAAAGCGCGATGACCGCCGGATCGATCGCACGCGAGCGATCCTTCGTCAGAGATCGTCACCCCCCCGGGGCCGAGACGCCAAAGGCGACTCGGTGGCGCACAGCGCCATAGAGCTCGACCGCACGCCGCGCGGGACGGCACAAGCCCTATTGCTCCCTGACTTTATGGGGGCTGTTCGGGCCGGTCTGGTGCAGCCCGGTACATCTCGGCCCCGCCCCCCTTGCTCCAGCGCCCACGCCATCTCAATCCTGATCGCCATTGGATCACACGCGAACGAGGATCATGCCATGACCACCGATGCCCCCGACCGCATTCTCCGCCTCAATACCGTGCTCGACCGCACCGGCCTCAGCCGCTCCACCCTGTATCGCAAGGTCGACCAAGGGACCTTTCCCCCTCAGGTCCGCATCGCCGCTCGCTGCGTGGGATGGCGCGAATCGGCGATTTCCGATTGGCTGCACAATCCGATGTTTTACAGCGTCGAGGATAAAGCCTGATCGAGACGTTGCACGGGGCTTCAAGCGGACAAAATCATTGCGTTGGGCATGGGTGCCTGTCGCTTGCCTTCGAAACTGCACGGCCCGTATCGTCATCCGAGTGAACGCGTTGCTGGAACAATCGGCACGACGCAAGCCACATCGATCATAGCCGGAGGGGTGTCGGCACGATGGTCGCCGGATGTGCAAGGAAATCGACAAGACGCTACAGCCGCACCTGCCCGGCGACGAGTTGCTCTACGGGCAGCAGCCCTTGGATCAATAGCTCCGCCCATTCGATCGCCAACTCACGCCTGCGCGGCATATAAAGTGCGCGATTATAGGCCATCTCCGAGGCGGATAACCCTTTCGGTCTGTGCGCGAGCATCGCATCAATTATGGCACGGTCATCCGGGCGCTTCAAAGTGATCGCGCGCTCATTCATGATCGTAGAAAACGTCGCTCGCCATCCATGCGGAACATGCCGACCGCTGTAGCCATTGCGGAAATACATATAACCGATCGCATTTTCCGACATCGGCATTCGCGTGGATCTGATGCTCGGAAAGAGAAAATCGATCCTGCCCGTCAGGGGTCGCAGCGCGCGTAAAAGCTCCACGACCTGAGGCGGTAGCGGAACTAGATGCTCAAGCGCGTCCTCTTCCTTGTCCTGTAATTCCAGCTTCATCCGGTCAGGCGGGATCCTCCAGACGGCATCGATTGCCGGGGAAGTGGGCTCGTCCCAGCCTATCCCTTCGAATTCTACCCACTTCGCGGCGCGGACGACCCCTGGGCGAACGGCGGTCAGCGCAAGCAAGCGCGACGCAATCTTGGTTAAAGGACTCGAAGTGGACTGCTCCATATCTGCAAGAAGTTGCCGAGCATCCTCGATGGTTCGTAACGCAGGCTGCTTTCCTTTTTTGCCGATCGGTTTCAGCGCCCGACCGATCGTCGCAGCCGGATCAATATCGACGAGACTCTCGGCCATCCCATAGCAAAAAACAGCAGAAACGTGCTGCCGAATTCTTTTTGCCGAGTCGATCGCGCCGCGAGCTTCAACCTTCCGAAGCATGGCGAGCACGGTTGGACCGTCGATATCGATTAGGGGCAGCGCTCCAATGGCAGGAAATACATCGCGCTTGAATGCTTGGATAACTTTCTTTGCCTGGACGGGTGACCAACGCGCCCGCTGATCGTCGTGCCATTGGGTCGCCACACGCTCAAATGTTGCGCCCGCCGCCGCGTGAGCGGCCATCTTTCGCTTGCGATCTTCCAGAGCAGGGTCGCGATGTTCGCGCAGCAAGGCGCGCGCTCGATCACGTTCTGCACGGGCTTTCGAAAGCGACACTTCAGGGTATGGGCCGAAGACGAGCCGCTTCTCCTTGTCGGCAAAGCGATATTTCAATCGCCAGGATTTGAAGCCTGTTCGGGTCACATACAGGTAGAGGCCACCGGAGTCGGCCAGCTTATAATCTTTCTCGCGTGGTGCAGCTTTTCGCACCTGCAGATCGGTGAGTGACACGATGCCCCCTCCTCGTCGGTCAGTGCCCCCGAAATGCCCCCAGCCCAATTGCGCTTCAAGGGGAGTACATCGGAAGCGGTGGAACCAATGAATCCCAGAATTCCGAGGATTCTGCAAGGGGGTGAGACCCCGTGGCATCTCTTGAAAGGGTAAGATGGTGGGCGATGACGGGCTCGAACCGCCGACATTCTCGGTGTAAACGAGACGCTCTACCAACTGAGCTAATCGCCCGCGAACCCGCTTGCGGGAACGAAGAAGCGCCCTGTGCCATCACCCGGCCGACACTGCAAGCCTCCGCACCCACGCCGCCTTATGATTACGCAATGGCAGCGCCGATCCGTTGCACCGCCCCGACATAAGCGCGCATCGCCGTACTCGCGCGGGCGGACAGCGCCATATAGGCGCGGCGGCGATCGAAGGGGTCGGGCTGACGCTCGAACAGCCCGGCATCGGTGAGTTTGGCGATCCAGCGCAACGCGGTGGTCGGCGCAACGGCGGCGGCGATGCAGAGGCTGGAGACCGAGACCTGCGACCGCTCCAGCTCGGCGGCGAAGAGATCGAGCAGCATGTCCCATGCCGGGTCCTCGAACAGGCCGCCCGCAAAATGCTGGTCGCGCAAGCGCCGCGCGCGAATCGCATCGCGAATCTCGCGCGCGGTGATATCGGGTGCGGCTGCCGCGCTTGGAGCCGGGCCGCGATAGCGCATGCCATGCTCGCCGACATAGCCCGCCTCCCGCGCGGACTCGCGTCCGGACTCGCTCAACGTCGGATCGGCTACATCCCCCGCCAACCGCGCCAGCGTCTCGGCGATTCGCGCGACCTGCTCGTGCAATTGCCGCAATCGCTCGGCTTCAGCCTCACGGCCACTATCGCGGACCCCGCCAGCGCCGCCGCCCGCGACGATCACGGCAGCGACATATTCGGCCATCGTCGGCGCGCATAACAGCTCGATCCCGGGGGGCCGCGAGCGCCGCCGAAATGCTGTCGATCTGCTCGAAATCGAGCACGATGATGACCCGTTGGCCCCCGCCCCGGGCGAACGCGTCGAGCAAGGGCAGGACCACCGCAAGCTCCGCCTCGCCCACTCCGCGGGCGTCCGCCACGACAATTCCCGCCGATCCCGGCTGATTGAGGCGCTCGGTGGCACCGCGCCAGTCGGTCCACGCCCGGCTCCCGCCGCGAACGGCGTCGAACACCTCCTCCACAGCCGCGCGGTGCCGCTCTTCTACGATCGCCAGAATATCCGGGGTCCGGTGCCAATCCGCGCTGGTTGGGAACGTTCCCCCGGTCGCTCGTCCATCGTCGCCCATCGCTGCCGCTCCGCTACGCCGGGCTAGCGCCGCGGCTAAGTACGCAAATTACGTATTACCCGCACAGCGGAACAGCGAAAGCCGACCCATTTCGGGGGAAAAGCCCGGCCAAAGCTGCGTATTTGCGTAACTTTGCTCCGTAACGGAGCAAAGCCTCAGCGCTCATTCGTAGACGGCAGCGATGTCGGCAAAGTCATCCTCGCGCAATCCGGTCGCCGCCGCGCCCGCAACACCCGCCGCCAGCGTGATCCAGAGCGTCATCAGCACCGCACCGAGCACCCAGCCCAATATGGTCAGGACGGTAATCGCCCCGAATTGCTGCTCCATCTGGTGCCGCTGTGCGGCCTGCACCGCCTCGGGGCGGAAGCCGCCCTGTGCCATCTCCGCAATGTAGCTGCCCTGGGTAATAGCAAGCACCACCACCGAGACCACGGTCACGATCAGCCCGACCACGAAATAGGCCCCGAACAGCGTCCAGAACCGTCCCTTGGTCAGGTTCCACGATTCGCCGATCATGATCTTGCCGCGCTGCATCGTCAGCGCGAAGGCGAGCGAGAAGCGCACATAGAAGAAGATCAGCACCGCAAACACGATCAAACCAAGAAGGACGAACACCGGCACCGCCGCTGCGCGCGCCGCAACCGCCACCACACCGCCGATCACGCCAATCACCAGCGCCAGCAGCACGTACAGCAGGAAGAAGCCGACCGAGAGCACCAGCGCCACCAGCACCATACGCACTTCGTCCATGCCGAGACGCAGATAGGCAAAGCCGCTTTCCGCCGGGCGGACAGCGGCGCGCAACGCGGCTGTGTACAGCACCAGCAGGCCGATCATCAGCAGCAGGTACAGGCCGAACATCTGGCTCATCCCCGCCATCATCAGCGCGGGATCAGGGGCAGCGCCTGCTGCCTGCGCCGCCAGCGTCCCGGCCATGATCGGCCGGAGCGCCAAAACCACAGCAACGTTCATCACCAGATACAGACCAGCCCAAACCGCCACCGCACCGATCCGCTCCCGGATCAAGCGAAAGCCACCGCCGATAATATCGCCAACCGTCACCATCGCCCAAACCCCCGTTCGCGTTTCAGATCAAAAGCTTGGCGGAAGGATGCTGCCTTAGTCCAGCGATTTGACGATCTCTTCGACCATCTTCTTGGCGTCGCCCAGCAGCATCATGGTGTTGTCCATGTAGAACACGTCATTGTCGACGCCGGCATAGCCGACCCCTCCCATCGAGCGCTTGATGAACAACACCGTCTTGGCCTTGCCCACGTCGAGCACGGGCATGCCGTAGATCGGCGAGGTCTTGTCGGTCTTGGCTGCCGGATTGGTCACGTCGTTCGCGCCGATCACGAAGGCGACATCGGTCTGCGCGAATTCGCTGTTAATGTCCTCCAGCTCGAACACATCGTCATAGGGCACGTTTGCTTCGGCCAGCAGCACGTTCATGTGGCCCGGCATACGCCCGGCCACGGGATGGATCGCATATTTCACGCGCACGCCATGCGCCTTCAATTTGTCGCCCATTTCGCGCAACGCATGCTGCGCCTGGCTGACCGCCATGCCGTAACCCGGCACGATGATGACCTGTTCGGCCTGTTCGAGCAGGAAGGCGGCGTCCTCGGCCGATCCGCGCTTCCACGGCCGCTGTTCCTTGGGCGCGCCGCCCGCCGTCGCGGTTTCGCCGCCAAAGCCGCCCGCGATCACGCTGAGGAAGCTGCGGTTCATCGCCTTGCACATGATGTAGCTGAGGATCGCGCCCGACGATCCGACCAGCGCGCCGGTGATGATCATCGCGGTGTTGTGCAGCGTGAAGCCCATCGCCGCCGCCGCCCAGCCCGAATAGGAGTTGAGCATCGACACCACGACCGGCATGTCCGCCCCGCCGATCGGCACGATCAGCAGGAAGCCGATTGCGAAGCTGAGCACGGTGATCGTCCAGAATACCCACGCGCTCTGGTCGATGGTGAAATAGCCGACCAGCCCCAGGATCGCGGCGAGCACGCCGAGGTTGATCACATGCCGCCCCGGCAACAGGATCGGCGCGCCGCCCATATTGCCGTTGAGTTTCAGGAAGGCGATGACCGAGCCGGAGAAAGTGATCGCGCCGATCGCGACGCCGAGGCCCATTTCGATGCGGCTTTGCGGGAAGATCAGGCCATCCACGGCAATGCCGAACGCGCCCGGATTGAGGAACGCCGCGCATGCCACCAGCACCGCTGCCAGGCCGACCAGCGAGTGGAAGGCGGCGACAAGCTGCGGCATGTCGGTCATCGCGATCTTGCGCGCCGTGGTGATGCCGATCGCCGCGCCGATGCCGATTGCTGCGAGGATTTCGATCAATGTCAGGCCGTCAACGTGCGCGATGAAGCCCAATTGACCGAAGTCTTGATAATCTTTGAAAGGCACATGCGTCACCAGCGTCGTCACCACCGCAATGGTCATGCCGATGATGCCCATGCGGTTGCCGCGCTGGCTCGTCGCCGGGCTGGACAGCCCGCGCAGCGCGAGGATGAAGCACACCCCCGCGACGAGGTAAGCGAGCGATGCCCAGGGATTGACCGTTATCTGTTCCACTTGCCTTCAACCCCTTACCGTCACCCCGGCCTTGTGCCGGGGTCCACCGCGCCATCAGCCCCGGCGTCAGTGGATGAGTGGACCCCGGCATAAAGCGGGGTGACGAAATCAATGTTTGGCGGCCGCGCTCGGCACCTTCTTCTTGTACATGGCCAGCATCCGCGCGGTGACGGCAAAGCCACCGAAGATGTTGACGCTCGCCAGCACCACCGCGAGCAGCCCGAGCCATTTCGACGTCGCCCCGCCCTCACCGATCCCGGCCGCCGCCGCGGCGATCAGCGCCCCAACGATAATGACCGAGGAAATCGCATTGGTCACCGCCATCAAGGGCGTGTGTAGGGCGGGGGTGACCGACCACACGACATAATAGCCGACGAAACAGGCCATCACGAAGATCGAAAGGATCGAGATAAAGTCCATATGCTGTCCTTAATCCTCCCCGGCACGGGGGAGGGGGACCATTTGCCACTTCCGGCAAATGGTGGAGGGGGCGTGCCACAAACGCAACGATCGCATCCGCAGCGGCGTCAGGATCCGCAAGCACGCGCTGTGCCGAAACATGCACGACGCGAAGGCCATTTTCCCGAAGAAACGCATCGCGCGCCGCATCGCGATCCGGCCGACCGGCGCGATTATGCGCTTCGCCGTCGATCTCGACGACGGTCGTCACCGCCGGGCAGTAAAAATCCACGACATACGGCCCAACCGGATGCTGCCGCCGAAACTTCAGCCCCGTTTGCTGCCCCCGCAACCGCTGCCATAGCAACGCCTCCGGCAGGCTAAGGTCACGCCGCAATTTTCTGGCAATGGCCACTTCCGGGCGGACCACGCGCGGCACGCCCCCTCCACCGTTCGCTGAATGCGCACGGTCCCCCTCCCCCGTTCCGGGGAGGATCGGAGGGCGTCAGCCCGTTCACCCCAACAACCGCGCGTTGACGATCTTGCCGCCCTGCGTCAGCCGGATCGCATCGCCGATCTCGGCATCGAGCACGGGCTTGCCCGCCTCCTTGTCCCAGAAGGCGCTGAGGAAATTGAACAAATTGCGCGAGAACAAGGCCGAGGCATCCGCCGCCAGCCGCGACGCGACGTTGCGGTGGCCGACGATCGACACGCCGTTCACCACCACGGTCTCGCCCGCCACCGCGCCTTCGACATTGCCGCCGCTTTCGACCGCGAGATCGACGATCACCGACCCCGGCCGCATGCTCGCCACCTGCGCCGCCGAAATCAGCCGTGGCGCGGGGCGCCCCGGGATCAGCGCGGTCGTGATGACAATGTCCTGCTTGGCGATGTGCGACGACACCAATTCGGCCTGCGCCGCCTGATATTCGGGGCTCATCTCACCGGCATAACCGCCCGAGCCTTCGCCCTCGATCCCCGCGACGCTTTCAACGAAAACGGGCTTGGCCCCAAGCGACAGGATCTGCTCCTTGGTGGCCGAGCGCACATCGGTCGCAGAGACCTGCGCGCCCAGGCGCCGTGCGGTGGCGATCGCCTGCAATCCGGCAACACCCACGCCCATCACGAACACGCGCGCGGCAGAAACGGTGCCCGCCGCCGTCATCATCATCGGAAAGGCGCGGCCATAGACGCCGGCTGCATCGAGCACCGCTTTGTAGCCTGCGAGATTCGACTGCGACGACAGGATATCCATCGATTGCGCGCGGGTGATGCGCGGCATGAATTCCATCGCCAGCGCTTCGAGGCCCGCTGCGGCATAGCCATCGATCCGCGCGCGGTCCGCAAAGGGGTTGAGCGCGGCGACCAGCCATGCGCCCGGAGCGACACCGCTCAGCGTATCGGCGGCAGGCCCCTGCACGCCCAGCACGATTTCGGCCCCCGCCAGCGTGGCCGCGCGGTCGGCAACGCTTGCGCCCGCTGCGGCATAATCGGCATCGGCGATCGAGGCGGTCAGCCCCGCGCCACTTTCGACCGCGACGCTCGCGCCGAGCGCGATGAATTTTTTGACGGTTTCCGGAGTGGCGGCAACGCGGCGCTCGCCCTCGGCGGTTTCACGCAGGACAGCGATCTTCACGCTTATTTGCCCGAGATCAGCCACACCACCACGAACGCGATGATGAAGCACGCGATCGCACCATATTTCAGGACAGCAATGACCTTTTCATAGGTCGCGCGGTGAACTTGCAGCTCGCTATCGGCAGCCATCGTTTCTCCCCTCGAAGATCCGGGGTTACCCCCGCTTCGGACCCGTGCTTAGCCCGCACAGCCTGGCCCCTCAACCCCCCTTACATTTGTTACAGGCGCGCGTGCCATCGTGCGACTTTGTCCCACCCGTCCCATGACGGGGCGTTTAAGCCCGCTTTCATACCTTGTCGCTATGGCTGGCGGCTGGATTTGGCACGCATTGGGGTAAAGCATGACGCGCAACGGACAGCGCCTGCTGATGTTGATCGACGACGAACCCGCGCAGCGCCGCCTCGTCGCGGCGATCGCGGCGCGGCGTGGCTGGCGCGCGGTGTTCGCGGCCGACGGCGAAATGGCGATCGCAATGCTGGGCACGCCGGACGGGATGCAGCTTGATGCCGTGTTGCTCGACCAATGGGCTCCCGAGGCCGATCCGAGCGCGCTGATCGACGAAATCCGCGCCCGCCGCCCCGATCTGCCGTTGTTGCTGCTCACCGCCAATGGCTCGGTCGCACAGGCCGTCGCCGCAATGCGCAGCGGTGCCACCGATTTTCTGGTGAAACCGCTCGCGCCCGAACGGCTGCTTGGCGCGCTCGACGCGGCGGTCGCGGGCAAGGCGGCGGGTGAATTGCGACCATTGACCGAAAAAGATCCCGGCGCTGCTGGCGTTTGACGAGATCGTCGGTTCCGCGCCGGATTTCCGGGCCGCGCTCGCCATCGCTGCCAAAGCGGCGCGGGCGCGCGTGCCGGTGCTGCTGGAGGGCGAGAGCGGCGTCGGCAAGGAAGTCGTCGCCGAGGCGATCCATGCCGCGTCGCCGCGCAACAAGAAGCCGATGGTCGCGGTCAATTGCGGTGCCTTGCCGCCCAACCTCGTCGAATCCGAGCTGTTCGGCCATGAAAAGGGCGCGTTTACCGGCGCGTTCGAGCGCAAGATCGGCCGCTTCCAACTCGCCGATGGCGGGACGCTGTTCCTCGACGAAATCGGTGAAATGCCGCTCGATGCGCAGGTCAAATTGCTGCGCGTGCTGCAATCGGGCGAGATCCAGCCGATCGGCGCACGCCACGTCCGCGAAGTCGATGTTCGCGTCATCGCCGCCACCAACAAGCGCTTGATCGAGGAAGTCGAGGCCGGGCGCTTCCGCGAAGACCTCTATTACCGCCTCAACGTCGTGCAGGTGACGATCCCGCCTTTGCGCGAACGCACCGGCGATATTCCGGCGCTCGCCCGCCATCTGCTCGCGCGGATCGCGCAACAGCCGGGGTTGCGCCAGCTTGGCATCACCGACGATGCGCTCGCCTTGCTGGGACGGTATGACTGGCCCGGCAACGTGCGCCAGCTCCAGAACGCCTTGTTTCGCGCCGCCGTGCTGTGCGACGGATCGGCGCTGACCCGCGCGGACTTCCCGCAGATCGCGGCGCTTGGCGGGCAGCGCCACACCACGCCGACCCCGGTGCCGATGGCGACCAGCGGCGGCGTCACGCTGTTCCATGCCGATGGCAATTTGCGCGCGCTCGAGGAAATCGAGGCCGATGTCATCCGCCTTGCGATCGGCCATTATCGCGGGCGCATGACCGAAGTGGCGCGACGGCTCGGCATCGGCCGCTCGACGCTGTACCGCAAGCTTGGCGAATTGGGGATCGACAACGCCGCAGCCTAACCGCGCCTGTACGATCGCTTCACCGCAAATTCAGGGCCGATGCGGAAATATCCGCAGCGCTGTGTGTTACAGCGTCGAGGAGATTACCCATGTCGAAGAAATCCGTTTTCGCGGCGCTGGCCGCGCTCTCGCTGGTCCCGGCGGCCATGCCGACCATGGCCGTCGCGCAGGATCGTGACGACCGTCGCTATGATCGTCGCGACGATCAGCGGACCTATCGCGGCGAGGACGGCCGTTATTATCGCTGCAAACGCAGCAGCGGCACCACCGGAGCAATCGCCGGTGGCGTTGGCGGCGCGGTCGCGGGCAATGTGCTCGGCGGCGGCGTGCTCGGCACGCTGGCGGGCGGCGTTGGCGGTGCCCTGCTCGGCAAGCATCTCGACAAGAAGCATGACGCGGCACAGAATCGCAAGAACGGCTGCTGATTGTGGTGGGGCGGTAGGCGACTACCGCCCTTTTCCTACCAGAGGATCCCTTTGACGGGACGCATCGGTTCGGGGGCTGGATCGCCCAGCGCTTGCAGCAAGTCGATCTCGATCGTGCGGCACATCGCGCTCAGCGGCACGTCGTGCACGGTATTGGCGAAGGGATCGACCAGATCGTCGCCAATGCGCAGCACCGCGAGGAACATCGCCCCCGCCACGGTCGAACCGATCGGCGTGGCAAATTCCAGCGTCTCGACCAGCCCGATCGGCAGCAGCACGCAGAACAGCCGGGTGAACAGCTCGGGGAAGAAGCGGTACTGATTGGGCAAAGGCGTGTTCTTCAACCGCTCCATCCCGCCTTGCGCGTTGGTGATATCGACCAGGATCCGCTCGATCGCCGCTTGTTGCACCGTGTCGATCCAGCCGAGCACGCGCGCATGGTCGATCCGGCGGCCGGTGCCGTCGAGGATGCCATTGGCGGTGTTGGTGCGCGCGAGCGAGGGCTTGGCTTCGTCCGGGGACAGGAAGCGCTCTACCTCGGGCCTGGGGTCCTGCCGCCGCAACTGACAGCGCAGGACGTTCACATAAGTCACATGACGCAGGATGATCGCGCGCTGCAGATCCCGCCCTTCGGCGTCGGGCAGATAACTCCGCACCGTTCGGGCAAGGCTGCGCGAGGCGTTGATCATCGCGCCCCACAGCACGCGCCCCTCCCACCAGCGCTGATAGGCCGAGGTGCTGCGAAAGCCGAGAAACAGCGCCAGCGCCGACCCGAACAGCGTCAACGGCAGCGACGGCGCGTGGAACGGGAGCAAATAATAGCCCCCCGTCACCACCACATCCCAGACGAACAGCACGAGCAGCGGTCGCCACACCTCGGCGAAAATCTGGCGCAGGCGCGGGCCGGAATCGATAATCATGGGCGTCTTCCCTCCAACCTGACGGCTGGGTTAGCCGTGCCGCTAGCGTCCGACCAGTGCCCGATCGCGCAAGCCACGCCAGACGCGCACTGCCTGCGCCGTCTCCGCGACATCATGCACCCGCAGCAGCTGCGCGCCCGCCGCCACCCCCGCCATCGCCAGCGCGATCGATCCGCCCAGGCGCTCGCGCGCGGGCGCTTCATTGGACAGCGCGCCAATCAGGCGTTTGCGGCTGGCACCCAGCAGGATCGGACAGCCAAGGCCGTGCAACAGCGCAAGGCCATTGATCAGCGCGAGATTGTCCGACAGCGATTTGCCAAAGCCAATGCCGGGGTCAACGAGGATCCGGGAGCGGTCCACCCCACCCGCGACCACCGCCGCAATCCGCGCCTCGAGCCAGTCGAACACCTCGAGCAGCACGTCCCGATAGCCGACACTGCCATGGCGCCCTTGGCCGGATCGGGCGAATGCATCAGCACGACCGGGCATCCGGCCTTCGCCACCACCTCCAGCGCGCGATCATCCCACAATAACGCGGCGACATCGTTGACGATCGCCGCGCCCGCGCCCAGCGCCGCTTCCATCACGCCCGCCTTGCGCGTATCGATCGAAACGAGCGTTCCGCTGCGCGCGAGGCGTTCGATCACCGGCACGACACGCGCGATCTCATCGCCTTCCCACACCGTCGCGGCCCCGGGCCGGGTCGATTCGCCGCCGACGTCGATCAGCGCCGCGCCCGCCTCCACCATCGCCACGCCCGCACTGGCGGCGGCGGCCGGATCGTCATGAACTGCGCCGCCATCCGAAAAACTGTCGGGCGTCACATTGAGGATGCCCGCAACCATCGGCTGATCGAAGCGCAACGTCCGCTCGCCCAGCACCAAAGGCGCGCGCGGCGCGGTGATCGCGGCGTGGAGCGAGGCAGCACGCTCGTCGCGCAGCAGCGGGCCAAGCTCGGCCACCGGCACGGTGCGCCGCCGCCCGTCCTCAATTACCTCATAAGCGGAGAACCACAGCATCCCGCCCGCCAGCCGCGCGACCGCGCCGTCGCGATCCACCGGGGTATCGACAAACTGGATCGGGCGGAGGTGGAGGGTCATAGTACGTCACCCCGACTTGTTCCGGGGTCCACCGTGGTGCCATCCCCGCGCGATGTTCTTTGCGGCACCGTGGATGCCGGAACAAGTCCGGCATGACGGTGTGCGGCTAAGGCTGGGTCGCCAGCAGATAGGTCTGGCGCAGCACGTCGATCGGCTTCAGCCCCTCGGGCGTTTCATAATGCCAGAAGGTCCAGCCGTTGCAGGCGGGCGCGTTCTGCAGCGTCGAGCCCAATTTGTGGATCGACCCGACCGCGCCGCACACGCTTTCCAAACTGCCATCGGCGCGCACCAGCGCGCGGTGGCGGCGCTTGGCATCGCACAGCACATGACCCGCCGTCAGATACCCATTTTCGACCAGCACGCCGAACGCCACCTTGGGCGCGGCCTTCGGGCTTTGCATCGTCTTGAGCGAGGATTCATCCAGCGGCAGCGCCGCAGCGATGCGTTCGCGCGCGGCGGCGATATAGTCGTCCTCGCGCTCGATCCCGATCCAGCGCCGTCCGAGCCGCTTGGCGACCGCGCCGGTCGTGCCGGTGCCGAAGAACGGGTCGAGCACGACATCGCCCGGCTTGGTGCAGGCAAGCAGAATGCGATAGATCAGTGCCTCGGGCTTCTGCGTCGGATGGACCTTGACCCCGTCCTTCTTCAGCCGCTCCTGCCCGCCGCACACCGGAAATTCCCAGTCGCTGCGCATCTGCAATTCGTCGTTCAGCGTCTTCATGCTGCGATAGTTGAAGGTGTATTTGGCCTTCTCGCCCATCGACGCCCAGATCAGCGTTTCATGGGCGTTGGTGAAGCGCGTGCCCTTGAAATTGGGCATCGGGTTGGCCTTGCGCCACACGATGTCGTTGAGGATCCAATAGCCCAGATCCTGGATCGCGGCACCGACCTTGAAGATATTGTGATAGCTGCCGATCACCCAGATCGCGCCATTGTCTTTCAGGATCCGCTTCGCCTCGACCAGCCATTCGCGCGTGAACTTGTCATAGGCGCTGAGCGAATCGAACTTGTCCCATTCGTCGGTCACCGCATCGACATGGCTGCCATCGGGCCGCGACAGGTCGCCGCCGAGCTGCAGATTATAGGGTGGATCGGCGAAGATCAGGTCGACCGATTTGGCCGGCAACGCGCGCATCGCGGCGATGCAATCCCCCTGCAGGATCTGGTCGAGCGGCAATTCGGCCATCGGCACGCGCGGCACCGTGTCGAGCTTCGTCCCGACCCTGATCTTTTCCAAAACGCCCATCATGCCCGCCTTTATTCGCTGTCGCGCGCATCCCTGCGAATGTGGGGACTCCCGTCAAGCGAACATTGGTTAACGAAAACCTCTGCCAAATCGTTAACAAGGCGGAACATTTCGGGAAGCAGGGCAGATGTTGAGTCCGGAGTTATCCACAGGCCCAACCGCTGGGGTGTCGCCGCGAGGACTCACTTGCGATAAAAAAAGATGGCCCCGGAACGAATTCCGACCCGAATCACACCAGCAGCGTTTCCCGCGCGCGATAGGCCTCCGCGACCGGCGCGAAGCTGCGGCGGTGGAGCGGACACGGGCCATGCTCGCGCAGCGCGCGCAAATGGTCGGGCGCGCCATAGCCCTTGTTGCTGTGCCAGCCATACTGCGGATGCGCCTCGGCATGCGCGAGCATGATTGTGTCGCGGGTATGCTTGGCGATGATCGAGGCGGCAGCGATCGACAGGCTGATCGAATCGCCCTTGACGATCGGGGTCGCGGCAAAGCCCCATTTGGGCAAGCGGTTGCCATCGACCAACACATGCCCCGGCGCGCAGCCAAGCGCCTCCACCGCCAGCGTCATCGCCTTCATCGTCGCCCAATAGATGTTGAGCGTGTCGATCTCCTCGGCCTCGACAATCCCGATCCCGACGATCGCGCAGGCACGCAACCGGTCATGCAGCCGCGCGCGGTCGGCATGGGCCAGCTTCTTCGAATCATCGATACCGCGTGGGATACCCTTGGCCGGCAGGATCACCGCGGCGGCAACCACCGGCCCAGCCAGCGGCCCGCGCCCGGCCTCGTCCACCCCGGCGACAGGCGCAAGGCACAGTTTCTCGTGTTTCAGGCTAGGCATCGCGCAAGCGCCATGGCGGATAGCGGCGGTTTTCGCCAGCTTGATAGAGGCAGACCGCATTGCCTGCGGGATCGCGCAACCGCGCCTCGCGCCAGCCCCAGGGCTGGTCGGTCGGCGGCTGGTCGAACACCACCCCCGCCGTCTGCAAGCGCGCGACTTCGGCGTCGAGATCGGCGCATTCGAAAAACACTGTCGGTTCCGCGCCTTGCTCGATCGACAGCGTCGCGCCGCCCGGTGCCTCGAACCGCGCATAATGCGCATCGTCGGTGGCAACGATCTGGGTAAGGCCGAGCGTGCGGTAGAAATCGCACGAGGCAGCATAATCGGACAGACCGAGCGTGATCTGGTTGAGCCGCCGCTCCGGCCCGATATCGAGCCGCACCGCCTGATGCCCCATTGGCCCATGTCCGCCGCCAAGGCCGGGGGCATCGTGCAAGGCAAGCCGAACAAAGTGCCGCGCGCCAGCAATCGCTGCGGTTAGCGACTGCCCCTGTGCCAGCAAGGTCGCGATCGCCGAGGCGAGCGTGCAGCCGGTACCGTGCGTGCTGCGGGTTTCGATTCGCGTGGCAGACCAGGACGCGACCTCGCCTTGGGGGCCGATCAACCGATCGACGATCTCGTCCCCTTCGCCATGCCCGCCTTTGACGAGCAAAAATCCCTCTCCCAGCGGGAGAGGGAAGGGGCCCAG
>NZ_JSBN01000071.1 GCF_000797515.1 Sphingomonas sp. Ant H11
CGCCGCCTGTCACGACGCGCCGGCAGCGGCCGCGCCTGCTGCGACAACGCCGCCGGCGGCAAGACCAGTGCCAATGGCCGCGCCGGCGCCGAGCTGCGGGCCACCGGAGATGAGGCCGTTAGCGATGCCGGGACCGAAGATGCCGAGACCAAGCAGCGACAGCGCGGCAAGCACGATCGCCATGGCATCGTCGATCGATGGCGTTGCGCCGTTGAAGCCCGAGGTGAACTCGGAGAACAGCGTCGAGCCGATGCCGATGATGACGGCGAGCACCAGCACCTTGATGCCGGAGGAGATGACGTTGCCGAGCACGCGCTCGGCCATGAACGCCGATTTGCCGAACAGGCCGAAGGGAATGAGGACGAAGCCGGCGAGCGTGGTCAGCTTGAACTCGATCAGGGTGACGAAGAGCTGGATCGCCAGGATGAAGAACGCCAGCAGCACCAGCGCCCAGGCGAAAAACATGCAGGCGATCTGGATGAAGTTCTCGAAGAACGACCAGTAGCCCATCAGGCTGGAGATGGAGTCGAGCAGCGGCCGGCCGGCATCGAGACCAGTCTGCGCCACCTTGCCGGGGCGCATGAGATCGCTCACGGCAAAGCCCGTTCCCGAAGCCTTCAGGCCGAGGCCCGCGAAGCTCTCGAAGACGATGCGGGCGAGATTGTTCCAGTTGGAGATCAGGTAGGCGAAGACACCGACGAAGAGCGTCTTCTTGACCAGCCTCGCCATGATGTCGTCGTCGGCGCCCCATGACCAGAAAAGCGCGGCGAGCGTGACGTCGATGACGATCAAGGTGGTGGCGATGAAACCGACTTCGCCGCCGAGCAGCCCGAATCCTCCGTCGATGTAGCGAGTGAAGACCTCGAGGAAATGGTCGATGACACCGGTGCCGCCCATGTCAGCGAACCTCTGGCTGAGCGGGCTCGGCCTGCATCGCAGGCCCGGTCACGTCCGCTGGCGCACTGTCTTTGTGGATGGGAGCGGCCGACGCGGGCGCGCTTGGAAACAGCGTGGTCGGCGCAACCGGCGATGGTGATGAAACGGGGGCCGGCTGGCCGAGGAAGCGGCGCCGGTTCTCTGCCCATGCCTTCAGGCAATTGGGATCGCGCGTGCCGGCCTCGCCGATCTCGGAACAACGAAGCAATTCGGCGGCGAGAGGATCCGATGTTGTGACCGGACGGCCCTGCGTCGCGAGGACGTCCGTCGAAACGTCCTTGCGGTTCATCTCGATCGCGGTCGCCGTGATGGCGACCGCGACGAAGACGATGGCGCCGACGCGAGCGAGGGTCTTGCCGTCCATCGTGCCAGCCTCAGTTGCCGCTGTTCGGGAACATGCGGGCATTGCCGGGCTGGTAGCCCGAGCCCGGCGTCAGAACGCCGGCGCTGCTCGCGGCCCTGTTCGGCGGCGGCGGCCTGCTCGGCCGACTGCAAGGCCTGCGCCCGGCCGTTGGCCGCCACGACGGCGGTGAGATCCGCGAGTTGCTGCGCCTGGAGCGCAAGGAGTTGGTTGCCGGCCTGCGTCGCCTGCAGCGCGCCGGTCGCGCCCTGGCTCTGGCCGATCAGCGCCGACATCTGCGTGCGATTGGTGTCGATGTTGCCGACGACGCCCGCCTGCACCCGCATTGCGTCCTGCAGGCCGCCGACCGTGTTCTGCCAGCGCGAGCGGGCATCGGTGACGAGTTGCTGATCCGAAGCGGACAGCGAGACGTTCCCGTACTTCTGCTGGAACATCCGGTCGATCTGCTGGACGTCGTAGGCGATATTCTGCGCCTGGTTGAGAAGCTGCTGCGTGCGCTGGACGGACTGCTGAAGCTGTTGCAGCGACGAGAACGGCAGGCTCGCAAGGTTGCGTGCCTGGTTGATCAGCATTTGCGCTTCGTTCTGAAGCGAGGTGATCTGGTTGGTGATCTGCTGAAGCGATCGCGCCGCCGTGAGCACGTTCTGCGCATAGTTCGAGGGATCGAATACGATGATGGCGTGAGCGGGCGTCGCCAGCATGGGCGCGAGCGCGACGGGAGCGGTCAGCAGCGCGGCAGCAAAACGCGCTGCGCGGGAATTGCGCAGTTTCATTGGGACGTCTCCTTGTTGGTGAGCGTGGGGATGAGATCGGCGGCCCAACCGACCTCACGGTGATCGAGCCATGCGGCGAGGAAGCCGTCGCGGCCGTGTTCGGCGACGATGCGGGCAATGGCCGCCTGGTCGGTCTTCGATGACGCGGCGCACAGAGCGAGCGCGACATCGGACAGACCGAGCTCGAAGAGGCGGTTGCCGCGCCGCGACTGGCAGTAATAGTCGCGCTTGGGCATTGCCCGCGCGATGATCTCGATCTGGCGGTCGTTGAGGCCGAAGCGCCGATAGATCGCCGTGATCTGCGGCTCGATCGCGCGCTCGTTCGGCAGCAGAAGCCGGGTCTGGCAGCTTTCGATGATGGCAGGCGCGATGGCCGAGCCGTCGATGTCGCTGAGCGATTGCGTGGCGAAGATGACGCTGGCGTTCTTCTTGCGCAGCGTCTTCAGCCATTCGCGGAGCTGGCCGGCGAAACCGTCATCGTCCAGCGCCAGCCAGCCTTCGTCGATAATGAGAAGAGTCGGCGAACCGTCGAGCCGATCTTCGATCCGATGGAAGAGATAGGAGAGAACCGCCGGCGCCGCGCCGGTGCCGATCAGCCCCTCAGTCTCGAACGCTTGAACGAACGCCGAGCCAAGATACTCGCGTTCAGCGTCGAGCAGCCGGCCGTAGGGACCGCCGACGCAATAGGGCCTGAGCGCCTGTTTGAGATCGTTCGACTGGAGCAGCACGACCAGGCCGGTGATCGTGCGCTCCTCGACGGGCGCCGATGCCAGCGAGGTCAGCGCCGTCCAGATATGCTCCTTCACCTCGGGCGTGATCGCCACGCCCTCGCGGGTCAGGATCGATACGATCCAGTCGCCCGCCCAGGCGCGCTCGGGCACGTCGTGAACGCGGGCGAGCGGTTGAAGGCTGACGTTATCGGTCGCGCCGTCACTGAGATCGCCGCCGAGGTCATGCCAATCGCCGCCCATGCCGAGCGCCGCCGCGCGGATCGAGCCGCCGAAGTCGAAGGCGAAGACTTGGGCGCGAGCATAGCGTCGGAACTGCAGCGCCATCAGCGCCAGCAGGACCGACTTGCCCGCGCCGGTCGGGCCAACGATCAGCGTGTGGCCGACGTCGCGACGTGAAGCGAAAGCCGGAACGGGGTGGAGCCTTCGGTCTTGCCGAAGAGCAGTGGGGGCGCTGCAAAATGCTCGTCCCGTTCCGGCCCCGCCCACACCGCCGACAGCGGGATCATGTGGGCGAGATTGAGCGTGGAGATCGGCGGCTGGCGGACGTTCGCATAGACGTGGCCGGGCAATGATCCGAGCCAGGCGTCCACCGCGTTGATCGTCTCGGCCATGGCAGTGAAGTCGCGGCCCTGAATGACCTTCTCGACGAGGCGCAGCTTCTCGTCGGCAGCGCGCGGATCCTCGTCCCACACCGTCACCGTCGCGGTGACGTAGGCCATCCCGGCATAGTCGGCGCCGAGTTCCTGGAGCGCCATGTCGGCATCGGCGGCCTTGTTCGCGGCGTCGGTGTCCACGAGGACGGACGCCTCGTTGGTCATTACCTCCTTGAGGATCGCGGCGATCGACTTGCGCTTGGCGAACCATTGCCGGCGGATCTTGGTCAGCAGCTTGGTCGCGTCGGTCTTGTCGAGCAGGATCGCCCGCGTCGACCAACGATACGGAAATGCGAGACGGTTCAGCTCGTCGAGCAGGCCAGGTGTCGTCGCCGTTGGAAAGCCTGTGACGGTGAGGATGCGCAGATGCGACGCGCCAAGGCGCGGCTCGAGCCCGCCGGTGAGCGGCTGGTCGGCGAGCAGCGCGTCGAGATAGATCGGCGTTTCGGGGACGCGGACACGGTGCCGTTTGGTCGAGACGCAGCCGTGGAGATAGGTGAGCGTCTCCGCGTCATCAAGCCAGCGGCATTCGGGCATGAAGGCTTCGACCAGGCGCAGGATGCGATCGGTGCGATCGGCGAACCCGGTCATCACCTCGTTGGGGTCGAGGCCCGACTTTTCCCGGCCTTCATAGAGCCAGGATTCCGCGCGCGCGGCGTCCTCGGCCGGCGGCAGATAGGTGAAGGTCAGGAAATAGCTCGACTCGAAATGTGCGCCAGCTTCCTCGAAATCCGCTTTGCGCTCGGCGTCGACCAGCGCCGAGGCGGGATCGGGAAAGCGGCTGTCGGGATAGAGGTTCGAAGCTTGCCGCTGCGCCTCGACGAAGATTGCCCAGCCTGATCCAAGGCGACGGAACGCATTGTTGAGGCGGCCGGCGATGGCGACTAGCTCAGCCTGTACGGCGCTGTCGAGATCGGGGCCGCGAAACCGCGCGGTGCGCTGAAAGCTGCCGTCCTTGTTGAGGACGATGCCGGAGCCCACCAGCGCGACCCAGGGGAGGAAGTCGGCCAGGCGGCTGTTGCGATTGCGATATTCGGCAAGGTTCATCATGGCCGCGCTCCCCTCAGACCGAAAGGTGTGCGGGGACGCGCAGATGGCGGCGCACAACGTCGACGAAGAGCGGATCGCGCTTGGCAGCCCACACCGCGGTGACGTGGCCGATCGCCCAGATCGCGATCCCCACCAGCCAGAGGCGAAGCCCTAGGCCGACCGCGCCAGCGAGCGTCCCGTTCATGATGGCGATAGCCCGTGGGGCGCCGCCGAGCAGGATCGGCTCGGTCAGTGCCCGGTGAACGGGGACGGTATAGCCTGGGACGTCGCCGCCCTGATCGACAGCGCCCGTCATCAGACCAGCGCCCCGCCGCCGAACGAGAAGAACGACAGGAAGAAGCTCGACGCGGCGAAGGCAATCGAGAGACCAAACACGATCTGGATCAACCTGCGGAAGCCGCCGGAGGTATCGCCGAAGGCCAGCGTCAGGCCGGTAACGATGATGATGATCACCGCCATGATTTTCGCCACGGGACCTTCAATCGACTGCAGGATCTGTTGGAGAGGCTGTTCCCACGGCATCGACGAACCGGAAGCGTGAGCGGGGGCTGCCATCACCGCCGACAGAGTGGCGATGGAAACGGTCAAGACGAGATGATGGCGCGCGCGCCGCAGGCGTTGGATCACAGGCTTTCTCCTTCAGGTGCTGGGACGAACAAGCTCGAGCTGCCGTCGCCATCCGTGGTGGCCGGCGCGATGCGGTAGTCGCCGTCGAGACCGAGGCCTTCGACGCGCGAGAGTTCGGAGAGTCGCCGCGCGGACCCGCGACCGGAGAGGACGGCAACGAGGTCGATCGTTTCCGCGATCAATGCGCGCGGGACCGTGACGACTGCCTCCTGAATGAGCTGCTCCATGCGGCGCAGTGCGCCGATCGCGCTGCCGGCGTGGATGGTGCCGACCCCGCCAGGATGGCCGGTGCCCCAGGCCTTGAGCAGTTCGAGCGCTTCGGCGCCGCGCACTTCGCCAACGGGTATGCGATCGGGCCGCAGACGCAGCGAAGAGCGAACGAGATCGGAAAGTGAGGCAACGCCATCTTTTGTTCGCATCGCCACGAGGTTCGGCGCGGCGCATTGCAGTTCGCGGGTGTCTTCGATGAGGACGACGCGATCGGCGGTCTTCGCAACTTCGGCGAGCAACGCGTTTGTCAGCGTCGTCTTGCCGGTGGATGTCCCGCCGGCGACGAGGATGTTGGCGCGTGAGGAGACACTCCGGCGGAGTATCTCGGCCTGCGTCGCTGACATGATGCCGGCCGCGACGTAGTCGTCGAGCGTGAACACCGCGACAGCGGGCTTACGGATCGCGAATGCGGGGGCAGCGACGACGGGTGGCAGCAGGCCTTCGAACCGCTCGCCGGTTTCAGGCAACTCTGCGGATACCCGAGGAGCACCAGCATGAACCTCGGCTCCGACATGGTGCGCAACCAAGCGAACGATACGTTCGCCGTCCGCTGGTGACAGCCGCTCACCGGTATCGGAAAGTCCTTCGGAGAGTCGGTCGATCCAGAGGCGCCCATCGGGATTGAGCATCACCTCGACGATGCTGGCGTCATCAAGATAGCGCGCGATTGCAGGACCGAGCGCAGTGCGCAGCATCCTTGCGCCGCGCGCGAGGCCTTCCGAATTGTGGTGTGATGCTGTCATAGTGCCCCGTTTCTATCGGGGCCGATACAGTCCTTCCCCAGACGGGGATGATTAAAGGGGCCAGATTTCGGGGCGATTCAACAAAGATTCATCGACGTAGTAGTGTAGCGTGCAAATACAGGAGAACGGCGGTGTCGGACGCACGATACGCCAATACGCTCGCGGAGCTTGACCGGCTCTGCGCAAGCGTCTGATCCTCGCACAATGACCGCTCAATGCATTTGTTGTGGAGGTGATGGACATCCTCGATCGCGGAGATCATCCGGGGGGTGAGATCCTTCTTAATCGGGATCATGCACGGCGTTAGGCTGAACGGGACGGTACGTACGATAGCATCTTTGCAGCCATGAACCCCAGCCGAGTAGAGTAGCCTATGTTTCTTAGATCGGTTTTGGCCGCCGCCGCATTTGCTGCGGCGGTACTCCCCGCGGAATCGGTGTTCGCCGAGGCGCCCGAAAAGCCAATCAAGGGCAACAGCGCGAGATCGGCAGCAAGGTAATTGAGAAGGCCAACGCCCTCCTTGACAGTTTAACACCGGCGCGGCGCAATGAAGCCCTCGTCGATTATAGATCACGGTGACGGACCGATCGGCGCGGAAAGAGATTTGTAGGCTTCCTCACCATTCAGCGCTGATTCAAGGCTATTTGACGCGCGATCGAACGCGGAAGAAACATCAACGCGTTTCGGGTAGCTCTGCACGGCTGAGCTTTTTGCGCACGCGCGCATGAATCTGGTCGACCCAAGCCAATCCCAATCGCCTGATGCGACCTTTCGGACACCTTAAGAGGAGAAAGTGTTCGATGCGAGACACCACAAAAAGCAGAAGGCGGATCCGAAGTGGCGGAGGCCAATGCGATAGTTGATTACTCATTGTTTTGCGTCTCCTTTGAGAAAATCTGCCACGGCTTTTTTTTGTTCGATGAATCTCAGGCGCTGGCACGCTATCCTGGCGTGCGCTTCGGCGGCCAGATCAACATGTTTGGAAGTGTCGGATAAAGGCGCAGACGCTCAAACGCCGCGGCTAAAGCCATCTCTCGGCGTCGAGCGTCCAGCGGATATAATTTGCGATGAGCGCATAGGCGACAACGGGCAGCCTTTCGCCGCGTTGGACAAGGATAGCGATGCAACGTTCTAGTCCGTCATGGAGAGCACGCGTTGCAAAATAATGAAACGTGAACGGATCGCTGCGCGCTTTGGCAAAAGCGATCAGCATAGCGGCGATCAATCCGCAAGCATCGATCTCGCATTGAGAATCGCCGAAACAGCTGTCGACAAAAGCGATAATCTGAAAGCCCTTGGTCTGCTCGACTGAGGTCAGCGAAAAAGAACTACAAGAAGTTGCATCGGAAAGCGCCTGGATGCGTCCGGGAAGAGTCTTGAATTGTTCAGACATGAGGCGCCCCCATCAGCTAGTTAGAACAAAAGAGTTTTGTCTATTCAGATTGTTTCCTTTTCGTTTTGGTTGGCAGGCGACGACGCGGGGTATAGCAACGTCCGCGAGGCTATTGCGGACATGTCGGTGCTCGCGCCCGTGCGTCAACGTCGTCACCCGCCTTCTTGCGTGCTACTTCGAGCCGGTATTGCTTGTAGCAGCGTCGTTGCTGGTTGGCGTTCCGCCGATCTGGGGGATGCTGACCTCGACGCCGGTCGCGGCGACGAAGACCTTGAAGCCGATCAGCGCGACAGCAATCAGAAGATAGCCGCGTAGCACGCCCATCCAGACCTTCGTCATCAACGTCATATGCAGGGCAGGCAGCCGATTAAGCGGCGGCATGCGCCAGTTCCGGCGCTCGAGCATCGTCATCTTGGCGAAGCGGTGATCTTGATCGTTGCCATATGCGGCAGCGGGCACGTCATAACTACGCTTGCGTGCTGCGAACGAAAAGACGAACCCGCAAAGCCCCAGCAAAGAGCCGCCAATCAGTATTTTCAGAATTGTGCTGTCAGCCACATCTGGGAAGACGGTCGCCACGGTGAGGATGATCGAGAGCAACACAAGGGACCAGATTATTGCTCCGGTGAATACATTGAGCTTAGGACCGTTGGACCAGGGGCCGACAACCGCCTTGTCGTTGCAAAGGAGGAGCAGGAAGACCGTGGCACTTGGTAGCAGCACGCCAGCGAGAGCCTGCACGGCACTGACAAAGAGGCCCAGCAGCGCATCACTTGCGAAGGCAACAAGGCCTGCGGCAATGAATATGAGAATCCCGTAAGCAACGTAGAATCCGATGGCATCCGTGACTTTGCGATGCAATGAGTGCCTCACCCTGAGGACGTCGGCGATCGCATAAGACGTCGAGAGCGAGACGGCTGCTGCGCCGATGAGGCAAGCATCCAAAAGAGCGATTGCAAAAATCGTCGCCGAATATGGACCCACATATTTGTCCAGCGCCGTAAGCACCGCACCTGTATCCGTGAAATTGCCGAATTCCGGCCGTCCGGCAAACAATGCGGCACAGAACGCCATCATGGCAACGGCGCCGATTACTACCAGGAGGATCCCGAGGCAAAGATCGACTTTCTCGTAGCCGTTGAAGGCGGGCGTGATCCGCTTATCGACAACATAGCTTTGTTGGAAAAAGAGCTGCCAAGGTGCGACGGTCGTGCCAACGATGCCAATGACAAGCAGCATGACTGCCGCCATGTCGGAGTGAGCGGGCCATTGCGGCACGAGCAGTCCATGGGCGATCTCACCGATTGGTGGATGGATGGCGAGGAGCACAGGTATTAGCAACAGACTGCCAAAGACCAAAACCATCGCGAAGCGTTCAAACCGCTTGAAACTTCCGGTGCTGACGGCGGCCACTATGAGCACCGCCGCGACAATCAGTCCCGGAACTCTTGGCAAACCAAAATATTGGAGTGCGAATACGATGCCGATGAACTCGGTTACAATGGTTAGTCCGTTGAGAAGAACTAGGTCTATAAGGCTGAAGGCACCCCAGAACTTTCCGAAACGTTCGAATATCAGTCGTGCATGGCCAACGCCCGTCACAGCACCTAGCCGTGACACCATCTCCTGATTCACGTAAATCACCGGGATCAAGAGCATCAACGTCCACAGCAGAGAGGTGCCGTAGTTCTGACCTGCCTGCGTATAGGTTCCAAAAGCGCCGGCATCATTGTCGCCGACCATGACAATCAGTCCCGGGCCGACGATTGCCATCAAGGTCGCCAGCCTAGCCCGCCAAGTCTTTCGTACACCGGTGTCGTGCTGCCGGATGGTGCCGAACGCGCCGTGGATGTCGCCAATATGCGCGCTATCCAGGACAGCGGGCGCGCTTGAGGCCAATTCGATTTGTTCAAGCGATGTCGCAGAGGTATCGGACATTTCAAACTCCGTTGAGTTTTGCTCGTTTTGGGTGAATTCACTGGATCAGAGCGAAGCGGTTGTTGGCTGGCCCCGCTGCGGCGGATGCTTTGCGACTGGGCAAGCTCCAGCCGTGTTGGGCGGAATGGCGAGCACGGCGAGCCCGACGTTGATTGCCCGTTGGACGAGATCGGCGGTGTGGCGCCCCCCTGGGAAAGCCACGACAAAGTCGGGTCGGCTGTCTGTCAGCATGAAATCGCTGCGCAGCCCTTCGGCCTTCTTGCCGTAAAACTCCCAATTTGGCGGGTAACGCACCACAGCGATCCCATGGCGACGCGCCCACGCCTCAGCGATGATGCCGACGCCTGCAATGCTGCCGTGGACCACAACGCTGATTGGCTTTCGCCAATGCAGTGCAGTTAGTTCGTGATGCACCATCTCGGCGTCCTCGAAGTGACGTCCTCCACAGACTAGGAGGCGCATGGCCGTGTCCTTTCGGGCTGCTCTTCGGGACACGGTGCTGGTGCGCGCGAGTTGGCGGTGATGCAGGGCGCAGGTACGCGATTTCCTTCCGAGCTGTCGTTGACCGGGGCGGGATCAGTCGTTCCCCGACGCGGCTTAGGAAGCTTTTCGGCAATGCCCATGCTTTCCACGCGGCGCCGCATCTCGGCCCAGACTTCGCTGGGTTCAATATTGAGTGCGTGCCACAGAACGACCAAGTGATAGAGAAGATCGGCACTTTCGCTGACCGTCTTTTGGGTCCGCTTCCTCACCGCCTCGAGAGCGACCTCGGCAGCCTCCTCGACAACCTTCTGCGAGATCTTCCGCAATCCGGCATTCATCAGCTCTGCCGTGCGAGCATGCTCCGTCAATGTCACATCATTCAGCGCGTTGTAGAGCTGCTCTAAATCGTTGGCGAAGATAGTATTCGCGCAAGTCGTATTAGTGCCTGCGGGGCGCGCAGGCAGCAAAGCCACCACTGCATTCATTAGTTAATCCCTTCGTTTGAACTTTGCTGCCAACAGCAGCGCTACGCTGCGCACGGCATTGCCGTGTGTCGCTATGATCAATCGTCAGGATTCTTCAGAGTGGCGGATGTCTCCAATTGCCAGCCCCCAATCAGCCGGCCATCGGATTCCTGATGCCAATGGGCAAGAAGCTTTGGTCTCGCCAAGTTGCGAGCGCCCAATTTCAAGCCGGGAAACACCCCGGCGAATTGAATATCATCATGGGCGACCACCGGTGGCGCCCGACGTGTGTCGATGTTGAGATGAGCGGCCATGGCCACCTCCGTCTGTTCAAGCAGTTGCTCGAACCCGGGTGGCCTGGACGGACGGTGCTCAGCGTCGAAGTGCTGGCGCAGTTACGTCGGCAGAACCGACCCGAGCGATGATGCAACCCAGCGGAGCGTCGATAGCAGGTGACTGACGCCTACTATCTCCCTCCGAGGGGTCGTTGCTAGATCGCGGGTTCATATGATCCTCTGCTGTGCCAATCCGGATCCAATTCACGACGAACTGGACCACGACGCGAACAACCCTGCCGGTCTTCACTTCGCGCGACATTCATATATACTCTGGGGGGTATATTACAACTATACCCGGGTATAGCGGAGGGACGCGATGGCGCATGCGGTGGCTGAGAAGCAGAAGCTGCTGAATAGGGTCCGACGCCTTCGAGGTCAGGTCGATGCGATTGAACGGGCCCTCATCGCGGATGAGAGTTGCGGCGACGTGATGCGGATAGTCACGGCCACGCGCGGTGCGATCAACGGAATCATGGCCGAAGTCGTCAATGGGCACATTCAAGCGCATATGGTCGATGCGAACCGCACGCCCACAGAAGCTGAACGTAATGCCGCGCTCGAATTAGTCGACGTTTTGCACACCTACATCAAGTGAACTGCGATGGCTCCACAAAAACACCAGTCAATCAGCCTGCCCACGTCGATCCTATAGATCACGAGGCAAACTTGACGCATCGATACCCGCTCGGCACCCGTTCAAGGGAACTACTGACGTTCATCGATGGGCTATGGCGCCTCGTTAGGTCTGGAACGCTTCCCTTGCTGATCGGCATCCTCACTATCGGCATCTTCATCATCGACACCATAACCCCTTACGAGATATCCGCTGCGACGTTTTATGTGATTGTCGTTCTATTGTCGGCTCGCTTCAGCCACACGCGGGGCATGGGCACGGTCTCTGGAATATGCATCGCGTTGACGATCGCGAGCTACATCCTGACGCCGAGTGGAAGCTTCGGAACCGGAGTCGTCAACACCTCGATCAGCCTGCTGGCGATCGCGGCAACGACCTATCTCGCTGTCAAGATGGAGACCGCTCGTGTGGCGGCCGAACAGGCGCAGACCCGCCTTGCGCACGTCGCTCGGATCACGACTCTCGGCGAGATCGCTGCCTCAATCGCCCATGAGGTCAATCAGCCGCTCGCCGCAATCGTGACCAACGCCAATGCATGTACACGCTGGATTCACGGAGATCCCGCGAACCTAGAAAAAGCCGCGTCTTCGATAGATAGCATCGTCAGCGACGCAAACCGAGCAAGTGAAATCATCAAGCGCGTCCAAGCGCTGTCTATGCGTGCAGAACCAAAGAGGTCCTGGATTGAGATCAACGTCGTAATCAGAGAGGTGCTGGGGCTTTTGCAAAGCCGTTTCCGAGAAAGCCGAGTTTCCGTTTATACGAACCTGTCGAGTGATCTGCCCATGATCTTCGGTGATCGTATTCAACTTCAACAGGTTGCACTCAACCTTCTCGTGAACGCGATAGATGCGATGGGTACGCTGCAGAGCAGTGTTCGTGAGATTCGAATAAACTCCGCTAAATCAAGCGCGTCCGGCGTGATGATCACGATAGAAGACACGGGAGGCGGTATCGATCCTGGCTTCGTAAGGCATCTTTTCGATGCCTTTCACTCCACCAAGAGCGATGGCATGGGAATTGGACTTTCAATATGCCGATCAATTATTGAATCTCACGGCGGTAATATTTGGGCTGAGCCGACCAATCCGCGCGGCGCTACCTTTTGTTTTACTCTGCCTGGCGACAGGGAGAAAATACTATGAGACAGTCGAAACAGCCCGTCGTTGTGGGCGGCACGGTAGCCGTCGTCGACGATGATCTTTCCGTGCGTGAAGCGCTCAGAAATCTCCTGAGTTCTGTCGGACTTGATATTCACACCTTTGCGTCTACGCACGAGTTTTTGGCGTGGTCGATTCCTGATACGCCGATTTGCTTGGTATTGGACGTTAGAATGCCGGGTCAGAACGGCTTGGATTTCCAACAAGAGCTTTTCAGAACGCGTGTGGAGATCCCGGTCGTGTTCATTACGGCGCACGGGGATATCCCGATGTCGGTCCGGGCTATGAAGTTTGGCGCGATCGAATTTCTGACCAAGCCGTTTAGGGACCAAGACCTACTTGATGCGATCTATCTCGGTCTCCAGACTTCGCAAATCCGACGAAACGAGAAGACAATGACAGCTGATCTTCGCGCGCGGTACGATTCGCTTTCTGTTCGCGAGCGCCAAGTTATGGACATGATACTTGATGGAAAACTCACAAAGCAAAATTGCTGCGAAGTTTGCACTCAGCGAAATCACGGTGAAGGTGTGTCGGGCGCAGATCATGCGGAAGATGGAGGCGGCATCCTTGCTTGAACTCGGGCGGATGTCCGAGAGATTGGAAAGAATAAGGGATTGAGAGGCAGTCGATTATTGCTGACTTCAATGCGGCCTTGGAGAGCAGCTTGGGCTCACGCAGGAGCGTGCGCGATCTGACGAGCTATTCTGCCTCGCCATCAACGTCCTCAGAAATCTCCTGATGAAGCTTCGGGCCCTTCGCGAGACGGCGGCCGAGAGCTGTGACAAACTGATCATAGCGTTCGCCAGCTTTGGCGCGCGCGGCCTGCGCAGCAGGTTCTGGCAAACTCGGTGTGGTGGTCACCCAGAAGCGCACGAAGACTGCGAGCATCTCGACCGATATTCCGATATCGCGCTCCATCCGCGACATGCGTCGGTCGAGCTGGTCGAGGCGTTTCGTGATGACGGCCTCCTGGCGTTCGGCGGCATCGGGTGAGAGGAATGACTCGATCGCCGCCTCCGCGACCAACGATCGCGAATGGTCGCGGCGCGCGGCGTGATCTGCGAGCCGGTTCATGACAGAGGGGTCGAGATAGACGGAGAGGCGTTGCTTGCGGGGTGGTTTCGTCACGGGCGTCTCACAGCTCCATGCCGTCACCGGGGTCGAGCGAGACCTGGCGCGCGACGCCCTGCATGAGCCGGTTCATACGGCTGGTGCGCACGGCATCGTCGTCAGACTCGTCCCGATCGGTATCGATCTCGAACGGGTTGTCGATTGGCACTTTCTTCTCGACGGGGTTCACCCGATTGAGTTCCGGTTGCTGGCGGCGTTCCGACTCGGTTGGATCTTCATCGGCGGGCTGCGCTAGCAAGGTGGCCTCGGCAATCTGTGGTCGGGCTGGCAACTGGTGCGTGGTCCAATCGTCGGGCTGTCCTTGCTGCGACGTTGTGAGCGCGGGCGGCGGCAGCAGGCGTTCCTTGAACCGAGCATCCTCGTAATAGCGCGCCTTCTTCGCACGAATCGGCGGCGTGCCCGCCGCCATGACGATCTCGTCGGTGGGAGGGAGCTGCATGATTTCGCCAGGTGTGAGCAGTGGCCGAGCTGTTTCCGAGCGCGAAACCATCAGATGGCCAAGCCAGGGGGACAGCCGGTGGCCGGCATAGTTCTTCATGGCCTTCATCTCGGTGGCGGTGCCGAGGGCGTCCGAAACGCGCTTGGCGGTACGCTCGTCGTTGGTCGCGAAGCTGACGCGCACATGGCAATTGTCGAGGATCGAATTGTTCGCCCCGTAGGCCTTTTCGATCTGGTTTAGGGATTGCGCGATCAGGAAGCTCTTCAGACCGTAGCCGGCCATGAAGGCCAGTGCTGACTCAAAGAAGTCGAGCCTCCCCAGCGCCGGAAACTCGTCCAACATCAGCAGGAGACGATGGCGTTCGCCCTTTGCTTGCAGATCCTCGGTCAGGCGTCGGCCGATTTGATTGAGGATCAGTCGGATAAGCGGTTTGGTGCGGTTGATGTCGGATGGTGGCACGACGAGATAGAGTGTTGCCGGGTATTTTCCGCCCACGATATCGGAGATCCGCCAGTCACAGCGCCGCGTCACTTCGGCGACGACGGGATCGCGATAGAGTCCCAGGAACGACATGGCGGTAGAGAGCACGCCTGAGCGTTCGTTGTCGGATTTGTTGAGGAGCTCGCGTGCGGCGCTGGCGATCACGGGATGCGGTCCGGCGTCGCGAGATGCGCCGTCTTCATCATCGCATCGAGGGTGGATTCAATTGGTCGCTTCGGATCAGAGAGGAACGCCGCGACGCCGGCCAGAGTCTTGTCCTTTTCCGCATAGAGGACGTGGAGGATCGCGCCGACTAGCAGCGCATGGCTCGTCTTTTCCCAATGGTTCCGCTTGTCCAACGACCCTTCTGGGTCGACCAGGATGTCGGCGATGTTCTGGACGTCGCGAACCTCCCATTCGCCGCGGCGCACCTCGAGCAGAGGATTGTAGGCAGCGGATTTTGTGTTGGTCGGGTCAAAGAGCAGCACGCGGCCGTGCCTGGCGCGGAAGCCGGCGGTGAGCTGCCAGTTCTCGCCCTTGATGTCGTGAACAATCGCCGAGCCCGGCCAGGTCAACAGCGAGGGCACAACGAGGCCAACACCCTTGCCGCTTCGGGTGGGCGCGAAGCACAGAACATGTTCAGGCCCATCATGGCGCAGATAAGCGTGCTCGTAGCGTCCCAGCACGACACCATCGGGACCGAGAAGGCCGGCCGTCTCCACCTCCTTCTTCTCGGCCCAACGCGCCGAGCCATAGGTCTCGACCTTCTTGGCCTCGCGTGCACGCCAGACCGACATGCCGATGGCGACGGCGATCGAGATGAAGCCACCGGACGCCGCGATGAAAGCGCCTTCGACGAAGATCGCGGGTGCGTAGGCGTCGAAGCCGTACCACCACCAGAAGAAGGAGGGTGGCAGATAGAAAGGAAAGCCGAACAGCGTGAACCACGGCGCGCCCAACTCCGGCTGGAACGCCAATCGCCAAGCCACCCATTCCGTTGCGCCCCAAGTGGTGGCGAGGACGATCAGGAAAACGGTGAGGATCTGGCCCCATAGGATCTTCGTGGCGGACATTGGAACGGTCCTTTCGGAGAGAGGTTAGAGGCCGAGCCCTCGTTTGCGGCCAAAGCTCCAGTCGATGCCGCCATCATCGCGGGCGACGCCGGAAACATGCTTGCCGAGGTGCTTTTCCAGAGAGGGTGACCAGGGCACGAGTTGGAAGCCGAGGCCGTCGTCCAGCATGGCAAAGCGGCCGGAGGCGAGTGCCAAACGCTGGCGGTAGGTGCCGGCAACATACTCGCCGCTTCCCGCGCGATTGAACGGCTGGCCTGTTTCGGCGGAGAGTTTTTCGCCGGCCGCTTCCAGCTCGCGACGGCGCAGCGTGTCGATCAGCCCGCGATTGAAGGTGACACGCTGGCCGTGTCGCTCGCCGAAGCCCTGTCCGACCAGATGATCCGCGCGTCGATCCAGCGCCTGCCGTACCTCGGCGCCGAAGCCGGCCTCGGACAGGGCGGCAGGTTCGCGCGCGATGTTCTGCCGATCGAGCCAAGTCGCGCCGGTTGCCGTGACCTGACGATCGATATCGAGATCGGAGCGGACGGCGATTGCGACCCGGCGCTGTCCCTGTGCATCATCGAACGCACGCAACTCGACGATCGAACCCGCCGCGCTGTCACCGGCGGCTTCGAGATCGGGCAGCTTGATGTGATGGGTGCGGCCGTCGACGCCGTCGACCACGGCGTAGGCGGAGCCCTTCAGCTCGTCATCAAGACCGCGATCGACCAATCGGCCGATCACGGGCGCATCGAGGCTTTCGGCCGCGAGCACATAGCCCGCCGAGCCGCGTTCGATGCCGCGATCCGTCAAAGCCCGGTGCATGCGTTTGATGATGTCGCCGCGCTCGCCGAGTTCACGCAGAGTCGCCTCGGCCTTCGTGTCGATCGCCCATTGACCGGGGCCGACCTGCTCGGCGAGGCCGAGTGTTTCCAGCTTGCGGAGCCGTCCGACCTTCAGCGCATGAAATTCGTCGAGCCGGACGTTCGGATCGATCGCCGTCTCGATGACGCCCGTGGCATGGCCATCGCGGATAAGCTGGCGGTCAAGCTGCGTGAAGCGCTCGGCATCGACCTGGCGTTTCAGGCTGCGCTGGATGTCGAGGTCGGTGCGCGGCCCTAATTCCTGCGTGATGAGGTCACGCGCGCGGTCGCGCATTCCTTCCTTGATGTAGTCGCGTGAGATGACGAGGTCCTGCCCGTCGTCACGGACCCCGCGCACGATCAGGTGGACATGGGGATGCTCGGTGTTCCAGTGGTCGACCGCCACCCAATCGAGGCGGGTGTCGAGATCCTTTTCCATCTGCGTGACGAGATCGCGGGTGAAGGACCGCAGGTCGGCCATGTCGGGCGCATCGTCGGGCGAGACGATGAACCGGAAATGGTGGCGGTCGTCCTGGCACCGTTCCGCAAAGGCCTTCGGATCGGCGTCGTCGCCCCCGGGACCGAAGAGATGGGCCTTCTCCCCATCGCGGGTCACGCCTTCGCGGCGCAGATAATTGAGGTGGGTCGCGAGCGGCGCCGAGCGCGATGTCTGGCGCACGACGCGCGCCTTGATGACAGCGCCGCGCGTTCGCGCGGTGAGCAGCCGGTTCGCCTGGATGCTCGCACGCTGGCCCCGCCCGAAGCGCGAGCGGTTGCCGGACACGATCCGGCCGGAGCGTGAGACGCCGGCCCCGGCCTTCTTCGCCGCGGCGAGAGCCTGCGCGATGAAGGGACGAGCCTGCTGCGCACGGGTCGAGCGGATGCGGCCCGGCCGGATGCGGAAATCACTGTCGCCGGTCATGGCTGATGCCTCGCACATCGCGCCAAGCACAGGAAATCGCAGGAAAATCGGCGTAGTCGTGAGGTGCGGGGAAATCCCGCACATCGCGAAATCGCCTCATAACCTATTGAAAAACCACAACCGACCCAAGCCGCACCTCGCGGCCTTTTATCCTGCCATCGTCCGGTCGTGTTGCCTGCCTCTACCCTCAACGCACACCATGACGCGCTTGAGCACGCTATCGTGCGATCAGGAACCGGGCTGCTCATGGCGCATTCCTTTGGCCCGAACGCGGGACAAACAGCCCGCCCGACTGCGGCTCGATGGCGGAAACATCGCGCACGGACGATGTCGTCATCGCGGCATCGGAAGCGCGCTCGGCCGGTACGGGAACGGGTATCGATATGCGCTCAGCTTGCGCGATGAACAGCGGCGCGCGTGTCCAGGCGAGTGCATCGGCCGCGGCGGCCACGATCGGCCAAGTCGCATCGCCGCTGGTCACCGACGGCGCGACGATGGCGACATAGGCGCGCGTTTCCGCGGGCAGCGCCCGGCCCTTCAGCGAGTCCTCGTAACGACCAGGACCGGCATTGTAGGCCGCGATCCAGCCGGGCGATCCGTAGCGATCGAACAGCTCGCGGATGTAGCCGGCGCCGGCGATGATGTTGTCATGCGGATCATAAGGATCAGCGCCGAGACGGTGGCGAAGGCGCAAGCCTGCCCAAGTGGGCGGCATGATCTGCATCAGGCCCATCGCGCCCTTCGGCGAAAGGGCGCGTGGATCGCCTGCACTTTCGGCACGCATCACCGCCCTGATCCATGCGATCGGAACGCCGAAGCGCCGCGAAGCCTCGGCGATATGATCGCCATAGGGATCGCGTGGCGACGGTCGATCGGCGCCCAAGTCCTGCGCCATCGTGATCGCCGGCATGATGCTCGCGAGGCTAAGGCCGGAAAGGAGGAGGAGAGCCATGCGCCGGGCAGCGCAGCGCGGCCCGGACGCAATCGAACGGCTCCTCGGTTGACGAGAGCCAAGCATCGCTCAGTCCTTCTCGCCGCGATCGCGCGGACGCGACCAATGCAGCGACCAGGCCGAGCCGCCATCGTCGTCGCGGAACATGTTGGCGCGGATCGGGTGCGGGAATGTCGGATCGTCGATCAGCAGCGCGACGTATTCGCCGGCCTTCTCTCCGGAGCGTTTCCATCCGGCGCCGATCTCCGCGCCCGGCTCATTGTTCATGCCGTCGAAGACATGCACGCGATACTGCGGTGCGTTCTCAACCTCGGTCGGTTCGGCTGCGATGATTATGACGTCCTGGTTCAAAACCAGCGTCGTCAGATGCCCGACGAAGCCGGTCTCGTCGCGCGTGAATTCGCCAATCTGGGGCATGTCAGTCTCCTTCGCGGTGGGGATTGGGACAGCCATCGGCGAGCACCGCTCCCGCCGAATGGGAAGGCGGTCAGCGTGTCGGCGCACGCCATTCGAAGCGGCCGGTGCCGTCTTCATCGGTCCACAGTGGGACGGCACGGCCGATGATCTGGTCGGTCGAGATCAGGCCGAAGTAGCGGCCGTCGAGGCTGTCGCGGACCTGCCAGTTCATGAGGAAGACTTCGCCAGTCTGGACCCGGCGGCAGCCTTGCCAGACGGGAAGATCGCGGCCTGCGCGATCGCGCTCCAGTGCCGCACCGACCTCCACACCATCGACGGTGATAGTGAGGTTCGAACGGCAAACGGTCTGCCCGGAGACGGCGAGGATGCGCTTCATCAGCGGCACGCCCTTGGGCAGGTAGCCGCGCTCGGCGAGGAATGTCGCGAGCGGCTCGGGCGCATCGACCGCAACGAGATCGGTAACGTCGAGCGGCCCGTCGAAGTCGATCGAATAGAACCCGATGGGCGCGCTCGCCGATGCGTTCCAGATCAGCTTGATGGGCATCGGCGTGAGGCCGGGATAGCCGACGCTGAGCGCGGCGAGCGTCGTCGCCAGGAGAAGTCCGGCGCGGCTCACGACTCGGCCTTTCGGCGCAGCAGGAATGCGCGATGATGGTCGAGCGTGTAGGTGCGCGGCTCGTGTCCAGCAGCGAGCCGGTTGTGGACGTGACGCCAATGATCGGGCGAAACCGCTTCGGGATCGATGCCGATGCGCTCGATGGCGTCGATCGCCTGCAGCACGCGCTCGACCCTGGGCCAGCTCTCGACCTTCAGCAGGATTTCGCCGCCAGGACGAACGAAAGGCAGCGTCTGGTACGTCTCGCCGCGCGCAACCGAGCGCACGACGTCGATGCGCGAGATGATCGTTCCGAAGTCATTCGAGGCCCAGCGCACGAAGGCGAAGACCGCGCCGGGGCGAAAAGACAGGACACGCCGACGGCGATCGAGAATCTGTTCGTGGGCGTGCGTGCCGAAGCGGATCCAGTTCTCGATCTTCTTCTCAACCCAGGTCAGTTCGACATGGGTGAGATTGTCTTGGTGGCGTGCGGTCGGCGTCGGGCCGCCGCGCGCGCGGGGGGCCGCGGCGCCGGTCATGAGGGGTCTCCTTCGATGTGTGGGAATTCGCGCGCGAGCATCTCGCGCAGCATGTCGGCAACGGTAACGCCGCGCCGGAAGGCAGCGATCTTGATCCGTCCACGTAAGGCGGGCGTGACGTCGATCGTCATGCGGGCGGTGAAGGCTTCATCGTCCGGCGCGCGCGGCGCGGTGGCATCTGCGGCCTTGATCCAGGCCTCTTGATTGGTCGGACGTGCCGCAAAGCCGCGCCGTTCGGATCGCTCGCTCATGGTGAGATCCTTTCGAGCTCGGTGACGAGCGCCGCGATCTCGCGCGCGGCGGGTCCGTCGTCGTCGATCTCGAAAGCGAGCCGGCCCGATTGCGCGGCGTCGGCGTAGATGACGCGCTGTCCGATCGCCGTGCGCAGCACTGGCGGATCGTGGTCGGCGAGCGTCTCGGCCGTCTCGCGGGCGATCACGGTGCGCGCGCCGCAGCGATTGAGGACGAAGCGAGCGCGAAGCTCCGGCCGATAGATGCGCGCCTCCGACAGGAGCGCCAGCATCTCGGCCGAGGCCCAACCATCGAGCGGCGACGGCTGCACGGGGATCAGCACGAGGTCGGCGGCGAGCAGCGCGGATCGCATCAGCCCGGCGACGCGCGGCGGCCCGTCGATCACCACATGATCGACATCGCGCGCCAGCTCGGGCGCCTCACGGTGGAGCGTGTCGCGCGCCAGGCCGACGACGCCGAACAGGCGCGGCGCGTGCTCGCGGGCGCGTTGCTGCGACCAGTCGAGCGCCGAACCCTGGGGGTCCGCATCGACGAGCGTGACCCGCTTTCCCCTACCGGCCCATTCGCCGGCTAGGTGCAGCGCCAGCGTCGTCTTGCCGACGCCGCCCTTCTGGTTGAGGAAGGCCACGATCATCGGCGGCCTCCCGGGCGTGGACCGAAGGGAAGCTGCGGAGGGCCGGAGGTCCCGTTTCTCGCCGCGCCAGCGTTGGTAAGAGCGGCGCTGCTGGTGCGCCGCTTGCCAGCGGCGCTTAGCGCGTTCGCGGCCTGCCGGACGAGGTTTTCCACCTCTCGCGCGCGCTCTTCAAAGTTAGATTCTCTGTTAGATTCTAAGTTAGCGAGGCGATTTTCGGTTCTGCTGTCGTGGGTTAGGCCGTGTTTCGGTTCCCGTTGGCACGAGGGGCCGGTTCCTGATGGCACGCGCTTTCGGGTTCCCGATGGCACGAAGCCTTTCACAGCTTTTCCACAGGGCGGCGTCCGCTCGAAAGCGAGCAACGTTCGGCCGCCGGCCTCGATCTCGAGGAACAGCGTGTAGCCGGGAAGCGGCTGGCGACGGATGATGTCGCGCAGCTCGAAGGCGAAGCGTTTGTACGGTGACAACGCGCCGGATTTCTGGTGGAGGTGGCGAAAGTCGAATCGCCAGCCATTGCGCTGGCGCCCGCCGTGCTTGCGCACCAGGCGATAGAGCCAGCGATCGAGCCCGCCTGTGAGATCGAAATAGGCCCGGTCGATCGTCAGCACGAGCGCATCGTCGAGAACGGCCTGATAAAACCAGTCCGGGACGATCATCTCGATCCCGTCCGGCTTGCCGTTGCGGTTGGTGCGCTCCTTCCACTCGTTGATCCACGAGAAGCGATGACGCCGGCCCTCGGCGGATTGGCGGATCGAGGTGCAGACCGTCGTGGATTGCAGACGATCGAGCGCGGCCTTCAAGCGCTGATAGTCGCGTAAGGACGTGCCGCGGCCGATGAATTTGAGAATTTCATAGGGCGTGGCGACCATCAGGCGCGACGTGCGCAGGCCGGCGTCACGCGCCTCGACGATCTGGCTCGCCGCCCAGATCAGGATGTCGGCGTCCCAAATGGTCGCCATGCCGTGATCGGGCACGGCCTCGACGCGGATCGACACATTGCCGGCGGCGAAGTCGATCGGCGCGACGCGGTGCGATTTGGAGAGGGAGAAAAACGGATAGGCCATGAGATCCTGTGCGTCTCGTGCTGCGAACTCGCCGGGGAGCGCACGGAACAGATCGAGCTGCCCGCGCTCCGAGAGGGACTGGTGTCGCGCCGCCATTCGGGAATCCGGGGGCGATCAGCGCGCGTATCGTCCGGCATGTGCCGGCGGCGCAGGCGTATGGCGCTTGGCCGGAAGCACGCTGCCGCGCGGATCGGAGGTGGAGGTGACGGCGCCGCGCTCGGCCCAGGCCTCAAGATCGTCGACCGCATAAACGACGCGACCGCCGAGCTTGCGATAGGCCGGACCCGTTCCGTAAGTCCGATGCTTTTCGAGGGTGCGGGCCGATAGGCTGAGGAATTCGGCGGCTTCCTTGGTGCGCAGGTAGCGCGGCGGGAGAACGGCGAGATCAGGTCGCATGGGAGGGCCTCCGTGGGTTCGTTGGGGCCGCCGGGAAGCGGCGGGTAACGAAGGCCACGTTGGCGAAGCAGGGCCGGCGAGATGCAGGGCGAATTCAGGGGGGCCTAAATTCGCCCACCAAGAGTCGGATGGAGATCGGCTAAAGTTGCCGCCGATGACGAAGCAACGTGCGATACCCACCCACCATCATCGCGCGGGCATCTCGAAGCAGGGCTTTGGTGGCGTGGCGGGCGGAAGATGCCTGCCAGTCGTCGCGACCGAGAGCGCCGATCCGAAATATGACCTGCGCAATTTCTTGCTGGGTCGCGCCCGCGCGATGACCGTCGAAGGCCTGCAGCATCCGGCACAGCCGAGCACGTTGCTGCCGTGTCAGTCGGGTGTCGGGCGGTATGGCGCGGCCATGGAGGGCGGAGAGCAAGCGGGCGACCGATTGGAGCCGGTCGAAGCCTTCCAGGCCGAGCGGGATGAAGGCGCCAAGAGATTTGGCGGGTCGTGTCTCGGACGGATGAACAAGCGCTACGCGCTGACCGTTTCCGAGATCGAGAACCAGATGGGTCTCGCTGCCGACATCGACGCTTACGGCGGCGTCGATCGTCGGTTGGGGATCAGCGCTTGCGGACGGAATATCCGGAGGTGGGCCAAGAACGATGGCGCTTGTGTCTTCCTGGGGAAGCCAGATCACCTGCGCTTCGGGAGGTGCCTGCATCGGGTCTACGGGGAAATCGCAACCCCCACCGCTGCCCGATCCCGTCGGTCAGCGTGCGCAGATCACTTTCGCTGTCGCCGAGCGCTTGAAAATCCCTGTCGTAGGTTTCGTTGCGGCGCAGCCATTCCCACGCGACGTCGGACGCGGTCATGTCGGCGACGTGCGCATAGCGTTCCGATGAACGCCAGCCGGAAGCATCTGGTGTCATCGCGATCCTCCCTAGTCTTTGAATTTGTGGGAGAGTCAGGATTCCCGGCTGGGTTGTTCAGTGGAAGTCAGAGGGCCGGCAAAGGGTGGTGCCGAAACGGCATCGCGGCGATCACTGTGCGGAGCGGACCAAGTCTCGATAGCCGTGCTCGGTCATCCACTGCGCGCGGGCGAGATGCGTGTCATGGACCTGGCGGCACCGCTGCGGCTCACGTGCCGTATCGAGGCCAAAGAGAATCTGGACGGCTTCGCGCCAATCAGCTCCGTCGCGCGAGGAATCGAGCAGGCGCAGATAGAGAACCATATGCTCGCGGTCATAGGCCGTGAGGGTCTGGCTGATCGGAGGCGCATCGAGAAACGGCGGCATCGCGGATTCCATCAGGCGACTATATTCGCGCGGAAAGCATTCGTTAACACTCGTGCCCGGCATTACTGTGACAACGTGCGATGGATGGTGTGCGCCACGCGATCACGGCGCTGCTAACGCCTCGTCGGCCGGTCGTCCCGCTCATGGAGCAGCAGCACTCCTTCGCCCTTGTCGGTGGAAAGCAGGACGATACCGGCTGTTTCAAGCGCCCTTCGCACCTGATCGCGCGTCGACTCGTACACCTCTAATCCACTTTCGGACTCAAGGCGCTTGAGCGCGGTTAGCGATGTCCGGGCCTTGTCAGCGAGCGTCTCCTGTGTCCACCCCAGCAACGCGCGTGCGGCCCGCGATTGTCGGGCGGTGATCATGCATGATCACCTCCCACCGACGGACACACGCTTGCCAGAACTACGACTATAATAGTCGTTCTTTGCGCCCATTGCGAGGGTAATCGGCGTCTCAGGGCTGGCGGTGCCCTCGCCGGGCGGCCGAAGTGATTCGCGCTAGCAGTGGAAAGGCCCCGGCCTGTTCGGCCGGGGCCTTGCTCGGGGCTCAGTCGCCGCGGCGGGTCGGGCGGGACCAGATCAGCGAGTGGGTGTCGCCGTCCTCGTCGTCGAAGAGGTTGGCGTAGATGGGGGCGTTGAAGCTCGGATCGTCGAGCTTGAGGCCCAGATAGTCGCGGCCCTCGTTGGAGCGCTTGGACCAGGCGGCGCCGATTTCCGCGCGGCCGACCAGAACCCGGTGGCTGGGGGCGTTCTCGCCGGTGGCGCGGGTGTCGGGGACGATGCGCACGCCCTTGGCTTGGACGCTGAGGGTTACGATTTCGCCGGTGAACTCGTTCGAGCCGGTCTTCTTGAAGGTGCCGATGGTCGCCATTGTAAGTCTCCGTTTCGTTTTCGGGACCGCTCCATTGCGGCCTCGATGGCGATCGACAGGCCGGAGGCGACCGACGCCGCATCGCTTGCGACCGGAGCAACGCGGAGGATGGCAGGAACGACTTTGTTGTTTCGCGAGGAATGACGGCCTTGGCCGGCAGGGGAAGAAAGTCGGGACGCGCCGTTGCGGCATAGGCGGTCGAGGCGCAGCCGTCCTTCGGTCAGATCAGGCCATTGGAGAGGCCGTTCGGAGCGGTCTGGAGACAATCAGGAACGGAAGATCATGGCGACCCGGTCGCAACCAGCAGACGGCGCAAGCTGAAGATCATCTGCGACCCGTCCTCCCCTTGTACAGGCGAGGGTCGAGCTTTCGTTTCGAAGTCGGCCAGTGGAGATGACGCCCTCGACTTCGTGTTGCACCGTTCCCGCGCACAGAGGCGCCGAGCAGAAATCCGGGCGCTGTTGAGGCGGCCGCACGATGGGCTTCAGTCAGGTTCCGGTGACGCGGCTCCCTCTCCAACTGCACAACGCTGAGGGCTGAAACCCCCGACTGGTCGTCCCGGCGACGGTTCCGTCGTGGTGTCAGGCTGGTGCAATGCCCTGGCTGGACGGGCCGGTGCTTGCCATCCCAGCGACGCGCGCGAACGCGGTGACGCCGACCGCGACCGCACCGATGACGGAGAACACGAGCTGCCAGGTCTCCGACGGCATGGTGTGTTTCACGATGCCATGCGTGGCGTGGAAGCCGGCGATCGCCGCGGGTGCGACAAATGCCAGCGCGATCAGCAGGCGTGCCCAGAGCGGGCGGACAATTCCAAGCAAGAGCTGCCCCACGCCCAACGTCAGGCCGGCGCCGAGCATGCCGATAAGGATGGCGCCGAGCCAGCCCGCGCCAGTGTCATAGGCCCAGGTGCCGGCGGTCACGCCCGCGAAGAATGGCAGTGCGAACACCGCGAGCGTGAACAGCAACCAGCACAAGATGCCGATGGCTGCGAAGGATAGGACAATGCCGAGGATAATCATGGTGGTGTCTCCGAAAGAGCAAATTCTGACGGTCGCGCCTTCCACCACCACCACGGCGCATTCGGGAGCATAGCAAAAGCTGTGCTCCGTCGGGAGCGGAAACCGCAGGGTCTCCGCGTCGCCTGGAAGGGTGGCGCGCCGTCATGGCGCGAAGGGATCGACCTCGTGGACGATCTCCGAGACGTCGCCGTCGTATTCGTTTGCGGGTGTCACCGAGAGAGTGCGTCGCCCGCGCGGAAGATGACGATGACGGCCATCAGCGTGGTGGCGAGGCTGAAGGCGAAGGCGTGTGCGTCGGGGAAGGACATCGATCCGGCTCCTGTTTCGAGCGGAGGACCATCCCCCCGCTGACAGGCGCCCGATGTGTTCGGCCGATGGCCGCAATCACCGCGCAGGCAACGCCGGCGCGGCGGCACGCTATGCGTAGTCCGACCCTTTACGGGTTGATGGCGTCAGGCCATCGGCTGGACCAAGGACCAGCGCCATTCAGCGGGGAGTGGTCTTCTCCGGGCTGGAAGCCGAGTCGATGTGGCCGTGACGTTGGTGAAGCCGTACTGTCTGCGCGAGCTGCCGTGCGACCTCACCTGCGTCATCCGCAAAGCCTGGTGGCCATTTCCTCGACGGCTCGCGCTGAAACCCGCCACGCTGAAAATGCGGATGGAGGTGGCTGATAATCCACTCGATGCGTGAAGGAGGCACCAAGCCGGCTTGAGCCGAATAATGGAGTGCCTTGGCGAGATCGTGCCCGATGTTCGCGCGGTTCCAAACATCATCGGTCGCGACGTTAAGCAGATAGGATTTGAGGAGGAGTTCGATGGCAATTGCAATCGCATGAAGGGCTTGATTGTCGAATCCTTGATCCGCCGCCCATTCGGCGGCTGCAGCCTTCACGGTGGCATTCTCCAGGAAAACCGCAGCGAGAACGGCGTCCGAACGTGCCGGTTTCGGGAGTGGCTTCAGTCGCTGCATTCGTTGCGTTATGCCATAGGCTTGGCCGTTTAGCAGGTGCCCGATGCGGCGGCGCTTACGCGCCGCCGAATTTCCACACCGGGATGCCGAGCTTCTTGGCTTTGTCGGCGAGGTTGTCATTGATGCCGGTGCCGGGGAAGTGCAGCACGCCCTTCGGCAGGATTTGCAGCATCTCGTCATTGCGTTTGAAGGGTGCTGCCCGGCCGTGCTTCGTCCAGTCGGGTGCAAAGCCGATCTGTGGGACATTGCGATTCCTGGCCCAGAGAGAAGCGATCTTCTCGGCACCCTTCGGCGACTTGCCGTGGATCAGCACCATGTCGGGGTGCTTCTCGTGAACCTGGTCGAGCTTGGCCCAGATGAGGTGATGGTTGTCGAAATCGAGCCCGCCGGTGACGGCGATCTTCGGTCCAGGCGGCAGGAGCACTTCCTGCTCGGCACGCTTCTTCGCCATGATGAAGTCGCGGCTGTCGATCATCGCCGAGGTGAGGTTGCGATGATTGACCTTCGATCCTGACCGCGGGAGCCAGGCTTTGCCGACCTGGCGTTCGTAGTGCTCGGCGGCCTGGTCGCGCATCAGTTCGAAGGCGGTCTGGCGTTCGACCTGTGTCTTGCCCTCGGCGATCAGGCGCTCGAGATCGACCGACTTCACCTCGCTGCCGTCCTGTTCGCGTTGGGAGCGCTTTTGGGCCTGCTCGTTGTCGTCGAGCTCGCGGTTGATCCGTTCGGCGGCGCGATGAAAGACGTTCACGGTCGACCAGAGGAGATCGTCGAGGTCGGGTTCGAGGCGCGTGTCCTCCAGGGTCACGATCAGGGCGTCGAAGATGTCGGCGACCGCGCCCGCGACCGCGTTGCCGTCCGGCAGAAGCCGCTGATCGGGTTCGTCGGCGAAAGGCCGGTAGCCGTGGAGCTGCAATTCGTTGAGGACGTGGTCAGTCGGTGAGGATTCGTGGTGCGGTTCGTAGTCGTCGAGATCGCGCATCGGATGCTCCGTCGGATGGACCGCGACCGTCGCGGCCTTCATGGCGACGAAGCACACCGGCGGGGCGGCCCTGCACCCGGAGCGCGAGCGAGGGCCGGAGCGTCAGCGGAGGATGGCGGAGGCCGGCTATTTTGTTTCGCGATGGAAAGCGGCCCCTTGGGGCCGCGCCGGAAAATAGTCGGCCGCAGCCATTGCCGGGCCGGCCTGCCTGTGGGCCGATCGCCCTCTCGAAGGCCGAGGCGCGGTCCTCTCCGATCCGCTGCGTCTGAGCGAGTACGGCGGCGGGGCCGCTGCCGCTTCCTTACCGGCTATGCCGCCAGCGCCATGAAGCGTGCGACGTCCTGCGGCCCGAGCTGTACCCGAGTCTGACTGCGCAATGTCGCGATGCCGAGGGTGCGGAGATCCTCGTTGAAGTCCCCGAGCTGTGGAGAGATCACGATCGCCTCGATCCCGGCCGCGTTCGCCCGTTCGATCAGGCTGTCACGCGCACCATCGCCTGCCGGATCGTCATCGCGCAGGATGTAGAGCCGCCGCAGCGTGTCCGGGAACAGGATGGCGGCGAGATGTGCCGCGGAGAGCGCCGCCACCATCGGCATGTTGGGCACGACCTGGCGGATTGAAAGGACCGTCTCGATGCCTTCGCCGGCTGCCATCACTTCGCCACCAGCGCCAAAGCGGACCGCGTTGCCGAGGAGATCGCCCATCGCCCGGCGCGGGGTTTCGAATGGCGCCTTGTCGTGGCGTCGTGAGTCGAGCCAGGTGCGATGCGCCCCGGTGATCATGCCGTCGAGGTCAGTGACAGCGGCGATCATGGCCGGCCAAGTCTCGGTCGGCGCATGCTCGTCCGGGCGATAATAGCAGTGCGGGTGGAAATACAGATTTCCGGCTCCACGGAGATCCGTAATGCCGCGTTGCCGGAGATACGCCGCGACGATTGTGCCCGCAATCGGCTGCGACATGCGGATGAGGCGCCGTGCGGCTTCGGGCGATCCATGTGGTGCGGGCGCCAGCGGCTGGAAGGCGGAGGGTTCCGGCGCTGGTGGTGGCATGCTGAGGAAGAGCCGAGCCTCGTCGGCGACATCCTTGAAGTCGATGAGGCCGCAGCTCTCGCGGATGACGTCGAGGAGGTCTCCATGCTCGCCGGTAGCGGCGTCAGTCCATTTCCCGGCGGGGCCTTTGGGCGAGTCCTTGAGCCGGACGTACATCGAGCGGCCCTTAGTGTTACGGGCGTCGCCCACCTGCCAGTAGTTGCCCTGACGGTGGCCATTGCTGAGATAATGGCGGCACACCGCCTCGGCCTGTCGGCCGAGACGTTGCGCGAGATCGGATGCGTCGAGACGGGCCATCACGCTGCCTCCCGCTCGCCGACGCGCTGGATCGGGTAGGTGCCGATCAGCTTGCCGATGATGGTCGCGCCGTCCGCGCCGACGGGCACGAAGAAGCGGAGCTTCCACGAGATGATCTCGCTGAAGAGGCCAAAGGCGCGCAGGCGCTCGCGCATCGCGTCGGTGAAGCCGGAGAGTTCGATGCGATCGGCGCCCATGACGCGCACGCGACGGAGTTGGAGGCCTTCGGCGAGATCGAGGATTGTCTTGCCCTCGATGAGCGCGGCATAGGCATGGTCGGCGGACAGGTTCGTCGTTCCGACTGTCGTGGCGTTGGCGACCCATGCGGGCGACACGCGGCGGCCGATGATCCGTTCCCCGTCATCGGTCTGGAGCCGATAGACACGGCTCGACTCGTTGGGCAGCCGCTTCCAGATCGGCAGCAGCAGGCCAGCGACGATGTGGATCGTGGAATCGGAATAGGCTGGCACCTCCGCGATCTCGGCGTTCCAGGCGGCGGTGAACTCGGCGCGACTGGCGGCGATCCAATGGCTTTCGTCCATCATGCGGATGGAGGCGTGATGCTGCTCCATCGGCCGGATCAGCCGCACGCGGCGTTCGATCTCCCCGTCGTCGAGCATCAGCGAAGGCGCTGGAAGCTGAACCGCGGCGCGGTGGGAGCGCTCGTTGACCAGCAACTTGGCGACCGGATCGTCGAGCCAAGCCATCGCCTCCTCGGCGGTCATCGGCCGGTTGCGCTCGCGCTGTTGGATGGTCAGCAGGCTGGTTTCCGCGCCGGTGCCGGGATGGGTGTAGATGGTCTGGCGATCGGTGACGACGAAGCTCTCCGCGCGCAGCGTCTCCAGTCCGATGTCGTAGATGCCGGCGGCGATCGCGCCCTCGACCTTGGCGGTCAGAAGCTGCTCGAAGGCGGCGAACAGGACGTCCTGCAGGTCGATGGTGAGCGCGAGCAGGCGGTTGAGAAAGGTTGTGATCGGCGGGAGCTCGTCCTTGATGCCGTTGTCGTCCATCAGCTTCAGGCCGGTCGTGTCCTCGAACCGCTGGAGCGAGCACCCTTCGATCTTGCCGCGGACGATCAGGATGTAGAGCTGGCGAAGCGCATCGCGCGCATAGTGGCTCTCCAGATTGTCCTCGGGTCGGAACAGGCCCTGGCCGCCGGTCTGGCGCTGTCCGCGCGTGATCGCGCCCAGCGTGTCGAGCCGGCGCGCGATGGTCGATAGGAAGCGCTTCTCCGCCTTCACATTGGTCGCGATCGGACGGAAGAGCGGCGGCTGCGCCTGGTTGGTGCGGTGGGTGCGGCCGAGGCCTTGGATCGCGGCGTCGGCTTTCCAGCCCGGCTCAAGCAGATAGTGGACGCGAAGCCGCGTGTTCCGTGCCGACAGCTCCGCATGGTAGCTGCGGCCCGTACCGCCGGCATCGCTGAACACGAGCACGCGCTTCATGTCGTCCATGAAGGCCTGGGTCTCGGCGAGATTGGCGGACGCCGCGCGGGTCTCGACCACAAGGCGCTGTCCCTTGCGCACGATACGACGCGAGCGGCCGGTGACTTCGGCCACCACGTCCGCGCCGAAATGCTGGACGATCTGGTCGAGCGCGCCCGGCACCGGCGGAAGGCTCGCGAGTTTCTCGATCAGCTCGGTGCGGCGGGCGACCGCCTCGCGGCTCTCGACCGGCTGGCCGTCGCGAAAGACCGGACGCGAGGACATATTGCCCTCGCCGTCGCTGAAGGGCTCGTAGAGCTGCACCGGGAAGGAATGGGCGAGATAATCGAGGACATATTCTTTGCAGTCGCAGTTTATGTCGAGCGTGGCGGCGAGAGACGCAGGTTTCCTTCGGTTTTCCATGATTTCACTCCAGATAATTACGGTTCCCTCGACCTGAACAAGTCGAAGGAACCAACATGCGATCAAGATCATTATTGTCGTTTCGAGCGGCCCGGCTCCGGGTCGAAGACCCGCCCAGTCACGACGCTCTACTCACCGCATTCCTCTCCTCTCTGTCGCTCGACGAGAGGTCAGGCAGTGCGATTCTGTTTGGCGCTGCGGCCCGTCATTTCCTGCATTGGATGGAACTGCATGGGATCGCGATCCGCACGATCGACGATCGGACCGTTCGGCGGTTCGAGAAGCATCGGTGCCGTTGCCACCGGTATTCGGCGCAGCAGCCAGTCTATAAGGCGGACATTGCAGCGCGAGTCAGGCGCTTCGTCCGCTTCCTGGAGGATCAAGGCTACGTCGGTGTCGAGACGGGATCGACGATCTGCCACGGCACCTCGCCGACTATTTCGATGGGATCGATCGCTTGCAACTCGCGCAAGGACCGGCCCAGTCCTATCGATCCGAGGCCGAGCATTTCGCGGCCTGGCTTCGCATTGCGCGACGACAATGGGCCGATATCGATGACACGATCATCGACCAGTACGGCGCGCATGATTGTCGATGTCCGGTCTGGCGCAAGCGAGGCAAGCTTGTTGCCTCGGGCGCGAAGCGGCGGCGGCGAGGCGCTCGGCACTTCGTCGAGTTCTTGCGCGACCGCGGTGTCATCCCTTCAGTCGAACTGGTGTCGGATGACGACCCGCACATGGCGGCATATCTGGCATGGCTCAAGCAACACCGCGGCGCGACCGATGAGACGATCCGGCGCTACCGGGCCGATATCAGGCGGCTCGCGCCTATGCTCGGCGAGCCTTCACAATGGGATGCAGCCGTCCTCAGACGGGCGTTTCAACAACGAAGCAAGGAGACGCCGGGTTCGGCATCACTGCTCGTCACGATAATACGGAGCTATATTCGGTTCCTGGTCGTGCAGGGTATTTGCCGTCCAGCTTTGTTGCACGCGATCCCATCAGTGCAACGCTACCGTCTTTCGACGCTGCCCCGGCACGTTAACCCGGCAACGATCGAGCAGATCATCGGCGCATGTCCGACTGATCGCCCGGTGGAAGTTCGGGACAAGGCCATCATTCTCCTGCTCGCCCGGCTTGGCCTGCGTGCCGGTGATATTCGGGATATGCACCTCGACGATATCGACTGGCGCTCGGGCCACCTGACGGTCAAGGGCAAGACGCGTCGGCCTGATCGCCTGCCATTGCCTCAGGACGTCGGTGACGCGATCCTGGACTACATTGCCACGGCGCGTCCCAAGACCGCCGATCCGCATCTGTTCGTGCGCGCGCAAGCCCCGTTCCGTTCGTTCCGCTCATCGGCGGAGATCGCCGGCATCGTTGCACGCACGCATGAGCGCGGCGGGATCGAAGGCGTGCCGACCGGATCGCACATTTTCCGGCATTCGCTTGCCACCAACTTGCTGCGCGCGGGCGCAGGGCTGGAGTCCGTTGGAACGATCCTGCGCCACAGCTCGCCCGAGACCACCGCCATCTACGCCAAGGTCGACCTGCCGATGCTCATGAAAATCGCGCAGCCATGGCCGGGAGAACCGTCATGCTGAGCACGCAGATTGCCAGATACGTCTCGCTGTATCGCAGCTTGGGGCGGAAGTTCTCGGAACAGGAACGACTGCTGCGCCAATACGCCGCTTTCGCTGAACGCTTCGGTGACCGGCACACCCGAGTGCAGCGCATCTACGACTGGTGCCACACGGCAAGCTCGCAAAACGTGGCTCGCCATAGGTACGACGCTGCTCGTAACTTCAGCCTTTTCGCTCATGCCGAGGACCCAGACAACGAAGTCCCGCCTGTCGGCGTTTTTTCGGCCGGGGGAAGCGGCCACGTCCCACTCCGACCATAATCGAAGCGGACCAGGTGCGGGCGATCATGGCGGCGGCATTGAACGTTCCGCCCCATGGCACGATTAGCCCATACACGTACCATTACCTGTTCGGCCTGCTCGCGGCGACAGGTCTCCGGATTTCCGAGGCTCTCGCGCTACAGTGCAACGATCTGGTCGAGGATGGGCTGGTCGTCCGCAACGGCAAGTTCGGCAAGCAGCGACTGATCGCCTTGCAGCCATCGACGCGCCAAGCACTCGAAGCCTACATTGCGATCCGCGCGAAGCACCCGGCCAAGTGTAATGACCTGTTCGTCACTATCCGGGGGCGGGCGCCGCACAAGGTGCGCGCCCACGTCGTGTTCGTCAGGTTGGCCCGGCTTCTCGGATATCGTGGAGCAACCGGTACGGCAGGCATGCGACTCCACGATCTGCGACATACGTTCGCTGTTCGCTCGCTTGAGTCCTGCCCGCGTGAGAGGGAGGCCATTGCCCACCACATGGCCGGTCTCAGTGTCTACCTGGGGCACGCGTCGATCGCCAACACGTACTGGTATCTCGAAGCCACGCCAGTGCTGCTGCGCGACATTGCGGCTGCAAGCGAGCAACTTTTTCAAGGAGAAGCGGCATGACGGCGCTTGCTCCCCATCTCTCGGCATATCTGCGGGAACATCTGCCGCGCGAACGCGCCGTCAGCCCGCACACGGTGAAGACCTATGCCAACTGCTTCGTCCTCCTCGTCCAGTTCGCTGCCGATCGGCTGAAGCGCCGACCGACCGATCTCGAGGTTGAGGATCTCGGCACAGACATGATCATGGCCTTCCTCGATCATGTGGAGATCGGCCGCGGCAGCTGCGTGCGGACCCGCAATGGCAGGCTCGCCGCGATCCGATCCTTCTTCCGATACATCGAGTACCGGATTCCAGCCTGCCTCGATCAGGCACTCCGTGTCAGAGCAATCCCGACCAAGAAGACAGACAAGGCGCTGATCGATTACCTCGACCGGGCCGAGATCAAGGCTTTGCTCGATACACCCGATCCCCCGGACACGCCTCGGCACCCGTGATCGCGCGATGCTGCATCTTACCTATGCTGGCGGACTGAGGGTGTCGGAACTCGTAACGCTGCAACTGGGCGATTTCCCGGACCGCTCCCTGTCCACCATGCACATCATGGGCAAAGGGCGACGTGAACGGGTCCTGCCGCTGTGGAAGGAGACCCAGATCGCATTGCGCGCATGGCTTGCGATCCGGCCTCAAGTTGAGGTCACCGAGATTTTCCTCAATGCCAACGGCAGCCGATGACCCGCGACGGATTTGCGTTCCGATTGGCCGAGCACGTCAAGACGGCAGCGACGAAGCAGCCGTCGATCCTTGGGAAGCGCGTCACACCCCACGTGCTTCGTCATTCTTGCGCGATGCACACGCTCGCGGCGACGGGGGGACATTCGCAAGGTCGCATTATGGCTCGGCCACGCCAGTATCCAGAGCACCGAGACCTACTTGCGCGCCGATCCCGAAGAGAAGCTGCAGATTCTCGCAGCCCACGGTGCCCCTGCGATCAAGCCGGGGGCGCTTCAAGCCGCCTTCCGACGCCTTGATCACAATGCTCACCGACGTTCGAAGGCGGGCCTGACCCGTCTTCGAACACTCCCTCTAACCCGCATATTATCTGGAGTGAAATCATGGAAAACCGAAGGAAACCTGCGTCTCTCGCCGCCACGCTCGACATAAACTGCGACTGCAAAGAATATGTCATAGATTATCTCGAGCGGGCGTTCCCCACCCGGCAGATGCGCGTCTTCACCGATGATACCGGCACCCCGCGGTCGGTCCCGATGGAGGACGAAGATGGCAACCCGGTCTACAATCCCGAGGCCGAGGCCGCGCGCGACCAACTCATCGAGCAGCTCTGCGCACTCCCGCCGATCATGTCCGCGCTGGACGGCCTCCTCGAGCATTTCGGTCACGACCGCGTCGCCGAAGTGACGGGGCGCACCAAGCGTCTGATTTCGTCGGCCGGCGGCCGCCAGAAGCTTGAGACCCGATCGACGCGGACCAGCCAAGCCGAGGCCGCGGCTTTCATGGAGGGCCGTAAACGGATGCTCGTCTTCTCGGATGCCGGGGGGACCGGGCGATCCTATCACGCGTCCAAGGACGTCGTGAACCAGGAGCAAAGGGTGCATCTCTTGCTCGAGCCAGGCTGGCGCGCCGATCGCGCGATCCAGGGTCTTGGCCGTACCCATCGGACGCACCAGGCCAGCACCCCGTTGTTCAGGCCGGTTACGACAGACTGCAAAGGCGAGCTTCGCTTTACGAGCACGATCGCTCGCCGGCTGGACAGCCTTGGAGCCCTCACACGCGGGCAGAGACAGACAGGCGGCCAGAACCTGTTCGATCCTGCCGACAATCTCGAGAGCGAATATGCCTGTGCGGCGCTCGTGAGCTGGTTCCACCTGTTGGTCGGGGGCAAGCTCACAAGCGTCAGCCATGCCGAATTCGAAAGCCGGACCGGCCTCGAATTATGCGACAAGGATGGGGTGATGAAGGACGAGCTGCCGCCTATTCAGCGATGGCTCAACCGCATCCTCGCTTTGCCGATCGGTTTGCAAAACAAGATCTTCGACGAGTTCCTCTCGCTCGTGGAGACCCGCGTCTCGGCCGCGCGCGAGGCGGGTCGCCTCGACGTCGGGGTCGAAACCATCCTTGTCGATAAGGCCACTCTGATCGAGGACACGTTGCTGCGCACTGATCCGGTCAGCGGTGCAACATCGCACTTGCTGACGATCGAGATCGAACATCGACGTGTGCCGGTCTCGCTCGAGCGGATCCTGCATATCGCCGACAACGACGCGACGGCCGAATTTCTTATCAATACCAAATCCGGAAAGGTGGCCCTCCAGACAAAGGCCCGCGCTCTCATGGAGGAGAAGGAGGGAACGCCGATCCCGCGCGTCGAGTTGATGCGGCCGACGCGGCGTGAATATATGCGCGAGCACGAGCTGTTCGAAAGCGCTTGGACCCTGCTCGACCGAGCTGTCTTTTCCGCGAAATGGCGCGAGGAGGCCGAGGAAGCGGCGAACAAGATCGACACCGAGACGGTTCGTCTCGCCACGGGCCTCCTGCTCCCGATCTGGTCCGCGCTGCCGAGTGATCATCTGGTCGTGAACCGCATCGCCGACAAGGCCGGCAATAGCTGGCTCGGTCGTCTCGTCTTCGACGAGCATGTCGTTCAGCTCTTCACCAAACTGGGCATCGACCGGGCGGAGAACCTGCCACCGCAGGACATCGTCAAATCCGCCTTTTCCGGCCGCGCCGTCGATCTCTCGCGACCCTTCCCGATGACCATCAGGCGTGCTCTGGTGAACGGTACCCCCCGGATTGAGCTGGTCGGCGCGCCGTCACAACAGATCCCATGGCTCAAGTCGATCGGCTGCTTTACCGAAGTTATCCAGTACCGCACCCGCGTCTTCCTTCCAGTGCCGACCGCGACGGAAATTCTCACTTGTGTCATGTCCGCAGGCGGCTGATCCATGAGACGGCAGCGACTTTCCGCTTTCCCGAGCCTCTCGCATCCCTAAGAAATAAGTCCACCGGCGCTGGCAGTTCGCCCGACCAACTCAGGACTAAAGATGATGGCTCATGAGCAGGCAATAATCACGACTCGCAGCGGCGAAATGTCGGTCGACCTGTTTACGGCTGACGATGGGACCCCGGCACCCGCCATCATATTTTACATGGACGCCGGCAGCATCCGGCCGGCTACGCTCGCGATGGCGGCGCGCTTATCGGAAGCGGGCTTCGTCGTGCTGCTGCCTGATCTTTTCTATCGCTATGGGCCTTATGGCCCGCTTGACCCCAAGGAGGTGTTCAAGGGCGATGTAAAGGCGATCCTTGGCCCACTCATGGCAACGACAGGTAATGCGAGGTCCGCTGAGGACACCGATGCGCTCCTCGCTTTTCTCGACAGCCGCACGGAGGTCGCGGGTGTTAAGGTCGGCGCCGTCGGCTTCTGCATGGGAGGCGGTATGGCCATCGCAGCAGCTGGCACCCGACCCGATCGCTTCGCCGCGGTCGCGAGCTTCCACGGCGGCAATCTGGCAACCGAGGCCCCCGACAGCCCACACTCCTATGCAACCCGCCTGGACGCGGAACTCTACATCGCTGTGGCCGAGAATGACGGCAGTTATCCGCCCGCGATGGCGGAGCAATTCGAGCACGCTCTGAACGAGGCAGGCGTCAGCTATCGCAGCGAGACATACCCTGCCGCGCACGGATGGATGAAGCCCGACTTCCCCGTCTATGACGAGACGGCGGCAGAGCACGGTTGGCGTGAAATGCTGGCTTTCTTCCGTCGAACCCTTCGGTGACGGTTTGCGCTTTCGTGCGTCGAGTGGCTCTAATAGCTCGCCATCAGCCAATCTGCTTGGGTGCTTCTGGTTGGTCCGTGGCCAATCGATCCTCCTCGCTTCGAGCAGGATCAGTATCCTCACCGCAATGAGCCGCAACTGCGGGGGGAGTCTCGCGGCGGCGACGCAATCTCGCGACGCTTATGCCTACCAGGTGCCGGGCGCGTTTGCCGACCTGCAAGAGGCGCTTGGCGGCCTTGGTGAGATCGTCGGCCACGGCTGAAATCGCCTTCCCGAATTTGATCGAGAGCGCGAGCACGAGAATATACGGCCAGAGTTGTTGCTGCAGTTTCCGGCTGTTCTGCTGGATCGGGGTGGGCGTCTTGTTGTCCTTAGCCGCCTGAAGATCGCGCGCGAACTTCGCTCGGGTGCGCGCCCGATTCTGTTCCTCTGCCTGCCAGGCATCAAGTGTTTTCAGGCCCTCTGCGGTCCGATCGTCCCGGCTAGCACACCAGCTCAGCTGTCCGAGCAGAACGACTGCGTGTTCCGATTGGACGCTGATAAACGGCTCGGCAATCGCGCGCTCATGGGCATCAGACATGCTGTCGAAAATCTGGCGGTCATGGGCGATATTGCGCGCCAGTGCCGCTTTCAGCATTGCCTCATCACCACCCTTAGACAATTGCCCAAGGGCGGTCTTCAGCCTGTCGAATGCACCGAGCGAGAGGCTGCTATCTTCCGCAAGCCTGTCGACATACGCCAATCCGGCCCGGCAAAAGCGATCCTCCGCGCGAGCGAGTGCGACCGGGTCCTCAGTGAGGGGAATCGCGAATTCGCCGAACACCGCTTTGATCGCTCTGGCATGCTCGCTATGCGCCCCGCAGCCCGGCGTCGTGCTCCCCTCGCAGACCTCGCCGAGGCTGCGCACGGACGCAAACCAGTCGAACCGCGCCGATAAAAGGGCTGCCGGCGTCGGCTGAAGTTCAACGTTCGGCTGCGGATTGGCGCGCGCACGCCACGCCTCCTCTGTGGCCGTCCGATTGGCTTCGATCTTGAGCAGGGTCCGATTGATGTCGTTGCTGAGGAAAAGCAGCACGATGCCAAGCGCCGCCAGTGGATAATAGACAACGTCGGCCCAGCGCCACAGCCACAGCTTCGGCTTTGTCCAGCCCCACGCACCGACGCCCAGGAACGCGGTCGCCGAGAGCACGAGCAGGAACACGTCTTCCGCGCTCAACATCTCCACCGCGCCGATCCGGACTGGACGCCCCGAACCACAACATGGTTGGCTGAGAGGAAAGGCATCAAAGGCCTCCGCAAATCATGGCAGGTACCAATCGTCGTCCTCCCACGGCTGCTCGATAAGACCACTCTCCATGGCTTCGCGAAAATCCACCGACGCCGCCAAACTGGGGTCATCGAGCCATTCGAGAATCGACTTCACGATGATCGGACGCGTTGCTTCCGACGCCCGATAGGCGAAATCATCGAAGAAGGATTCTATGAAATCCTCAACCGCAGTACCATCGGCCCAAATATCCGGCATGTCCGTCATAACAACGGATCGAGCGTAGCGCTGGACAGTGTCCGGGTCAGTCAAGCTCCTAACTCTATTCGCCAGGAACTTGCCAAAGCGGGCTTCGCGGTTTGAGATCGGCCTGGCGTCAATCCCCTGCCTCTCGAGAAACGAACCCATGGAGACCACATGATCCTCAAGCGCGTTCCGCACGGCCGCCTGTCCTTCCGGAGGCCGTAGAGCCTGACCGATACGGACCAGACGCTCTGCTCGGGCGGCTTCTTCATGCGCAACTTTACGTCTGAGGCGGGAGGCATAGGCATCGGGCATCCACCGGCCAAAAACCGTGTCGATCGAATACCGCGCCACAGGGACGCGGCTGGCCTTGGCTCCGACGATAAACGGATCATCCTGCATATCCTCGGGCAGGGCGCTCCTGAGATTAAACCCGAATCCCTTGGTTTCAGGGCTGGCATGGCTGACCCCCGACGAGCCCGCCAGCGCAGCAGCGAGCTGTTCGCGATGCTCGGGTTCGATGTGGAATGCATTGAAGGTGAAGAGTCGGTGGACCGGCGGCTTGTGACAAAGGACACCGGTCATGATGAAATCGCGCAAGGAAGCAATTCCGCTGGTCGGCTTGGTACGGCTGACATCAGCGGCTTTGGCGAAAGCGGCCGCGACATAGGAGGATAGCGCGTCGTGCCGTCCCGCAAAGCGCACCATCAACTCGTGCCGGCTACTGCCCGGATTCGCCGAACCCACAAACCACATTGGTTGGGTCGTGTGCAGAAAACGGTAGAGCTTGGTGTGGAAGTGGACCGGCTTGCTGTCGACGATTGAAACAATAGGGTCGACGAAGCGCAGATCGATCAAAGCCTTCCTCAGCCGGCGCATGTCCTCCCACGTCTTAGGAATGGATGAGGCAGCGTCGAGGCCAACTGCGATCCTAATCCGGCAGGTCCGCCGCTTTGCCGGGGGTACATTTCGACAGAGCGCGATAAGCGGTTCAACACTGTAGAAGCCGCCGAGTATTGTAATCTCGGTCGCCGTCTTCGCTGCTTCATTCAGCGCATCGCCAAGATGTTCGTATTCGACGTCGTCAGCGAGATCGATCAGGTCGGGACGACCGACAAAAATGATGGGTGATAGTCCGCGTCTGCCCGTCATCCGCGGCTCCCCCATCGGTTGATGACCAGCTTAGGATTTGAGGGGGACACCAAGCAAGACCGAAACGAAGTTCAGTACTTCGAGCGCTACATCCAACGCGTCGGGTTTTAGGCAGGTCGCCCCAACGCGATGACGGCGACCTTAGGCGGGTTCGCAACACCTTTCCCCATTAGTCTGGCCGCTGGTTCCGACCGCTACGCGCGGGTTCGCTGACGCATGACCCATGGGGGCCTTCGGCATCGTCTCAAGGCACCCTGGGAAAGAGGGAAGGGGGATCGGGAGTGGTGTCCGGGATGTGCCGGATGCCAGAAGGAGTTACTCCAGTGATCCAGACCATGAAGCTCAACAAGCTCCGTCTCTCGCCAATCAATGTCCGCCGACTGCCCGAAGAAAAGCTGCAGATTCCGCAGATGGCGGCCGATATCGAGCGCGAGGCGTTCTCCAGAACCTGCTCGTCACGCCGGCCAAAAAACCACGCGGCACCTTTGAGGTGTTCGATGGTGGCCGCCGCCTTCGCGCGCTTCAGCGTCTCGCCGACGCAGGCACGATCAAGGCCGACGACTATGACGTGCCCGTGATGGTGCTTCAGGCCGATGAGGCGACGCTCTCCGAAACCTCGACGGCGACCAACTTCCAGCAGCTCAAAATGACGCCGGCCGAGGAATGCCGCGCGTTCCAGCACTTCATCGGAACGAGTGGCGATATTGATGCTGTCGCCAAGCGATTCGGCGTCACGCGTCGTTTCGTCGAAGGACGCCTCCGTCTCGCCGCCCTTGCCGAGCCGATCTTCGAAGCCTTGAGCTCCGGTGAAATCACCCTCGACGTCGCCAAGGCCTATGCGTCGACCGAGAACCAGGAGAAGCAGCTTCTGGTCTGGAACAACTACCAGAACAGCTATGTGAACGCTGACACGATTCGTCGCGTCATCGCCAACGAGACCCTGAAGGCGAATGACCCGATCGCCATTCTGGTCGGCGAGACCCGCTATATTGACGCGGGGGGCAAGATCGATGGCGACCTGTTCACCGACGGCAACGACCGGTGGGTCGATCCCGAGATCGCGCATCGGCTCGCCGGCGAGATCATGGAAGCCGAGGCCAAGCGCGTCGGCGAGGAGACCGGTCTTGCATGGATCCGACCGATCGCCAGCAACTACGCGCATAATGCGGCGCACGGTCTCTATCGGGCCATCCTTCGCCAGCCCGACCTGACTGAGGAACAGGCGCTTCGCCTGACCGCAATCGACGAGCGGCGTTCCGAGCTCGAAACCGAGATGCAGGACGAGTCTCTCCTCGAAGAAGACTTCAAGTTGCTCGACCAGGAAGATGATCGCCTGATCCAGGAGGCCGAGGCGATCGAGAACCGCGCACCCGTTCTCCCGGACGAACTGAAAGCGCATGTCGGCGCGTTCCTGCTCCTCACGCCGCAGGGTGCGATGGTACTCGACACCCAATATTACAGCGAGCAGCAGATCCTCAGCGAGGAGCCCGCTGACGACGAGGGCAGCGAGGGCGAGGATGGCGAACGGTCGTCAGGTGGTTTCCGCATCGGCGGCCCCAAGCCGTCCGAGCCGAGCCATCGCCCCGAGGCCGTGGCGCCGGGGGGCAAGCCGCTCAGCTCCCGCCTCTATGACGAACTGGCGATGCAACGCCGTGACATTCTCGCGTCCTGCCTCCTCGCCCAGCCCGCACTGGCGCTCGACTATGGGTTGTTCGTGATGGTCGATGCCCGGACCAAGACGTCGAGCCGCTACACCTACAACTCGACGAAATACGGAACCACGATCCGCGCGAGCGGGCCGCAGGACCCGAACACCGGCGACATGCCCACGTCGCGCGCGCGGGACTATCTGGCGGAGGCTCATGAAAGTCTCGACGCGGGCTGGACCGAGCACGAAAACGAAGTCGAACGCTTCGAGGGCTTCCGGGCGCTCGACGATGACAGCAAGGCTAACTGGCTTGCCTACATCGTGGCGATCTCGCTCGAGGCGAAGCCGGGCATCAGCAACGAGCAGATCCCCCTTCACAACCGACTGGCATCGATCCTCGAAATCGATGTCGCCAGCTGGTGGCGCCCGACGTCGGAGAACTTCTTCGACCGGGTGAACAAGGGCAGTATCCTCAGCCTTCTCGACGAAGTGGGCGGGCCCGCGCTCAGCGGCCGGCATGCCTCGCTCAAAAAAGACCGAGATCTCAGCGAGCTGCGAGAAGCTCTTCGCAGGCGACACAATCGTCGAAGCTGAGGTCAAGGAAGCGGCCCTCGCCTGGGTACCAAACGCGATGCGGTTCCTCGACAGGCAGCCCGAGGACGTCGTCATCGAGGCCGATGAGGCAGAACATGACGAAGACGATTCGGGCGGTGTTGCCGACGCGGCCGCTGACTCGTCCCAGGCTGGCGACGAGGTGCTCGAACCCGCTGCCTGACCGCTGAGCGGGGCGGGGCCGGCGGCGTGCCGGCGGTTCCCGCCCCATCACTCGTCCTCCTGCTGGGCACCAGTCCGCCGATGCACAGCACCGGCGGCCCCTTGTGCCCGTTTTCCGGAGCTGATCGTCATGTCCGCTACAGCGAAACCGAGCCGCGATGTCGCGGCAGAGATCACCAACCTTATCATCAAGAAGCTCGAGGAGGGCGTTCCGCCCTGGAGTCGTCCCTGGCGCGTCCAGGGAAGCGGTGGCCGGCCGCTCCGTCATTGCGGCACGCCCTATACTGGCATCAACACTTTTTACCTCTGGGCGATCGGCGACGCGCAAGGGTACCGGTCGCGCTACTGGATGACGTACCGCCAGGCCGAGGCGCTCGGTGGCCATGTCCGCCGCGGTGAGGTCGGCTCACTGTCGGTCTATTATTCAAGCTTCAAGAAGACCGAGGCGAACCCTGTCACTGGTGCCGAAAAGGAGCGAAGCATTCGCTTCCTGCGCCACTACATCGTCTTCAACGCCGACCAGATCGACGGCCTTCCAGCTCATTACTATCCGGCGATCGAAGATCCGGCGCCGATCGATCCTTCGCAGCATCAGGCGGCGATCGATGCCTTCTTCGAGGTAATCCCAGCCGAGGTCCGGCATGGCGGGGATCAGGCCTTTTTCACGCCCACCCTCGACTACATCCAGATGCCGCATCAGCGGACCTTTCGGACGATGGACCATTACGCATCGGTCCGGGCGCACGAGACCACCCATTGGACCGGCGGCACCAAGCGCCTGGCGCGCACTTTCGGGAAACGGTTCGGCGACAAAGCCTATAGTTTCGAGGAACTGGTTGCCGAGATCGGCAGCGGTTTGGTCTGCGCCCATCTCGGTCTCCCGAACGAGCTGCATGACAGTCATGCCAGCTATGTCGGCCACTGGCTGGGTATCCTGCGCGGCGACAAGACCGCCATCATCCACGCGGCGTCCAAGGCCGAGCAGGCATTCAACTACATGATCGCCTTCGGGGCCGATCCCGCCGCAGCCTCGCCGTCCGAGGCATCGGCCGAGGGCGATGAGCTTTTGGCAGAAGCAGCTTGAAGGAGGCTGGCATGACTCTCGAAATCCAAATGCTCGCATGTCTTTCAACCGGACATGTCGATGAGCAAACCGCGCGCGAACTCGATGCTCTTGTCGAAAACCCTCTTCCGACAGCAGCCCGCGACGTCCCCGACATATGGCAGGGCCAGATCGTCGCCGAGCGCTGGCAGCAATATGGATGGTTCGTGTGGGTCCGATCCCCGGGCCGCGACGCCATGCCGTCCTCGCTGCGCGCCTGCCTCACGCTCGCTGAGGCCGCGGGCGCCACGTGGATCCAGTTCGACCGCTACTGCGCGCCGATCGACGCGCTGCAGGTCCACGACTGGTAGTTTTCAAAGCTTATACCAAGGAGACCCGGCATGGGCTGGCTCACAATGTCGCGTTACCACATGGGCGGCCACGCGACCGCCAAGGCGTATCTCGATGCACAGTTCACCTACAGCCGTGACGTGGACGGCGTCGTCAAAGGGTTGAAGCTGCTAGCCTCATCCTGCCCGCAGAACCGGACGTATTACGCCGCCGCCCAGGTCACGGTCGATGGCGTTGGCGGAGAGGTCTTTGCGATCGTCTGTAAGGTGATCTGGAATCCCAAGAGCAAGACCGGCGAGCATTTCGGTTACAAGGACATGGATGAATCGATGGGACCGTGTGAGGACAACTGTCCTGCTCAAATCCTCGATCTCCTGACCCCGACCGACAAGGAGCACGCGCTCGACTGGCGCCGGCGCTGTCGCACCAATCTCGAGCGGCGTGCCCGTAAGATCGAAGACGGCGACCGCATCCAGCTCGCCGCAGCCCTAACATTCACGGACGGCCATGTCGGGGACGAATTCATCGTGGTGAGACGCGGGCGGCGGCTGAGCTTTCGGGACCCCGAGACCAGCATCGGCTATGCAATCAGCCGCTTCATGGAACGAGAATGGACGGTCGTTCCGGTGACCAAAGTCCATAAGACGATATTTGCCTGAGGCCGCGCGTCGGGGCCATGATGTCTGTGAAAAGGATTCGACATGTTTGCCCCAGCACCTTGGCTGTCGCCCAAACGCTACCTCCTGTGCAGCCGTGAAAATGCGCACCGCGTTGCATCCCGGCTTTTTGATGCGCAGCCTGGCCGCGTCAGCATCGTTCGTACCGGAAATCCGTTGCAACCATTTCACGTCTCAACTTCGCCATCGCGCGATGCACATGTCGAGGTTGAGATCGTGTCATGATGCGAGCGATGGTTCTCGCCGCGCTCGTCTTTGCCTGCTGCGGGGCGTCGGCCCAAGTGGCCGCTGACCAGAGCTTCAACGCCAAAGCGCGCGCGCTAGACGGCGACACCGTCGCTGTCGACTTCCGTCTTCTCGGCGTCGACGCCTTCGAACGCCGCCAGCAGTGCGAACGCCGCGGTGACTGCTGGCAGTGCGGAAAGGCGGCGCAGGACTTCGTCGCGAACTTGCTTCGTTCGAAGACGGCCGAAATCAGACTCACCTCATCAAGCACATACGGCCGCCCTGTGGCCACGGTGACCGTCGAAGGCAGCGACCTTGGAGAACGCCTGATTCGTGCCGGGCTCGCCGTCCCCGAGGCCCAATATCTTCGCAGTCCCCGCCGTGCCGCACGCTACGCCGCCGCCTTTTCCCAAGCCAAAGATGCAAGGGCAGGGGCTTTAGCCGGACACTGGATCGAGCCTTCCAATTGGCGGCGTGGAGAGCGTCTTCAGTGCGAGCGCCGATCAGATTGACCTGTCCGTCTGACCTCACGCCGTCAGCGAGGGATCGGCCCACCAGGAAGGCCCCTGTTCAAACTCGGCGTCGAGCTTGACCAACGGTCCGTCGGGAGCGTCCGCCACATAAGGCTTGGCGAGCGGCATGCACCGACCCTTCATCCGTCGAATTTCGCCCGCCACGCGTCCACGACGCTCCAGCAGATCTTCCAGCCATTCGAGGTCGTCGAGCATGTCGACCACACCCCGACCCGCAAGACAGAAATAGATACAGCGCTGGAAATCGTCCGCGCCGTCATTGGCGAGTATCTCGGCGAGCTTTCGCTTGGCCGCTAGGTCGCCCTCGTGCGTCCAGGCGATCGCCTCACGAAGCTCACGAACCGAGTAATAGGCATCCTCAACGTCCATGCCGATGGCTGCGTTCGCGATCATGCGACGTGTCGGCCGGTTGTCGGCATCCAAGGCGGCGTCTCGCAGCGTGATGTCGAGATCAAATCGATCGTGAAAAACGGTCTTCTTCATCGCAAGTCTCCAGCGAGCGGGAACGTAACATGAACACGTGCGGCGGTCAAGCGCATGACTGCTCACCTCCGGAGGGCCATCATGCCGATCGACATCATCGTTGGGCTTCCGCATCTCCGCGAGGGTCCCATCCTCCAGCGCGCCCGGGCGCTGCGGACCACCGCTCTCATTTCGGCCAACGGCCTCTCCCGCTGGGTTGCCAAAAGAGGTTGGCGTGAATGGAGCGGTTGGCGCACCGAACAGCTCGGCAACGCGGGCGACCTTGCCGGTCTCTGTCTCGATTCTGCCGGCTTTGTCGCTGCCTCGCGCTACGGTGGTTTCCCATGGACGCTGGCCGACTATGTCGCTCTTGCAGCGGCGCACCCCTTCCAATGGTGGGCAAGCGCTGACTATTGCGTCGAGCACGAAATCGCCGCCGATCGCGAAGAAGTGACGGATCGCTTGTCGCGCACCATCCGCGCCAATCGCGACTGCTGGCGGCTTGCCAGCGACCACGGCATCGCCGAAAGCATGATGCCGGTCATTCAAGGCCGCACTCCGACCGACTATGAGCGCTGTGCCGACGCGCTGAGCGGGTTGTTTCGCCCGGGAGCGCTGCTGGGCGTCGGCAGCATGTGCCGACGCGATATCCATGGTCCCGAAGGCCTGATCGCGGTGATCGACCACCTTGATCGCGTCCTGCCAGCAGGAATCCGGCTGCATGCATTTGGGGTCAAAGGGACTGCGCTCCCGTTTTTGCTTCCCTATCGCCACCGCGTCGCATCGATCGACAGCCAGGCTTACGGCGTCGGCGCGCGGCGCGCAGCGTTGCGCGGTGGCACCAGCAAGACCGACGCGTTCGTCGCCAATCATCTCGAGCAATGGGTCGATGCGCAGCGCGCTCGGTTGAAAGAGGGGCCTCGCCAGCTTCCTCAGATCCGGCCAGCCCGCCTCAGCCCGCTACCCGTCGACCGTGGGAGGCGGCCATCGCTCAAGCGCGCGCTGAAATCCGGGACCTGATCGAAGCTGGAGAGCTCGACCATGACGAGCTGACTGCGCCGTGGATCGAGCAATGGGCGGCTGACATCTACCGGGACCTTCTCGCCGGCTGAGAGGGAAGGGGGGCTTTGAGGTCCGATCAGGGAGTGGTCGAAGCTGCTCTCTTGCGCCGAGGAGCTGCCCGCGATGGCCAACACTTTCTACCAAGATCACCATGTCCACCCGCTGATGGGCGCAACCCGGTGAGTCCGCGGTCGACCAAGGCCGAGGTGCGCAATCCGGTCCTGGCTTTACCAGCCGTGGCGCGTTTGCGGGCGCTCAGTCCCGAGGCGCGTCAGGCGCTCCGGGACATACTGCTCGACATCCATCGCGACGCCCGCGTGCGCGCAGAGAGTAGCTGGCGAAGCGGAAAGCCACCGATCGCAGCCTATTGGGCCGCCTGCGGCGTCTACGCCGGCCACATCGCGCGCTCGATCGGCCCGGACTCACACCCGCGGCTTCGTGCGAACCGGTCAACAGCATCCCAAGAGGAGATCACACCATGTTGATCGAACTGCACAAGCTCAGGATCATCAAGGCCCTCTCGGAAGAGACGCCATGCTACACCGCAGAGATATGGATAGACGGTGCGCTCGCCTTCCACGCGAGTAATCGCGGCCATGGCGGCGCGGACGACTATCGCCAGGTCAGCGCGATCACCGAGGCCGAGGTCAATAGCTGGCTCAGGGTCAACCGACCGACGCGCTCGTTCCACGGCATGTCGTTTGAGCCGGATCTCGAACACGAGATAGCGCGCCTGATGGACGAAGTCGAGCATCTCGGGCTGCTTCGGCGGCGCAAGCGCACCAACGTCATCACGATCGAGGACGGGGAGGTCTATACCTATCCGTTGAAAGGCCGGCCCGCGGCAACGCTCATCGCTGCAATACGGGCCAAAAAACCGGACATCGAGATCGTAAACGAGACCGGCGAGGCCGGTCTTGCACGGGCCGTGCGGGTCCTGCTGGCAAAGGCATCGGATCACCAAGAAGGGTGACGCGCGCTCTGCCGGACGCTCCTGGCCGATGGCCAGCGATCGATTGAAAAGGGGAGGGGGAGGGGCCGGGCGAGCGGATTTGCGCTCGAGACCGGAGGCCCACCCCATGCACTATGATGTCGCAATGCGTCACCAACAGGCGCTTGATCCCAGCGCACTGACCACCATCGCCGCCGCGCTCCACGCGATTGATGCGGCCATCACCGACTGCCGCAACGCCGGCAAGGACAGTGAAACGGACCCGGCCGTTATCCTTCTCGCACGCCACCTGGGCGGCGTCTGCGCTCGCGCTGCAGACGACACGATCCTGCGCCGGACCTGTATTGACCAGATCGCAAAGATCCGCCGGCATCCCGTTTTGCGCACGCTCGCTTATCGCGGCGTCGGCTATGACGAGGCAGCCAAGCGCGTCTTTCATGCAGAAGGCCGGGCTGCGATGCGCCGCCTCGCCGAGGCCTTGGAACTAGACGAGCGCAGCTTCGACATTCGCTCGAACAAAGCCGGACCTGCCGTCTCTGGCGAGATCACGCTGCACGGCGAGGAAGTCTGGGTCCGGCTTTCGCTCGGTTGCATGGGGCCGGATACCGAAGTTGCCTTCCGCCAGGTACGCGGTCGCGACGATCACTGCGGTGACCGCAATCGGTGGGCATCCATCAACGAGCTGCTGGCACCCGACCGCTTCGCCGCACGTCTTCGGCGCGAATTGCGCCTGGCCGCCCCAACTAGCCAATCGGCGCGGCTCTTCGCCTGATCCCCACCGCAGGAGCATTACGATGGCCGTTTATCAGTCCGTACCGGCCTGCCCGGCTGTGCCGCCGATCCTTTCTGCGATGCCCAATCTGGCAAACGACTCGGAGATCATCGGTGCGATCCGCGCTGGCGCCCGGATCGTCTTCAATGTTTCAGGCGGCAAGGATTCCAGTGCGGCCATGTTCGCGGTCAATCTCTACCTTGACCTTCTCGGGCATCCGCGCGCGCGACGCATGGCTATTCACGCCGATCTAGGCCGGGCCGAATGGGCATCTACACCCGCAACGGTGGCGCACATCGCCGCGCTCGCGGGCATGCCGCTCACCGTTGTTCGACGGGCGGCCGGCGACCTCGTCGACCGCTGGATCCAGCGCTTCGAAAACGCCAAGCGGCGCTATGAAGCGCTGGAAACCTATAACCTTATAGGCCCCTGGTCTTCGGCCTCACTTCGGTTCTGCCAGTCGGAGATGAAGGCGGCAGTCATCGGCCCGGCGGTGGCGCGGATGTTTCCCGGTGAACGCATCATCTCGGTGCTCGGTCTTCGCCGCGACGAGAGTCACAACCGCTCCGCGATACCCGTCGCCAAGGCAGATCACCGTCATGCCAAGGCCGGAAACCGCCAGGGGACGATCATGTCGCTCTGGCATCCGCTCGCCGACTGGACGGCCGGCGACGTGTTCCGCGCGCACCAGCTCCTCGGCATCCCGCTGCACGAGGCGTATACCGAGTGGGGCTCGACCCGCTTGTCATGCCGATACTGCATATTTGCCTCGCTCCACGACCTCCAGGCTTCAACCGCAGCGCCGCCGAATGGCGAAATCTACCGCGAGCTGGTTGGCATCGAGGCACGCTCGACCTTCCCGTTCCAACCGACACGATGGCTGGCCGACGTCGCACCGCACCTGCTCGGTCGCGCCCTTCACTCAGACATAGTCCGCGCCAAGGCCGACCAGGCGGAGCGTCGGCGCATCGAGGCCGCAATGCCGGCGGGCCTGCGCTATGTTGCCGGCTGGCCGCCACGCCTTCCGACACGCCCCGAGGCCGAGGACATCGCAGCGGCACGGCGCCCGATCCTTGCGCGCCACCGTCTCGAAGATCGCTATTCGTCAGTTACCACCATTTTGGACCGATTCTCAGAATTGATGGCGATTGGCGCCCGAAAGCGCGCCGCTTGATCAGATTCACGGCGAAAATCCGCCGCTTCGAAATCTCGGCATCGATTGATCCCGTTGCCCCGCTTGGCTGGCGCTTCTGGACGCTTGCCGGTTTCCCTGGCGATCCGGTCGAGCCACGGCCCTATGGCGGCTCGCGCTGCCTGCCGCTCGCGATCGTCGACATCGCGGGCCAGCCTCGTTGGCTCTGCGCGATGGAGTTGGACCGCTCGCTCTGGCTCTTCGGCAGCCACGATCTTTTCCCCTGCACGGAACAGGGCGGGGCCGACGCATTCGCTCAAGCCATCATCGATCAGCTTAGGCACCAGGCCAGGCTGCTCTGACAGGGACCCCAATCATGGAAACCACCCGCAGCCTGTGCTGGCGGGAACGTCGCGCCCCACGCCCTTCACCTTTCTCATGATCGAGCTTGCCTCTGGCGAAGGGTGCGAGGGCGTGGCGGAGGCCGCGCGCCGGCTCGAGTTGGCGACGGGCGACATCCAGGGCGCCGCCGAGGCCATCCAACGCGCGGGATCGCCCGCGCGCTGACAAGAGGAGGGGGGCTGAAGAGGCGGCGATTTGCCGCCTTTCAAGCCCGAGGCCTCCCAATGTCTGTCCTGACTCCCCACCGACCCGCCGATTTGCCGAGGCAGCCCGACAGGCTCCTGGCTGGCGCACCGGCGCCGATCGTCCTCGCCTATGGCATCGGCGTCGATTCCACCGCGCTGTCTGTGGAGAATCGATAAGCGCATATGACGTTGACGGTTGCGGGCGGCGTCCGGCGACCGTCGAGAACCATTAATCTCATTCGCAGAATCGGTTCTCGATTCGCCGGCGGCTTCCGAGAATCGATAAATGATTCCACCCCCAGATTACTCGATGCTGTAGCCGAGCGCGCGATATCCGGCCTGGCGCTTGGCGGCCATGCGCGAGAGCATCGGGACCGCATCGTCGATATAGTCATAGACGAGCACGTCAGTTTTCCCCGCGTGCCGGCGATGCAGGCGCCCTACATACTGGGCGAGCGTCCCTTTCCAGGAGATCGGCATGGTCAGGAACAGCGTGTCGAGACGGTCGTCATCGAACCCTTCGCCGATGTAGCGGCCCGTTGCGAGAATAAGCCGCTCCTCGCTGTCAGGCACACGCAGTGCGGCGTCCGCTACCTTGCGTTCCGCCGCGCTCATTCCACCCCGCAACACCACGAGGTTCCGCACGAACCGGGATAACCGGCCCTGCAGATATTCGAGATGGTCCTTGCGCTCTGTCAGGATTACCGGCGACCGCTTCGCCTCCAAGGCACGCAGCACGTCATCGAAGATAAGATCGTTTCGGGCCACGTCCTGCGCCAGCGCGGCATAAACCGCCGGCATCGGCGGTCTGTCCATGATCGCGAGCGGCTGC
>NZ_JSBN01000072.1 GCF_000797515.1 Sphingomonas sp. Ant H11
CCACAGCACCACCACGCCGACCGCGCCATGCTGCGCCGCGATCACCGCCTTGGTCGCCACGCTCTGGAAATGCGCGCGTTCCTCGCTCTGGAAGCTGTTCGGCGCGCCCGCGAACAGCGCGACGATCTTGCCGCGCACATCCACCCCGGCATAATCGTCGCGGCGATAAGTCGGCGCGACCAGCCCATAGCCGACGAACACCACCGGCGCATCGAGCGCGGTCTGCGCGGCACTCGCCACCGCGCCCGGCACATAATCCTCGCCAAAGACCAGCGTGCGCGGGCCCGCGCCCGCGCCGGTCAGCACGACATCGCCCTTGTCGGCAGCGCGATAGGTGACCAGCGGCACCTTCTGGATATAGCTGCCCGCATCCCCGGCAGGCTTCAGCCCGGCGGCAAAGAATTGCGCGGCGACATATTCCGCGGCGATCCTATATTCGGGGCTGCCCGCCTCGCGCCCGCGCAGCGCATCGGAGGCAAGAAACAGGACATGCGCCTTCATCGCGGCCTGATCGTCGGGCAAGGGCGCGTCCTGCGCGAGCCCCGCGCTTGCGCTCGCGAGCGCAATCATGCCCGCCATCCAGATCTTCATCGTCATCCCTTTTGCTATCCTGGCCCGCTACCATAGGGATTACCGCACGCAAAACGGGCGATTTCGGTGGCACGGCACGGTTGCGGGCCCTACATCGCAGGGAATGCTCGATATCCAGACCAGCTCCGCCCTGCCGACGGCCACGCCGCATGTTACGCGCCGTGAGGATTACACGCCGCCCGACTGGCAAGTGCCCGAGATCGCGCTCGACTTCGACCTCGACCCGGCCAGCACGCGCGTGAAGGCCATGCTGCACGTGCAGCGCAGCGACACGCATGATCGCCCGCTGCGGCTCGACGGGGCGGGGCAGACGCTATTGTCGGTCAGCGTCGACGGGGTCGCGGTCAATGACTGGACGATCGAGGGCGAAACGCTGGTGCTGCCGCTGGCGGGCTCGGCGCATGTCGTCGAAACCGAGGTCGAGATCGCGCCCGAGCGCAACACGCAGCTGATGGGCCTCTATGCCTCGGGCGGCAACCTCTGCACGCAGTGCGAGGCCGAGGCTTTCGCCGCATCACCTATTTCCCCGACCGGCCCGACGTACTCAGCCGCTACCAGGTGCGGATGACTGCGGACAAGGCGCGCTATCCGGTGCTGCTCGCCAATGGCGACCCGATCGCCTCGGGCGATTTGCCCGAGGGCAAGCATTGGGCCGAGTGGCGCGACCCCTTCCCCAAGCCCTGTTACCTGTTCGCGCTGGTGGCGGGCGATCTCGCGGTCAATCGCGGCAGCTTCGTTACGATGTCGGGGCGCGAAGTCGCGCTCGGCATCTGGGTGCGCGCCGCCGACGTGCCGCGCACCGACCATGCGCTCGCCGCGCTCAAAGCCGCAATGGCCTGGGACGAGCAGACATATGGCCGCGAATATGATCTCGACGTGTTCAACATCGTCGCGGTCGATGATTTCAACTTCGGCGCGATGGAGAATAAGGGGCTGAACATCTTCAACAGCCGCTACATCCTCGCCGACCCCGACACCGCGACCGATTATGATTATGACGGCATCGCCGCCGTCGTCGCGCACGAATATTTCCATAATTGGTCGGGCAACCGCGTCACCTGCCGCGACTGGTTCCAGCTGTCGCTGAAGGAAGGCTTCACCGTCTATCGCGACCAGTGCTTCTCGGCCGATCAGGGCTCGGCCGCAGTCAAGCGGATCGAGGATGTGCGCGGCCTGCGTGCGTCGCAATTCCCCGAGGATGCCGGACCGCTCGCCCACCCGATCCGCCCCGATTCCTATCAGGAAATCTCCAACTTCTACACCGCCACCATCTACAACAAGGGTGCCGAGATCATCCGGATGCTGGCGACCATCCTGGGCGCGCAGGCGTTCCGCGCCGGCACGACCTGTATTTCGACCGCTTCGACGGCACCGCGGCCACCTGCGAGGATTTCGTCGCCTCGCTGGAAGATGCCAGCGCTACGGACCTGACCCAGTTCCGCCGCTGGTACTCCCAGGCGGGTACGCCGCGCATCACCGCCTCGCTGCTGCATCATCAAGGCTCGGGCCGCGCGGAACTGGTGCTGGCGCAAAACACCCCCCCGACGCCGGGCCAAAGCATCAAGCAACCGGTCGTGCTGCCGTTGCGGGTAAAACTGTTCGGGGCCGACAGCGGACAGCCCTATGCACCCGAGCAAACCGTGCTGCTGACCGAGGCGGAACACCGCATCGTTTTCGAAGACGTGCGCGAACGCCCGATCCTGTCGATCAACCGCGGTTTCTCCGCCCCGGCGATCCTCGAGACCGATCGCAGCGCCGCCGACCTGGCCTTCCTCGCCGCGCAGGATGACGATCCGTTCGCGCGCTACGAAGCGTTGCAGCAACTCATGCTCGATACGCTGGTGGAAAGTGCCGGTGGTGCCCGCGTCGATCACACCGCCGTGATCGCCGCGATCGGCGGCACGCTCGCCAACCCGCAACTCGACCGCGCTTTCGTCGCGGAAGCCGTGCTGCTGCCATCGGAAAGCTTCATCGGCGACCAGATGACGGTGGTCGATCCCGAAGCGATCTTCCGCGCCCGCGAAGCCCTGCGCCGCGATATCGGGCGCACGCTGGAGGATGCGTGGCGCACTGCCTATCATGCGGCCCGCGCCACCACCGACGGCTATGTCTATTCGCCGGAGGCCAAGGGCCTGAGGCGGCTGAAATCGGTGGCGCTCGGCTATATTGCGGCGTCGGGGGCGGGTGACGCGGGCGCACTGGCGTTCGCGCAATTCGAAGCCGCCGACAATATGACCGACCGGCAAAGCGCGTTGACCACCTTGGTCGCGGGCGATTCCACCCAGCGCACGCCTGCGCTCGACATCTTCTACAATCGCTACAGCGACAATGCGCTGGTGCTCGACAAATGGTTCTCGGTGCAGGCGATGGCCCCGCGCGACGACACCGGCGCGATCGTGCTGGAACTGTCACAGCATCGCGATTTCACGCTCGCCAACCCCAATCGCGCACGCGCGCTGATCGGTGCCTTCGGGGTCAATCAGCGCGCCTTCAACACAGCCGATGGATCGGGCTATCGCTTCCTGGCCGATCAACTGATCGCGCTGGACCGGATCAACCCGCAAACCGCCGCCAAGCTGATTCCCCCGCTCGGCCGCTGGAAGCGCTTCGACCCCAGCCGCGCCGCGCTGATGCGCGCGCAGCTCGAACGGATCGTGGCGGTGCCGGGCTTGTCGAAGGATATGGCGGAACAGGCGTCGCGCAGCCTGGACGGGTGAAGCACGCGCGGGAAGCGGGCGCTGTCCTCCGCTTCCCCTCCCTTCGGCACGCCGCTCACGCGTCGTCGGTGAGGGCCGTTGCCAAAGCGGTGCGCACCGCCAGAATTGCGTCCCGCGCTCTGTTATCCAGCGCGGCGTTGCGGGGCGACGGTGGTTTGCCCTCGAGCAACAGTGCCTTTTGCACGCCGCGAATCGTATAGCCGTCCTGCTCCAGCATCGCCGCAATACGCCGGACCAGCGCCACGTCCTCGGGACGGTAATAACGGCGATTGCCGGCGCGCTGCAGCGGTCGCAGCTGGGGGAAGCGGGTCTCCCAATAGCGCAAGATATGCTGCGGCAGCCCCGTCTCCCGCGACAATTCCCCGATCGTGCGATACGCGCCCGCCGCCTTGCCGCCCGACTCCGCTGCAGCAGGAGCGTCGGCTTTCGCGGGCGGAACCGCCATGGTCAGCGTCAGTCGGCGTCGACGATGCGATCGCGCATCATCTGGCTGGCGCGGAAGGTAAGCACGCGGCGCGGCGCGATCGGGACTTCGATGCCCGTCTTTGGATTTCGACCGACGCGCTCGCCCTTGTCGCGCAGGACGAAGGTGCCGAAGCCCGAAATCTTGACGTTGTCGCCCTTGGCCAGCGCACCACACATATGGCCAAGGATTTGCTCAACCAGCTTGGACGAATCCGCGCGCGACAGGCCAACACTATTATGGAGCGCCTCCGCCAGATCGGCCCGTGTCAACGTTCCTACAGATGCCATTCCGTTTCCCTCCCCGAAGAATGGTAGAGAACCGACCTAACACACAGAAGTGCTTGACTGAAAGTACTAGTTACTTCCTCGTAAGAAGGGATTAGAAGCGAATCACCGCGGCACCCCAGGTGAAGCCGCCGCCCATCGCTTCCAGCACAATCAGATCGCCATGCTTGATCCGCCCGTCCTTGACCGCGGTATCGAGCGCGAGTGGAACCGAGGCGGCCGAAGTGTTGGCATGCTGGTCAACCGTGACGACGACTTTGTCGGGCGACAGGTTGAGCTTGCGCGCCGTTGCATCCAGGATGCGGGCATTGGCCTGATGCGGCACCAGCCAGTCGACATCGCCCGCCGAAAGCCCGGCAACGGCCAGCGTCTCGGTCATCACCGAGGCGAGATTGACGACGGCGTGGCGAAACACCTCGCGCCCCTTCATCCGCACCTTGCCGACAGTGCCGGTGGTCGAGGGACCACCATCGACATAAAGCAGTTCGTTATGGCGGCCATCGGCGTGGAGCCGCACCGCGAGAATGCCGCGTGCGCCCGTGTCCTGCGCCTCCAGCACCACTGCGCCCGCGCCATCGCCGAACAGCACGCAGGTCGCGCGGTCTTCCCAGTCGAGGATACGGCTGAAGGTCTCCGCACCGATCACCAGCGCACGCCTGGCGGCCCCGCTGCGCAACATGCTGTCGGCAACCTGCAGCGCATAGAGAAAGCCCGAACAGACGGCGGCGACATCGAAGGCCACGCAATCATCGATGCCGAGCATCGCCTGCACCTTGGTCGCGCTGGCCGGGAAGGTCTGGTCCGGCGTGGCCGTCGCCAGCACGATCAAATCGATGTCCTGCGCCGCAATACCGGCGGAACCCAGCGCCGCGCGGCAGGCGTCTGCGGCCAGCGTGGCGGTGGTCTCGTCAGGGCCGGCGATGTGACGGAAGCGGATGCCGGTGCGCTCGACGATCCATTCGTCCGAGGTGTCGACGGTTTCGGCCAGCTCGGCATTGGACACGCGCCGCGTCGGCAGCGCCGATCCGGTGCCGATAATCACGCTTTGCATCATGCCGCCTTTTTCTCGAAATCACCCAGATCTTCCGCGATTCGCCGCGTCAGATCATCGCGCACCATCTTCGCCGCCGCCGCGATTGCGGTGGCCACGCCCACTTCGTTGGCACCGCCGTGGCTTTTAACGACCAGCCCGTTAAGCCCCAGAAAAACGGCACCATTGTGGTTATTCGGGTCGAGATGATGGCGCAGTAATTCGGTTGCGGGGCGCGAGATGAGGAAGCCGATCTTCGAGCGGACCGAAGACCGGAAAGCCCGCTTGAGCAGATCGGCGACGAACCGCGCGGTGCCTTCGGCGGTTTTCAGCGCGATATTGCCGGAAAAGCCGTCGCACACGATCACATCGACATCACCGCGCGACAATTTGTCGCCTTCGATGAAGCCGGTAAATTCCAGTGGAAGATGCGCGGCGGCGCGCAAGGCGGTGGCGGCGTCGCGAATCGTCTCGGTGCCCTTCTGGTCCTCGCTGCCGATGTTGAGCAGCGCGACTCGCGGGCGCGCGAGATCCAGCGTCGTGCGCGCATAGGCCGCGCCCATCACGGCAAACTGAATGAGATTACGCGAATCGCACTCGGTATTGGCACCGAGATCGAGCACGACCGTGTCATTGTCGCCCAGCGACGGCATCAGCCCCGCCAGCGCCGGGCGGTCGATCCCCGGGATCATGCGCAGCGACAGCTTCGACATCGCCATCAGCGCACCGGTATTGCCCGCCGACACGCAAGCGGCAGCGCGGCCCTGCTTCACCATGTCGATGGCAATACCCATCGATGTGGTCTTGGCGCGGCGAATCGCCTGGCTCGGCTTGTCGCTCGAGCCGACAACCTCCGGCGCATGGACGATTTCGGAATGCGCGGTGAGGTTGGGGTGGTTCAACAGCCCAGCCCGAATCGCTGCCTCGTCGCCGACCAGAATGAAGCGCATGTCCTCGAACCGGCGGCGGGCACGCGCCACCCCGGCGAGCATCACCGCCAGCCCTTCGTCGCCACCCATCGCATCGATCGCGATCCGGGAGCTGTTCGTCACGCTGGCCGCCCCCTGTTCACTGTCCGAGCGTTGCGTCAGGTCAGCCTTCGACCGAAACGATCTCACGACCGTTATAATGGCCGCACGACGGGCACAGATTGTGAGGACGCTTCAGTTCGCCGCAATTCGGGCATTCCTGGAACGACGCGACGGTCAGCGAATCGTGCGAACGACGCATGCCGCGCTTGGACGGCGTGGTTTTTCTTTTGGGGACGGCCATTTCGGCGAAACCTTATGCTTGTCTGACAGGTGCGATACGCCCGGTTCGGGCTCTCCGCAACCAACGCCTGAGGTTGGCCGCGCAAGCGGCACCGATGCCAGACAAATCGCGAAGATGGCGGCCTATAGCGATTCTGCGCGGCGTTGCAAGCTCAGGGAATGGATGCCAAGGCCGCATCACACGGTTTACCGGACTTTCTGGGGGAGAAGAACGATGAGTTCGATCATGTTGCCAATCACATTGATGACAGCGGGTGCCGCCGCCCTGCTCAATTTGTGGCTCGCCATGCGCACCGGCTCGGTCCGGACCAAGGCCAAGATCGATATGCGACGGCGGCAACGATTTGCTGATTCGCCGGATGCGCGCACATGCGAATTTCGTCGAATATACGCCCTTCATCCTGATCCTGATCGCCCTGATCGAATACACCACAGGCACGTCGCTGTGGCTGTGGGTGGCGAGCGCGGTGTTCCTGCTTGGCCGAGTCGGCCATGCGCTCGGGATGGAAGGTTTGCCCGGCGGACGGATGGTCGGCACGATCATTACGTTCGCGCTGCTGCTCGGCCTGGGCGGCTATGCGGTGGTGCTGCCCTATCTGCCACACGCGGCGACCAGCGTGACCGCCCCGAGCGCCGTCCGCGCGGGCTGAGCCTCAGGCGGCGAGCGCCGCATCGCTGACGAACATGTTGGTGCGGCGCTCATGCGCGAAACTGCTCGCCGGGCCGTGCCCCGGAATGAAGGTGGTGTCGTCGCCGAGCGGCCACAGCTTGGTGACGATCGACTCGAGCAATTGCGGATGGTTGCCGCGCGGGAAATCGGTGCGGCCGACTGACCCTGCGAACAGCACGTCACCGACCAGCGCCAGTTTGGAGGGCGCGTGGTGGAAGACGACGTGGCCAGGCGTGTGGCCAGGCGTCTCATAAACATCGAGCACGAGATTGCCGACGGTGACGGTATCGCCCTCGACCAGCCAGCGGTCCGGCTCGAAATTGACGCCGGGGATGCCGTATTGCGCACCACTTTCGGACAGGGTCGAGGTGAGGAAACGATCCTCCTCATGCGGCCCCTCGATCGCGACGCCGAGCTGTTCGGCGAGCGGCTTGGCCTCGCCGCAATGGTCGATATGGCCGTGGGTAAGGATGATCTTCTCGACCGTCACCTTGTGCTGCGCGGCGGCGGCGAGCAGCTTGGGCAAGTCGCCACCCGGATCGACGAACGCCCCGCGCATCGTCGCGGTGCACCATAACAGCGTGCAATTCTGTTGCAGCGGCGTCACCGGGATGATCGTGGCGCGAAGCGGCGGCTGGGGGGGCTGAGCGGTCATGCGCCCTGAAATACGGTGAGTGCGGCGGAAAACCAAGCGCGCGAAAACCAAGGGTTGCCGACAGGGGCGTCGCCGGGGCATTTGTTACACGACATTATGCACACGCCATCGCCCAACCCGCTTGTCCTGCGGAGCCCCTTCGTCCTGCTGGACGACGCGCGCGATGGCGGTGCAGCGGCGCGGCTCTATTGCGATCCGGTGCGAATCGTCACGGCGCGATCGGTGTCCGAAGTCCGCCCGGCGCTGGAGGCGCTGCGCGCCGCGCGGGCTGGCGGGCTGCAGGCCGCCGGATTCCTGTCCTACGAAGCCGGTACGGCGTTCGAGTCGGTCGCGGGAGCGGAGCCGGACGAGACCGGGACTCCTTTGCTGTGGTTCGGCTTGTTCGAACGTTATACCGAGATCGCCCCCGACGCGGTGCCGGCCATGCTGCCCGATCCGGCGGGGGCGTGGATCGGTGCGCCCGAACCGGCGATCGACCGCGCGACCTATGATGCGCATTTCGCCGCCGTGCAGGCGCGCATCGTCGCCGGGGACCTGTACCAGGCCAATCTCACCTATCGCGCACACGCCCGTGTCCTCGGCGATCCGCTTTCGCTGTACGCGCGCCTGCGCAATGCAGCGCGCGCCGGGTTTGGTGCGCTGATCGACACCGGGGCCGAACGGATCCTCTCGCTTTCGCCCGAATTGTTCTTTTCGCTGGAAGGCGACACGCTGCTGTGTCGGCCGATGAAGGGCACGGCGCGGCGCGGCGATAGCGCCGATGCCGACCGCGCGATTGCCGCAGCGCTGGTCGAAGACCCCAAGCAGCGCGCCGAAAATTTGATGATCGTGGACTTGATGCGCAACGATCTGGCGCGCGTTGCCCGCGCCGGATCGGTCGCGGTGCCGCATTTGTTCGAGGTGGAAACCTACCCGACGGTGCATCAATTGGTCTCGACCGTCACCGCGTCGATCGCGCCCGACACCGACGCGATCGACGTGCTGGCGGCGCTGTTTCCGTGCGGATCGATCACCGGCGCTCCGAAAATCGCGGCAATGGAGGCAATCGCCGCGATCGAAGGGGGCGCACGCGGACTCTATACCGGAGCGATCGGCCGGTTGGATGCCGATGGCGATGCCATGTTCAACGTCGCGATTCGCACGCTGACGCTGCCGTATGGCGCGGAGTACGCCAGCTTTGGCGCGGGCGGTGGCATCGTCGCCGATTCGGTCGCGGCCGAGGAATGGGACGAAGCACGTGCCAAGACCGACTTCCTGACTCGAGATGCGCGCGCGTTCGACCTGATCGAGACGATGGCGTTCGATCCCGAGCACGGCGTCTTGCGGCTGGATCGCCACCTCCGGCGGCTTGCGGCGAGTGCGCAGGCGTTCGGCTTCGCGTTCGACCGGCACGGCACCCGCAATGAGCTGCAGGCGGCGACCTTCCGCCTGCGGACGCGGCGCAAGGTCCGCCTGGTGCTGGCACCGAGCGGCGCGGTCGCGATCGAAATCGCCGAAATGCCTGCGGCTTCGGATCAGCCCTTGTCGGTGGCGGTGGTTCCCCTGCCGGTCACCCCCGACGATTTTCGCCTACGCCACAAAACCAGCGACCGCGCCTTTTACGACCGCGCGCGTGTGGCTGCGGGCAGCGACGAAGTGGTGTTCGTGCGCCCCGACGGGCGGCTGACCGAGGGGAGTTTCACCTCGCTGTTCGTGCCGCGCGGGGATGTCCTCGTTACGCCGCCACTGGAGGACGGACTGTTACCAGGGGTGTTGCGCGCGACCTGCTGGCGCAAGGCCGGGCGATCGAGGGTGTACTCACCGAGGCCGATCTGGCGCATGAATTTTTCGTCGGTAACGCCCTGCGCGGACTGATTCGTGCGCGACGCACGGTTGCGGCAACGCCGCTGGCGGGATAAGCGCTCGCGCGAGTTCCCCGCCGCCACGGCTTTTTCCCAAGGCTCTTTCTTATGCATCCATCCGCCGCGCTCGCCCGCATCAAGCCCTCGCCGACGCTGGCGATCACCACGCGCGTGCAGGAATTGAAGCGCGCAGGCGTTGACGTGATTGGTCTCGGCGCAGGCGAGCCCGATTTCGACACGCCCGATTTCGTGAAGGAAGCCGCGATCAAGGCGATTCGCGACGGCCAGACCAAGTACACCAATGTCGACGGCACGCCGGAGCTGAAGGCCGCGATCGTCGCAAAGTTCGCGCGCGACAACGAACTGTCCTACACCCCCGACCAGATCAGCGTGAATGTCGGCGGCAAGCACACCTTGTTCAACGCGATCGTCGCCACGGTCGATGTCGGGGACGAAGTGATCGTGCCTGCGCCCTATTGGGTGAGCTATCCCGATGTCGTGCTGTTCGCGGGCGGCACACCGGTGTTCGTCGCGGCTGGGCCGGAGCAGGGCTACAAATTGCGTCCCGAGCAGCTCGAGGCGGCGATCACCCCGCGCACCAAATGGGTGATCCTCAATTCGCCCTCGAACCCGACCGGTGCTGCCTATAGCGCTGCCGAGTTGAAGGCGCTGGGCGAAGTGCTCGAGCGCCACCCGCATGTGTGGATCTTCGCCGACGATATGTACGAGCATATCCTCTATGACGGCTTCGAATTCACCACGATCGCGCAAGTATGCCCGTCGCTGTACGAGCGCACGCTGACCGTCAACGGCTGCTCCAAGGCCTATGCCATGACCGGCTGGCGCATCGGCTATGCCGGGGGCGCGTCGTGGCTGATCAAGGCGATGTCCAAGCTGCAGTCGCAATCGACCAGCAACCCGTGCTCGATCGCGCAGGCCGCTGCCGTTGCGGCGCTCAATGGCGACCAGAGCTTCCTCAAGGACCGTGCCGCCGCGTTCCAGGTGCGGCGCGATCTGGTCGTGTCGATGCTGAACGAGGCCGAAGGCATCACTTGCCCGAAGCCGGAGGGGGCGTTCTATGTCTATCCCGAATTCTCGGCGCTGATCGGCAAATCGACGCCGTCGGGCAAGCTGATCGACAGCGACGAAGCCTTCGTCGCCTATCTGCTCGACGATGCCAAGGTCGCCGCCGTCCAGGGTGCGGCATTCGGCCTGTCCCCGGCGATGCGCATTTCCTATGCCACTTCCGACGCGCTGCTGCGCGAAGCCTGCGAACGCATCCAGACGGCCTGCGCAAACGTACGTTGAGCCATTGGTTCAGCTTTTAGCAACGATTGGTTGCTGAAAAGCCTCTTGCGAAACGATCGGACAATGTCGATTTGCTGCGTCGCAGCGATCGGCATTGGGCCGAGCGCGAAAGGGTTTACAATGCGCAGCGTTCTTAAGTCGGGTTTCTTGTGGCAGTTTGCGGGTGGCTTCGCCTTGGGCGCGGTCGCTCTTGTAACGCTGCACCCGACCGAAGGCGCGCGGGCCACCACCCCGACCGAGGCGAAAGCACCGGCTACCCGCTAATCGTCTGCTCGATGACGGGGTCCGCTTCGTCGGCCTCCGCTGCGGCCGCCGAGTTGCCCACGCTCTTCTGCCGATAGCGCCGCGCCATCAGGGCGGCACCGAGCAGAAAGCCCCCCGGCACCAGCACCACCGCTGCCGCCAGCCCAATCCGGTTCCAGTTCGTTTCTTTGCGTTCCATCCGGAGCGCTTAGACGATCATCCCAGATCCGCTGTCACAAAATCGGCACAGCGCTCCCCGATCATGATCGATGGGGCGTTGGTGTTGCCCGAGATGAGCTTGGGCATAACCGAGGCATCGGCCACGTACAGCCCTTCCACGCCGCGCACGCGCAACCGCGGATCGCACACCGCCGCGTCGTCCGATCCCATGCGCGCCGTCCCGACCGGGTGATACACCGTGTCGGCGCGCGCGCGGATCAGGCGCTCCAGCGCGTCATCGTCGCTCAGATCGATCGGGTAGCGATCGCGCCCCTTGTGGTTGCTCAGCGGCGCGGTCTCGAGAATGCGGTACATCGCGCGCACGCCGCGCTTCATCACCTCCATGTCGCGGGAATCGCTGAAAAAGGCGGGGTCGATCAACGGTGCTGCGCGCGCATCGACCGAGGCCAGCCGCACCGTGCCGTGGCTTTCGGGCCGGAGCACGCAGACGTGGCAGGAAAAGCCATGCCCAGGCACCTTGGTGCGGCCATGATCCTCGAGTGCTGCGATCACGAAATGGAGCTGCACGTCGGGGGCGGGGGCATCGGGCGATACGGTCAGAAAGGCACCGGCTTCGGCAAAAGGCGTGGTCATCATGCCCTGGCGCTTGCGCAGCCATTGGAAGAACGCGCTGCCCATCGCCAGCGTGCCCTTCAGCGATGAACCGACAAACTCGGTCCCCGGTGTCTCGAACGCTGCGACATAATCGATATGGTCCTGCAAATTGGACCCGACCGCAGGCCGGTCCACCCGCACCGCGATACCCTTTTCGCGTAAATGCACGCCGGGTCCGATCCCCGACAGCATCAGCAATTGCGCTGTGCCGAACACGCCGCCCGCCAGGATGACGCCGCGCCGCGCGCGAATCACCTTCGATTGGCCATCCTGCAAATAGGCGACACCCCACACCCGCCCTTCGTCGAACAGCACACGTTCGGCGGTAACGCCGGTCAGGATATGCAGATCGGGATTGGCCGGGCGATCCCCCAGATAGCGCGCGCCGAGGTCCAGCGCTCGCCATTCTTCTGCGTCACCTGATACAGGCCGATCCCGTCCTGCCGTTCGCCATTGAAATCCATGTTGCGCGGGATTTGCAGGCTCGCGCCTGCCTCGATGAAATCAAGGCTGCCGGGATTGGCGAATTTCTGGTCGCTCACCCATAACGGCCCGTCGCCGCCATGATAGGCATCGCCACGCCGCACATTGTGTTCGCTGCGTTTGAACCAGGGCAGCACCTCGTCATACGACCAGCCGGGACAGCCCATCGCCGCCCAATTGTCATAGTCCCAGCGATTGCCGCGAATATAGATCATCGCATTGATCGCGCTCGATCCGCCCAGCCCCTTGCCGCGCGGCTGATGCCCGCGTCGGCCGTTCAACCCGGCTTGCGGCACCGTCTCGTAATTCCAGTTGGTCTTGTCGGTCTGGAAAGCGAGGAAAGCCGGAATGCGCGTGCGCAAACCGGTGTTGCGCCCGCCCGCCTCCAGCAAGGCGACCGAGAATTTCCCGCCTTCGCTCAGCCGCCCGGCCGCCGCCGCTCCGCCAGATCCGCCCCCGACGACGACGATGTCGGCTTCTTCCATTCGACCTCTCCCCACCCTGGCGCTTTACTGCACCCTGTCTGTGTCTTGCTCTGTGGTGCCGCTCACGCGCGCGCGCCACCGCGCCTTGATCGTCTCCGACGTGTCGCGGCTGCCATCATGGCTCCACCCCGGCGGCATCACCAGATAGCCGAGCTTGGCACGAAGCCCGGGCGCGCGCCACACATCCTGCGCGATGCCGATCCATTCGTGGAACGCCGCCCATAACAGGTTGAAGCTGCCGAGATTCTTGACGATGCCGTATTGGGGCCGGTCATCGGCGCGCTCGGGCTCGAACGTGCCGAACATCCGGTCCCACACGATGAACACCCCGGCATAATTGGTGTCGAGATAGCGCGGGTTGGTCGCGTGATGCGCACGGTGGTGCGACGGCGTGTTCATCACCGCCTCGAACCAGCGTGGCATCCGGTCGATCACTTCGGTGTGGATCCAGAATTGGTAGATCAGATTCAGCCCCGCAACGAAGAACACCATTGCTGGCGGAAAACCGATCAGGAACAGCGGCAGGCGGAAGATGAACCCGATCGAGATGAAGCCCGTCCAGGTCTGCCTGAGCGCGGTCGACAGATTATAATGCTGGCTCGAATGGTGGATGACATGGCTCGCCCAGAACCAGCGGACGCGGTGTGCCGAGCGATGGAAGACATAATAGGCCAGATCGTCGAGGACGAAGGCGAGCACGAACCAATACCATTGGTAGCCGATGTCGAACAGCCGGAACTGCCACACCCACAGCGCCATCGCATAAACCAGGCCGACCGACAGCGCCCCCGCGACGGTGCTGCCCAGCCCCAGCAAGAGCGAGGTCAACGTATCGCGCGGTTCGTAACGGGTGCGGTCGCGCATCCGGGCGACCACCATCTCGGCCAGCACCAGCACAATGAAGCCGGGCACAGCATATTGGACGGGATCGGGCAGCTCCATGACGCTACTTACACCCTTGTCAGTGCCTCTTTGTCAATGCAGCGTGACCACGACATCGCGCGGTCGGTCGGCCGATGCCTCGATCGCGCGCACTTCGATATCGGTTACGCCGAACAACAGCACGCTGCCGAACAGCCGCTCGCCCGTTTCTATCCGCACGCCCTCGATTCCCTGGCTGAGCTGAAGCGGCGCGATCAGGCGACGCGCGGCGATCCTCGCACCGTGGCGTTTGAGTAGGGCAACGGCACCATTGCCCGCGACCAGCGCCGCGCCACCATCGGTACCGATCACGGCGTCATGCGCGATGAACCCCGCCAGCATCTGCTCGGCGGTTTCGCGCGCTTGCGCCACACTCGCAATCCGGCTCTCGCCCAGCCGCAACCAGCGCGCGATCAGCGCGAGCGCGATCACGCCTGCAAGACTATAGCCGAGTTGCGTCCAGTTCATGCCGCCGTGGACAGCGCATCGAGCAGCGGCCGCAGGCCGGTCAGGTCATACCCCCGCCGCCGCAGCCTTCGCCATTGCGGCGTCGGGGTGCGCGCCCGCCTTCACCGCCGCCAGCGCCCACAGATTGCACGACCGTGTGCCCGAGCGGCAATAGGCCAGCACCGGCCCTTTGGCCTCGCCCAGCACCGCTGCCATCGCGTCGATTTGCGGGTGCGAGAAACCGGCATGGGTGACGGGAATGGCGGTATAGCCAAGCCCGGCAGCCGCTGCGGCGGCGGCGATTTCCTCGCCGGTCGGCTGGCCGAAATCCTCGCCGTCGGGGCGGTTGTTGACGATGACGGTAAAGCCGGCCGCAGCGAGCTCCGCCAGATCGTCCAGGGCAATCTGCGGCGCGACGGAGATGGTGGCGTCGATGGTGCGGAGTGTGGTCATGCGGTTAATCTAACCAGCACGGTGGCGTTGCGAAAGCGACAGATTGTGGATGCGCGGAGAAGAAAAGCTAAACGCAAAGGCGCGAAGCGATTGGTCGCACAGCCATCCCCCTTTCTTCTCTTTGCGTCTTCGCGGCTTCGCGCGAGAACCCCTTCTTCTCGCCTAAAACCGCCGCACCACCGCCAGAAACGCCTCGCCATAGGCCTCCAGCTTGCGCGTGCCGACGCCCGTGATTCGCCCCATCGCCGCCAGTGTCGCGGGGCGCAGCGTCGCCATTTCGCGCAGCACCGAATCGTGGAAGATCACATACGGCGGCACGCTTGCCTCCAGCGCAAGTTCGCGGCGCTTGGTGCGCAGCGCCTCGAACAGCGGATCGCCGCTCGGATTCAGTTGCGCGCCGGTGCCGCCGCGCGTGCGCCGCGTACGCTTAGGCGGCAGAATCAGATCGACGCGCTCGCCTTCCTTCAGGATACCGCGCGCGCCCGGCCCAAACTCCAGCCCGCCAAAGTCGTTCGCGCGCAACGCATCGCGCAGCAACAACGCGCGTCCCACCGGCTTGATCAGCGCCGCTTCCTCCGGCGACGAGGCGATGCCGAACACGCCGAGCGACTCATGCCCGTTCATCAGGCTGCGCTCGCTCGACTGGCCCATCAGGACTTGTTCGATATAGCCCGCGCCAAAGCTCTGGCCTGTGCGAAACACCGCGGAGAGGAATTTCCTCGCCACCTCCGTCGCGTCGACCGCCGCCGGAGGGTTGAGGCAATTGTCGCAATTCCCACATGTTTCGGGGCTGTCATCGCCGAAATGCTTCAGCAGGATCTTGCGCCGGCACCCCGCCGTCTCGGCCAGCGCGCCCAGCGCCGCCAGCCGTTGCCGCT
>NZ_JSBN01000073.1 GCF_000797515.1 Sphingomonas sp. Ant H11
TAGCACCGATTGCCACCAATTCGCGATTGGGGTCGACACTCTCGCCACGGTTGAGCGCGAGCGAGCGCATCGTGCCCCAGGATTCCACAAACACGATCAACGCCAGCGGCAAGGCGGCAGAGGCGAGCGCGATCCAATGTGCGCGATCCAGCAACGGCAAACGCGGCGCGGCAAAGGTCAGGTCGATCGCGCCGACCAAGGGGACGTGCCATGCCCGCAAATCAACGATCGACGCGGTAAGCGCGCCCAATGCGAGCAATATCAGCGCACTGGGAACAGCGGGCCAGCGCCGCAACAGCACCGCCACCGCGAGCGCAACCGCCCCAATCGCAAGGCTTGCACCGTTCCAACCCGGCATATGGGCGAGGGTCACGGCAAGTTGCGACAGCACGTTGCCATCGCCCGGTGCGACCCCGGTGGTGGCGATAAACTGGCGCAGCACGATGCTCGCCGCCAGCCCGATCGCAAAGCCGCGCAACACGGGTCGCGATACGAACGCCGCGACAAACCCAAGCCGCAACGCCCCCGCAACGAGAAACAACAGCCCCACCAGCCCGACCATCGCCACCGCCGCGAGCAACCGCTGCGAGGGATCGGCAATGGCAAGCGATGCCGTCGCGGCAGCGAGCGTCGCGGCCGATGCCGATGTCGGCGCAACAATGGCGACGCGACTGCGGCCGACCAGCGCATAAGCGGCAATCCCGGCCAACGCCGCGACCAGCGCCTGGCCCGGTGGAAAACCGGCTAGGCCGCCATAAGCGATCGCCTCGGGCAGCAACAGCGCCGCCACCGACACGCCTGCGACGCCGTCCCGTCTCATTCCGTTTCGTTCCATCGCCCGCACGCTTGCACGCATGCGCGCTACAGTCGAGATTGGAAGGGTCCGCCGCGCGTTAAATCCACGCAACCACGCTCAGCACGACGCCCAGTACCGCAGACGCGCCTGCGCCCCACAACAGCCAGCGCCGCTGCGTCAGCGCGCTGATCGAGGCGAGCGCGATCGCGATCTGGATGAAGGTCATCGCAATCGCGAGCTTGGTATGGGGCGAAAGCGCGCGCCGCGACTCCGCATCCGCCTCTTCGGATTTGCGATCGAGCTCTTCCGCCGTCGCGCGCAGTTCCCGGGCACGTTCGGCATATTTGCGCGAATCCGCCGCCGCAGCGCTGGCCGAAGCGGGCGCGATCTTGACGACGGTGTCGGCGAGGTGCCGCTTGATATCCTCCGCCTGATAATAGGCCCAGCTATCCGAGGCCCGCGCCTTCATCAGCACGGCCTCATTCTTGTAATAGAGCGCGTCGTTCTGAGTGTGGCCGCCCAGGAAACTGACGATCGCACCAAGGGTCGCCAACACCGCAGAGAACAGCGCGATCTTCTGGCTCAAGGGCTCACGGTGATGCGCCCGGTCTTCGATCTCTTCCTCATGCGCGCCACGGATTTCAAAACCTTCTTCCGACATCTCCTGCCTCTTCCTGATCGTCATGCGCGGGGCTAGCACACCTCAATCGGCGACAACACCACCGCCGACCGCCTGGTACAAAGCAACGGTGTCGGCCAACCGGGCAGCGCGCGCCTGGATCAACTGTGCACGCGCCTGCGCGTCTGCGGCGGTGGCGTTGAGCAGGGCCAGAGTACCAACATCCCCAAGCGCCAATTGGCGGCGAACGAAGCCGAGCGCGCGACCGGAGGCATCGCTCGCGCGCGCGGCGGCGTCCAGCGCATCGGCATCGGTGCGCAGGCCGCTCAACGCGTCCGAAACGTCCCCAAACGCCTGTAGCACCGCCGCGCGATATTGCGCCTTTGCCCCGTCCAGCGCGGCTTCTGCCGCGCGCTGCTGGTGTCGCAACGCCCCGCCGTGGAAGATCGGCTGCGTGACTCCGCCGAGCAACGCCCAGAACGGATTGCCACTCTGGAACAGGTCGAACAGATGCTGCGCCTCGCCCCCGGCGCTCGCGCTCAACTGCAGGTTGGGCAAACGGGCGGCAATCGCCACGCCGACATCGGCCCCTGCCCCTTCGAGTTGCGCCCGCGCGGCGCGCACATCGGGGCGCCGCGCCACGAGGTCGGACGGCAAGGCAAGCGGCACGTCGTGCGGCAGTGAGATGGCAGAAAGCGCTGGCAGGGTCGGCAGATCGCCCCCCGCCGCGCGGCCGAGCAAGGTGCCGATGACCACGCGCTGATGCGCCTCTGCTCGCACAAGTGCCGGCAGCGCCGCTTCCGCCGTTGCCAAGGCGGTCTGCTGGGTCGCCACATCCGCCTCGCCCACAGCACCAAGTTGCTGGCGTCGCCGCTGGCTCTGCAGAATGTCGCGGTTGACCGCCAAACTTGCCCGCGCCGCGTCGATCTGATCGGCCAGCGACGCGCGCTGGATCACGGCCTGCACCAAATTGGCCGCTACAGTCGCGCGTGCCGCTTCAAGCCGGTGGCGTGCGACATCCGCCGCAGCCCGTGCCGACCGGATCTTGGCATGCGTTCCACCGAACACGTCGGGCGAATAGCTGACCGTCACCTGCGCGGTGTGCAACGAATACAGATATTGCGTGGCGTCGGTCACTGCGGGAGCAAGCGCCTTGGAAACGCGCGTGCGCTGCGCCTGATAGCTCGCATCGACCTGAGGCAACGCCGCGCCACCCGCCGCCCCGGCAAGCTCGCGCGCCTGACGCAAGGCCGCATCGGCGACGGCGATGTCGGTCGCATGACGTAGCGCCTCGTCCACCAGTGCATCGAGATCGGACGATCCGAAAGCGCGCCACCAGTCGCTCGCCACGGTGCCGGTCCGCGCCACCTGCGCCTCCCCGGCACGCGGCGCAAAGCTCTGCGGTTTGACAGGCGGCGGTAACGCGACATGCGGATCCAGGTCCCGGGGGCCGACCGCACAAGCCGATACCGACCCGGCGAGCACTGCGAGCAAGAGGCGCTTCATGCCGGCATCTCCCCCGAATCGGCGGTGGGGTGCGGATGGTGCCCGACATCGCGCCCGTGCGCACCGCGATCCCCCGGCGGCACCCGCCGCGAGAAGCGATCGATCAGCACCGGCAACACCAGTAGGATCAGCAACGGGGCAAGCGTCATACCCCCCACCACCACCAGCGCCAGCGGCTTCTGTACCTGGCTGCCGATCCCATTGGAGATGGCGGCCGGCAGCAGGCCGATCGCCGCCACCAGGCAGGTCATCACCACCGGGCGCAAGCTGTGTCGCACCGTCGTCGCCAAAGCGCCTTGCCGCCCCATATATTCGTCGATTGCGTGGTTATAGGTGGTGACGACCAGAATGCCGTCCATCACCGCAATGCCGAACAAGGCGACAAAGCCGATCGCCGAGGAAATGCTGAAGGCCGTGCCCGTCAATGCGAGCGCCAGCACGCCGCCGATGATCGCCATCGGGATTGCCGAGAAAGCGAGCAGACTGTCACGGATCGACCCGAAATTGGCGTAGAGCAATAGCAGAATCAGCAGCAGGCTGATCGGCACGACTACCTCCAACCGCGCGACGGCGTTGGTGAGATTGTCGAGCTCGCCCGCCCATTCGAGGTGATAGCCGGGCGGCAAATGCACCGTCCGCGTGATCCGTGCCCGCGCCTCTTCCACCGCGCCGCCGAGATCGCGCCCGCGCACCGAGAATTTGATCGGGATGTAGCGTTCCTGATGCTCGCGATAGATGAACGACGCACCCGATGTCAGTTTGATATCGGCGACTTCGGACAGCGGCACCTGGATCGTGCCATTACCATTGGGCGACGGCGCGCCAACGGTGATGCGGCGGATCGCGTCGAGGGAATCGCGCTGCTCTGCCTTCAGGCGCACGACGATCGGGAAGTGCCGGTCCGTGCCCTTTTCATACAGATCCGCCGCCGATTGCCCACCGATTGCCGCCGCCACGGTCGCGTTGATGTCGTCAGGTGTCAGGCCATAACGCGAGGCGCGCGCGCGATCGACATCGATCCGCACCGTCGGTTGGCCGAGCGACTGGAACACGCCCAGATCCTCGATACCCTTGACCTTGGCCATCTCCGCCTTGATCGCATCGGCATATTTTTCGAGCGTCGGCAAATCTGGGCCGAACAGCTTGATCGAATTGGCACCCTTCACCCCGGATGCGGCTTCCTCGACATTGTCCTCGATATATTGCGAGAAGGAGAAATCGACGCCGGGATATTTGGCCTGCAGCTTCTTCGACAGTTCGGCGGTCAGCGTTTCCTTGGTCACGCCTGCGGGCCAGCTACCGGTCGGTTTCAGCGGCACGAAGAACTCGGCGTTGAAGAAGCCCGTTGAATCGGTGCCGTCATCGGGCCGTCCATGCGCCGACAACACCGATTCCACTTCGGGATATTGGGCGATCATCCGCCGTACGCCGTCTACCACTGGCTGACCCGCCTCCAGGCTGATCGAGGCCGGCAGGCTCGCGCGGATATACATGTTGCCCTCCTCGAGATGGGGCAGGAATTCGATGCCGAGCGAGCGCACGCCGACCATCGCCCCGCCGAGCAGCAGCAACACCCCGCCGATCGCGAGGATGCGGTTGCCGAGCGCAAAGGCGGCGGCGGGCTCGTACAGGCGGCGCAACCGCGCGACGATCCACGTTTCCACCTCGGACAATTTGTCGGGCAGCAACATCGTCGCCAGTACCGGCGCGACGGTGAAGGTGGCGATCAGGCCGCCGGTAATGGCATAGGCATAGGTCTTCGCCATCGGCCCAAAGATATGGCCTTCGACGCCCGTCAGCGTGAACAGCGGCAGGAAGCTCGCAATGATGATCGCGGCGGCGAAGAAGATGCCCCGGCTGACCTCATGGCTCGCCCCCAACACCGCCGAGAAGCGGCTGGCCAGTGTGTAATGCCCGCGCCCGCCTTCGACATGCGCTGAGCGTTCCACCATGTGGCGGAAGATATTCTCGACCATGATGACGCTGGCATCGACCACCAGCCCGAAATCGAGCGCACCGACCGACAACAGGTTCGCACTTTCGCCCTGCAACACCAGGATCAGGATCGCGAAGGCGAGCGCAAAGGGAATGGTCGCGGCAACAATGATCGCGCTGCGCAAATTGCCGAGAAACGCCCATTGCAGGAAGAAGATCAGCGCAATCCCCGCGACCAGATTTTCCAGCACGGTGTGGATCGTCAGGTGGATCAGGTCCGAGCGGTCATAGATGCGATCGAGATGCACGCCCGGCGGCAGGATGCCCGAGGCGTTGATGTCGGCGACTTCCTTCTGCACCGCTTCGATCGTCGCATCGATTGCGCGCCGCGCTGCATCAGCACGATGCCCTGAACGATGTCGTCCTCATTGTTATACCCGGCGATGCCGAGCCGCGGCGCATTGCCGATCTCGACATGCGCCACGTTTTTTCAGCAGGATCGGCTGACCGTTGGCCGTGCCGACCAGTACGTTCTGGATCGCCGATACCGACTGGATCAACCCGACGCCGCGCACGATCGCCGCCTGCGCCCCGAAGTTGATCGTCTGCCCGCCGACATTGCCGTCGCTCTTGCCCAGCGCCGCCAAAACCTGCCCGACCGAAACGCCCTGCGCCGCGAGCCGATCATTGTCGATCACGACATCATAGGTCCGCAGTTTTCCGCCCCAGCCGGTCACATCGATCACGCCGGGAATGCGTTTGAAGCGCCGTTGCAGCACCCAGTCCTGCAGCGTCTTGAGGTCCATCACCGAATAACCGGGCGGGGCGCTGATCTTGTAGCGATAGATTTCGCCGACCGGGCTGGTCGGCGACAAAGTCGGCTGCGCCCCACCCGCGAGCGGGGGCAATTGCGACAGGCGGTTGATCACCTGCTGCTTGGCCCCCTCATTGGTCAGGTCGTAGCTGAACTGGATCTTGATGTCGGACAGGCCGAACAGCGAAATCGCACGGATCGCGGTCAAATGCGGGATGCCCGCCATGCCGACCTCGATCGGGATGGTGACGTTGCGCTCCATCTCCTCGGCCGAGAGACCCTGCGTCTGCGTGATCACCTCGACCATCGGCGGCACGGGATCGGGATAGGCTTCGATATTGAGGTTCCAGAAGCCGATCGCGCCTGCGACCAGCATCGCGGCAAAGATGCCGACGATCAGCAACCGCTGCCGCAGCGAAAATTCAACCAGGCGGTTCATTCGCCGAGACCCGCCTCGTTCACGAACAGCGCCCCTGCGGTGACGATCCGTTCGCCCGGCTTCAGGCCGGCGAGCACGGCAATGGTGCCATCCTGCGCGTCACCCGCCGTGATCGTGCGGGCCTGGAGCAGCCCATCGGGGCGCACGACCCACACCCGCGCCGTTTCGCCCTCATGGATCACCGCCTCGGCGGGGATGCGCAGCGCCGTGCCGCGCTGCGGCCGCTGGATCGAGAAGCTCGCGAACATTTGCGGCTTCAGCATCCCATCGGGATTGGCGATGGTCGCGCGGACCGGCAAGCGGTGCGTCTGCGGATCGAGCGCCGCGCCGACCAGATCGATCGTCGCGTGGAAGCTGCGTCCGGGCAGCGCCTGCGTCGTCACGGTCACCGAATCGCCGACATGCACCGCATTGGCATCGCTTTCGGCGATCTGCGCGATCAGCCAGACGTGCGACGGATCGGTGATCGTCATCACCGGCTTGTCGCCGCCCTGCGCAACATATTGCCCGGCCGACACATCGCGCGAGGCGATCAGGCCGCCGATCGGCGCATGGAGCGTGGTGCGGTCGTGAATGCCCGACACTTCGTTGACGCTTTCCAGCCGTGAGATTTCGCCGGAGGTCTTGCCGAGGATCGACAATTTATCGCGCGCCGCGCCCAGCGCCGCCGCCGTGGTGCGCGCGGTCGCCTGCGCCGCGACGAGATCGGTCTGCGCTTGCAGATAATCCTTCTGCGCGCCGCCTGCGGTCTCGAAAATCTGGCGTTGGCGCTCGGCATTGCGCGTTGCGGTCGCCAATTGCGCCTGCGCGTTCTGATACGCCGCGCGCGCCGCAAACAGACCGCTGCACGCATCGACGAAATCGCTGGTCTTGACCAGCAGCAGCGGCTGGCCCGCGCGGACATATTGCCCGGCATCGGCCAGGACGCGCACGATCTGGCCCGCATAAGGCATCAGCACCGGTGTGCTGCGATCGCCATCGACCGTGATCGCACCGCTCGCCAACGTGCGGTCGTCCGAGGCCGAATAGCCGACGCGCATCGTCTTCAATCCCGCCATCTGGTCGGCGGTCAGGCGCAAGGTTCCCGGCGGCGTCGGTTGCGGGGCGGCGGGCTCGCGGTGCGTCAGGCGCGCGACGGCGAACCACAACAGCGCCGCAGCGATCACACAAACGGCGACGATGACAAGCCAGCGTGTCTGCGTGGCCGGGGCCAGCGTGCGAGTCTCGGGCAGGGATTCGGGTGTCGGAGAAGCGTGCATCGGAAACCCTATTGCGGCAAGGCTGGCACCTCTACGTAAGCCAGCTTACATCTCGCTTACAAATTGCTGCAGTGCAGAAAGTCCGAGAATGCGGGTCTTGTTGGTCGAGGACGACGATGAAGTGGCGGTGCCGCTGGTCGATGCCCTCTCGCGGCGCGGTGTGTCGGTGGAACGCGCACGCGACGTTGGCGAAGCCGAAGCGTATCTCGCCGCAATCGATTATGCGGCAGTGTTGCTCGACCTCGGCTTGCCCGACGAAGACGGCATCGCTTTGTTGACGCGGATGCGCGCGCGCGGCGACACGCGGCCCGTGCTCGTGCTGAGCGCGCGCGGCGCGATCGATGCCCGCATTCGCGGCCTGAACGAAGGGGCCGACGAATATATGGTCAAACCCTTCGACGTCGATGAACTCCACGCGCGGCTGCTTGCCATCCTGCGGCGTCGGGATGGCTATACCGGCAAGTCGCTCCGCTGCGGCGCTTTGGAATTCATCGTCGAGACTCGCGTCGCCTATATCGATGCCCAACCGCTGGCGCTGTCCGTGCGCGAAACGCAGTTGCTGGAATTGCTGTTGCGCCGTTGCGGCAAGGTCGTACCCAAAACCGTGGTGGAGGATCAGCTCTTCGGCCTCGACAGCGATCTTGGGTCCAATGCGGTGGAGGTCTATATCCACCGCTTGCGCAAAAAGCTGGAAGACGGATCGAGCTGCGCGCGGATCGAGACGGTACGCGGCGTCGGCTATATGATGGTCGCCGCCGCGTGAGAATGCGCGCGCCGCGCTCGCTGCTCGGGCAATTTATCGCGCTGCATGTCGGCATCGCTTTGGTCGCCGCAATCACGTTGCTGTGGAGCGCGTCTGCCCTGCTGCACCAGACCGCCGACCATTTTCAGCGGAATTTGCTGCGCCGACAGGCGGCGCTTTCGGCGTCGTTCGGGCAGGCCGGTGCCCCCCAACCCGTGGTCTTGTCCAACGGCATGGCCGTCAGCGTGATCGGCCGAAATCGCCGGGTGCTCAATTCCTACGGACCGTCACGGCCGCAGATCCTGGCGGCCGCACCGCTCGATGAGACATCGCATTTCTTTCGAAAAGGCGCGATCCAGGCGTTCTGCCTGCCCGCAACGGTAGGCTGGATTGTCGTATCGCAAGACGATGCCGACCCGGAGGTGGTCACCGACGATGTCGTGCGCAACTTCCTCTCGCGCTTTGCGCTGATATCGCTGCCGATTGCACTGCTCGTGCCAGTGATCGGCGCGCTGCTCGCGCGCCGTTTGACGCACCGCATGCGCATGGTCTCACTGGCCGCAGCGCAAATCGGTCCGCAATCCCTCGACACGCGCTTGCCGCGCGGCCTGCTCCCGCTGGAGGCGGAGCCGCTGGCCGAGGCCGCCAATGCCGCGCTGGACCGTCTCGCCGCGGCGATCCGGGTGCAAACCGCCTTTGCCGCCGATGTCGCGCATGAATTGCGTACGCCTCTCGCTGCCATACGATTGCGCGCCGACGCGATTGCCGACCCGGAGGCGCGCTCGGCGCTGATGGCAGCCGTGGATCGCGCCGGGCGCGTGATCGCACAATTGCTGGCGCTGGCAGAGCTTGAGCGACCGTTGGAATCGAGTGGCACGACCGTCGATCTCCACCGGTTGGCGGAACAGGTCGTCGCCGATCGTGCGCCTGCGATTCTGGCCTCGGGCCGCAGCATTGCGCTCGATCGCGCTCCCGGCCCGGCACAGGTCTATGGGTATGGCGAAGCGCTCACGCTCGCGCTCGAGAATCTGCTCGACAATGCGACCCGCCACACGCCGCCCGGAACCGCGATCGAAGTCCGCAGCGCGAACGCTGGCATCACCGTCTGCGACGACGGTCCGCCGCTACCGCAGGAGGATCTGGCGCGCCTGACGGAACGGCTCTGGCGTGGTGCCGGGTCGCAGATCGAAGGCTCGGGCATCGGTCTATCGATTGTCGACCGGGTGGCGCGGGCGCATGGCGGGCGACTGAACGTTCGGCGCGGCGAAGCGGGCCGCGGGCTGGTGTTTGAGATCAGGATCCGGGCCTGAAATTCGACGTCACCGACGATTGAACCTCACCGATCATGATCGACCCGGTCATAGGCGGCTTCGATCTCTTTCGGCACGTCGGTGAAGCTGCTCCACGGCAGCGGCTTGTGCAGCGCCATCGACCAGCGCTCCATCCATTCGATCCCTTCCTTGCCGGTATAGGGATCGGGGGTGCGATACGCCGGGTCCTTCATCGCCTGCGGCAGCGTCACCGGCTGCAGATGCTCGCGCCGAAGGATGGCGGCGAGGTCGTCGATCGAATCCGCATTCAGCCGCGTCGCGTGCAGCAGCATGACATAGGCGATATCGCGCCCGAACAGCGCACGCGCTGCGCTGCGATACCAGCGGATCGTCGTCGCGGTATGGGCGAGATAGAGCTGCCGGATCCGCGCGCGCGCCGCCTCGTCCTGCGCGATGGTCGCGGCATCATAGGGCTCGGCAAATTCCCAGTCGTCGGCATCGATCGTGACCGGCGCGATGCGATAGCCATGCGCGGTCAGCCAGGCGTTGATCTCGTGCTTGACCGCCTCCGGCGTGCCGGTTTCGAGATAGGGGTGGCGAAACCAGCCAATCCGACGGTGCCGTTCTTCAAGCAACCCACGCGTAACCGGCTCGCCGCGCGCAATATCGGCAATGTAAGCGGCCGCGCCCAGGCGGTTGGGGGATTCGTGGGAAAAGGTGTGATTCCCCAGGTCCATTCCCGCATCGAGCCAATGCTCCAGAACGGCGATCTGTTGCGGTCGATCCAGCTCGTTGAGCTTCGATTCGTTGACGAACCCCGTCGCCGGAATCCTGTGCTTGCGCAGACCCTCCAGAATGTCGGCGTTCAAGCCGTTCACATAACGCTGGTCCTTCGCGATCGTCAGCGCCGGCAGGTCATCGAAGGTTAGGGCGATTTTGGCGTGCCGAGTTCGCGCGTCAGCCGGGCCGCAGGACAGGGTGGCGGCGGTCAGGCCGAGCAGGATCAGGCGGAGCATCGTCATCGTCGCTGCGTCTTTCAAGCGCGGCTCCGCTTCTGTCGACCGCTAATTTTCTGCCCATGCAGAATCGTGATGAAGAGATTGGCTGGGGCGGCAGGGTTCGAACCTGCGAATGGCGGCATCAAAAGCCGCTGCCTTACCACTTGGCGACGCCCCAATCCGGGAGCGGCGTGCTTTAGGCTGCGAATCCAAGCTTGGAAAGCCCGGATTCGCGCTTTCAGATCACCCGCTCGAGCCAGCCATACGGATCGGGCGCGTGTCCGCGCTGAATATCGATCAATGCCTGGCGCAACCGCAACGTTGTTTGCCCAGGGCCACCGCCGCCAATGTCGAACGCGCCATCGCGCATCTTCATCGTGCCGATCGGGGTGACGACCGCCGCCGTTCCGCAGGCAAACGCTTCCAGCAAACGGCCACTTTGCGCATCGGCGCGGCACTGGTCGATCGCGTAAGGCTCCTCGCGGACGTTCAGGCCCATGTCACGCGCCAGGGTCAGCAGCGAATCGCGGGTGATGCCGGGGAGAATCGTGCCGGTCAGCGGTGGAGTGGCGATACTGCCATCGTCGAACACGAAGAAGATGTTCATGCCGCCCAGTTCTTCGATCCAGCGCCGCTCGATCGCGTCGAGGAACAGCACCTGATCGCACCCCTGCCGAGTCGCCTCGGCCTGGGCGATCAGACTGGCCGCATAATTGCCCCCGCATTTGGCCGCACCAGTGCCGCCGGGTGCGGCGCGCGTATAGTCCTGCGACACCCACAAGGTTACGGCGGGCGCGCCACCCTTGAAATAGGCACCGACCGAAGACGCGATCACGGCGTACAGATATTCGCTGGACGGCTTTACCCCGAGGAACACTTCGCTCGCGATCATGAACGGGCGCAGATACAGCGCGCCGCCGTCGATATCGGGGATCCAGTCGGCCTCTTGCCGCACGATGGCGCGGACCGACTCGACGAAGAGCTCATCGGGCAGCGGCACCATCGCCATCCGCTCCGCCGATTTGCGGAAACGCGCCGCGTTTGCTGCGGGGCGGAACAGCGCGGCACCGCCATCGGGCAAACGATACGCCTTCAGCCCCTCGAAAATTTCCTGCGCATAATGCAGCACCGCCGAGGCGGTATCCATTTGGAACGCGGCGCGCGGGGTGATCTTGGCGTCGTGCCAACCCGCAACCTCGTTATAGCGGATCGTCACCATGTGATCGGTGAAGACGCGCCCGAAACCGGGGTTGGCGATCAGGCCGGTGCGTTCGTTCGCGAGAGTCGGCGTCGGATGCGGCTCGACGGCGAAGGTCTGCGCATCGGCTGTGGGGCGGTGGGCGATAGTGGCGTTCTGCTGCATCGAAGCCCTGCGACAAGTTGTTACAATTTGGGGGTTGAAGGGCTGTACGGGAGGCGGCAAACGCGGTCAACAATGGCTACCGCAATCGCCTCCGCCTCGCCGCTTTTCCTGCGCGAACCCGAAATCCGTCGTGGCATGGAACTCATGTACTTCGCGCAGAGCACGCTTGCGCGCTCTACCGAGGAGCGGCTGAGCGCGTTGGGACTGGGCCGGGCGCACCACCGCGCTTTGTATTTTATCGCGCGCCATCCCGATTTGACCGTCAGCGCGCTTCTCGGGCTGCTTGGCATTACCAAGCAATCGCTCGGCCGCGTTCTCAACGAGCTGGTGGAGCGTAACCTCGTCGAAACACGAGTCGGCGAGCGCGATCGACGGCAACGGCTCTTGCGATTGTCGCAGGCGGGCAAAGACCTCGAAGGCGATCTGTTCGAATGCGTCCGCCAAGTGTGGGCGCAAGCATATGCCAGCGCCGGACAAAATGCGGTCAGCGGTTTTTGGGCGGTGCTGGAAGGCATCACCCCCGACGAGGTGCTGAAGCTCCTCTCGGTCTGACCGGCGACAGCCTTTAAGCGGACACCGGCGGCATCATGCTAGCGTCGCGCTGCCGCGGCCATTTCGGCATTGCGCCGAGCGGATGCTGCAACCGTCTCGCGCAGCAAAGCGACGAGGGCCTCCCCCTGATCGAGCACGTCGAGCCCCTTGCGCGTGGATCCGCCTGGGCTGGCGACACGATCGGCAAGCGTGCCCGGCGGAACATCCGCCGCAGCGGCCAGCAGCGCCGATCCCTCAACCGTGGCGAGCGCCAGCCGGTTCGCCTGATCCTCTGGCAATCCCTGCGCGACGCCCGCCGCCGCGAGCGCATCGATAAAGCGGTATAGGAACGCCGGTCCGCACCCGGCCAGCGCGGTGACCGCGTCAAAATGCGCCGCATCGACCCATTCGACCAGCCCGAGCGCCGCCATCAACGTCGTAATCGCGCCGCGCAGCGCCGGATCGGCACTACTGCTGTCGAGCGCCACCACGCCCTTGCCGATCCCGACCGGCAGATTGGGCATCGCCCGAACGATCGCCCGGGCCTGAAACCGCTCGGCCAACGCTTGCTCTTCCACGCCCGCCAAAATCGAGATCAACGCCGGCACGCCCCGCAAGCGCTCCGCAAAGCGCCCCGCGACGTCGTCCAATTGCTGCGGCTTCATCGCCAGTATCACGAGATCGGGCAATGGCCCGCTCGGCACATCCCGCGCCTGCCGGACGCCTGTCGGCAAAAGCCGGTCGGCCCGGTTGACCACATCGACATTGCCGGGTGCCAGAACCCCACTGGCAATCCATTGGCGGAGCATCGCCCCGCCCATATTCCCGCAACCGATCATCCAGACGCGAGTCACCGTCCGCTCCGGACGGTCGTGCCCGACCATTCAGGCCTCGCCCTGCGTCTCTGTCATGGCTGCAGCCATCGCTTCGGCAGGGGTTTTGCCGCCCCACAGGACGAACTGAAACACCGGATAGAATCGCTCGCACTCGTCGATCGCACTTTCGACCAGCAACTCCGCCGTCCCCAGCGACATCGTGCCGCCGCCCGATTCGGTCGCGCCTTCGATCATCGCGGCATGGCGGTACAGCAGGATTCCGCTGGCCGACCACAATTCGAAATGCCCGACCCACAATTGCTCGTTGATCAGCCCGATCGCTTCGTAGATCGCACCACGCCGGTCGTCGGCGACGCGAACATCGGGAAAGGCCAGGAATTGAATAACGCTGTCTTCCTCGCGCCATAGCGCGCGAAGCTCATATTGCGTCCAGCTTCCTTTGACCTTGGCGATGACTTCATCGTCTTGCCGTTCGTGGTCCCAGCCATGCGCCGCGAAATAGCTTTCCAGCATGTCGATCGGCGCTGCATCGTCGCGATCGAAATCCGCCTCATCGAGGATCATCGTGCGCCTCCATCATTCGCCTTGGACACTGTCGTGACGCAGCGCGCCGGGCAGCACAAGAATGGGGCAGGCAAGCCAATCGAAAAAACTGTGGAAAAGATCGTCTCAGCCCTCCGCCTTGGGGGCCACCGTCGCTTTCGCTTCGAGGGCATCGAGGCGCGCGCGCAGCGCATCGGCATCGTCGCGCGCTGCCGCCGCCATCGCCTTGACCGCCTCGAATTCGTCGCGTGAAACGAAATCCAAGCCGCCGATCCACTCCTTCGCCCGCGCCCGCGCGCCCGCTTCCGCTTCGCGCCCGACACCGGCCAGCGTACCGGCGGCACCGTTCAGAAACTTGGCGAAGTCGTCGAAAATCTTGTTGTCGGATTGCATGCGGAAAATCCCGTGGGGTTCAGAGCTTGATGATTTGGGTGGTGGCGGACGGCGGCGCAAGGGTTTCGGCCCCCGGATTCAAGTCCACGATCTGGTAATTGAGATAGAAGGCAAACACCAGCCAGGCGAGATACGGCACCAGCAAAGCACCGGCCATCCCGCGAATCCGGGCAAAGACAATCGTCATCGCCAGCGCAAGCAGGAACATCAACGCGACGATTCCAAGCGCGAACGTCACTTGATGCATGCCGAAAAACACCGGAGACCAACTCAAATTCACCGCCAGTTGAACAGCAAACAGCGCGATCGCCGGGCCGCGCATACGCGATCCGCGGGCGTGAATGATCATTGCCAGCGCAAGGCCAAGCAGTACGTATATTGCCGACCAAGCCGCCGGGAAGGCCCAATCCGGCGGCGTGATAGCCGGTTTAACAAGCGCGGCGTACCAGGCATTGGCCGAACCGGCCGGAGCCAATCGCGCCGAGGTAAAGCCCAGCAGCAGCACGAACGGCACGGTCACGACCGCCCAACGCAAAAACGCAAGCCGCAACTGTTGTCTTGATGCAATCTCTCTCAAGCCACGGTCCCCGGTTACGCGCGAATCTGTCAGGCGCTCCACTGTCGCCTTGCCCACTCTTCTATAGAAGAACGGCGGCCAGGTTGCGTGGTTAAATTTTACCCAACCAACGCCGATCGCCTATCGGGTGGCCGCGATCAGGAATTCGATATTGCCTTCGGGCCCGGTGATGGGACTCTCGACAAGTGTCGCAACGGACCAGCCCTGCGCGACCACCCATGCCGAGACTTCGGCGCAGACGCGCGCATGCACCGCAGGATCGCGCACAACCCCGCCCTTGCCCACCTCGGTGCGGCCAGCCTCGAATTGCGGTTTGATCAGCGCAAGCAGCCGTGCCTCCGGCTTGGCAAAGCGTAGCGGCACCTCCAGCACCTTGGCGAGGCCGATAAAGCTGGCATCGCAGACGATCAGGTCGACCGGCTCGGGAATATGCGCGTCGGTCAAGATGCGCGCGCTGGTCTGTTCGTGGACAATGACCCGGGGATCCTGCCGCAGCTTCCACGCCAATTGGTTGGTGCCGCTGTCGACCGCATAGACGCGCGTCGCGCCGCGATGGAGCAGGACGTCGGTAAAGCCGCCGGTCGAGGAGCCGACATCGATCGCGACTGCGCCGGTGACATCCCACCCGACCGCATCGAGGCCATGCGCCAGCTTGATTCCGCCGCGCGACACCCATGGATGATCCCGCCCGCGCACATCGAGCACAACATCATCCGCCACGGCCTGGCCGGGCTTGTCGATCTTGCGGTCTCCCGCGAACACTAGCCCCGCCATGATCAGCGCCTGCGCGCGCGTCCGGCTTTCGGCCAGGCCGCGATCGACGAGAAGTTGGTCAGCACGGGTCTTGGACATGCCGATCTTCCAACGCGAAGCCGCGCGCATGCGCAAGGGGGCTTCGAGTCGCTTGGCCTGTGGCAACCCCGCAATCACGCTCCCCCTGGCCCGCTTTACGCCGCGCCGTCGTCCCCATTTCGGGTCACCGCACACGCCGTTCTTTCTGGCGCAGCGCTATTGCCTATCTTTTAAGTAGGAATACATTTTCCTCTTGGAGGCGTGGCCATGCGGCGTCCCCCTAGAGCACGGGTGGCCACGTCTCTCCGCCCGCTGTTCCGGGGCTTATTGGGAGAGGATCGATGGGTACCTTCTCGAATTTCGACCCCGTTCAGCCGACCATTCTGACCGTTCCGGGCCTGGGTGGCTCGGGGCCGTCGCATTGGCAGACCTTATGGGAACAGGCGCGCCCGGACACCATTCGGGTCGAGCTGGGCATGTGGAACACACCGCATCGCAATGCCTGGGTTACCAAGCTCGACCAGGCGATTCGTTCGGCACAGGCACCGGTCGTGCTCGCCGCGCATAGCCTTGGCTGTCTCGCCGTGGCGTGGTGGGCCGAGCTGACCCGGCAGCCTTATGGCTGGCCCGTCGCCGGGGCGCTGCTGGTCGCCCCCGCCGATGTCGACCGACCGGACGCGCAGGCCGAACTCGCCGCCTTTGGCCCCACTCCCGTCAGCCCGCTGCCCTTCCCGTCGATTGTCGTCGCCAGCCGTGACGACCCCTGGATCACGATCGAACGCGCGCACAGCCTGGCGGTCGGCTGGGGCAGCCACTTCGTCGATGCCGTTGCACAAGGCCATCTGAACGCCGCGAGCGGGATCGGATGGTGGGAAGAGGGTCAGGAATTGCTCCACCGCGTGATCGGCGCGGCGGCGGATCGCAACGGCAAGCCCCTGACACCGGGCGATGCGCGCTCCATCCTCGCCATCAACGCAACCGACGCGGCGCAGTCGCATTATCTGGCGGGTGGACCGATCGCCTGATCCTGCACATCAATCGAAGAACAGATAGGCAGGGTCGAAATCGGCGAAGCGCCGCAAGGCGTCCCAATCGAGGATATCGACTGTTCCCTGCCGAAAACTGACCAGTCCCTGCTCCCGCAACTGACGGAGCATGCGGTTGGCGTGAACGGCGGTCAGACCGGTGGCGTCGGACAGGTCGACTTGGGTCAACGGCAGCGCGAAGGTGAAGCCGTTGGTCATCCCGATGCGCTCGAGGCGAACGTACATCTCGCAAAACAGGTGCGCGAGCCGGACCACGGCGCTGCGCGCGCCGATCGAAACGATCCATTCCCGATTGATCGCGGCGTCGATCAGGGTCGAGCGCCACAGCAGTTCGGTGAGTGTCGCGGATCGCTCGGTTAGCGCCCGAATCGCGCTATGCGGAAAAAATGCGACCTGTACGTCGGTGAGGGCGGCAACCGAGTGTTCGAGACGCTTCAGCGGATAGCTGTGCAAATCGACAAAATCGCCTGGCACGTGAATCGCGAGAATTTGCCGCCGTCCCTCTGGCGTATCCTTGTAGCGCTCGACAAACCCTTCCAGCAGCAAGGTACATTGGGTCAGCGGCGTGTGCTGACGAACGATGATTTGCTTGGCCGAAAACTTGGCCGTCCGTCCGACCGCGCCTTCCAGCGCAGCAACGTCATCGGCGTCCAGAACCGGGTGGCGATGAGTCTTAAGGAACAGGCTAGTGTACATAGTTTCCCCTATTTTCCCGGAACATGCGCCGCAGCACCGCGTTCTGTCCACCGGGAGAGATTAAATGTCGAAACCACCGAGCGATACGCCAATCCGTGTAGCGGCGGAGCGAGGCGAAGTCCTGCTCGACGGGCCGGACGGCCTGGCTGCCTCTTTAACTCCGCAAGCCGCCAAACAATCTGCCGAACAGCTCCATCGTGCAGCAGATCTCGCCGATCGTCGCCCCGACGAGGAATTTCCCTGGAATCATTCATGCTAAGGGAAGAATGTTAATCACGGCGCGCTACTTCGCACCAGTGCCGTTCCGAAAACTCTTCCTCAGCCGCTGGTCGGCGCTGCTTTGGGCGATCGGCATCCTGTGGACCGCAGTCGACACGGTTGGCTTTGCCCCTTCCGGTGGACATGGTGAAACGGCAGCGACGGCCAATGCCACCGACGCCACGGGTGCCGCCATCGACAATGCCGACCTTGCCATTCTGGCCAACGCCATGAAGGGCGACTGAGCCCCCTTAACGACGCGGTGCGTCTTTCACCTCGATCGACTGGATGCGCCATTGGCGTTGTTCGGGGGAAGCGCCGTCAATATCGGCCGTTCGGTGCAGCGTAACAGTACCGATCTGATAGAGCGGTTTCCGGCTTTGCTTCAGCCGGGCGTAAATCTGTACGGGAACGGTGACATAGCGCTGTCCGGCTCCGGCATCCACTGGCCCGGGCGCGCCGATATTGGCGTGATATTCGCTATAACGCGCAAAATCGGCAGCGAACGGTCCTGCGCTTCCGGCAGCGCCCGAGCCGGGGATGCGAAGCGCGAAGGCCTCGCGATATTTCGCTTCCCCGATCAACGCGTAATAGGTTTGTACGACATTTGCCGCGCCTTGCGCACTGTCGGGCGCGAACGGTGTCTCCGCAATCGGGGTGCGATCGTCCGGCAATCCGCCCGGCGTGCCCGGTGCAGGCGGTTGCAATGCGTCGGGCGGCACCGAAGCCTCCTCATTGCTGGCGACTGAATTGCGCGCACCGCCTGCGTCTCCGGAATGGGCATCGACCGCCACCGGTTCCCGTTGTTTCGCCGCTTCGGTATTCACCGCAGGATCGCGCGCAGGCTGCGCGGTGCAGGCAACGAGGAAAAACAGCGGCCACGGAGCCAGAACAATACGCGACATCACCACGTCTCACACAAGGAATCGGAGGGACAATAAGGCTAGCGCCCGGACGCGACGTGGCCGCCAACCAGCCATCGCAGCGCATTTGCGGCGGTCAAAAAAAAGCGGCCGACACCCGTCGGCCACCCCTATTTTACGATCAGGGACGCAGGGCTGCGTCGTCGCGGTCGCTCAATTCGTCCTCATCGACCGTATCGTCGTCGAGTTCGTCCTGAACGTCGTCTTCGTCTTCCTCGTCCTCGTCTGGATCCTTTTCGGTGTCCAGATCGTCATCTTCCTCGCCGAGATCATCGTCTTCCATGTCGAGATCATCGTCGTCATCGTCGTCATTTTCGGACGCGATGTCGGGGTTGAGGTCGGTCAGCAGATTGCCATCGCTGGGGCCGTCGCGCGTTACCTCCAGGATTTCAGCGCGCTGGCTCTCGTCATAGCCTTCTTCGTCATATCCGTCGTCGCCGGTGCCTTCCCCCGGCACGCGGTGTCCACCCATGCTCATTGCGTCTCTCCCGACAGCCCACACGATGTAGGATCATTCCAAACTTCGAACCGTGCAACCCTCGTTCGGTTCCGCATTGCGCCGAAATTTGCTCAGCTGGGACGAAACAACCGCCCACGTTCCACGATCGCCGCGATGCCAAGCCCCGCCACGCCGGCGATGAGGAAACCCAAATGCATCGGCGCGGTCGTGCCGTCGAAGCTGCGTCCAATCGCCCAGCCGATCACCCCCGCCGAGCGTGATCCCGAAAAAGCCCTGCACGCTCGACGCGATCCCCGCAATCTCTCCCATATTTTCCATCGCCATCGCCGACATGTTGGACGTGGCAAGGCCAAAACACGCCATCGTGATCGCCTGCACGACCACGAACACGAGCAGCGGTTCGTCCCCAAGATGGCCGACAGCCAAGCCGGTACCGGACGAGGCGATCATCACCACCAGCGCAACCTGCGAAATACGGCGCATTCCCAAATGAATCACGATCCGCGAATTCAGCAGGTTCGCGACCGCCATCGTACCGGCCGAAGCGGCAAACACGCTGCCGAGCAGCGCGGGACGATGAAAGACATGCTCCATGATCGGTTGAATGGAGCTGAGATACCCGAAAATCGCGCCCTGGCAGATCAGCGCCGCAATCATATAACCCAGCGAATAGCGATCGCGCAGCGTGTGCCGCCAGCCCGACAGCGTGCTGCGGAGCGACAGCGGCGCACGGTTTTCCGGGCGCAGTGTTTCGGGCATACGAAGGACGAACCAGACCAGGCACAACAACGCGGCCGCCGCGATCATCTCAAAAATCAACCGCCACGACCCCAGCAGCAAAATCGCCTGGCCGATGCTCGGAGCCACGATCGGCACCGCCATGAACACCATAAACGCCAGGCTGGTCACCTGCGCCATTGCGCGGCCCGAAAAACAGTCCCGGATCACCGCTATGGTCACGACGCGGCTGGCAGCGATCGCCAATCCGCTAATGAATCGCATCGCCAGCAAAAGCACGAAACTGTTAGCAAGCCCGGCCAGCAGATTGCACACAATGTACCCGATCAGGCCCGCGATCAGCACCGGCCGACGCCCGAAACGATCGGTCAGCGGCCCGTGGATCAATTGCCCGATCCCCAGCCCAACCACGAACACCGTCAAAATCAACGGGCCGTCGACAATCGCATCCACCCCCAGCCGACGTGCGATATCCGGCAAGGCCGGCAACATCGTATCGATCCCGAGCGCGCCGAGCGAAATGAGCGCCGCGATCAGAGGCACGAACTCCACCAGGCGAATTGGCGGCGAGTCCTGCACAGAGGTGTCGGTAGAAACAGGCATGCCGTTCCCAATGCCCGAGCCCGCCGCGCAGGTCACCCATCAATTCATCCGCACTCCAGCTTGAATCTATCGCGCGTCATGGAACCGTAGCACCGTTGCGGCACTTTTCGTGGCTCCACCACTCGGAGCATGGCGATGGGCATTTTCAGCATGATCAAGGATGCAATCTGGGGCCAGAAGGCCGCCCCGGTCGAAGCCGTTCCCTCCACTTCGGCGATGCCGCAGATGAACACGCCGTCCGACCCGGGCAACCCGCCCGCAGAAACCACCCCGGCTGCCACCACCGCACCGGTTGATGTCGAAGCGATCCTCACCGCCAAAGCCGAGGCCAAGGGGCAGGAGCTCAACTGGCGCGAGTCGATCGTCGACCTGATGAAAGTGCTCGATCTCGACCCGAGCCATGAAAACCGTCTCGCCCTCGCGCACGAACTCGGCTTCACCGGCGATACCGAGGACAGCGCGACGATGAACATCTGGTTGCACCAGCAGGTCATGGTCAAGCTCGCCGAGTCCGGCGGCACCGTGCCCGCCGCGCTGACGCACTGAGCTCTTGACGAACGGCGTGGCGGACCGTTAGTGTATTAATACTATGATACACATGAGGTCCGCCATGCTCCGTTCCCTGGTCTGCGCGGTTGCGCTGCTCCCCCTTGCCGCATGTGGGGCGGACAAGGACGGCACCTCGATTTCGATCAACACCTCCAATGGCGACGGCTCGGTGCTCGCCGGTTTCGACGGCAATGGCGAAGCGTCGATCGACACGCCGTTTTTCAAGGGCAAAGTAACACTCCCCAACGTGAAGTTGGACGCGAACAATTTCGATATGAACGGCGTCCATCTGTATCCGGGTTCGACGATCGGCAGCGTGAACATCACCGCCAAGAACAAGCCCGATGCCGAAGAGGACGGGCACGTCCGTGTTGCCTTTACCAGCCCCGCTTCCCCCGCTGCGGTCCGGGACTGGTTCAAGACCAAACTGACCTCCGCCGGATTCACGCTGACCGCAGAGGGCAATGGTCTCACCGGCAAGACCAATGAAGGTGAGCCTTTCGCGCTCGACCTGGTGCCCAACGGCAGCGATATGGCGAAGGGCGTCATCACCATCGGTTGAGCAGGGGGTGGCGGTCTATGGATGACGTGCGGGCGAATCCGGTTTATCGGGTTGCTTTACCCTGACGGACGCCCGATCATGCTCGATACGCCGACTGCTCCCACAACCGCGCAAGTCCCAGCGCTTTCGCTCAACGACGAAGCCGCCGATCCAGTCGCCTTTGCGGCCGCGCTCGGCGGGTCGTTCGAGCGATTTGGCTTTGCCGTCGTCGCAGATCATGGCGTTCCCGCCGATCTGATCGCGCAGGCATGGGCGATGACCGAGGCCTTCTTCGCGCTGCCCGAGGACACGAAACGCGCCTATTTCGTCGCAGGCGGCGGCGGCGCGCGCGGCTACACGCCGTTCAAGACCGAGATCGCCAAGGGCGCGAGCCATGTCGACCTGAAGGAATTCTGGCATATCGGTCGCGAGCTGGCCAAGGGCCACCGCTTCGAGGCGCAAATGTCCCCCAACATCTGGCCCGACCAGCCCGAGGGCTTCCGCGAGACCTTTATCGAACTGTTCGCGGCCTTCGATACCGCGGGCGATCGCTTGCTCTCGGCGATTGCGCGCCATTTGGGTTTGAGCCCCGACTGGTTCGATCATGCCGTAAAGGACGGCAATTCGGTGCTGCGTCTGCTGCATTACCCCCCCGTCCCCGCCGACGCCCCGGAGGTCCGCGCCGGGGCGCATGAGGACATCAACCTCATCACCCTGCTGCTCGGGGCCGAGGAGGCCGGGCTCGAACTGCTCGACAAAATGGCGCGTGGCTGGCGATCAGGCCGCCCGAAGGCGCGATGGTCGTCAATGTCGGCGACATGCTCCAGCGCCTGACCAACCACGTTTTTGCCCTCGACCACGCACCGCGTCGTCAATCCGGCCCCCGAACGCCGCGGCCATTCGCGGTATTCGATGCCGTTCTTCCTACACCCGGCTCCCGATTTCCTGATCGAGACGCTGCCCTCGACGATCTCTGCGGAAAACCCCAACCGCTATCCCACCCCGATCACCGCGCACGATTATCTGCATGAGCGGTTGGTCGAAATCGGGTTGGTGAAGGCCTGAGGTGATCCGGGCGGGACGATACCTGCAATTGGCGATCGGTGCGCTCGGGACGGTGCTGGCCGGGCTTACGGCGCTGTCTGCATTGACCCGTCCGGCCCAATTTTTGGCTTTGCCGTTGCCGGTCTCGATCTTGTTAATTGTTGCCGCAGTCAGCGGCTTAGCACAGTGGATCGCCTTCCAACGCCGACACTTCGACACAGCTGTGCGGCTGTTTGGCACTACGATCATAAGCTGGAGTGCCGCGATTCTCGTTCACGTCGCGTACACAATGCCGGATTGCAGCAAGGGCTGCACTCTAGTCGTGATCACGCCCCCAAAATAAGTGCGATCTTGTTTCAGGGTCGATCGTGCCGCATGAGCCGCCGCGCAGTATAAGGCAGGAAGTCGAACCCATGACCAAACCCCTCCGCATCGCGCTTGCCGGTCTCGGCACGGTCGGCGCAGGCGTGATCCGCTTGCTCGACACCAATGGCGCGCTGATCGCGCGGCGCGCCGGGCGGCCGATCGAAATCGTCGCGGTGTCGGCGCGCGATCGGAGCAAGGATCGTGGCGTGGATATCGGTCGCTTCGCCTGGGTCGACGATACCACTGCGCTCGCCCATGCCGATGTCGATGTCGTGGTGGAATTGGTCGGCGGGTCGGACGGCCCCGCGCTTACGCTGGCGCGTGCCACGTTGGGCGCGGGCAAGAGCTTCGTCACCGCCAACAAGGCGATGCTGGCGCATCACGGGCTGGAGCTGGCGCGCGCCGCCGAAGGAGCGAACGTCGCCTTGAAGTTCGAAGCTGCCGTCGCCGGCGGCGTGCCCGTCATCAAGGGGCTGCGCGAGGGCGCTGCCGCCAATGAGATCGAGCGCGTCTACGGCATCCTTAACGGCACCTGCAATTTCATCCTGTCCAAGATGGAAGCCGAAGGCCGCGATTTCGCCGACGTGCTGGCCGAGGCACAGGCGCTTGGCTTTGCCGAATCCGACCCAAGCTTCGACATCGATGGCGTCGATGCCGCGCACAAGGTTTCGCTGCTCGCCAGCCTCGCTTTCGGTACGCAGCCCGCCTTTGCCGACGTCGCGGCCAGCGGCATTCGTGACGTGCTCGCCGCCGACATCGCCGAGGCGGCCTCGCTCGGCTACCGCGTGCGCTTGATCGGGCTGGCCGAGTCCGGCCCGAACGGGCTGTTCCAGCGCGTCCATCCGCATCTCGTGCCCGTCAGCCACCCGCTTGCGCATGTGATCGGCGCGACCAACGCCGTGGTGGCGGAAGGCAATTTCGTCGGGCGCTTGCTGTTCCAGGGGGCCGGTGCCGGCGACGGGCCGACCGCGTCCGCCGTGGTCGCGGATCTGATCGACATTGCGCGCGGCGAATTCGGCCCCGCTTTCGCCATGCCTGCCGACGCCCTGTTGGCGCAGGGCCCCGCCGATGCCGGCAACCGGATGGGACGCGCTTATGTCCGCTTCACCGTCGCCGACCGCGTCGGCGTGCTCGCGGAAATTGCTGCGGCGATGCGCGATGCCGGCGTCTCGATCGAAAGCCTGATGCAGCGTGGCGTCCACGCCGATGGATCCGTGCTGGTCGCCATCGTCACGCATGAAGGCCCGGAGCGCAGCGTGGCGCAGGCCCTGGAACGGCTGCGCGGTTCGCAAAGCCTGGTCGGCCGTCCGCTCTGGATGCACATTCTCGGCTAGCCGTGGTTACCCGGTAACCTTGCCGAAGGTCGCAGGCGGCGTGTCATCCAACAGGATCGGCACGCGCCGGGATTTGTCGGGCTTCTTGCGAAAGGCGCGCTTCACCCCGCCAACCGTGTCCTTGGCGAGCCGGAATACATTCGTGCCCTCACCCGGCTCCTCGCAGCAACTGCCCGGCGCTACCGCTTTCTGCACCAGCCGCACTGCCGCCGTGCCCATGCCGAACAGATCGATGCCGCTTCCGCAGCCGCCGCTGCGCCCGGCGCACGGCGTTGCCTCAAGGGCAAGCGCGCCGGTTCCGCGCAAATCGGGGTTGGAGGGTCGCGGTTCGTCCAACACCGCCTCATTTGGATACGGCAGCGCTTGCGATGGCAGCGGTTTGCCGCACACCACGATGTCGTCGGGATCGGTGTTTTTCGAGCCGCGCCGAACGCACGGTTCATCGGGCACTGGCTGCAAAATCGAGAACGATGTCGGTGCTGCAGGAGGACTCGCCGCAGGGCTTGCGCTTTGCGCGGCGAGGAGCAGCAACAGCATCATCTGCAAGCTGCGCCGCAATCGTGGCGAATTTCAGGCGATCGGCGCGATCCCGAGACGCGGCAGTTCGATCGCGGGACAACGGTCCATTACGACCTTCAGCCCCGCCGCCTCGGCCCGTTCCGCTGCGGCCTCGTTGATGACGCCCAATTGCAACCACACCGCCTTTGCGCCCGCCGCAATCGCCGCGTCCACCGCCTCGCCTGCCGCTGCGGAATTGCGGAAGATGTCGACCAGATCGATCGGATCACCGATCTGCGACAGATCGCGAAACACGAATTCGCCGTGCAGATGTTCGCCGGTGATCTGTGGGTTGACCGGAATCACGCGATAGCCGTGCTCCTGCAAGGTCCGCATCACGCGGTAGGACGGGCGATCCGGGCGGTCCGACGCCCCGACCAGCGCGATCACACGGGTTTCCTCGAGCAAAATACGCAGATCGGCATCCTGGGTAAGCGGCATCAGCCTTGTCCTTTTATCCAATCGCCAACCTTGTCGGCCACGCCCATGAACGCAACGCCTTCGGGACCGTTCCCCGCCGCCGGTGGCTGCCCGGCATCGGAGGCCACGCGCACACGAATATCGAGCGGAATGCGCCCGAGAAACGGCAGGCCCAGTTCCGCCGCGGCGGCCTCGGCCCCGCCTGTGCCAAACGGATCGGAAATCTCGCCGCACGACGGGCAGACATAGCCCGCCATATTCTCGATCAGCCCGATGATCGGCACGCCCGCCTTCACGAACAGGTCGATCGCGCGCCGTGCATCGATCAGCGCCAAGTCCTGCGGAGTAGAGACGATTACCGCGCCGCTCGGGCGATATTTCTGGATCATCGTCAATTGCACGTCGCCCGTGCCGGGCGGCAGATCGAGCACCAGCGTATCGGCCGGCCCCCAATTCGCGTCCATCATCTGCGTCAGCGCACCCGCCGCCATCGGCCCGCGCCACGCGATTGCCTGGTCGGCGGCGACGAGCATGCCCATCGACAGCATCGGCACGCCATAAGCGTCGGCACCGGCTGCAACACTTTGTCGCGCGCGGTTGGCTTGGCGTCGGCAACGCCCATCAGGCGCGGCTGCGACGGGCCATAGATATCGGCATCGACCAGCCCGACCCGCCGCCCGGACCGCGCCAGCGCGATGGCGAGATTGGCCGAGACGGTGGATTTCCCCACCCCGCCCTTCCCGCTCGCCACCGCCAGCACGATTCGGCGCGAACGCTGGCTGGTCAACGCGACGCGAACGCTGGAAATTCCGGGAACATCGCTGGCGGCAGCGCGGACATCGGCCTCCAGCGCATCCCGCGCGGCGTCGTCAAGGCCACTGACGTCGACGATGATGCTGGCGCGTCCTTCCTCGATCCGGGCGGTGGCGCGCCCTTGGGCGACACGAATTAGGGCGGTATCTAGCAAACTACTGTCAGTCATCGTGCGCAGATAGGCGACGCGAACGCGCTTGCCACTGTTTTTCGCAAGAACGCGCCCCTATAAAGGTCGCATGACGATCTTATCGGGCTGGTTTCAGCGCCTCTCCATCCTCGCCGCCGACAATAAGGGACCATGGGGCAGCGGCTCCGGTTCCGACAATGGCGGAGGCGACAGTGGCGGCCCGCGCAACCCGTGGGCGCAGCCACCCGGCGGCAAACCGCGTGGTGTAACGCCGGGTCCGAGCGCGCTCGATGAATTTCTCAAGCGCGCGCGCGGCGGTGGCGGCGGCTCGGGTGGGGACGGCGGACGGCCGCGCATCCCCGGGGCTCCCAGTGCTGGGCAATTGTGGGTAATCGCGGTCGGCATCCTGCTGGTCGCCTGGATTGCGCTGACCAGTTTCCATTCGATCGGCCCGCAGGAGCGCGGCGTCGTGACCGTGCTCGGGCGCTATTCCGAGACGCTCGAGCCCGGCATCCGCTTCACCTTGCCTGCCCCTTTTGTCGAGGTTGCCAAGGTCGATGTCGCGGCGATCAACACCGATACCTTCCCCGATGACAGCAGCACCGTCACCGCCGGCAATGACACCGACAAGCTGATGCTGACGAGCGACCAGAACATCGTTGATCTGGATTATTCGGTGCGCTGGCAGATCGCCAACCCACAGGACTTCGCCTTCCAGATCGCGCGCCCGCGCGAAACGCTGCGCGCCACTGCGCAAAGCGCGATGCGCGCTGTCGTCGCCACCGCCACGCTCGACGAAGCGATCGGTGCCGGACGCACCGCGATGGAAGTGAAGGTCCAGCAGGCAATGCAGGAAATCCTCGATCGCTATAATGCGGGCATCCGCATCCAGGGCGTCGCCATCAAGGGCGCTCAGGCTCCCGCGCAGGTAGCGGACGCTTCAAGGAAGTCTCAGCCGCGCAGCAACAGGCGCAAAGCGACATCAGCCGCGCGCGTGGTTATGCGCAGCAGGTGCTGGCCAAGCACAGGGTGAAGCCGCCGCCTTCGACGTGATCTATGCGCAGTATAAGCTCGCCCCCGAGGTGACGCGCCGCCGCATGTATTACGACACGATGGAGCAAGTCCTGTCCAAGTCGGACAAGACCATCATCGAATCGCCCGGCGTGGTGCCGTATCTACCGCTGCCCGGCATGCGCCGCTTGCCGCCCGTCGTCCCATCCGCCCCAGCCGCTCCTCAGACTCCAGGAGTCGCCCAGTGAACCGCGCCTTGTTCCGCAATCCGATCTTCATTGGCGTCGTCGCGCTGGTACTGCTGATCCTCGCCGCGAGCACCTTCGCGATCGTGCCGGAAACGCGCCAAGCAGTGGTGCTGCGCTTTCAGCAGCCCGTGCGCACGATCAACGAATATCGCCCCAATGAAGTGTTCGGCCAGACCGGCGCGGGCTTGACGGCGCGCGTGCCCTTCATCGATCGCTTGGTGTGGGTCGACAAGCGCGTGCTCGACGTCGAACTGGACGGCCAGCCGGTCTTGTCGACCGACCAGACCCGGCTGGAAGTCGATGCCTATGCCCGCTTCCGCATCGTCGATCCGTTGAAGGCGGTGATCTCGACCGGCAGCACGTCTGTCACTGAACAGCGCGTGCAGGATCAGTTGAAGCCGCTGTTCAGCTCGTCGCTGCGCAACGAGCTTGGCAAGCGCCCGTTCGCGGCCTTGCTCAGCCCCGAACGCACCCAGGTGATGGGCAATATCCGCGCCGGGCTGCAAAAGCTTGCGTCGCAATACGGCGTGCAGATCGTCGACGTGCGCATCAAACATGCCGATCTGCCGAGCGGCACGCCGTTCGACAGCGCGCTCAACCGCATGCGCACCGCGCGCCAGCAACAGGCCCTGACGATCAAGGCGCAGGGCCAGCAGACCGCGCAGATCATCCAGGCGCAAGCCGATGCCAAGGCCGCGCAAATCTATGCCGACGCCTTCAACAAGGATCCCGATTTCTACGATTTCTATCGGGCGATGCAGTCCTATCGCTATACCTTCGCGCAGGATGCCAAGGGCCAGACCTCGTTGGTACTGTCGCCCGACAATGCCTATTTGAAGGAATTCCAGGGACGGCGCTGACGGATGGCCCCATAACCATCCACCAGCCGTTCATATTCAATCGCCGTTCAGCATCGCTTAGTATCTACAAAGGCGATGCTGCCAATTGGTAGACGAGAGGAAACGACCAAAGTGCGCTACGCCTACGCCATTACCGCCGCCCTGTTGCTGAGCGGCACCGCGACCGCCATTGCTTTGCCGTCCGCCGGGGGCGCGCAGACCGCGCAGAACGAACCCGCCGTGATGGCCGCCACCGCCCCCAAGCCGGGTGCGCCGATGAGCTTCGCCGATCTGGTGGCGAAGCTGCAGCCGGCCGTGGTCAATATTTCGACCAGCCAGCACATCACGCAACAGCAGCCCGCCAACCCCTTCGCCGGCACCCCGTTCGAGGGGCTGTTCGGTCAGCAGGGCCAAGGCGGGAATGGCGGCCCCGCGATCACCCGGGAGGCGACCTCGCTCGGTTCGGGCTTCATCATTTCGCCAGACGGCTATGTGGTGACCAACAACCACGTCGTCGCACCCGGCGCGAAGGGCGCGACGGTGGATTCGATCACGGTGACGCTGGTCGATCGCAAGGAATATGTCGCCAAGCTGATCGGACGCGATCCCACCTCGGATCTGGCGCTGCTCAAGATCGATGCGAAGAACTTGCCCTTCGTGAAGTTCGGCGATTCGGATGCTGCGCGCGTTGGCGACTGGGTCGTCGCGATCGGCAATCCGTTCGGCCTGGGCGGCACGGTGACAGCGGGCATCGTCTCGTCGCTGCACCGCGTGACCGGCGGCGGTGCCTATGATCGCTTCATCCAGACCGACGCGGCGATCAACCAGGGCAATTCCGGTGGCCCGATGTTCGACCTCAACGGCAATGTCATCGGCATCAATTCCCAGATTCTGGGCAGCACCGGCGGCGGCAATATCGGCATCGGCTTTGCCATTCCGGCCACCGACGCCAAGCCCGTCATCGAGAAGCTGATGAAGGGCACCAAGATCGCGCGCGGCTATCTCGGCGTTGGGCCGCAGCCGATCGACGACGATCTCGCCTCGTCCTTCGGCCTGGTTAAAAACCGTGGCGAACTGCTCCGCAGCATCGAGCCGGGCCAGCCTGCCGAAAAGGCCGGGCTGAAGGTCGGCGACGTCGTGCTGCGCGTCGGCGGCAAGGATGTCACGCCCGATCAGTCGCTCAGCTACCTCGTCGCGAACGTGACGCCGGGTAGCCGCGTGCCGCTCGACATCGTTCGTCAGGGCAAGCCGATGACGATCGTCGCCACCATCGGCACGCGTCCGCCCGAGGATCAGCTTGCCGCCAAGGCTGCGGGCGAGGAAGGCGATGATGGGGATGACAGCGACAACCCCACCGTCGGCCAGGCGGCAGCCAATGCGCTTGGTGTAACGGTGCAGACGCTGACCCCGCAAATCGCGCGTACTTTCAACGTCGATTCGTCGGTGCAGGGTGTGGTCGTCGCAACCGTCGATCCGTCGAGCGATGCCGGGTCGAAGGGCCTGAAGCGCGGCGACGTGATCGTCTCGGCCAATGGCGTTCCGGTTACCACGCCCGCGTCGCTCGGTGCAGTGGTCGCCCAGGCCAAGGCTGCCGGTCGCACGCAAGTCGCGTTGTATCTGGTGCGCGGCCGTCAGCCCGCTTTGTTCATCGCGGTGAAGCTGAAGAAGTAAGCCGACACATCCCTCCCCCGCCGTTCGTGCGGGGGAGGGATTTTCCTTCCGCCGCCCCGGTTTTCGCGCGATAGCTTTTCGCCGAAATGGCGGGAGGCTTCATGAACGACACGACCAGCATCTTCATTGGCGCAGGCCCCGGCGGCGCAAACCCGCAAGCCCTCGAACTGAAGCGCGCCAACCGCCACGGCCTGATCGCGGGCGCGACCGGCACCGGCAAGACTGTCACCGTCCAGGGCATCATCGAAGGCTTTTCGCGCAACGGAGTCCCGTGCTTCGTCGCCGATGTGAAGGGCGATCTGTCGGGCCTCGCAATGGCCGGCTCCCCCACCGCCAAGAATCACGACATTTTCGCCGCGCGCGCCAAGGAAATTGGCGACGACGCCTGGGCTTATGCCGATACGCCCGTGCAATTTTGGGATCTCTATGGCGAACAGGGCCATCCCATTCGCACCACCATCACCGAAATGGGCCCGCTGCTGCTCTCGCGGCTGATGGACTTGAACGAGGTGCAGGAAGGCGTGCTGACGATCGCCTTCCACGTCGCCGACAAGGACGGGCTGCTGCTGCTCGATCTCGACGATCTGCAGGCGATGCTGGTCAGCTGCGGCGAACGCGCCGACGAGCTCACCACCACCTACGGCAATGTCTCGAAGCAATCGATCGGCACGATCCAGCGCGCCCTGCTCCAGCTTCGGTCGCAGGGCGGCGAGCATTTCTTCGGCGAGCCCGCGCTCGACCTCGACGATTTCATCGGCGTGGACGACAAGGGCCGCGGCATCGTCAACGTGCTCGCCGCCGACAAGTTGATGGCGAGCCCGAAACTCTATTCGACCTTCCTGCTGTGGCTGATGAGCGAATTGTTCGAGCATCTCCCCGAGGTCGGCGATTCCGACAAGCCCAAGCTCTGCTTCTTCTTCGACGAAGCGCATTTGCTGTTCGATGCCGCGCCCAAGGCGTTGCTCGAAAAGATCGAACAGGTCGTGCGTCTGATCCGCTCAAAGGGCGTCGGCATCTATTTCATCACCCAGAACCCGATCGACATTCCCGATACGGTGGCGGGGCAGCTCGGCAATCGCGTGCAGCACGCACTGCGCGCCTTCACCCCGCGCGATCAGGCCGCCGTAAAGTCCGCCGCGACCACCTTCCGCGCCAATCCCGGTGTCGATGTCGAAACCGCGATCACCGAATTGAAGGTCGGCGAGGCTTTGGTCTCGCTGCTGTTGCCCGACGGATCGCCCTCCCCCGGTCCAGCGCACGCTGATCGCCCCGCCTGCCTCGCGCGTCGGCCCGGTGACCCCGGTGGAGCGCGGCGTGATGATCCAGACCGATCCGGTCGGCACCAAATACGACACCGCGATCGACCGCCAATCCGCCGAGGAAATCCTCGCCGGCAAGGCACAGGAAGCGAGCGCAGCCGCCGCGGCCGAA
>NZ_JSBN01000074.1 GCF_000797515.1 Sphingomonas sp. Ant H11
GCGCTGAGCTGATCGCGGTGGTTGCTCGCGCTGAGCGATATCCTGCTGTTCAGCATCGCCACTGCCCGCAACGACGCCTTGCCTGCCGCCTTGCTTGCTGCTGCGCTGGTGCCGATCGTGCGCACGCAGCGCGGGCGCGGCAGCACGGGACAAGCGGTGCTGATCGGGCTGTTGCTGGCCGCAGCAGCGGCGGCGAAAGTGTCCTACGCGCTGCCTGCGGCGGCTTATGGGGTGTATACGCTCGTCGATCGGCGGCATCGCCCGCTCGCCGTGCTGGCCGGAGCAATGCCAATGGTCGCGTTTGTCGCCTGGACCTGGGCGATCGCCCCCGCCGCCTTCGTGTTCGGTACGCTGCGCTTCCCGGCGCTGGCTCCGGCGGAATATTACACGCCGGGATCGTGGAAGATGTCCTATCTCGCCAAGGCGGTCGATGCGCTGAAGTTTTTCGCGCTCGGCCCGGCCTTGCTGGCGCTGGTGATGGTGCGCCGCCGCTTGGTGCGGCCCGGCGTGATCGAGTGGCTGGTGCTGGCCGGTCTGGTCGCCGCGCTGCTGCCGTTTCCCACCTGGCGGCAATATCTGCTGCCGGTTCTGCCGCCGCTCTTCGTCTTGCTGGCGTTGGTGTGGGACCGGGCACCGCCGGGGCGGGGGCTGCGGATCTTTACCGTGGTGACGATTTTCGCCGGCCTTGCGCCGACGACCGCGGCGGCGGTCCAGGCGCTGGAAGGAGCGTCGATGCCGGTGGCCTTGCGCGAAGGCCGGGCGATCCGCGCCGCGCTCGATACGGCCGGGGTGCGGGGCGGCGTGGCGACGCTGTCACCGCAGTTTCTCGGCGCGACCGGACGCTTGCCCGACCCGCGTTTTTGCGGCCGGTCCGTTTTATTATCGCACCCACCGGCTCGCCGACCCGGCGACCGAGCCGCGCTTCCATGTTGTGTCGGCGGATCGCCCCGCCGACCTTGATCGCAACCCGCCGTCCGCCGTGCTGGTCGGTGGCGAGGCTCCATGGACAGCGGGCGACAGCGACACCGACGCCCTGCTCGAACGCTGGGCGATCGCGCGAGGGTATCGGACGGTGCCGATCAACAGTACGCGTTTCCGTGTGTACGTCAGGCGACCTTGAGCAGCGCTCCGTTGCGCTTGGCGTCGACCAACCCCTGATAATAGTCCATCAGTTCCACCGCATGGTCGCGGTCGCTGCGCACCTTGCCCGCCGCTACCAGCACCGCGCGGCGCAGCACGCGCTGGTCGCGTGCGAACAGCCGGTGGATCGCCGCCGCGGCGCTTTGCGCATCGCGCGCGGTGTAGAATTCGGAGGCATGGCGATCGGCAACCTCCGCGCAACCGCCCGTGTCGGGCACGATCAGGGGCAGGCCCCCGGCCATCGCCTCGGACGCGACCAAGCCGAACGGTTCCGCCTCCGATCCGTGGATCAGCGCGTCGCAGCTCGCGACGATGCGGGCGAGGCGTTCGCGGTCATAGACCGGGCGGAACATGCGGATGTGCGGGGATCCGGCGATGCGGGCCTCGATCTGGCGGCTTTCGACCCCGGTGCCGAGCAGGATCAGCCCGACCGGCAAATCCGAACCGGCGCGCTCGACCGCGTCGATCACCAGCCGCCAGCGCTTTTCGGGATGATGGCGGCCAAGCCCGAGCAGCAAATGCCCGCTGGGCGGCAAAGCGCATTGCGCGAGCAACGCGGCACGCAAGCGATCGTCGCGCAGATCGGGCGAGAAATGGCCACGCTCGATCCCCAGCGGCATCGCCGCGTCGATCCGCACGCCGCGCGCCTTAAGCCGCTTTTCCAGCGCCGGGCCGTTGGTGACGACCGCATCGAAATGCTGGAGGAAGCCGCTCATATAGCGGCTGTACCAGGAGAAAGCGCGCTCGATCCGCTCCTGCGGGGCGAGGCCCTCGAACCAGCGCAGCGCATAAGCGGCCATATTGTCATTGTGCATGAAGAAGCTCTTCACCGCACCGCCCTCATATTTGGGCTGCCACTTGCCAATCACCCACGGCAAGCGCCACGGCGAGGAGGTTTCGACGACATCGGGCTGCAATTGGTCGAGCAGCTTCACGATCGGGGCGGATTCCCAGAACAGCCCGTAATTCTGGTCGAGCGGCAAATGACCTGTCTGGATCCAGATGACCTTGCCGCCGCCGGGGCGTTCCTCGACCGCATTTTCGCGACCAGGGGCGAGCACGATCAGTTCATGTCCCAAATCGGACATGATGCCCATCTTGCGATCGATATAGGTGCGCACACCCCCACCGGTCGGCGAGTAGAATTCATTGACGTCGACGATCCGCATGGCGTCTATTCGTCCTTGAGCGGCCCGAACCCCCCGAGCCCGCGCAGATATTGCGCCCGAATCTCGGTGGATACCACCCCCTGCGGCACGACGATCCGCGCCATGGCAAGTTTCGGACGCGACCGGCCGAGCCGGGCGTTGGTCGGGAAGCCCGCGCCATCCTGCCACAGGTTGAACTTGTTCTTGCCGTCGCGATTGTGCGTGAACAGCAAGGCATAGGGGCCAGGCGTCGGCACGCGGATGCACAGCACGATCGGGCCGCTGGCCGGGGTAGGCAGGCGCACGCGACGGAAGAACTTGCCTTCCTTGATCAGGTCGCGATCATCCTTCAGGAAATCGGCGTCGTTGGCGGGAAACAGCTCGAGCTTCAGTTCGCCGGTGCGATCCTTCAACCCGTCGACGGTCACGCGAATCGCGGGGCCGCCCGAGGTGCAGGCCGCGGCGTCGCTACCCAGAATCTGCGCCGCGCTTGCCGTGACGGGCAGAAGTGCTGCGCCGGTGATTGCCGCCGCCATCAAAACCTTGCGCACCATTTTCAACTCTTTCTCACCAAGTCGACCAGCCCGAACATCGCGACGAGCACAACATGGACGAGCAACGGCAGCGCCGCGGTGACCGCGATCAACACCGACAAGGCTGCGTCCTGACCGATCAATAGGGTGGCGAAGGTGGCGAAAAGAAGGTCTTTGTTCGGCACAAGTGGCAGCCGCCCGACGATCAGCCGCGCTGCCGACAGCAGCAGCCACATCCCGAGCGACACACTTGGCAGACCATAATGCCAGGTAAAGGCGATCAGCACCGATCCCGCAATCAACCGCAGACAGTGGATGCCGAAGATCCACCATAAAGTCGCGCGTGGGAGCGAAAAGACGCGTTTCGAGAAGATCAGGAAAGGCAGCGACATGGCGAATACCACGACGACCGACCAGAGTGCATTGTGCAATTGCTGTTCGGTAAGCAGGCCGATGCCCAGCGGCATCGCGATCGCGATCATCGCCAGTGTCACCATATTGCCGGCAATCGCCGACAGGATGCTGACATCCTTCACCGCGCCGAACGGTGCCGCCACCATCGACGACCGTTGCCGCGCCCAGGCGTAGAAATAGGCCTCGCCCGAATAATTGAGCACGTCGTTGGCGATGCGCTTCTTGGTCAAAGCCACGTAACCGGCCGCCGGGATCCCCCACAATTTGCGGAAGATGATGAAGTCGCCCGTCACCGGAGAAAGGTAGAAGAGTCCGAAGAACAGATAGAAAAGCGGGCTGCTCGGTAGCGCCGAGACCAGACTGTCGACGCCCAGCGCATGGAGCTTCAAGCCGAGCCACACGATCATTACGAGCGTGACCGCTGCGCCCAGATAGGAGGGCCAGCGTCGCGCCAGCGGTGCCATCGGCTCAAGGCCGGCGAGATCGGGCGTTCCGGGCATCGGCGGCAGCGAAAGGTGCGCGGATGCGCCCTGCGTCGAAACGCCGATCACTGGTCCAGTCGTATAGTTATCCACGTGGCGCGTTTGTCCGCTTCTTGGCCGGTCAGGGCGGCCCCATTGCCGCGCATTAGCGGCATAAGTGTGGCGCGGCAAACGCCAAGAAAAGAGCGGGAACCGTGGTCCATCCAATATGATGAGGCGTTTTGCGGGGGGCCTGACGGGTTTACCGTGACCAGCGCGCGAAGATGGCGGTCGGCAGCAACAGCCCGCGCGCTTCCTCGCGCACCGCCATCTCTCCCACTTCGACCGTGCCGCCGAGGTCGGCAAGCGCTTGACGCACCACCTCGCCGATCGCCAGCGCCGACATGCGGACGGCATAGACCGTCAGCACCAGGAACTTGCTGTCCTGGTCGAGCAAGCGACGGCAATCCGCGATCAGGCCAGGCAGGCCCTCTTCCAGCCGCCACACTTCGCCATCGGGCCCGCGCCCGAATTTTGGCGGATCGAGGAAGATGCCGTCATAGCGTTTCCCGCGCCGCACTTCGCGCGCGGCGAACTTGGCGGCGTCGTCGACCATCCAGCGGATCGGGCGGTCGGCCATGTCGGACAGGAAGGCATTGGCCTTGCCCGCCTCGACCGACTTTTTGGAGGCATCGACATGCGTCATCGCCGCGCCCTTGGCGGCGAGCGCCAGCGTGCCGACCCCGGTATAGCCGAACAGGTTGAGCACTTGATCCCCCTCGGCGACGCGCCCGCGCATCCACTGCCATTGCGGTGCCATGTCGGGGAAGAAAGCGAGGTGGCGGAAGGGCGTGTTCTGCGCGAGGAACAGCACTTCCTCCCAGCGCACGTGCCAGCCACCGCGCGGCACATCCCGCGACAGATGCCAGCGCCCGCCGCCCTCTTCATCCGACGCACCGATGAAATCGCCATCGGCTTCCCAGCTTTCCGACGCCGGGGCCCACATCGCCTGCGGTTCGGGGCGGATGAAGCGGAACCGGCCATAGCGTTCGAGCTTGCGGCCGTGGCCGGAGTCGATGAGCCCGTAATCGGGCCAGGGTTCGGTGATGAGGGTTATTAGGTCGTTCATTTTGCTCACCCTCACCCTTCCGTCGCTTCGCTCCTCCCTCCCTCTCCCAACGGGAGAGGGAAGGGGCCCGCTCGGCGCAGCGAGTGGGAAGGGTGAGGGTGAGTTTGAGATCGCTCACCGCGCGCTCGCGCGTTCGGCGATATAGGCGGTGACCGCGTCGAACGTGCCCGGCAGCGAGGCGTAGCGTTCCTCGCGCTCGAGCAGATCGCCAATCCGTGCGGGCAGCGGCGGCCGTTTGCCGGTCGCGCGCTCGACCGCATCTCCAAACTTGGCGGGGTGGGCGGTTGCCAGCGTCACCACCGGCACATCGGCGGGAAGCCCGGCGCGGCGCGCGGCGGCGAGGCCGATCGCGGTGTGCGGATCGATGATCTCCCCGCTCGATTCGCACGCCCAGCGCATTGCCAGCGCCATGTCGTCGAGATCGACACGGTCGCTGCCGAACAGAGCGGCGGCGCCTTCGCGCTGCGCGTTGGTCAGGCGCATTGCCTTGGTCGCTTCGAAGCCGCGCATCTGCTCGGCGAGCGCGGCACCATCGCGGCCGCCGAGATCGAACAGCAGTCGTTCGAAATTGCTCGACACCTGAATGTCCATCGACGGGCTCGGCGTCGGCACGACGGTGCCTTGCGAATAATCGCCGGCGCTGAGCGCACGGTGGAGGATGTCGTTGACGTTGGTGGCGACGATCAATTTGGCGATGGGCAGGCCCATCTTGGCGGCGACGTAACCGGCGAAGACATCGCCGAAATTGCCGGTCGGCACCGAGAAGGCGACGGGGCGCTCGGGCGCGCCCAGACGGACGGCGGCGTAGAAATAATAGACCACTTGCGCCATCAGCCGCGCCCAGTTGATCGAATTGACCGCCGACAGCGCGAACTTGCCCGAGAAAGCGTCGTCGTTGAACATCGCCTTTACCAGCGCCTGCGCATCGTCGAAGCTGGCATCCTCCAGCGCGATATTGTGGATGTTGGGGGCGATGACGGTGGTCATCTGGCGGCGCTGCACTTCGGACACGCGGCCCTTGGGGTGGAGCATGAACACATCGACCCCGGCGCGGCCGGCCAGCGCATCGATCGCCGCCGAGCCGGTATCGCCCGAGGTCGCGCCGATCACGGTGACTTGCTGGCTGCTGCCGGTGAGGAAGCGCTCGAACAATAACCCCAGCAATTGCAGCGCGACGTCCTTGAACGCGAGCGTGGGGCCGTGGAACAGCTCCAGCAGCCAGTTTTGCGGATCGAGCTGGACCAGCGGCACGACGGCGGCATGGGCGAAGCGGCCATAAGCCTGGGTGCAGAGTTGGCGCAGATCGGCTTCGCTGAGCGTGCCCTCGACGAAGGGCAGCATCACCGCGACGGCGGTGTCGACATAAGACAGGCCGCGCAGGGCCGCGATCTGTTCGGTCGAGAAGCGCGGCCAGCTTTCCGGCAGATAGAGGCCGCCGTCTTTGGCCAGGCCCGCGAGCGTGACGTCGCGGAAATCGAGGGTGGGCGCGGAGCCGCGCGTGCTTGTGTAGCGCATGACCCCTGCGGTTAGCGAGGTGGAGCCGCCGGGGCAACCGTCCGCCGCCGCAGCGCCAGCGCATAGATGATCGCAGCGATGGCGGCGAAGACGAACCACTGCACCGCATAAGCGAGGTGATTGTTGGGCACCGCCGACAGATCGGGGGCGGGATTGGGATCGAGCCCGGCGGCGGGAGGATCCGCGACGAGCATCAGCATCTTGGGTGCACCGCCGAGCGCGGAGGCGATCAGCGGCGCGTGGCCGGGGACGTGCGAGATATAGCCGCGCACCGGGCCGCCCTTCCAAATGGGCTTGGCGTGCGGGTCACGGCCAAAGCCGATTTGCACGGTGAAGCCGGGGCCTTCCGCGCCGGTGCGGCATTCGGCGATTTGCCGCCAGCCGGTGCCGCCGCGCGCATTGCGCCCGCCTTCGATGCGGAAGCTGACCGGTTGCAGGCAGAAGGCGCTGGCACGGCGGAACAACAGGCTGCCATCCTCATCGACCGGGATGCGCGGGAAGGCGACAGGCGGCAGCGTGACGTTGCGCGCATACTGCACGAGCTGCGCTTCCTTTTCGGCGCGGCGCTGCAATTGCCAGACGCCGAGCGCGATCATCGCGGCGATGGCGATGCCGACGAGTACGGTCGGCAGGACCGGGATGCGGTTCATGGATTGGGGTCGAGCGGGGTTATGCGCCCCTCGCGCGCGGCGGTGCGATATTCGGAACCGAGCAAGGCTGCCTTGGCGACGCGGAGTGCACCGATCACGGCGGCGATCGTCACTGGCACCCAGAGGATGAGTTGCAGCCAGATCGGCGGGGCAAGCGTCAGCTGGATCGTGATCGCCGCGCCCACTACGATCGCGCCGAGCAGCAGGACGAGCAGCGCGGCAGGTCCGTCCCCGACATTGAAGCGGGTGTAATCGAGCCCGCACACGGCGCAGCGATCGGCAAAAGCGAGCCAGCCCTTGAACAAGCTCGGTGCGCCGCAGCGCGGGCACAGGCCCTTGAACGCAGCGGGCAAGGGGGCCGGTTCGGGCGTCGGCGTTACGGCCTCGGCCCGCACCTCGGTCATCGGACGGCGATCAGCCGGCGTGGATGGGCGCGCCCCAGCCACCCCAGACATAGATGGAGACGAACAGGAACAGCCACACCACGTCGACGAAATGCCAATACCACGCCGCCGCTTCGAAGCCGAAATGCTGCTGCGGAGTGAAATCGCCGCGATAGACGCGGATCTGGCAGACGATCAGGAAGATCGTGCCGATCATCACGTGGAAGCCGTGGAACCCGGTCGCCATGAAGAAGGATGCGCCATAGTTCAGGCCCTTAAAGGGGAAGGGGGCGTCGGCATATTCATAGGCCTGGATCGAGCTGAACAGCAGGCCGAGGATGATCGTGACCCACAGGCCCTTCTTCAGGCCGTCGCGGTCGCCATGGATCAGCGCGTGGTGCGCCCAGGTGATCGTGGTACCGCTGGTGAGCAGGATCAGCGTGTTGAGCAGCGGGAAGCGGAAGGCGTCGATGACTTCCAGACCCTTGGGCGGCCATTGCGCTGCGACATCGGCGGCGACCGAGACGGTCTTGGTCACCGAATCATAGACGATGTGGGCGGGGAACAGCGAAAAGTCGAAGAACGCCCAGAACCAGCCGACGAAGAACATCACTTCGGAGGCGATGAACAGGATCATGCCGTAGCGCAGGTGCAATTGGACGACAGGGGTATGGTCGCCTGCATGCGCCTCGAGGATGACCTGACGCCACCAGCCATACATCACTGCGAGCACGCCCGCGACGCCGGCGAAGAACACCGCGCCGCCCCCGGCCGCCGAATGCATCCACATGATGCCACCCGATGCCATGGCGAGTGCCGCCATCGCCCCGGCCAACGGCCAGATGCTGGGGGGAAGGATGTGGTAATCGTGGTTCTTGGCGCCGGCCATCTGTCCCTCGTCCTCTTTTGTCGTTCGGTTCTAGCTCTTGGCTTTGGTGGAATCCACCGGGTAAAAAGTGTAACTGAGCGTAATCGTCTGCACGTCGTTGGCGTCCGGATCCGCAAGGATCTTCGGGTCGACGAAGAAGATCACCGGCATCCGCGCGGTTTCGCCCGGTTTCAGCGTTTGCTGGGTGAAGCAGAAGCACTGGATCTTGGTGAAATATTTGCCCGCTTGCGCCGGGGTGACGTTGTAGGTCGCGGTGCCCGTGATCGGATGGTCCGATGTGTTGGTCGCGGTGAAGAACGCCATGTCGCGCCCGCCGATATCGACGGTTTCGGATGGATGTTCGGGCGCGAACTTCCACGGCATGTGCGGCGCGACATTGGTGTCGAAATCGATGCGGATCTGCCGGTTGACCGCGCCCGGTGCCACGAGCCCGCGCTGGGTGGTGCCGTTGAGGCCGGTCGCCTGGCAGAACAGGCGGTAGAGCGGGATACTCGCCCAGCCAAGCCCGCTCATGAAGCAAATGCCCGCCACCGCGAACAGCGCCGTGCGCAGTTTGCGGTCGATCGCCATCAGTGCGGCATCCCGGCCTGGATCTTGGCGATGCTGATCGCGAACACCAGCACCACAAAGGCACCGAGGATCAGCGCGAGCGCAGTCGCGCGGCTGCGCTGGCGCTTGCGGACGAGGTCGCTGTGCGGGTCCGGGGTCATGCGATGAGCCGATCGACTGCGAGGGAAATGAAGATCATCAGAATATAGCCGATCGAATAGACGAACAGGAAGCGTTCGGCCTTCATCTCGGCGGGGGTACCCGCGCGCGCGACCACGACCCAGAGCGTGAGGCCGAGGAACACCGCCGAGCCGATCGCGGCGACCGCGCCATAGGCGATCCCGGCCAACCCCAGCGCCCACGGCGACACGGCGGCGGCGGCCATCAGCACCGCGTAGAACAGCATTTGCCAGCGCGTCGTCGCCGCGCTCGCCACCACCGGGAGCATCGGCACGCCGCCCTTGGCGTAATCGTCGCGAATCAGCAGCGCCAGCGCCCAGCTATGCGGCGGGGTCCACAGGAAGATGATCGCGAACATCAGCAGCGGCAGCGTCGAAATGCTGCCGGTGGCGGCGACCCAGCCGATCAGCGGCGGGAAGGCCCCGGCGGCCCCGCCGATGACGATGTTCTGCGGGGTCAGCCGCTTGAGACCGACGGTATAGATCAGCACGTAGAACAGGATCGACACCGCCAGCAGCACAGCGGCGAGCAGGCCGATGGCGAGGCCCATCAGCAGCACCGAGAACACGCCGAGCCCGACGCCGAAATGGAGCGCGGTCTCGCGGTCCATCTTGCCGGCGGGGAGCGGGCGCTTGGCGGTGCGCTTCATCAGCGCATCGATGTCCGATTCATACCATTGGTTGAGCGCGCCCGCCGCGCCCGCCGCCAGCGCGATGCACAGGATGGCGGTGAAGCCGAGCACGAAGGGCAGATGCACCGGCGCGGCCAGCATCCCGCACAGCCCGGTCAGCACGACCGAACGCATCACCCGCGGCTTGGTCAGCGCGAAGAAATCGCGCCAGTCGGCGGGGAGGGTGGTGCTCGGCATGGTGGCAGTGGTCATGGAATTGATCCTCCCCTCCCGC
>NZ_JSBN01000075.1 GCF_000797515.1 Sphingomonas sp. Ant H11
ACGCGCTGACCGGCGCGCAGGCGCGGACGGTGCGCGAGATCGAGGGCGATCTGGCGCAGGCGCAACCGATGCTGCGGCTGCTGCAAGGCGATGTGGGTGCCGGCAAGACGCTGGTGGCAACGCTGGCGATGCTGACGGCGGTGGAGGCGGGCGCGCAGGCGGCGTTGCTCGCGCCGACCGAAATCCTCGCGCGGCAGCATTATGAGTCGCTGCGGCGGATGCTGGCGGGCTTGCCGGTCGAGGTCGCGGTGCTGACCGGACGCGACAAGGGCCGGGTGCGCGAGGCGACGCTGATGGGGCTGGCGGCAGGCACGATCGACATTCTGATCGGCACGCATGCGATCTTCCAGGAGGCGGTGTCGTATAAGGATCTGGGTCTCGTCGTGGTCGATGAGCAGCACCGCTTTGGCGTCGCGCAGCGCATGATGTTGCAGGCCAAGGCCAAGGCCGCGCCGCATTTGCTGGCGATGACCGCGACGCCGATCCCGCGCACGCTGACGCTGGCCAATTACGGCGAGATGGACGTCAGCCAGCTCGACGAAATGCCGCCGGGGCGCCAGCCGATCGAAACGCGCGTCATTTCGGAGGACCGGCTGGCCGATGTCGTCGATGCACTGGGTCGGCACCTGTCCGATGACGGCCAAGCCTATTGGGTGTGCCCGTTGGTCGAGGAGAGCGAGAAGAGCGATCTCGCGGCGGCGGAAGCGCGGGCCGAGACGTTGCGCGCGCGCTTTGGCGACCGCGTCGGGCTGGTCCATGGCAAGATGAAGCCCGCCGAAAAGGATGCGGTGATGGCGGCCTTTGCCAGCGGGCACTTGGGCGTGCTGGTGGCGACGACGGTGATCGAAGTCGGGGTCGACGTGCCCAATGCGACGCTGATCGTGATCGAACATGCCGACCGCTTTGGTCTCGCGCAATTGCACCAGTTGCGCGGGCGCGTCGGGCGCGGGTCGGGTAAGTCGAACTGCCTGTTGATCCGTGGCGGAGCGCTGAGCGAAACGTCGCGCGCGCGGCTGGCGCTGATGCGTGAGACCAATGACGGCTTCCGCATTGCCGAGGAGGATTTGCGGTTGCGCGGTGCGGGAGAGTTGCTCGGCACCAAGCAATCGGGCGAGGCGGGTTTCCGCCTGGCGACGCCCGAGATGCTGACCACCTTGCTGCCCATCGCGACCGACGACGCACGCCTGCTGATCGACCGCGACGGTGGCCTGCAAGCGCGCGCGGACAAGCGGCGCGAACGGCGCTCTATCTGTTCGAGCGCGAGGCGGGCGTTGCCTTGCTGCGATCGGGGTGAGGCGCGCCTAGACTCGATTTTGCTTAAACCGGATCACCCAAAGTCCGTTCGGGCTGAGCCTGTCGAAGCCCCCTCGCCAAACGCGAGCAGATTTCTTGGGCACGGCCCTTCGACAGGCTCAGGGCGAACGGCTTGAGCTATTTACCCCGCACCATCACCGCCAGCACCTCATAATAGTCCGCAAGGTCGATCGGTTGATCCAACTCGCATCCGATTCGGCCGCCAAGTGCCCAGCGGATTTCCGCTACCACGACACCGACCACCGGCAACGTGACGCGTAACCGGTCCCCCTCGCGATACGGAACCTCGGCGCGCGCCATGAGGCCGAGCGCCGACAGGTTCACGATCAGCAACGACACCTGTTGTGCGTCCGGGCCATAAGCCCGAGCGCGATAATGTACTTCGTCGCGGGCCAGGGCGCGCTTGTCCGCGACCTGTCCAGCCAGTGCCTTCGCCATTGCCAAACCCCTCTAATGGGCCGGGCAAAAATACGACAAAGGATGTAAAACAGGTCGCAACGAAGCCGCTTAACGTCCGCTAACCGTTATATTTTTTGAGGTTCTGTCGAGATTTACGCACGGACCAGCAGGCCGTGATGCTTCTTGCCCGCAGCGATACGGACCGGGTCGTCGCCAACCTCGACCATCAATGCCTCATCGCTGACCTTGTCCGCGCCGACACGTGCGCCGCCGCCCTTGATCAGCCGCTTGGCCTCGCCCTTCGAAGCCGCGAAGCCAAGGCCGATCAGGGCATCGACAATACCGATCGGGCCGGCGACCGCGAAGGTCGGCAGCGCGCCGCCCGCACCGCCTTCCTCAAAGGTGCGCCGCGCGGTTTCGGCGGCTTCGGCAGCGGCGGCTTCGCCCCGGCACATCGCGGTCGCGGCATTGGCGAGCACGATCTTTGCGGCATTGATCTCGGCACCTTCCAACGCTTCGAGGCGCGCGATCTCCTCGAGCGGCAGATCGGTGAACAGCCGCAGGAAGCGGCCGACATCGCGGTCGTCGGTGTTCCGCCAGAATTGCCAGTAATCATAATGCGGCAACTGGTCCTCATGCAGCCACACCGCGCCCGACATCGTCTTGCCCATCTTTCCGCCATCGGCGGTGGTGATGAGCGGCGTGGTGATGCCGTAAACCTCGGTCCCGTCCATGCGGCGCGACAGTTCGATGCCGTTGACGATATTACCCCATTGGTCGGACCCGCCCATTTGCAGGCGGCACCCGGCGCGGCGCGACAGTTCCAGGAAATCATAGGCCTGGAGGATCATGTAGTTGAATTCGAGGAAGGACAGCGATTGCTCGCGGTCGAGCCGCAGCTTGACCGAATCGAAGCTGAGCATCCGGTTGACCGAGAAATGCTGCCCGACATCGCGCAGGAAGGGGATGTATTCCAGCCTGTCGAGCCACTCGGCGTTATCGAGCATGATCGCATCGGTCGGGCCGTCGCCGAACACCAGAAAGCGTTCGAAGATGCGGCGGATCGAGGCGACGTTGGTGGCGATGCCATCATGGTCGAGCAGCTTGCGCGCTTCGTCTTTGAAGCTCGGGTCGCCGATCTTGCCGGTGCCGCCGCCCATCAGCACGATCGGCTTGTGCCCGCTTTGCTGAAGGCGGCGCAGCAGCATGATCTGGACGAGGCTGCCGACATGCAGCGACGGTGCGGTCGGATCGAAGCCGATATAACCGGGCACGGTCTGCTTGTTCGCCAACGCATCGAGCGCGGCGGCGTCGGTCGTCTGGTGGATGTAGCCACGCTCGGACAGCAGGCGGAGGAGGGCGGAGGTGTGCTCGGTCATTCCGGGCGAATAGCCGATTTTTCCCCGAATTAAATCCCCGGCAATTGCCGCTGCGGATCGACCGGGGTGCGGCCCTTGCGCATCTCGAAATGGAGTTCGGGTCGGTCGGCCAGCCCCGAATCGCCCGACAATGCGATCGTCTGCCCGCGCCGGACCGATTGGCCGCGCTGGACCAGCAACTGGCTGGCATGGCCATAGACCGTCGTCCAGCTATCGCCGTGCTTGACGATGACGAGGCCGCCCAGCGTCGGGATGCCACTGCCGGCATACGCGACCACGCCATCTGCGGCGGCGAGAATGGGCGTCCCGATCGGCACGGCGATCTTGATGCCGTTATATTTTTCGCCCGACGCGCCGGGGCCGAAATGGGCGACGATGCGCCCCCGCACTGGCCAGGCGAAACCGCCGCTAAAACGGGTCGGCTCGGCAATCGCCTGGGTGGGAGAGAGCACGCGCCGCGATGAGGGCGATGGCCGCACCGGGCGGTCGTTCGCGGCCAGTGCCGGTTCACTACCGGTGACGATATCGTCGATGTCGAGCCGGAACGCCGCGGCGCGCTCGGCGGCTGTGCTCCCATTGGCGGTGCCGGGTATGACAATGCGCATGCCGACACGCAGCGTGTACGGCTCGTTCAACTCATTCGCGGAAACGATGCGTGACCAATCCACGCCGTAAGCGCGCGCGATCGCGATCCCGGTCTGTCCGGCGCGGACAAGGTGATAGCGCCCGCCGGGAATGTCGAGCCGCTGCCCGGGCCGGATCACGAACGGTGGGGTCAGGCCATTCGCACGCGCGATCGCCTCCGACCCCGCGCCCGTACGATCCCCCACGGCGCGCAACGTGTCGCCGGGTCGGACGATATAGCTGGTCGCGGAAATGGTCTCGGCATCGGGGGTTACCGGCCGCGCCTGCCAGGCTGGTGGCGGAGCGGGAAGGGCGGAAACGCCCGCATCGATGCGTTGCGGTTCGTAGCGCTCCTGCTCGCGCTCGGCGCGATCCCCGCCTTGCGGTTCATAGGGCCGTTGGTCGTCGCGCGGCTGATAGGGGGGCGGGGTGTCGTAACCGCGTTGTGGCCGGTCGGGGGTTCGGAATGCAGGCGGTGAGTGTAGAAAGGACCAGGATCGCGATACCAAACGTCTTGCCGCGATGCCCCATACTCTACCCCCTAACCGTACAATGCCCCAAGCATAGCAAGCGAGGGGCGGTGTGTCAGGTCGAGATGCAGCGGCGTCACGGCAATGTACCCATCTTGCACAGCTTCCAGATCGGTGGCGTGGGCCGGTGTTTCCTCCGTCGGGCCGAGCGCGAACCAGTGATAGTCATACCCGCGCGGATCGCGGTTGGTGACGATCTGCAGGCGGCCATAGTCGCGAAGGCCCTGCTGCACGATCTTGATCCCCTTCACCGCGTCGGCAGGTCCGGCCGGGAAGTTGATGTTGACCAGGCTGCGCGGCTCCAGCGGGGCGTCGATCAACGGGCGCAACACGCGTTCGCCCCACGCAGCGGCGGCTTCGAACGGCACCGCGTCCCCCAGTCCCTCGCGATCATAGACCTGGCTCAGCGCGATCGAACGTACCCCCGCCAGCGCGCCCTCCATCGCGGCGGAAACCGTGCCGGAATAGGTCACGTCCTCGGCCAGATTGGCCCCGCGATTGACCCCGGACAGGATCAGGTCGGGCTTGGCCTCCCGCATGATCCGGGCCAGCGCCATCATCACGGCATCGGTCGGCGTGCCGGCCACGGCAAAGCGCTTTTCGCCATGCTGGCGCACCCGGATCGGGCGCGTCAGCGTCAGCGAATGGCCAGCGCCGGACTGTTCGTCGGCGGGGGCAACGATCCAGACATCGTCGGAGAATTTCGCGGCAATCGCCTCCAGGATTTTGAGCCCGGGCGCGTGATAGCCATCGTCATTGGTCAGCAGAATCCGCATCGTGTCGTCCTTTATGCGTGACGCCCTTTTCCGTTCGTGCTGAGCTTGTCGAAGCACCGCTCTCCCTTGCATGCCAGGCGCGGGAAGAGGGCTACCCTTCAACAGGCTCAGGGCGAACGGGCGATGTCAGCGCGCCGGTTCCAACCGGTTGAGGCCCTTGAGGTAAGGCTGCAGCACATCGGGAATCGCCACCGCGCCATCCTCCTGCTGATAGTTTTCCAGCACGGCGACCAACGTCCGTCCGACCGCGAGGCCGGAACCGTTGAGCGTGTGGACAAAGCGCGTCGCTTTCTCGCCCTCGGGCCGGTAGCGCGCGTTCATGCGACGTGCCTGGAAATCGGTGCAGGTCGAGCAACTCGAAATCTCGCGATACTGGCCTTGTCCCGGCAGCCACACTTCGAGATCGTAGGTGCGCGCGGCGGTGAAGCCCATGTCGCCGGTGCACAATTTCATGCGGCGGAACGGCAGGCCAAGCGCGTTGAGCAAGCCCTCCGCGCACGCCGTCATCCGCTCATGCTCGGCCTCGGAGGCATCGGGCGTGACGATCGAGACCATTTCGACCTTTTCGAACTGATGCTGGCGGATGAAGCCGCGCGTGTCGCGCCCCGCCGCGCCCGCTTCCGAACGGAAGCAGGGGGTGAGTGCGGTGAAGCGCAGCGGCAGTTCGGCCTCGCTCAAAATCTGTTCGCGCACGATATTGGTCAGGCTGACTTCGGCAGTCGGGATCAACCACCGGCCATCGGTGGTCTTGAACAGATCTTCGGCAAATTTGGGGAGCTGCCCGGTGCCGAACACCGCCTCGTCGCGGACCAGCAGCGGGGGCACGACTTGCTCATAGCCATGCTCGCCCGACAGCGTATCGAGCATGAATTGTCCAAGCGCGCGGTGGAGCCGCGCCGCAGCGCCGCGCACCAGCGTGAAACGCGCGCCCGCCATTGCCGCGCCGGTTTCGAAATCGAGCCCGAGCGCGGGGCCGATCGCGTCGTGCTCGCGCGGGGTGAAACCGAAGGTGCCGGGGGTGCCGTGACTTGCGACCAGCATATTGCCGGCCTCGTCGGCACCCTCGGGCACGTCGCCGAGTGGCAGATTGGGGATCGCCGCGAGTTGGGCGTTCAACGACTCGCCGAGCGCCTTTTCTTCGGCTTCGATCGCGGGCAGCCGTTCTTTCAGCGTCGCAACCTCGGCCATCAACGTGGCGGCGGTCGCCTCGTCCTTCGCGGCCTTCGCGGCACCAATCGCTTTCGAGGCTTCGTTGCGCCGGGCCTGCGCAACCTGCGCCTCGGTCATCAGGGCGCGACGGCGTTCGTCGAGCGCGACCAGTTCGGAAGCGACGGGGGGAAAGCCGCGCCGGGCGAGGCTTGCGTCGAAAGCGGCGGGATCGTCCCGGATCAGGCGGATATCATGCATGACCGGGCTATGGCGTCGCCCCGTGCCCTACGCAACCCGTTCGCGTGGGGAAGACCCGCTACGGTCGCTTTTCGCCTGCTCAGGCGAGGTTCGCGCTCGGTTTGGCGAAGCGCTTGCGCGCCACCAGCGCGGCTGCGGCCGCCCCGAACAGCAGGACCATCGGCGGTGCGGGGACGGGGGCGGGTGGGCCGCCGCTGGAACCCGTGCTGCCGCTGCTCGCGCTGCTCGATGCGCTGCTTCCGCTACTGCCGCTGCCCGATGATCCCCATCCGCCATTGGAGCTCCAGCCATGGCTGCTTGAGCCATAGCTGCTCGAGCTTGCCGAGGAACTGCTGCTGCTCGAACCATTGGACGAGCTGGCCGAGGACACGTTGCCACTCGAAGAGGAGGAGGTGCTTGAGGATGAGGAGCCGCTCGAGGCCGAGGAGACGTTCCCGCTCGAGGCCGACGACACATTACCGCTGGAGGACGAGGAAACGTTGCCACTCGACGCCGACGAAGAGGAAACGTTCCCGCTCGAGCCGCCCGAGGCAGACGAGACGTTGCCGCTGGAACCGCCCGATGCCGAGGAGACATTCCCGCTCGACGAGGAGCCGCCGGTTGACGACGTGCTCGATACCGTTGCGCCGCCTGTGCTCGTGGACGAGGATGATCCGCCCGAGCCGCCCGACGAGGAGGTGCTGCTGACCGAACCGCTGGACGACGTGCTCGAAACGCTGCCGCTCGACGTCGATGATCCGCCGGTCGAGGTCGACCCGCCGCTGGTGGAAGAACTGGTCGAAGATCCGCCGGTCGAGGTCGATCCACCGGTCGAAGTCGAAGAGATGACGATGCTGCCGCCGCCGCTGCTGCTCCCGCCGCCGCCAAAGAAACCGCCGGCGAAGAAACCACCGCCGCCGAAACCACCGCTGCCGCCGATCACGGTCAGCCCGCCGCCGCCACCGCCGCCTGAGCCCGAATAAGGCGGGTCCACAGGAACGGGGGCACCCTGTGCAGTCAGATACACAATTTGGGGCTGCGTCGTGGTGGTGGTCTGGGTCACCACCTTGCGAACGCGCGCGCCAGCGTGTCCGACCCGCATCTTGCTGGCGGCGACCGTCGTGGTGCGGCGGACGATTCGTTTGGTGACCTTGTGCGTATAGGCGCTGCGTGCCCGCGCGCCGTCGGCCACATGCACGGCGCCACCGCCGACAATCGCGCCCCCACAGGCACATGCACACAGTTTCGCCAAAGCCATCCGGACGGACATGATGCTATTCTCTCACTAACGGCGCAAATATCGCCTGGACGATACATCTCGCGCAGACTTGCATTTGATATTCCGCAAAGTGCCGAACAAAGCGTTAAGTGCAATTGCGTTAACCAACTTTTTCGTGATCCTTTGGCCACAAAACGTGACTAAGCAGTGTGCAGTATGGTTAACGTTTTCATTGTGGAACGATCCCCGCGTTAACATTTGTTTCGCACGTGACCGTGAAGACGTTTTTGCCGAGTCTGCGTCCCCGATCTCCGCACGCCCGAATGGAGTCGGCGTGAGCGTCTGGCAGTATCAATTTTGTCCGATCCTATTTTCCCGTGTCGCCCGGCATCAGGATTGCTTGTGGTGCTTCAATGGCATGGCTATAGGCCCGCATCAGGTGGGTTGACCTTGGCTCGGTCCGGAGGTGCGCAAAGCATCGGGTGACCGTGAGGGGAGAGAGTGGGATGGCGACTGTCTTGAATAGATTGGACGATTCCGAAAAGTTCGCGGTACCGCAGGTCGGTAGTGACGACGGCTACCGGCCAAGCGCCGACGAGGAGTTCATGAACCCCCGTCAGCAGGCGTATTTTCGCGCAAAGTTGCAAGGCTGGAAGGATTCGATCCTGCGCGAGGCAGCGGGTACGATCTCGCAGCTTCAGGTCGATACCCTGCGGGAGGCAGATCTTACCGACCGGGCGTCCAGCGAGACCGATTGGTCGATCGAACTGCGCACCCGGGACCGGCAGCGTAAGCTAATCTCCAAGATCGAGGCCGCAGTGCGTCGAATCGATGAAGGGGAATATGGCTATTGCGAAGTGACCGGCGAGCCGATCTCGCTGGCTCGCCTGGAAGCGCGGCCGATCGCGACGATGACGGTCGAGGCCCAGGAGCGTCACGAACGGCACGAAAAGATTTCGCGCGAGGATTGAGCGAACGGTCGCTGCCTTAAGATGTTGGATACCATTGCGCGAGTAGTCTTGCCGCGAACCAAGATCGGCAATTTGCACGCAATGGACCAATATTCGCAAGATCCGCTCAGTCCCTCATTCGATGAAGGGGCGCATAACCGTCAGGACACGCGCGACAGCTTGTTTCTGATGGCGGATTTTCGCGTGGCTGGGCAAAGCGCTACTCACTCGGTGCGGGTTCGCAACCTTTCTGCCGGGGGGTTGATGGCAGAGTTTCCAGACGGCTTGGCGCAAGGCCTGCGAGTCGAGTTCGACGTAAGGGGTGTTGGTTGGGTGCCCGGGCAAATCGCTTGGTCGGCAGCCGGACGCATCGGAGTCGCGTTCGATCGTCAGATCGATCCGCTGCTCGCGCGAAAGCCGGTCGGTCAGGGCGGGCAGACACCCGTTTTCGTGAAACCGATTTTCCCGCGCGCGCTTCGCTAATCGAGAGGTCGGTTGGTGACCCGGACGCGCCTGCGTCCGGGCCCGTCTCACGCTAGATTTGCGCAAGTTCCTGCTTGATTCGAAGCTTTTGTTTCTTTAGCGCGGCCAGTGTCGCGGTGTCCGGCAACGGTCGCTGCGTTTCGGCGGCGATCTGGCGATCGAGGACTGCATGCTTGGCCGAAAGGGCCGAGTGATGCGCGGTCTGCATGGGATGCGTACCTCCTTCATGTGCTGTTTGGGGTAGCCAATAGAACATGCGGAGCGCCGCTTGTCTCTCCCCAATTATAACGAAGTACGATGTGCGCACCGATTCGCGCGACAGGTCGATTTTATCCGTGCTGCGCGTCTGTGATTTGCTAAGGCGAGGCATCGAAGGGGGCACGATGGACGAAAGCCTGATCGCAAAACGGCTGGAGGTGTTACGCGTCGAACATCGCGATCTCGATTCTGCGATCGGGGCCTTGATCGGTTCGGGTGCGCTCGATCAGCTTCAATTGGCACGCTTCAAGAAACGCAAGCTGCGTCTGCGCGATGAAATCGCGATGCTCGAAGATCAACTCGTCCCGGACATTATCGCGTAAGGCGATGGCGTTCCCGAAGTGGGACAAGCGACAAATGGGGCGCGCGCCACAAGGCGCTACCGTTAAGGTTTTGTATATGTATGGTGGTGGCATGGGGTCCCCAGCCTATGATTCGCGCATGCAGCGCCGCGTTATCGACACGCTGTACATCGATGCCATGGTCCTGGCGGATGAGGCGCGCAGCTATTTCGACGAAGGCGGCCGCTCTGATCGCGAAGCCCTTGATCCGCTCGCGCGTGTATCGTTCAGCTGCGAATCGTTGAAGGTCACCACGCGGTTGATGCACGTCATCGCCTGGTTGTTGACCCAGCGCGCGGTTGACGCGGGCGAGATGGCACCGCGCGAGGCGCTGGATGAGTCGCGTAGATTGGGGGCTGCCCCGATGTCCGAGAGCGCGGTCGTCCAATCGATGCCTGCGACCGCTCAAACGCTGATCCTTGCGAGCATCGATCTTCACCGGCGTGTCGCGCGGCTGGACCAAATCCAGGCGGCGGAGATCGAGAGCTTTGAGAGCCCCGCCCGCACGATGCAGGATCGTCTCGCGCTCGCCTTCTGAGTCGCGGTCGCCCGGTCGCGCGCCCTAATAGAGCTACAGCAGAGCTACAGCTTCAGGCGTTCGCGTGCGGCACGATATTGGCGCTCCAGCCGGTCGACCATGTCGGCAACGGGCTCGACTCGGTCGATGACCCCAATGCCTTGGCCAGAGCCCCAAATTTCCTTCCACGCCTTGGGCTTCGCTCCGTTGCCGGTGCCGAAATCCATGGTTTTGAGGTCCCCCTCCGGCAGATTGTCGGGGTCCATCCCGGCCGCGACGATCGACGCGCGCAGGTAATTGCCATGCACGCCTGTGAACAGGTTTGAATAGACGATGTCGGCGGCCTTGCCCTCGACGATCCCCTGCTTGTACGCGGCTTCCGCATTCGCCTCGACACTCGCGATGAAGGGCGAACCGATATAGGCGAAGTCGGCACCCATCGCTTGCGCCGCCAGAATGGCGTCTCCCGTCGCGATCGATCCCGAAAGGGCGAGCGGGCCATCGAACCATTGGCGGATTTCCTGGATGATCGCGAAGGGCGACAAGCGACCGGCATGGCCGCCCGCACCCGCGGCCACCGCGATCAAGCCGTCCGCGCCCTTTTCGATCGCCTTGCGCGCGAAGCGGTCGTCGATCACGTCGTGCAGCGTGATGCCGCCCCAACTGTGGACGGCGGTGTTCAAATCCTCGCGCGCGCCAAGCGAAGTGATGACGATCGGCACTTGCCACTTGGCGCAGGTCGCCAGATCGGCCTCCAGCCGCTCATTCGAGCGATGGACAATCTGGTTGACCGCGAACGGCGCGGCCGGGCGTTCGGGATGTGCGCGATTATGGGCGGCGAGCTCTTCGGTGATGCGGTGCAGCCACTCGTCGAGCAATCCCTGCGGACGCGCATTAAGCGCCGGGAAGGACCCGACGATCCCCGCCTTGCATTGCGCGATGACCAGTTCCGGCCCGGAAATGATGAACAGCGGCGAACCGATGACCGGGAGCCGCAACGATGCGAACAAGGGGGGAATGCTCATGTCCGTTTCATAGCGCAACCGAAACGCCTGTCCAGCGGCGTTGATTTGCCACGGCGCACGAAAGGGTTATGGGGCGGAATTCTGCGTTTGTTTCCGGAGCACCCTAGTGAAGCTGACCCTTGCTGCCGCCTTGTTGATTGGAGTCGCGTCGCCCGCCTTTGCGGTCGGTCAGTTGCCGGAAGGCGTAGCACCCGTCTCGTATGACATCACCATCCGCCCAGATGCCAAAGCGATGACGTTCTCAGGCGAAGAAACCGTTACGATCTCTGTCGCGCGAGCAACCAAGACGATTGTGCTGAACGCGGCGGACCTCAAAATTACCGGGGCGACCCTCGACGGAACAGCGGTTCCGTTCACGCTCGACACCGGTAAGCAGCAATTGACGCTGACGCTGCCGACGCTCGCGCCGACCGGCCAACACCGCCTGCATTTCGCCTGGACGGGCACGATCAATACCTCGGCGTCGGGCCTGTTCGCGATCGACTATACCAATCCGGACGGATCGGCCGCGCGGATGCTGGCCACGCAGTTCGAGGCCCCCGATGCCCGTCGCTTCGCGCCGATGTGGGACGAGCCCCAGTATAAGGCGACCTTCACGCTCTCGACCGTGGCACCCGCCGCGCAGACCGCCTTTTCCAACATGCCCGCCACGAGCATTACCCAACAGCAGGACGGGACCACGCTCTATCGGTTCGCGGAAACGCCCAAAATGTCGAGCTACCTCCTGTTCCTCGGAATGGGGGACGTCGAGCGCAAGACGGTGATGGCGGGAAAGACCGAAATTGGCATCATCACCCGGCGCGGGGTGGCGGATCAGGGCGATTATGCGCTCGCCCAGGCCAAGCGCCTGCTGACCTATTATAACGATTATTTCGGTCAGCCTTATCCCTTGCCCAAGCTCGACATGATTGCCGGCCCGGGTTCGAGCCAGTTCTTCGGCGCGATGGAAAACTGGGGAGCGATTTTCTATTTCGAGCCCGAGTTGCTGTACGACCAGAAGCGCGCGACGCAGAGCGGCAAGCAGCGCATCTTCACCGTGGTTGCGCACGAAATGGCGCACCAATGGTTTGGCGATCTCGTCACCATGAAATGGTGGGACGACCTGTGGCTCAACGAGGGCTTCGCCTCTTGGATGGAAAACAAATCGAGCATCGATCTCAACCCCGATTGGAATGCGGCGGCGACGGCGGTGGCGCAGGACCGTGAAGCCGCGTTGCAGGCGGATTCGACCTCGGGCACGCATCCGATCATCCGCCATGTCGAAACCGTCGACCAGATTGGCGAGGGGTTTGACGGGATCACTTATGCCAAGGGCCAGGCCGTCATCGGCATGATGGAGTCGACGCTGGGGGCAGACACCTTCCGCGATGGCATCCGCCGTTACATGGCGAAGTACAAATATTCGAACACCGTGACCGACCAGCTGTGGACTGAATTGTCGGCGGCTGCGGGCAAGCCGGTGGCGGATATCGCGCATGATTTCACGCTGCAGCCGGGCGTGCCGCTCGTCACCATGACCAGCGCCCGTTGCGTCGGCGGAGAAACCAAGGTCACTATGACGCAGGGACGTTTCGCTTATGACGGCAGCGCCAAGCAAGTGCTGACATGGCATGTTCCGCTGACGCTTGGTGTGGTTGGGAAGCCAGTGGCGCGCGCGATCGTGCGCGGTGCCAAGCCGACCACGGTCACCGTGCAGGGATGCGGCACCGTGGTGCTCAATCGCGACGAGGGCAGCTATGCGCGCGTGGCCTATGATGCGTCGGCGCACGCGGCGATCGTCCGCGATTTCGCCAGCCTTGCGCTGACCGACCAGCTCGGCACGCTGGGGGATGATTTCGCTCTGGCGAAGGGCGGCAATCAGCGGCTCGACCGTTATTTCGCCGATGTCGGAGCGATCGAACCCGGTGCCAATCCCCTCTTGTGGCAGACGCTCGCCGGGCAGCTATCCGACCTGGGCGGGCGCTTGCCCAAGGGGGCGGCCAAAACCGCGATGCGCGCGCGCATCGTCACGACGCTGGCACCGGCGCTGGAACGCGTCGGGTTCCAGGCCAAGCAGGACGAATCGCCGCTGATCTCCACGTTGCGCGAAACGCTGATCGCGGTGCTGGGCGACAATGGGGACCCCGTCGTCGCTGAGAAGGCACGGCGCTATGTCGCCGCGCTGGCGACCGACACCAACGCGATCCCGGCGGCGATCCGGCAACCGATCCTCGGCACCTATGCCACGAACGCGACCCCTGCCGAATGGGACGCGCTGCTGAAGCTGACGCTGGCCGAAAAGAACCCGGTGGTGAAAAACGGCTATATACGCTTGCTGGGCTATAGCGATGACGATGCGCTGGCCCGTCGCGCGCTCGGCCTGCTGTCGACCGGCGACCTGACCACACCACAAAAGGCCAGCCTGTTGCGCTCGGTCGCGAGCAGCCATCCCGACATGGCGTTCGACTTTGCCGTCAGCAATCTCGCGCTGGTCAATACGCTGGTGGAAACCAGCAACCGGGCGGGCTTCGTGTCCAGCCTGGGGGCCGGTTCGGACGATCCGGCGATGCCCGCCAAGATCACCGCCTTCGCTGCCGCCAATCTGCCGCTCGCCGCACGCGGGGCCGCCAAGGCCACGGTTGCGACGATGGCGGCGCGCCGCCTTGTGAATGCGCGCATTCGCGGCGACATCGCCGCCTGGGCGACGCGTGGCGGCAGCAAAAGCGGGTCTTAATCGAATCGCTTCAACCCGGCGGCATATTTGCGGCCGTTGGCGACATAATGTTCGGCGGAGACGCGCAGCATCGCCTGCGCGTTTTCGTCGAGTTCGCGCACCGCACGGGCGGGGCTGCCGACGATCAGGCTGCCCGGCGGGAACACCTTGCCTTCGGTGACCAGCGCGCCTGCGCCGACAATCGAGCCTGCGCCGATCTCCGCCCGATTGAGCACCACCGCGCCCATTCCGATCAGCACGCTGTCGCCGACGGTACAGCCGTGCAGGATCGCGTGATGGCCGATCGTGCAATCCTCGCCGATCGTCAGCGGCGCGCCGGGATCGGAATGGCACATCGCGCCTTCCTGGATATTGCTGCGCGCGCCCACCACGATCGGCGTATTATCGCCGCGGATCACCGCGCCGAACCAGATGCTGACATCGGGGCCGAGCTGTACATCGCCGATCAGTTCGGCGCTGGGTGCGACCCAGGCATTGTAGCCTAGCGTGGGCCGCAGCCCGTCGATTTCATAGAGCGGCATCTCTCGGTCTCCTAGGCGCGGTTTCTCCCCCCGATGCCAGCACGACGGGTTCCTGTCGATCCGGCGCGGCTTTTCGCCTAGGCGCACAGTATGAGCCTGCACATCTATGTCGACGCCGATGCCTGTCCGGTGAAGGACGAAATCTACAGGGTCGCGTTGCGACGTTCGGTGGCCGTCACCATCGTCAGCAACAGCCCGATCCGCATTCCCGCCCATCCATTGCTGTCGCGCATCGTGGTCGGCGACCGCTTCGATGAGGCGGATGACTGGATCGCCGAACGTGCCGATCGCGCGAGTGTGGTCATCACCAACGACATCCTGCTCGCCGATCGCTGCTTGAAAGCAGGGGCCAGCGTGCTTGCGCCCAACGGCAAGCCGTTCACCACGGCGTCGATCGGCAATGCGATCGCGGTGCGCGCGATCATGGCCGATTTGCGCGCGGGCGGCGATGTCGTGGGCGGGCCCGCACCCTTTGCCAAGGCGACCGTTCGCGCTTCCTCTCGGCGCTCGACGAAATGCTGGTGCGGCTCGCGCGCTAGGCCTCGCTCGGCGGAAAGCGCCGCAGCGCGCCTTCGAGCGAGGCGGTCGCGCTGCCGCGGCGCGCCGGTTGCGGTTGCGTCGGGGCCGGGGACCAGCCGGTCAGATAGAGAATGTCGAATCGCTCAGGCGTCTTGCCGTCGGGATCGGCCCGCTCAGTAAAAAGTTCGGCCGCGCGCGCGAGCGTATCGCGGCGCAGCGGTGTGCGGTCGCGCAGGATATTGGAGGCACCCATGCCGCGCAGATCGCGCAGCAGCCCGCCGATCCCGCGATAGCGAACGGTCAGCGGCTCGATGTCGGCGACGGGCAGCGTGAAGCCTGCGCGCATCAGTAAATCGCCCGCCGAGCGCACATCGACTTGCGGATGGATCCGCGCCGCCGGGCGATCCCGCTCTGCCTCGCGCAGAACGCTGCGCAAGGTCGATAGCGTACCCGCGCCACAGAAGGCGGCGAGGAACAGGCCGTCGGGTCGAAGTGCACGCCGGGCGAGCGTGAGCGCGCCGGGCAAATCGTTGACGCTGTCGAGCACGCCTGCCGAAACCACCAGGTCGAACGATTCGGCGGGGAAGGGGAGGCGATCCTCGTCCGCCTGCACCCCGCCGGATTGGACAGCAAACAGCGCGCCCGCGTCGCACCGCGTGACCTTTGCCCCCGCTGGAACGGGCAAGGCCCCGTCGAAGCACCCGAGATCGAGCATGTCGGTGAAACGATGGGTCACGCTCGCCAGCCGTTCCGCAATCCCGTCGAGCATCGCCGCACGCAGGAAATCGAACTCGGCGAAGGTCGGGGCGGCGCGGTCGCGGTGGAGGCGGCGTGCCGCGCGGTCGAAGATGTCGGGAACGCTCATCGCGCGGCTTGTGCCGCTCTAGGCGTCGGGCGACAAGGGGGGCCGTGTCGCCCTGGCTCGCCCCTTTGCGCCTGATCGCCGATTTCGCGCTGCCGCCGCGCTGCCCCGGCTGCGGTGCGGTCACGGGGGAAGATCATCGCTTCTGCGCGGTGTGCTGGGGCGCGCTGCGCTTTCTCGCGCCGCCGTGGTGCGCAACCTGCCATGCGCCGTTCGCTTATGATCGCGGGGCCGAGGCGCAGTGCGCGACCTGCATCGCCGATCCACCGCGCCACGCCGGGGTGCGCGCGGCGGTGGCTTATGGCGATGTCGCGCGCACGGTCGCGCTCCGCTTGAAATATGGCGGTCGCACCGCCTTTGCCGAGACGGTCGGTCGGCAGATGGCGCGGTTGCTGCCGGACGATGCCGACGTGCTGGTGCCGGTGCCGCTCCACCGCTGGCGTTTATGGTCGCGCGGCTTCAACCAGGCCGCATTGATTTCCGCCGCGCTAACCCGCGTGAGCGGTGTCGCAAACGATCCGCTGCTGTTGCGCCGCGTGAGGGCCACGCCACCGCTGCGCGCGATGGGGGCAAAGGCGCGCGCCCGAGCCGTCGCCGGGGTTTTCCGCGTGATCGACCCGAAGGCGCAGCTGCGCCGCAAGTCGGTGGTGTTGATCGACGACATCTACACCAGCGGCGCGACAACCGACGGTTGCACCGCCGCCTTGCTGCGCGCGGGCGCGGCAAAGGTGACGATCCTGTGCTGGGCGCGGGTGCTCGATTCGGCGGATTGATGCGCCCGACATTGACCCCGACATTGACAACGACCGGTGCACCCCACATTTCTTGGCAATGCCAAAGATCGAAATCTACACCAAAGCCTTCTGCCCGTATTGCTCGCGCGCGATGAAATTGCTCGCCTCGAAGGGCGTCACGCCCGAGGAATATGACATTACGATGGGTGGCCCGAAGCGCGCCGAGATGCTCGAGCGCGCCAATGGCGGCACCACCGTTCCGCAGATTTTCATCGATGATCGCCATATCGGTGGGTCGGACGATCTGGCCGCGCTGGAGCGCGCCGGGAAATTGGACGCCTTGCTCGCGGCATGAAGATCGCGCTTGCCCAGGTCACCAGCGGGATCGATCCCGTTGCCAATGCCGAAACGCTCGTCGCGGCGGTGGCGGAGGCGGCGCGGGGCGGCGCGACGATGCTGTTCACCCCCGAAATGTCGGGCTTGCTGGATCGGGACCGCGCGCGCGCCGCACAGGTCTTGCGCAGCGAAGCGGACGATGTCGTGCTGGCCGCGGTGCGTACCGCAGCGGCGGAACACGGCATCTGGGTTCATATCGGGTCGCTGGCGGTATTGGGGGAAAGCGGGCGGCTCGCCAATCGGGCGTTCGTGATCGACGACAATGGCGAAATCCGCGCGCGGTACGACAAATTGCATTTGTTCGACGTGGATTTGCCGACCGGTGAGAGCTGGCGCGAATCCGCAAGCTACGCACCCGGTGAGGGCGCGGTGGTGGTGCAGACCCCGGTCGGCGCGCTGGGCCTGTCGATTTGTTACGATCTGCGCTTTGCCGATCTGTACCGTGCGCTGAGCAACGCAGGCGCGACCGTGCTGGCTGTGCCCGCTGCCTTTACCCGTCCGACCGGCGCGGCGCATTGGCACGTGCTGCTGCGCGCCCGCGCGATCGAGGCCGGGGCCTATGTTATCGCGGCCGCGCAGACCGGTGTCCATGCCGATGGCCGAGCAACCTATGGCCATTCGCTGGTGATCGACCCGTGGGGAGAGGTTGTCCTCGATATGGGCGAGACGGCTGCTTTGGGCTTTGCCGAGATCGATCCGGCGCGTGTCGCCGATGTTCGCGCGCGCATTCCGGTGCTGGCGCATCGGCGCGCGATCCCGGAGGTCGAATCGGCGTGATCGTGTTCGATCTGCGCTGTCGTCAGGCGCATGTGTTCGAAGCCTGGTTTGGCTCAACTACTGCGTTCGAGGATCAGCAGGCGCGAGGCCTGCTCGCGTGCCCGATCTGCGGTGATGATGAGATCGTCAAGGCCGTGATGGCCCCGAATGTGGGCGCAAAGGGCAACAGCCGCAGCGTTCCGGCGCCAAACGTCGAGGCGGCGGCTCCTCCAGCCCTCACCCCGGAGACGATGAAGGCCGCGCTCCACGCGCTCGCTCAAGCCCAGGCTCAAGCGCTGGAGAAGTCGGAATGGGTCGGGCGCGCCTTTGCCGATCGCGCGCGCGCGATGCACGTCGGGGAAACCGCCGCGACGCCGATCCACGGCGAAACGACCCTGGCCGAGGCGAAGGCGCTGGTCGAGGAAGGCGTACCGGGTCGCGGCCTTGCCGTTCCCGGTAATTCCACCCGATACGGTCAATTGATTTCGTCAGCGCCGCACAGTACCACCGCGCGCGGCGCCCCCGTAGCTCAGTCGGATAGAGCGACGGTTTCCTAAACCGCAGGCCGGTGGTTCGAATCCACTCGGGGGCACCAGCCTAAATCGGTCACGTACCCCGGCTTTGCGCCAGCACCTCATACGCCATCACTGCGGTCGCGACCGCCGCATTCAGGCTGTCGGCCTTGCCCAGCATCGGGATCTTCACCAACAGATCGCACTGCGCCGCATAAGCATCGGGCATGCCTTGCGCTTCGTTGCCGGTCAGCAGGAAGGTCGGGGCGGTGTAGCTGGCGGCGCGATAGTCGCTGTCGGTGTCGAGGCTCAACCCCACCAATTGCCCCGGTCCACTGCGCAACCACTGCGTGAACTCCGCCCATTCGCACTGCACGACGGGCACGGTGAACAAAGCGCCCATGCTTGCGCGCACGGCTTCGACCGAGAAGGGATCGACGCATTCGCCGATCAGAATCAGGCCGCCTGCACCGACCGCATCGCCGGTGCGCAGGATCGTGCCGAGGTTACCGGGATCGCGCAGTCGCTCGGCCACCAGCCAGATCGCCGCGCTCGAGCGATCGAGGCTGGCCAGATCGCGCGTAAATTCGGGGAAGACACCGACCACCGCTTGCGGATTGTCCTTGCCCGACAGTTTGGAGAGGATGTCGGGCACCGTTTCGATCGCTTCGCCGCCCGCCGCCTCGACATCGGCGACCAGCGCCTGCACCAGCGGATGCGCCGCGCTGTCGCGGGCGAAGAACAAATATTGGGGAATACGCCCGGCTTCGCGCGCCTCGGTCAGGATGCGCAAGCCCTCCGCCAGGAACAGCCCTTCCTCGCGGCGATGCCGCTTCTCGCGCAGCAAGCGCACGCGCTTGATCAGCGGGTTGGAATAAGCCGTGATTTCACGCGGCATTACAGGCGCTCCGGTGCGGCGGCGGGAGCAAGGCAGGGGATGTCGACGTCCATTCCCGCCACATGCCCTCCGCCAGCGCAGCCCGCAAGCCGGGGCGGTGCAGGCCGGTCAATCCTCGCCGAACTTGGCTTCGACCAGATCGCACAGCGCGCTGACGGCCGTCTCGGCATCTTCGCCGTCGGCGGAGATCATGATCGTGTCGCCCATCGCTGCGCCGAGCATCATCAGGCCCATGATCGACGTGCCCGTGACCGACCCCGCGCCGTCTTTTTCGACCAGCACTTCGCACGGTTGCGTCGCCGCCAGCGTCACGAACTTGGCGCTCGCCCGGGCATGGAGCCCACGCTTGTTGGAGATCAGGACGCTGCGGCTGACGGCCATCAAGCCGCCGCCTCGCCCAACACCTCGGATGCGACCGAAATATATTTGCGACCCGCCTCGCGCGCGGCAGCAACGGCATCGACGACCTTCATCGACTTGCGCGCCGATTCGAGCCGGATCAGCATCGGCAGGTTAATCCCCGCAATCACCTCGATCCGCCCGCGTTCGAGCAGCGAAATAGCGAGATTGGAGGGCGTGCCGCCGAACAGATCGGTAAGCAGGATGACGCCGCGCCCGGCGTCGACACGGGCGATCGCGGCGGCAATGTCGTTGCGCCGCGCCTCCATATCGTCGTCCGGACCGATCGCGACGGTGGCAACACGCTCCTGCTTGCCCACGACATGTTCCATCGCGGTCACAAATTCGTCGGCCAATCGGCCATGAGTCACGAGAACAAGCCCGATCATCGCTCCGCCCAGCTCATGCAACACGCGCCCCATTATTTTGCGTCTCGTCCGGCGCGCCTTCCAGTGAGTCCTGGGGAGCAGCGTCAAGATCTCGATGCGAGACCGTGGGCGAAAATCCCTCCGCGCGCAACCTGGCACCTACCCGCTCTGTCACATGCACCGAGCGATGCCGCCCGCCGGTGCAGCCGAACGCGACGGTGACATAGGATTTTCCTTCGGCTCTGTAGCGCGGAAGCAACAGCAGCAGCAGCGACTCGATCTGCCCGACTGCGGATTCATAAGCAGGGTCTGCTGCGACATAGGCGGCGACATCGGCGTCCAGCCCGGTACCGGGGCGCAGCTGCGGCACCCAGTGCGGGTTGCGCAGAAAGCGCATATCGAAAACGAGGTCAGCGTTGCGGGGCAGGCCGCGGGCAAAGCCGAACGAGGTTACGGAAAGCGTCGGTTCCCCCAGCCCTTCGCCAGAAAACGTCGTGCGGACCTGCTGCGCCAGTTCATTGGCGGTAAGCGTGGTCGTGTCGATCAGTCGATTGGCCCATTTCCGAAGGGGAGCCAGCAATTCGCGCTCGCGCGCGATACCGTCCGCCGCGGGCCGATCCAGTGCCAGCGGGTGGCGACGTCGTGTTTCGGAATAACGCCGCTCAAGCTCGCTGCCAGCGCAATCCAGGAATAGCGTACCGATGTCGTGCCCATAGACGTCCTGCAATTGCTTGATCCGCTGGACAATGCGTTCTGGATCGAAATCGCGGGTCCGCGCGCCAATGCCGAGCGCGAGCGGCTGCGTCGATTGGTCCGCTCCTTCTGGGAGGGGGGCACCTAGCAACCGATCCAGCAACAAGAGGGGGAAATTATCGACCACTTCCCACCCGAGATCCTCGAGCGTTCGGAGCACCGTCGACTTGCCGGCACCCGACATGCCAGTGACGAGCAAAATGTCCTTCGGGTCACGCATTATAGTTCCTTTGTAGCGCGGTGCAGCGCTAATTCCACCTTGATCGGGGCAGATTGTTCGAAGGCTTCAAGCTTGGTTTCGGGCAGATCGACCCCCGCGATGGTCATTACGGTCTGGCGCAGTGGCATCCGTTCGACGGCACCGCCCAGATGCACCACGAGCGCGGCGGCGACATTGTCGATATGCGGAATCGCGACGATGCCGATCCCGCGAACTTCGATCTTTCCGACAATCGTTTCTGGAGCCGAGGCAAACAGCGCACCGTCGCGAACCTCAAGGATCGTGTAATCGTCGCTGATCAGATTTGCCCCACGATCAATCAGGCGCAAGGCGAGGTCGGACTTGCCCGAACCGGACGGCCCCATCAGCAGCACCGCGTGACTGCCGATCGCAACAGCGGTTGCATAAAGCCGAATCTGCTTCACGTCGCGTTCCTCGCCGGAAGGCGGACGACCAGACGGGCACCCTCCGCGCCGTCGCTACGACTCTCGACATTGATCGTCCCTTGGTGGGCCTCGACGATCGTGCGCGCGATAGCAAGGCCCAAGCCGGAATGCTTTCCGAACGCTTCGCCCGCTGGGCGCAAGGACTGGAATCGACGAAACACCTGCTCGCGCGCGCTTTCCGGAACGCCGGGCCCCTGGTCCTCCACCGAAACCGTCAAAATGTCGTGATCGCGCGACGCCGTAATCGTGATGACACCGCCTTCGGGTGAGAAGGAAACTGCATTTTCGATAAGGTTTTCCAGCACACGTTCCAGGCGCCCGCCTTCTCCGAGCACGATCAGGGGTTCGGCAAGCTTGTTGTCGAACCAGATCCGAATGCCGCGCTCGATCCCGCGCGCGTCGCGGCTGGCGATCAGTGCCATGATCATCATGCCCAGATCGACAGGCTCGAACTTCGCGCGGCTCAATTGTGCGTCCAGGCGTGAGCCTCCGCGATGTCGGTGATCAGCCGATCGAGCCGCTGGACATCATCGCGAACGATCGCCAGCAGACGATCCTGCAGCGCGGGATCCTTGACCATCGCCATGCCCTCGACGGCGGAGCGCAATGAGGCGAGGGGGTTTTTCATCTCGTGCGTGACGTCGGCGGCAAAGGCCTCGATCGCGTCGATCCGCGCGCGCAGCGCGAGGCTCATGTCGGAGAGCGCACGCGCCAACATGCCGATCTCGTCGCGGCGCTCGGGCAGGCGCGGAACCACCACTTCGCGCGCACGCCCAAGCCGCACCCGCACCGCCGCGCGTGCGAGCCGCCGCAACGGTCGCACGATCGTGCGTGCCAGAAACAGGGAGAGCAACACCGACACGATCGCGACGATCAGCAAGACCACGCCAAGGCGAAAGCGCTCGACCCGCACGGTTTGCGTGATGTCGCGCGCGTTGATCGTGCTCATCACCACGCCGCCGCCCGGAAAGGCCGAGGCGGCGGTGATGACGGGCGTGCGATCGGGCGCGCGCCATACCGTCGCGGCGACCTTCGGCTCGGCACGCGCGGTGCGCACGTCGGGCCACGCCATTCCACTGGTTCGCTCGCGATAGAGTGGTGCGCGCGGTGCCCCGACCACGGTGTCGATGACCGCGTCCAGAAAGCGCGCTGCAGCCTGCTGCCAATCCTGTTTGTCGGGGTCTTGCAGCACGAAATTGCGCAGTCCCATCGCGCGCGTGTCGATGATGAGCTTCGCGTCCTTGTCATAAATCCGCAAGCGTGCGCCCATGTCCTGTGCCAGCTTCAGCGCGAGGTCGGGACGCTGCTTCTGCGGTACCGCGACGATCGCCTCGGCGACCAGGCGGGCCTCGCGGATCGATTGGGTGACGCGGCCGTCGACGATGCGGCTGCGGTAGGAATCGAGATAAAAGAACCCGCCCGCGAGCATTGCGAGCGCGAACACGTTCACAAACAGGATGCGGGGGGTGAGCGATACGCGCGCCGACCAGCGCAGCGACAGCGCGCGCGCATCCTCTTCGTCACGAGCCAGATCGATACCGACGGCGCTATTCCTCGGAGAATCGATATCCGGCTCCATAAAGCGTCTCTATCGCATCGAAGTCGGCATCGACTTGGCGAAACTTGCGCCGCACGCGCTTGATGTGGCTGTCGATGGTGCGGTCGTCGACATAAAATGTCGTCATGATAAGCCGCGTCCATCAACTGGTTGCGGGTTTTGACGATGCCAGGGCGCTGCGCCAGCGTTTCCAGGATCAGAAATTCGGTGACGGTCAGGGTTACGGTATCGCCATTCCAGGTAACGCGGTGCCGCGCCGTGTCCATCGCCAATCGGCCGCGCACCAGCGATGTCTCCGGGGTTGCCTCACCGTCGCCCGCGCCGCCCTGCGCAACTTCGGTGCGGCGCAAGATCGCCCGAATCCGCGCGATCAGCAGCCGCTGCGAGAACGGCTTGGCGATATAGTCGTCCGCCCCCATCGCCAAGCCTAGCGCTTCGTCGAGCTCGTCATCCTTGGAGGTCAGGAAAATCACCGGCAACATGCTCTTTTCGCGCAGGCGGCGGAGCAGCTCCAGCCATCCATGCGCGGCATCTTGATATCGAGGATCGCGATGTCGGGCGGGTTGTCGATCAGCGCCTTCAGCGCCGTCTCGCCATCCGAATAGACCCGCGTGACAAAGCCCTCGGCCTGAAGCGCGATCGAGACCGAGGTCAGGATATTGCGGTCGTCATCGACCAAAGCAATCGTTGCCGTCATCGGGCGGGATAGATCCTTGTCGTTCGCGAGTCGGCGTAATCGATTACACGCGCAGCCTCAATGCACGCTGAACAGAGCGTGTTTGACCGCGAGCAAGGCCAACGATATGCGCCACGGTGCAAAAGCATAAAATGCGAGGTCAATTGGCCCGCATGGGACATTGAGGAGACCCCACGCAATGAGCGACCGTACCCCGACCGCAGGGCTGGAGGCCCAGGGCATCGAGACCCGCGCCAACCTGCACTGGAACCTTGTCACCGCCCGCCTGATCCAGTCCGCCATCGCGCGCGGGGAGGGAAAACTGTCGGCCGATGGGCCGCTCGTCGTGGAAACCGGCGCGCATACCGGGCGCTCCGCACAGGACAAGTTCATCGTCCGTGATGCCGAAACCGAGAGCACCGTATGGTGGGGCAAAAGCAACAAGGCGATGTCGCCGGAGCATTTCGCTGTCCTGAAGGCCGATTTTCTGTCCGCCTTGCGGGACAAGGAGGATCTGTTCGTTCAGGATCTGTTCGGCGGTTCGCAGCCCGAGCACCGCGTCAACGTGCGCGTGATCAACGAGCTGGCCTGGCATAACAGCTTCATCCGCACGATGCTGGTGCGCCCGGCGGAATCGGAACTGCGCGGTTTCGTGCCCGATTACACGATCATCGATTTGCCCAGCTTCCGTGCCGACCCCGCGCGGCATGGCTGCCGCAGCGAAACCATCATCGCGGTCAACTTCACCGACAAATTGATCCTGATCGGCGGCACCAAATATGCCGGCGAGATGAAGAAATCGGTGTTCAGCCTGCTCAACTATCTGCTGCCGCCGACGGGCGTGATGCCGATGCATTGCTCGGCGAATATCGGCAAGGATGGTGACACTGCCGTATTCTTCGGCCTGTCGGGCACCGGCAAGACCACGCTCAGCGCCGATGCCAGCCGCACGCTGATCGGTGATGACGAGCATGGCTGGTCCGACACCGCCGTCTTCAATTTCGAGGGCGGCTGCTACGCCAAGATGATCCGCCTGTCGGCCGATGCAGAGCCGGAGATCTTCGCCACCACCAAACGCTTTGGCACCATCCTCGAAAACGTGGTGATGGACCCGGTGACGCGCGTGCTCGATCTCGACGATGCGAGCCTCGCGGAAAACAGTCGCGGGGCCTATCCGATCGACTTCATCCCCAACGCGTCCGAACACAATATGGGGCCGGTGCCGCGCAATGTCGTGATGCTGACGGCGGACGCCTATGGCATCCTGCCGCCGATCGCCAAGCTGAGCCCGGAACAGGCGATGTACCACTTCCTGTCCGGCTACACCGCGCGCGTGGCCGGGACGGAAATTGGCGTGACCGAGCCCGATGCGACCTTCTCGACTTGCTTTGGCGCACCGTTCATGGCGCGGCATCCCTCGGTCTACGGCAATTTGCTCAAGGAGCGGATCGCCAAGGGCGGGGTCGATTGCTGGCTGGTCAACACCGGCTGGACCGGCGGGAAATACGGCGTCGGCAGCCGTATGCCGATCAAGGCGACGCGGGCGCTGCTCAACGCGGCGCTCGACGGCACCTGAACGGCGTGGAATTCCGCACCGATCCGAATTTCGGCTTCAAGGTGCCGGTGGCGGTGCCAGGGGTGGACAGCGCGATCCTCGATCCGCGGGCAACCTGGGCCGACAAGGCGGCCTATGACGCCACGGCGGCAAAATTGGTCGATCTGTTCGTGGAAAACTTCGCGCAATTCGCCGATCATGTCGATGAAGGGGTGCGACAATCGGCCCCGAAGGTTCACGTTCCCGCCTGATGGCCCGGTCTTCGGATCGGGCACGCCCAACCGGAAAGCCCGATCCGATGACCCAATTGCCTTTTCGCCCATTCCCCGACGATGACGCCATTCGCCGCGTCGGGGGAGGGGCTGCTCGACCACAGCCTGCCGCGTGCCGAGTGGACGCATGAGGCGCATCTCGCCGCGACCACGTGGCTGGTGCGCGATCGTCCGGACATCGCCATCGATGTCGAAATTGCCGCTATCATAAGTAGCTACAACGTCGCGGTCGGCGGGGTGAACGACGACACCCAAGGATATCATGAGACGATTACCCGCGCCTACCTCAGTGGTGTGTGCGCCCATGTTGCAGCGCGACCGTCCGGGGAGACGCTGGTCGCGTGCGTTAACGCCCTGCTTGGATCACCGGCAGGACAGCGCGATTGGCCACTACGCTTTTATTCGCGCGATCGATTGTTTTCGGTGGCCGCGCGACGCGGTTTCATCACGCCCGATCTCGCGTCGCTGCCGGGCGCATGCTAATCTTGCTATGCTCGGATCAGCTCGAAAGGATGCACATATGGGATTGCTCGACGGACTGCTCGCCCAAGTCACTGAAAATGTCGACGTAAAGAACCTTGCCGCGAAGGTCGGGCTGACGCCGGAGCAAGTCGAATCGGCAATCACCGCGCTGGGCCAGGCCCATGCCGCGCCGACCGATACGGCCACGACTGCGGCCGAGACGACTGGCCTCCCCGTAGACGTGCTGCAGCAGATCATCGGCCACATCGGCGGTGAAGGGGCGCTCGCCCAATTCGCGACGCTTTTGGACGGTCCGCTTGGGAGCGCTGGCAAGGGCGCGCTTGGCGAACTCGAAGGGCTCGCCGCCAATTTCTTCGGCAAGAAATAACGCGACGGGCAGCGTCAGGCGGGCTCGACCCGCAGGACGCTGCCATCCGCGCCGACGATCCGCACCGTCGTGCCCACGGCTGCATCCGGCCCGGTCGCGCTCCACGCGCCATCGCCAACCGTCACCCGGCCCTCGCCATCGACGATCGCTTCGCAAACCACGACACGCTTGCCGATCAGTCGGGCCGCGCGATCATTGAGGAGCGGGTCGGCCGAGGACCGGTCCGACTGGCGATACCAACGCCACCCAAGCGCCACCAGCGCCCCGGTCACCACCGCAAATATCAACGCCTGGACGATCACCGGCAAGCCCGGCGCGATCAGCGCGACCACGCCGACACTGGCGGCACCGGCTCCCAGAAAAATCAGGAAAAAGCCAGGTGCCAGCATCTCGGCAATGACCAGCGCGAGCGCCGCCGCAAACCACAGTGCACCATCGCTCCATGCCACGCCGAACAGCATCATTGCGGCTTGTCCTCAAACGGTCCGCGCGGTCGCGGCGTAGCGGGAGCCGGCGGCGTCGGACTGCCCGAAATCGCCTCGCGCGCCAGCTCGCCAATCCCGCCCAGCGTCCCCATCAGCTGAGTCGCTTCGACCGGGAACAGGATCGTCTTGGCATTCGGAGACGTGGCGAACTTGCCGATCGCCTCGACATATTTCTGCGCGATGAAATAATTGATCGCCTGAACGCTGCCGCTCTCGATCGCGTCGGACACCGCCTTGGTGGCGCTCGCCTCGGCCTGGGCGGCGCGCTCGCGCGCTTCGGCATCCCGGAAGGCGGATTCGCGACGACCCTCGGCCTCGAGGATCTGCGACTGTTTGGCCCCTTCGGCGCGGTTGATCGCATTCTGCCGCGCCGCTTCGGACTCGAGGATCGTCGCGCGCTTTTCGCGCTCGGCCTTCATCTGGCGCGTCATCGCGTTGACGATGTCGGCAGGTGGGCGGATATCCTTCAATTCGACGCGCGTGATCTTCACACCCCAGCTTTCGGTGGCATGATCGACCACCATCAGCAGCCGCGTGTTGATCTCATCGCGCTTCGACAGCGTCTCGTCGAGATCCATCGATCCCATCACGGTACGCAAATTGGTCGTCGCGAGCTGCATGATGGCGAGGTAGAGGTCGCTCACCTCATAGGCGGCCTTGGCGGCGTCGAGCACCTGGAAGAACACCACGCCGTCGACCGCGACCATCGCATTGTCCTTGGTGATGATCTCCTGTCCCGGAATATCGAGCACCTGCTCCATCATGTTCACTTTGCGACCGATCTGGTCGAACAGCGGCACGATGAAGGTGAGCCCGGGTTGCGCCACAGCGGTGAACTTGCCGAAGCGCTCGATCGTATATTGATAGCCCTGGCGCACCACCTTCATGCCGAGCATGAGATAGAGCAGGACAACGACGACCAGCAGCCCTGCAATGACGAGTGCCATGAAATACCCCCGGAGCGGCGACCGCACGGGCGCGGACGCGACGTGGCACCGTTCTAGCAGATCGGGCGCGGTGGGGTAGGGGAATATAACGGTGGCACCGACACCCAATCGCCCGATCTCGCTTCGATGCAGCGGGTGTTATCAAACGCGGCCATACACCGTATGCGACTTGATGCGACTTGGCTGTTTCGATACCGTGGGAAACCCTGAACAATGAGCGATGTGCCGTCCGATATCCCCGAAGTGCTGACGATGCGCTCCTGGTTGTTCGCGCCAGGCGATAGCGAACGTAAGCTGGCCAAAGCGATTGCGAGTCCGGCCGACATCGTCCTGCTGGATCTGGAAGACGCGGTGACGCCCGAAAACAAGCCGCTCGCGCGGCAGGTTGTTCACGATGCCTTGCAGGCGAACGCGGCGGGACGATCGCGCTTGTGGGTGCGGATCAATCCGCTCGACGGCACTGCTGCGCTTACCGATCTGGCCGCGATCATGCCTGCCCGTCCCGGCGGCATCATGGTGCCCAAGGTCAACGGGCGGGAGGATGTCGAGCGGCTCGATCATTATCTCAGCGCGTTCGAGGCGGCGCACGGCATCCCGGCAGGGTCCACCCCGGTCATCGCGCTGGTCACCGAAACCGCCGCCGCCATGTTCCGCACCGGCGACTATAAGGGTGCGCCGCGCGTCGTGGCGTTGACCTGGGGAGCGGAAGATTTGGCCGATTCGATCGGGGCCAGCGACAATCGCAACGCCGATGGCAGTTATGGCTTCACCTATGAATTGGCGCGCTCGCTGTGCCTGCTCGGTGCGGCGGCGGCGGAGGTCGCGGCGATCGAAACGATCCAGGGCGATTTTCGCGATCTCGACTTGCTCAAAGCGCGGGCGGAAAAGGTGCGGCGCGATGGTTTTCGCGGGATGCTCGCCATCCACCCCGCCCAAGTCGACGTGATCAACGCCGCCTTCACGCCGACTGCGGAGGAAATCGCCGAGGCGCAGGCGATCGTCGATCTCTTCGCCGCCAATCCGGGCGTCGGCGCGATCGGGTATAAGGGCGGAATGCTCGATCGCCCGCATTTGTCGCGCGCAAAGCAGCTTTTGCGGCAAACTTGACCGCCTGTCATCAGGCCGACGCCGGGCCCCCGCGCCCTTGCGTCGGCCTTGCCGATGCGCGGCTTACGGGTGGATCAGCTCAACCGCGATTGCGGTCGCCTCGCCGCCGCCGATGCACAAGGCGGCAACGCCCTTTTCGAGTCCCCGCCGCTTCAACGCCGCGACCAGCGTGGCGATGATCCGCGCGCCGCTGGCACCAATCGGATGGCCGAGCGCGGTCGCGCCGCCATTGACGTTCAGCTTCTCGCGCGGAATGGCCAGCTCGCGCATCGCGATCATCGCCACGGTGGCGAATGCCTCATTGACCTCGAACAGATCGACGTCGTCGACCGACCAACCGGCGCGCTCCAGCACTTTGCGGATCGCCGCGACCGGCGCGGTGGTGAACAAAGCCGGGGCATGGGCGTGTGCGGCGGTCGCGACGATTCGCGCCTCCTGCGACAGGCCGCGCTGTTCGGCCACGCTCGCCCGCGTCAGCACCAGGGCGGCCGCCCCATCGGAAATGGAAGCGGAGGTAGCAGCGGTGATCGTGCCGTCCTTGGCGAAAGCGGGGCGCAGGCTGGGGATTTTCTCGGGCTTGGCCTTACCGGGTTGTTCGTCTTCGCTGACGACGACATCGCCGCCGCGGGTCTTGACCGTGACCGGAACGACTTCGTCGGCAAAGCCGCCGCCGGTGATCGCCGCGTTGGCGCGAGTCAGGCTTTCGATCGCGAAACTGTCCTGCTCGGCGCGGGTAAATTGATAGGCGGTGGCGGTATCCTCGGCAAAGGCCCCCATCGGTTTGCCCCTGTCATAGGCATCTTCCAGACCGTCCATCATCATCGAATCGATGACGACGTCATGGCCAATCCGCGCGCCCGAGCGATGTTTTGCCAGCAGGAACGGCGCATTGGTCATGCTCTCCATACCGCCGGCCACTACTACGTCGACGGTGCCCGCCATCAGCGCTTCGGTCGCCATGATGGTCGCCTGCATGCCAGAGCCGCACATCTTGTTGATCGTGGTTGCTTCTACCGAATCGGGCAGCCCCGCGCCGAGCGCCGCCTGGCGGGCGGGGGCCTGGCCCAGGCCCGCAGGGAGCACGCACCCCATATAAATCCGATCGATGCTGTTCGGGTCGACCTGCGCCCGTTCGACTGCCGCACGCACCGCCGTCACGCCGAGTTCAACCGCGGTGACGCCGGAAAGCGCCCCCTGAAAGCCACCCATTGGCGTACGGGCGTAGCTGGCGATGATGACGGGGTCGTTAGGCATGGATCTTCCTTTTATACATCAGAAGGCGCGGGCGAGGGGCATTCTCTCGATATCGGACATGGGCTCATAGCGGCAGCGTTGCCAGACATCGCGGCAAATTTCGCGAGCTTCCGAGCTTTCTTCGCCGATTTAATGGCAGGCTTGCGCCCAGCCCGACGACGAGATTGTGGTGCAGCCGCACGACTTCCTGATCGTGAAGCGGCGTCCCTTGCGCCGTTTCTCCGACGGGGCTGATGGAAGAAAATGGTCGTAACATTTTGAATATTAACAAATAAGTTAGGTCATATGTAAGTATGGGTTCGCGCGGGGCAAGAGTTGGGTAAAATCCTGTCTTGAACCGCGACAGGATGTGAATGATGACTGATATTCAGAGGGCCAGCCGTACCCCCCCGGAGGAGCGGATCGCCGATGCTGAATCGACCAGCGCGCCGAGCCTCCCGTTAACGCGCGGTGCCACCTTTGCGATGGCGGCCGCAGCCGGGATCGGGGTTGCCAATATCTATTACAACCAGCCGATGCTGGGCATCATCGAACGCGAGTTTCCGGGCGCTGCGGCCGGCATGATCCCGACGGCGACCCAGCTCGGTTATGCGGTCGGCCTGTTCCTGCTCGTGCCGCTGGGTGACCTTGTCGAGCGCAAGCGCCTGATCCTGCTGCAATTCGGTGTGCTGGCGCTGGCTTTGGTCGCCGCTGCGATTGCCCCGACGGTTATCCTGGTGATCCTCGCCTCCTTGCTGGTCGGTGCTGCCGCGACGGTTGCGCAGCAGATCGTTCCGTTTGCCGCCCATCTGGCTGCGCCCGAACGCCGCGGCGCGACCGTCGGCACCGTTATGTCGGGGCTGTTATGTGGCATCCTGCTCAGCCGCACGTTGGCCGGGTTCGTCGCGACGCACGCGGGGTGGCGCGCGATGTTCTGGCTCGGTCTGCCGATGGCGCTGTCCGCTGGCGCGATGATGGCGTTCTCGCTGCCGCGCAGCAAGCCCGACTCGACCCTGCGCTATGGAGCATTGATGCGCTCGCTCGTCCATTTGTGGCGCGAATTCGGCGCGCTGCGGCTGGCGGCGGTAACGCAATCGCTGCTGTTCGCCGCGTTTACGGCGTTTTGGACCATCCTCGCGCTGCGGCTGCAGGAACCGCGCTTTGGCCTTGGGGCCGAAATCGCCGGACTCTTTGGCGTCGTTGGTGCGGTCGGCATCCTTGCGGCACCGATTGCAGGGCGGATCGCCGATCGCTACGGGCCGCACCAGGTGATCGCGATTGGCGCGCTGCTGACGCTGCTTTCCTGGTTGATCTTCGGCGTGTGGACCTTGCTGGCCGGCTTGATCGTCGGCGTCATTCTGCTCGATTTCGCCGTGCAGAGCGCGCTCGTCTCCAATCAGCATATTGTCTACGCCTTGCGGCCGGAAGCGCGCTCGCGGCTGAACACCATCTTCATGGGGGGCGATGTTCCTTGGCGGCGCGGTCGGCTCGGCCGCCGCGATGACCGCGTGGAAGGCGGGGGGCTGGGACGCCGTCGCTGCCCTTGGCGGCGCGTTCGCACTGGTTGCGGTCGCGCTGCAGATCGCCAGCCTGCGCAGAAAGCACTGATGATGCGGATCGTGATCGTAGGCGGGTCGCTCGCAGGTCTGTTCGCTGCAGGGCTGCTGCGAAAGGCCGGGCACGATGTCCAGGTCTATGAGCGTTCGCGCGCCGGGCTTGCCGGGCGCGGTGCTGGACTGGTTCCGCAGGAAGAGGTGTTCGTCGCGCTTCGCGCGCTTGGGCTTGATGATCTGGCAACCATCGGTGTGATGGCGCGCGAGCGCATTTTCCTGGATCTTGATGGCACCATCACCGGGCGCGTTGCCGCGCCCCAGATGCAAATCTCCTGGGACCATCTTTATACCGGATTGCGCGACGTGCTTTCGACATCGGACTATCATGTCGGTCGCGATGCGGTGCAGGCAGGAACCGACGACAGCACGGCATGGGTGCAGTTCGAAGACGGAACGCGCGTAACCGCCGATCTGGTCATCGGTGCCGACGGGATCGGGTCGACGGTCCGCGCGGCCGTGATCGGAACCGCGCAACAGGCGACCTATACCGGCTATGTCGCCTGGCGCGGGTTGGTCCCCGAAAGCGCGCTTCCCGACAGTGCCGCGCAAACGCTGCTCGACCGGTTCGCCTTTTACACGGGCAATCGATCGCAGGCGCTCGGTTATGTCGTCCCCGGGCCGAACGGTGAATTGGAGCCGGGGATGCGGCGGTACAATTGGGTCTGGTATCGGCGCGCGGACGATCTCCAGCGCACGCTCGCAGACCGCACTGGCCAGGTTCATGCGTTCTCCCTTGCTCCAGGACAGCTTTCCGAGCCGGCAAAGTCTGATCTGCGGTCTGCCGGTTCGGCGCAGCTTCCGCCGCAGTTTCACGATGCGCTGCTGGCCGAGCCAAACCCGTTCGTTCAGGCGATCTTCGATTATGAAACCCCGCAAATGGCGCGCGGACGGCTGGTACTCATCGGTGACAGCGCCTTTGTGGCGCGCCCGCACACGGCGATGGGCGTGGCAAAGGCAGCGGGCGATGCGCTGGCGCTGACAAGCGCATTGGCCGAAGCCCCCATCGAAGCGGCGTTGCAGCGCTATCAACGGGCGCGCCTGCGGATCGGCCACGCGATCGTCGACTTCGGGCGGCGGCTCGGCACGTTCATGGAGTGAAGGGCCGCCGTGACATTCCCCGGGGGAGCAGGCCTGCCCTGGCAAGGTGCCGCGCTCTTCAAAACAATTTGCGAAGACCCAGGCGGACGGACCGACCGAGCGGATCAAGACAAGCGGCTTGAAAGCGATTGGGCGTTGCCCCCGTCCGATCGCGCACCTGGATTCGGTCGTTCAGCATATTTTCCACCGTGAACTGGAGCGACATCTGTTTGCTCCAGGGGCGGTGGGCGATCTTGGCGATATCGAGCGATCCGTAGAGCGTGAGCCAGGTTTTCGCGGAGAAACGAAGATCGGAAACTGCCGACGCACTGCGAATGCGGGTTGGTGCTTGCAGTCTGGCATACACCCCGACGTTGAACGGGCCGTAATTTCCGCCGACGGTGCCATCAACATCCCACTCGGGCCGTCCGCTGGTCCCGTCGATTGTCGCTCCATTGAGGAGATCGAGCGATGGTAATCCGTTCCGCAAGACCAGACGATCCTGCAACCGATAGTTGGTCGTCAGGTTTATATATAGGAACGGGCGCGGTTTGGCCGGTTTCGCCGGAGGCCCGTCCTTGTTCGGCGCAGGCGGCGGTGGTGGGGCGCGGCCAATCGGGGTCTGGAGGTTCAGCGTCATCCGCAACTTCTTCTCGTTCTCGCGCGCAGATTGACCGGACGCAGATCGACGCTGATCAGGGTTCCCGCCAAATCCCGGAGGAATAGCCCTGAAAACGCGACCTGAAAGTCCGGTGTCAGGCTTCCCAACGTGGCGGACTGGTTATCGATGGTGGTGTCGAGAAAATCGATCCCGAAGCGGAACTCCCGGTCTTTGAAGGGTTGTAGCGCAAGCCCCAGCGTCGTCGTTCGCCGTCGCTCGGGCATCAGTGACGGGTTGCCCCCCACAAGCGTGGAAACCAGCACACTGGCACCGGCGGTAAAATCAAAAAACGGGGTGTTCGGCGTCGTAAAGGTGGGGCTGACGAGCAGGCCGATCGCAGGCGGCGTTCGCGTTTCGGTGATGGAACCAGTCAACTGCACGGGCCGCACCGGGGTCCAGGTGAATCCATAGTTCGAACTGGTCAGCCGCCCGTAGCGGGAGACATCTGACACACCCACCATGCCGTTTACCGTCAACTGGCCAAGAATGGGCAGCACACCGTTCTGCGCCGAGGCGATGGGTATCACGGTGTTGAAACTGGCTCCGCCGATCGATCGACTGACGGCCCCAAGGTCGATCGCTTCGCCATTGCCATGGGTCCCGCTGACCGAACGACTATAATCCGCAGAAACCGTGACTTGCGCATCACCGGCAGGCAGATGGGCGAGCGAGCCATTCACAACCGCTTTGCTCGCAACCGTACTGGTCGAGGTACGGCTGTGGTTGACGGTGCGTTGCGCCGCGCTCGCGACGTCGAGCGCTGCCATGGGATCTCCGCCGCCCGTGACCGCGTCCTGAAGCGCATCAAGTGGAACACCCGTTTCTGAGTCCGCCCGGGAGAATACGCGGTCATAGCTAGTGGTCACGTTCCACGACCACCGTCGGATACTGCCCTGAAGGGTCAGGCCGCCATGCGCGGTCAGCGTGGAGCTGTTCTGGTGCAGCACCGCCCCGGGAAAGGCGCGATAGACCAGTACTGGCCCGGAAAAGGGCAGCGCCGTTGTACCTCCGGGCACCTGAATGATGCCCGAGGCGAGCCCGCTCAACCCGCTGTTGCGGTCTGCCTGAACGGAAAGGTTGAGCGAACCGTCCACGCTCTTGCCAAGCGGTGCCCCGAAGGCTCCTTCGGCGTGAAGCGTATCTGTACGCTGCTGCAACGTGCGGTAGGCACCGGAATCGGTCATCGCCCGGCCGGAATTGACATAATTGTCGAGCGATTGACGGGCCGCGACGCTTTGAGGAACGGCGGCGATGGTAACGGGATGGCCTGCAAGGCGATCCAGCGAAGGGTCGATGCTGCCACCGCCGACGCCGGTGACGTTGCCGCCAACGGCGAAAAGGGAGTCGGGATCTGGCGCGATCGCTCGCTGGCTTTGTAGCAGGGGATCGAGATGGAGATAGTAGAGGCTGAGCGAGGCCCGCTTCGGCCCCTCGATACGCGCGCCATTCACTTCGACATAGTTGGTCGCACCGCCGCCCTCGGTGGTCGAGCCGCCCAGTTCCTGCAAAGTCACCGACCGAAAATGCTTTTTGGTGATGAAGTTCATCACCCGCATCGTTGGCGGAAAGCCGAAGCGAGCGGCCTCCTGCTCGGGCAGGACCTCGACACGTTCGATCGATTCCGGAGGCAGGCTCATCAAATCGCCGAATCCTGAAACGCGTCGACCGTTAAGCAGGATGGCGGGTTCACCGCCACTGGCGGAGGTTGCCACGCCCTTAAGGCGTTTCATCAGGTCCGCCATGCTTGTCGGCCCCAGCGCCAGCAGCGCGGCGCTGTCGAACACGGCAAGCGGTTTCACCGTCTCGATGGCAGTGCCTGCGGTTCGATGCCCGGTGACGACGATGTCACCTGTATCGCGGTCCGTCATGGAACCTGGCGTCAGCGGGTCGGCGGGTGCGGCAGAGGCTGGCTGGGTTTGTGCAGCCTGGGAAACGTCGGCGAGGCCGACGGAAACGAGCGCGAAAGATGGCCATGCCCAGCTTGAGGCCTTCACGCTGTTCCCCCACGGCCGCGTACCCGCAATGGCGGCGTACCCCTTGGTAAAACGAGCTTATATCAAGCACCTTGGCGGAATTGTGGCGGTCGCGGAAACCGTTCGGGCGGAACCCGCGCGCTGGTCTGATTTCACATGGAGCAGCGCTCGTGCGGGGGGGACGATCGGTCGCAGCCAAAACGCCCGTCAGGCGGCGATCGATCGCCGTTCGACGCTGAATCCACAAGACGCCATCGCGACGCCGTCAAGCGCCTTCATGGCGTGGTTGATGATTGCCACAAGGCCGCCCTCGCGGTCGGACGCATCGACAATCAGCCGCGCGCTCAGGCATAGCCGCAGCGCGGCGACCTTCTCGCCATGGCGTAGGCCACACGCGACCGGCTGGCCCAGCCGGATCGCGGGAACGTTCGGACCGCCTCGCGCAACTCTCTCAAAGACATGCCGCGTTTCGACCGCGTTGAGCGTGCCGATGCCGTTCTGCCGATTGAGCAGGAACGGGAAGATGGTCGGTATGGCATCATAAGACAGATCAAATCCGCTTGGCAGCAGCGGATGCCGGTCAAGCGAGCGGGTTGCCAGCGGTATGAAGGCACCATCGTGCCGCAGGCGATCCTCCACCGCCTTCCCAAACGTCCTGACGGTGCGCTCGATCTCGGATGATGGAATGGCCAGCAGCGCCTGCCACTCATGGAGGGCAGCATGCCAGCGCAACAGCAGGCCGAAATTGGCGCGGTCCGGCAAGGCTTGCCGCGCGCGCCAGCCCGAGGGCAGCTCCGCGGGCGCACAATAGTCCGCCATTTGCGGGGGCAGTTCGCGGTCGCGCCAGCGCTTTGCGAGCGACGGCGGGCAGAACAACGCGCCGCTGAAACTGGGGCCGCCCAGAAATTTCGATCCCGTTATCGCAAGGGCGAACCCCTGCGCGAGATAGGCCCGAATGGTTTCCGGTGTGAGGCGCAGCTGGCAGCCATCGATCAGGAAATCGATGCGGTCGCCATAACGTGCCCTCAGGCGAAACACCGTATCGAGACGGGGGGCGATCAAACCGGTCTTGGACACATCCGTGACGACGACCAGGCAATTGTGGCCGCTTTCAATCGCGGCGGCGATACGGGCGTTGATGTCGTCCTCAACACCGTCTTCATCTCTTAGGCAACCGGCATCGTCCCGTACGGCAAAGGTCGCGTTGGTTATGCCCGATGCAATCGAACTGCCCGGCAACCGGCGCGCGCCGCTTGGCGAATGCGCCATGAAGTGCGAGCCCGAAGCCGCACTCGCCACCGAACTGCCGGTTTCGCTCGGCTCGAGCGTCAGGGTGAAAAGGGGTGCGTCCGGCTGGCGAAACAAAAGCGTCGCCAGCAAGTGCAGATCGGTGCCGGAGGGTGATAGCAGGACCTCGACTCCTGACGATGCCGCACATCCGATACAATCGAGCAGGCTGGCGCGGAGACCGTCACATTCCGCCTGATAAACAGCGGTTTCTCCCCGCGCGACACTCTCGCCCAGAAGATACCGGTGATAGTGTTGGACCGCCGCAAAGGCGCTGCCCGAAATCGACGAAGCGGTGGACGAGCTTAGCGCGCGTTCCGAGGCAGCCGGACGCGGTCCGTATCCATACATATTGCACCCCGTCTGCGGATCGAGCGCAAGCCGCTCATCCCCGCCGCTGACGAGCAAGTGCAGTAAATCGAGGGCGCTCACGCGGCGCACTCATAGCCGACCCTCGCAACGCGCCCGCATAGGTGACGAACGCGTCGAAAAGCTTCTGCATCGCCACTTTTTTTGTACGGGAACGTCTCCCCGTCATCCATGTCGTGAACGAGCATGGCGACATCGACCTCGAAAATCAGCAGCCGTCCGTCGGGCAATTCGGCACAGTCGATCCCGAAATAATCGAGCCCGATTCGACGATTGAGCGCGGCGAACGCAGCAGCGTGCCGGTGAGCGAAATCGGTATCGAAATGCTCCATCCATGCCGCCTCGACGGCGCGTTTATCGGCATTTTCGGCCATGCCGGCGCTCAGATAATGCACGATCCAATGGTCGGAGAGCGCCAAATGACTGGGGAACGCCTTGCCGCCGATAAACACCACGCGTTGTTTGCTGAACAGTCCGTCGTTTCCGCGATAATCGATAAAGGGCGCGATGAAGAACTTCGCACTCTCATCGGTGGCGAGATACGCCAGCGCGGCGTCGGGCGAGTCCAGGCGATCGAGTCCGCCGCCGGCATGCGTGCCGAGGGGGCGCACAATGATGGGGAAGGCAAGGCTCGCGACATGGTCGGCGAGTTCGGTTGCTCCCGAGCCGATCGATTCGAGCACCGCCCGATCGACCTTGGTGGTTGGCGGGACGCACAGCGACGCCTCGGCCGCAAGCGACGCGCTGACGTCATCCCGCGTCAGCCCCGCGATCCGGCGCGGATCGGCATTCATCACTGGACCACCGAGCGTGGGCAATAATTCCGCCATCCGCGCCAGGACGGCGCGATGCTCGGTGGCCTCGCCAATCGCCAGCAAGGCGACATCATGTTCGGGCAGGCCGTCCAGATCTGCGGTGTCGGCATCGACATAGCGCAGCCACAGAACGGCGTCGGAACCGTTGAGCAGGAAATCGACCGGCGTGTTGGCCATGAAATCGCCCGGCGTGACGAAGGCGAGCACCTTCAGGCCCGAGCCATCACCGTGGACGATGCAAAAGTCGCGCTGAAGTGCGATGGCCTGATCGAGCAAGGCACGCGCTTCGTCGGCGCGAAAATGGCAATAGAGCATCATCGACAGATCGATCATCGCTGCCGCGTCGCCCACGTCCGCCTCGATCCGCTGGATGGTGTGTTGCCATAAAGCGGTCATGTCGCGGCGCTCAAAGGCCACTGGCAAAAGGCGATGCATGCCGAGCGTCTCGGTGCGTGGACCGATTACGGGCCGGTTGAGAAGGGGGTGGTTGACTGGCATCGATATATCCTCAGCGCCGCGAAGAATGGCCCGCGCCAAACCGCAATACTCCTTCGACAAGCGCGTCGAGGTCATCTGCGGTGGTGCGGTGATTGACGAAAGCGGCGCGGATTGCGGGCCGATCTTTCACCAGCGTCAGGGACGGTGCGACGCGACCGGCATTGTGCAGATCCTCAACGATCGCACGGTTGATCGCGCCATCCCCGCCAACGCCGTCGGGCGCGTAACCGAAGCAAACGATGTTGAGCGCGACGGGAGCCAGAAGTTCCAGATCGGGTTCGGCCGCGATCCGCGCAGCCAATACGCGGGCCAACTGGCAGTTCGCAGCCATGGCCGCGCCCAATGCCTGGGTCCCGTAGGTCTTGAGCGTGAACCAGGTCTTGAGCGCCCGGAAGCTGCGCGAAAGATCGGGGCCGATATCGCATGGCCAGTCCCCGCCCGCCGCGAGGCCGGTCTCGGCGCGGGTCAATAGCCCGCGGGCGACGCGAAGGTCTCTTTCAGCCAGATGCCCTCGCGAACGAGCAGGAAACCAGCGTCGTAGGGGACATGCCCCCATTTGTGGAAATCGAACGCCAGGCTATCGGCGCGCTCGATTCCGTGCAGGAGCGGCGCGATCTCGGGCGACATCATGCCCAGCGCACCCAGCGCGCCATCGATATGAAAGTGCAGGTCCTCCTCGCCCGCAAGATCGGCCAGGGCGTCCAGGTCATCGATCGCGCCGCTGTTGACCGTACCGGCGGAGCCCACCAGCAGGAAGGGCGTCAGGCCGGCGGCGCGATCCGCCCGGATGTGTGCCCGGAGCGAGCCCATATCGATCCGCCCCGCAGCGTCGGTCGCGACGCGGGTGAGCGCGTCGGAGCCAAGTCCCGCCATTTCCAATGCTCGGGGAACGCAGCCGTGAACTTCGTTCGACGCATAAGCAACCAGGCGCGGTGCCTTCGTCACGCCGACTTGCCGCACAGCCGCACCGCATATCCGCGTTCGTGCGACCAGCAACGCGACGAAATTGGCTTGCGAAGTTCCGGTCAGGAACAGACCGTCTGCTGTTGCGGGAAAGGCGAAGATCTCGCGCACCCAGTCGCGAATCTGGCGCTCGATCAGGATCGGCATATGGTTGCGCCCGCCCAAATTGGCGTTCAGCCCGCCGCTGAGCATTTCGGCCAGCATGCCGACGGGCGTCCCCGCACCCTGCACCCAACCCATGAAACCGGGATGCAGATTGCCGCCGGCATAAGGAAGGATCGCGTCCATGAAGCTTGCGTGCACGCTCGCCAGATCGGTTGGGGCCACCGGTACCGCTTCGCGCGCAACGGCCAGAGCGTCTGCGGGCACCGGACGCCAGGCCGGTTGCCCGGAAAGTCCTTCGAGATGGTCGATCATGTCATCGAGCATCCGATGCCCCTGCGCGCGCAAGCCTGACCAGTCCGCCGGATCGAGCGATGTCGCGCAGCGAAGCGGTGCGCGCGCGCTGTCGAAGCCGGGGCTTATCGGCTCACCATCATCGGACGCGACAGAAGCGGCTGGATCGAACGTCACCGCTGCATCGCCTTTGCGTCGTCGGGCTGCGCCCGATTTGAACCCGAAGCGGCGTCCAGGGCGGACCGCGCAGGAGCGAAACGCCGTGAGGTGAGATCGGAGGTCGCCGGGGCGGTCTCCGGCGTTCCTGCCCGGCTGCGGTCGCGATGCTGTGCCTGTCTCCCGATCACGCGAGGACGTTAATGTCGGTTTGGCTGGATCCGTAGGCAGCGGCGGGAATGGGCTTGGGCGGTGGCGGTGCGTTCGGGTCGGCCGACTTGCTGATCTGGCCGTCACGCGCTTGTTGCAGGGCCTCCGCCGCTTGCCGGATTGCCGCTGTGTCGCCACTCTGGAGCGTCGCCCCAAGCGCGGCGAGCGGGCTTTTGACGGGGGGCGTCCGATTGGCGGTCAGGCGGGCATACGCCGCTTTCGCCGCCGTCGCGTCACCCGATTGGGCGGCCGCCATCATCTTCAGATAGTCTTGCTTGTGTTGTCGCAAGGCCGCCATCTGCGTGGTCGACGATATCGACGCGGTCGGTGATGCCGACGATATCGCGTTCACGCCCGTGCAGGTGCCCATGATGCCAGACTTCCCGTTGCCAATGCTTCGACTTCCCCATCTTCATTTTAGGAAGCAATTTGGCCGAAACGCCGAACCTGCGGAAAATTTTGATAGTTACAGGCGCGCTAACCGAGGAAGGCCCTCGATTTCGGGGAGATTATTCCGGGTTAAATAGCCCCGCCCGCCACGGTCGGGGGGCACTATCGCCGATTGGCGGAAGAGGTGGAAGCCGGTGTGATCATGCTAAATGTCCCCATTTACGTTTAAAACTGAGCGCCTGGTTTGTTTGGTGCCCCCGTGGATGCCCCCGTTGCGGCGCAGGTCAGGCGGCGGAGCGGCGTCCGTTGAGCCACTCTTCGATGCTCGTTTCCCACCATCCGACCGCGCGAGCGGTAAGGGGCACTTGTTTGGGGAAGGCCCCTGCATCGATTTGGCGGTATATGGTCGCTCGGCTCAGCCCGGTCGTCGCGATCACGTCGTTGATGCGCAGGAACCGGCCTCGGTCGCTTGGCCGGCCGAGATGTTTTGCTTCGGCTAGAGTCGGTCGGTGCGTCGATGCAGTCATGACTTACCGTCCTGCCGCGACGCGGTCGCTTCAGTCAGGAACTCGCGCATGAATGCTTCGAAGGCGAAGGCATGATCGAGGCCGCGATTTTCTTCGAAGATATCGTTGACCGCCTTGACCACGTCCGACGTCGTGACGCCGCGCGCGACCCCATCCGCTTTATCGCGGGTGAAGGCTGCGCGCTTCGCCCGGCCGGGGATCGACGCGGCCATCGCACCTGAAACGATATGCTCGAGCAGGAAATGCTTGTGGCCGCGCTCGATCATCTCGGCTTGGAAGTCGACTTTGATCGTCTGCGCATCGATGATGATCTTCTGCGGATCATGCAGGCATTCGACCGCAGCAAAGACGAGCTGCTCGAGCTTGCTTTCGCTGTCGAGCAGCACGCCCGCGAAGTTCTTGCGCAGGATCGACTCGATCGCTTCCGGCGTCGGGCGCTGGACGACGATCTTGAAGTCGCAGCGGCCATCGCGCAGCACGGCCTGGTCGATGACGTTGGGGCGGTTGGTCGCCAGTAGGACGAACGCGCCGCTTTCCTGCATGCCGTCCATTTCGGCGAGGAATGTCGCGACCTGACTTTCCTCCCATGGTGCGACGCGGCGCACGCGGCCCGTGCGATCGGGCAGCAGCACTTCGGCCTCGTCCATGAAAACGAGCAGCGGGTGGCCGTGAAACGCCTGATATTCGTGAGCAAAGGCGAAGATCGCTTTGATCCGTCCCTCGGTCTCGCCGATGTACATCGACTGCAGTTCGGCACCCGAGATCGAGATGAATTCGGTCGCGGATCCATAGAGTCGCTTCATCTCCGATGCGGCTGCGCGCGCGAACATCGTCTTTCCGCAGCCCGGCGGTCCCGAAAGCATCGCCCCCTTGGGCATCTTCAGGCCATAGGCGTCATACAGCGCCTTGTGCGTGACCGGGGCCTGGATCGCGTCGCGCAGCTGCGCGAGTGCTGCATCGTTGCCGACGATATCATCGAACGCCTGTTCGGGGGCGGCGATGATCCATTGGGCGACCGCCTTGCGCGCATCGCGGTACGATGTCGGGGGCTTGGCCTTGCCGTCGCTCGCTGACGTCGAGGACGGATTGCTCTCGCCGCTGGAGATGTCGTAACCTAACAACATGTTATTGACCAAGCGGTCGCTCATGCGCCGCATCGCCTCACGGGCGTTGTCGTCGACAGAAACAGAGAAGCTGCGATTACGCGCCGGTGCCGGATCCGGGCTGCGGTAGGCAGCGGACTGTTCTGCGCTGGAGAAGCGCGATGCGGTGTCCGGGTTACAGCTCGGGCATGCGGGATCGCCGCACCCGCGCAGCTGGTGCTGTTCCTGTTCGGCGCGGCGGGTTTCTTGCGGCCGGCTGATTTTGCCTTTTCCCCGGTAATTGGGGTCATAGGGCGATCCGAAGGTATCCCAGCTCATATGCGCTCCGCTCGGTTGATTGTGGTCTGGTTGGGCCCGGAGATCAGAAGCTGGTCGGCGCAGCCGCTCGCATATTCGGCGGCGATCGGCTCGGCGATCGAGCGCTCGGTCGGCACCGTCGTGTTTTCAGCGTAAGCCATCGCATACCTCCTCGAAGGGGCGTCGATGCGCGCAGCCAAGGTCGCCGCGCGTGGCACAGACGGGACATGCTTCGCGGGACCAGGCGGGCGGGCGGCGATCCCCAAGAATGGTCGGCATCCTTGGTGCCGGCGGCCGATCAAGGGACTGCACCAGAGTGGTTCTCATGCCGCCGGCGGAGCGCGCAGCCGCGTGCCGTTGCCCTTCGGTGATAGGGGTTCGCTTCGGAGCGGTAGCCGGGCTTGGCTCGCGCGCGATCGGTCCACCTGCGATCAAGGCGCGAACCTTCGCGACGGTTCGCTCGGTTGGATGAGACGCCTTTCTGATCGTGTTCAAGGCAGCGGAGGGGTTGTCAGGATAGAGCGGCGCGATGAGCGCGCGCGCTGTGACGCAACGGTGCCTAGCCGCAGCCTCGATTTCCGCGATCAGCTCGGGTCCGCTCGGGCGCTCAGTGCGATGAACCGGGAGCATCACAGGCACCCGTCGCGACGCCGCCGAGCGTCATCATGGGCCCCGGACGTCGTAATGGGGTTATGGTGATGATCTTGGCACCATTGCGCACCCGTTCGAGTTGCTCCTCGAAAGACTTGGGGCGAGCAGCTTCGGCTTGCCGGGCGGCGATCGCGGCGGCCTTATCCGCTGCGATTTCCGCGACGATCTGTGCTTTGGCGGCGTCTGGTCCGATTTCTGCAGCCAGCTGCCGGAACCGGCGCAACATGCCAGCGGGAAGCCATGAGGCCTCGCGCGCCAGGCGGCGCGCTTCCGCGCTGCGCCCGAGACGGTTGGGGGCTGGAAGTGTTTCTCCCTGCGCCGCCAACTCAGCGGCCAACTGATTCCGGATGCGATAGGCGGAACAACCGCCAATCCCCAGCGCCGCGCGGCCCGGGCTACCGGCTCCCGTGCAAGGAGCCGTTCGCGCAAAGCGGTGATCGATTCCGGCGGGATATAGTTGGTGGATGCCTTGGCGGCACCGATACGCCGACCAGCGAGGTCACATCCGGGAAGGCACTCGCCCTTGCGCGCCAGGCGCTTGACCAGGCGATTGCGGATACGGCCGACGGTGGTGTTGCTGACGCCCGTCTGTGCGGTTACCCGCTTGGCGCCAAAGCCCTCGAGCAATAGGCCTTCGACCTCCCGCTTTTTTGCGACAGCCACCTTCACCCCCGAATAGGCTGCACCCGCGCCCGGCGGAGGAAGGGGGGCTTTGTCGCGCGCTTTCAGATCGGCCTGATAGCGGCGGCGCTGCTCGGCGACGCAGCTGGCGCTGACGCCAAGGCGAAGTTGGATATCCAAGCCCTTCATGCCCTTGCGCAGCGCATAGCGCAGACGCTCAAGTCCCTCCGGCGTGAGCCTACCCGTTGCATCGCGCTCTGCAGGCCGGAATCCCTTGCGCGGGCACAGCGCGATCAGGACCGCGTTGCAGGCGGAAGCTTCGGCCACCCCCATATGCGCGCCTATCCGGGCGAAGGACCAGCCTTCGACTTCGCGGAGCCGAATGGCTTCCTCCAGGCGTTGGCCCTGCAGCTTGGGCTCGGGCGCTTTTGCGGTGCAGACGGTGCGCAGGCCGAGCTTGTTGGCCATGACGTAGATCGCCTGCCATGACCGATCCGGCAGGGCATCGGCAACGCCATTGAGGCCCAGCGCCGGATAGAGCTCGATCAGGACCGCGCGCTCTTCGCTCGTCCATGCGGGGGATTTCGCGCGGGGCATCACTCAGCCGCCTGAAGCATGTCGTCGGCATCGGCCGCCTCGGCCGGCACGTTGCCGCGGAAGCGCAACAACGGATGCACCCAGTTCGCCGCAGCCTGCGCCATCGATGCGCGGGTCGCGGGATGTTGTCCGGTGACGACCTGCAGCACCTGGCGCGAGATCTCGCTACCCTTCATCCGCGCCCAGGTGCCGAAGGTCACGCGCTCGACCATCGGCTCGGCGATGGCGAGGCACGGTCCCTTGTCGAGCAGATTGAGCAGCTCCACGGTCGGCTGCCAGAAATCGCGCAGGCCCTTATCGGTGCCGAGGCCGACCATGTCGGCCAGCGCGTCGTGGAGCGGCACGCTATAATCGCCGTAATTGAGCGACCGTTCGATCGCGAGGCCCGCGACGATCGTCGCGGCGAGGGTTTTGAAATCCTTGTCCTGTTCGCGATAGGATTGGAACGCGGCGACGAGATCGTCGCGGCTGAAGGCCGGGCACAAGTGCATGTCGCGCATGGCGTCCATCCACAGCCGGCTGCCCGGCATGGCCTGGATCAGGCTGCGCGCGCTGTCAGGCCCGGGCGAGGCCGGGGCTAGGCGGGACACGCCGATCGCGTTGCCCGGCGTGTTCGGGGTGATCATCTGGCGCAATTGCGACCAGACCAGGAAATCGCGGCCCACGGTGCCGCCGTCGCGCGCATTGCCGACCAGGGCGGCGCGCAGGATCGATCGACGCAGCGCGCGGAAAACATCGACGCGTCTTGCGTCAGGCCGTCCTCTTGCTTGATCGCGGCATCGGCCGCGCGGCGCGCATCGAAGCCCGCGACC